>NZ_JANKAF010000001.1:0-664193 GCF_024622765.1 Clostridium mucosae | reverse complement strand
CCTTGCATAAATCTCTGTTTGACATAATTAATCCTCCTAATATGCTAAGGACAAATATCAAATTAATTATATCAGATACTTTGCAAGACTAACTTCTGTTTAAGTAAAAAAACGGAAGTTACTTTTTCAATTTACAATAAAATAAAACATCTATATAATAGATATTGACATAAAAGCTTTAAAAATGTAAAATCAATTTAATTTAATAAAATTGAATTTGATATTTATATTGTAGGTGAATAACAATGAATGATTATAATAATCTAAAGTTAGATAATCAAATATGCTTTTCTCTTTATGCTGTATCACGGGAGATAATAAAACTGTATAAACCAATATTAGATGAATTTAATCTTACATATACTCAATATATAGTTATGCTTGTATTGTGGGAAGAAAGAAAAGCAACTGTAAAACATCTTGGTAATAGGCTACATTTAGATTCTGGCACCTTAACACCATTACTAAAAAAGTTGGAAGGAATGGAGCTTATAACTAGATATAGAGATGAAAATGATGATAGGGTTGTAATAGCTGAATTAACTGAAAAAGGTTCTAGTCTTCAAGAAAAAGCAAAAGATATTCCAAGTAAGATGATGTGTAATATTAATATTTCAAAGGAAAAAGCTATTGATTTAAAAAAAAATCTAGATGAATTACTTAAAAGTTTAGAATAATTTTAAATAGAGTATGTTTAGTTTTTAATTAAATATACTCTATTTTTATATATAAACAAATTTATTGCATAAAACTTTATACTAGAGTACTATATTAGGTGTTTATTAAAAAAACGGAGTGATTAATAATGGAAGAAAGATTACAAAAATATATGGCAAGATGCGGTGTAGCATCAAGAAGAAAATGTGAAGAAATCATATTAAGTGGTAAGGTAAAAATAAATGATAAGATTATAAATGAGTTAGGAGTAAAAATTGATCCTTCTAAAGATAAAGTATTTTATAACGGGAAACGAATACTTCCTGAAGAAAATAAACTATACATAATGTTAAATAAGCCTGAAGGGTATATTACTTCTGTAAAAGATGAAAAAGGTAGAAAAACTATATTAGATTTAGTAAAAGTTAATGAAAGAATATATCCTATCGGAAGATTAGATTATGATAGTTCAGGATTAATTTTATTAACTAATGATGGTGATATATATAATAAAATAATACATCCAAGAGTTGAAGTTGAAAAGAAATACATTGCCTTATGCAAAGGTATGTTTTCTGATGATGAAATTAAAAAGTTTGAAAATGGAATTGATATAGGTGGATACATAACCGCTGATGCAGAAATTAGACTAATTGACACGGAAAAAGATAAAAAAACTAATACAATTAATTCTTTAGTTGAAATTATAATTCATGAAGGGAAAAATAGACAAATAAGAAAAATGTGTTCAGCATTAGGTCATGAAGTTATAACACTAAAAAGAGTAGCTATTGGAGATATAAAATTAGGTTATTTAAAAAGAGGTGAGTGGAGAAATTTAACTAAAGAAGAATTAAATTATATAAATTCATTATAGGGGGAAATATGTACAGATACGTAGGAAATATTAGTGATTTATCACATTACATAATAAAAGATTTTGTATTAAGTAAAAGAGTAGCTATAGATGCAACATTAGGTAACGGACATGATACAGATTTTTTATCTAGCATATTCGAAAAAGTTTATTCATTTGATATCCAAAAGCAAGCTTGTGATAACTATAAATTAAAAGAAATTGAGAATGTAGAAATTATAAATGATTCTCATCACTTATTAAAAAAATACATTGATGAAAATGTTGATTGCATAATGTATAATTTAGGATTTTTACCAGGAGGAGACAAAGAAATTACTACGTTGCATAATACTTCCTTAGAGAGTATTAAAGAAGGTCTTAATATTTTAAATAGTGGTGGAATAATGACTATATGTATATATAGAGGTCATTATGAAGGTAAAATAGAAGAAACTTGCATTTTAGAGTATTTAAAAAATTTACCTAAAAATAAGTTTGGAGTTATGGTTCAATCATACCTAAACAGAGAAAATATCTCGCCTTTACTTGTAGTTATAGAGAAAAAATAAAATTGACAACTTTACAATTTGTTATAAGTTTTTATAATGAATATATAATAAAATGAAATAATTATTGATGAATTATTCAAAAAATGATAATATATAAATATAAATTTATAAGTAAAAGTTGTTAAGTTTAACGAAAAGAAGGGATACAGATGGATAATAATCTTAATGAAAACTCAAAAGATTTGATGCGATTAATACAAGCGAGGTTCCCAAGGTTAAGTAAAGGCCAAAAGTTAATTGCAGAATATATCTTAAAAAATTATGATAAGGCTGCATTTATGACTGCAGCAAAATTAGGGGTCTCTGTTGGGGTTTCAGAGTCAACAGTAGTTAGATTTGCTAATGAATTAGGTTTTTCTGGCTATCCTAAGCTTCAAAAAGCATTACAAGAATTAATAAAGAATAAACTGACAACAGTTCAAAGATTGGAACTTTCTAATGATTATGTTAGTGAGGGATATGCTCTTAAAGGCGTACTTAAAGCAGATATGGAAAATATAAGAGCAACTCTTGAAAAGATAAATTATAACACATTTGAAGAAGTTGTTAATAAGATATTTGAAGCTAAGAGAATATATATTATAGGGCTTAGAAGTTCAACAGCTTTAGCTGAGTTTTTAGGTTTTTACTTAAATATTATTTTGCAAAATGTTAAGACAGTGGGCTATGGAATTTCTGATATATTTGAACAAATGATTAATGTGGAAGAAGGAGACTTGGTAATAGGAATAGGTTTTCCTAGATATGCTTCTAGAACTATAGATGCGCTTGCATTTGCACAAGATAGAGGGGCGGATGTTGTAGCAATTACAGATAGTCTTTTATCTCCATTAGCTTCTAAAGCTGATTATGCATTAATAGCTCAAAGTAATATGGCATCATTTGTTGATTCACTTGTAGCACCTTTATCTGTAATTAATGCATTAATAATTGCTGTAGGTATGAGGGAAAAGCAAAGTATTACAGATACATTTAACAACCTTGAGTTAATTTGGAAGGATTATAATGTATATTCTTATAACAATAGAAATGTTGGAGACGATTAATAATAAAAGTGTTAAGTTATGTTTATTAAACATTTCTTAGCACTTTTTAATTACTTGTTATATTGAATTAAAGATGTTAAGATGATATATTTATTATGACAAAATAATGCATTAGGAGGATTATAATGAAAAAAGTAATAGTTATAGGAGCAGGACCAGCAGGAATGATGGCAGCTATAACAGCATCTAAAAATAATAATGTTATCTTATTAGAAGGTAACGAAAAGTTGGGTAAAAAGTTATTCATTACAGGTAAAGGAAGATGTAATGTTACAAATATTAAGGATATATCAGAATTCTTTGATTATATACCAGGTAATCCTCATTTTTTATATAGTGCATTATATACATATACAAATGAAGATACAATTAATTTTTTTGAATCTCAAGGAATAAAATTAAAAGCAGAACGTGGAGGTCGCGTTTTTCCATTTTCAGATAAATCATCTGATATAATAAAAGGTTTATCAAATGAACTTCTTAAAAATAATGTTGAAGTAAAATTGAATAGTAAAGTCACTGATATAATTTTAAAAGAAGGTAAAATAGTATCTGTAAAAGTAAATAATGAGTATTTTATAAAAGCTGATTATTTTATTATTGCAACAGGTGGCGTTTCTTATCCATTAACAGGTTCTAAAGGAGATGGATTAAGATTTTCAAGAAAGCTAGGCCATAATATAACAGAATTAAAACCATCATTGGTTCCAATAGAGTTAACAAATGGCTGGGTTAAGGAGTTAACAGGATTAACTCTTAAAAATATAGAAATATCAATTTTTGATGAAAATGTAAAAAAACCTTTATATAAAGATCAAGGAGAAATGCTATTTACAAGCTACGGAGTATCAGGACCTCTTGTTCTTAAAGAATCAAGATACATAAAAAATCAAGGTAATTACAATATTAATTTAGATTTAAAGCCTGCTTTATCAAATGAAGAGCTAGATAAGAGGATTCAAAAGGATTTTAAAAAATTTATTAATAAAGATTTTAGAAATTCGCTAGATGAATTACTTCCTAAAAAACTTATACCAATTATTATTGGACTTTCTAAAATACCAGAAAATAAGAAAGTAAATGAAATAACAAAAGAAGAAAGAAGAAATCTTGTGAATTTAATAAAGGAAATCAAATTGAAAATAAAGGGGCTCAGACCTATAGAAGAAGCAATAGTAACATCGGGTGGAGTAGATACTTTGGAAATTGATCCTTCTACTATGAGATCTAAGATAATATCTAATTTATCATTTGCAGGGGAAGTTATAGATGTTGATGCTTTTACTGGAGGATATAATGTTCAAATTGCATTATCAACAGGATTTTTAGCTGGAAGCAATATATAAAATTACTTGTTAAAAATAGATAATAATAATATAATTTATATGAAAATGTTTTTCAAATACGAAAGGTGGAATATTATTTTGAGAATATCAGTTGCTATAGATGGACCAGCAGGAGCTGGAAAAAGTACAATCGCTAAATTAGTTGCCAAAGAATTTAACTTAATGTACATAAATACAGGAGCGATGTATAGAGCTGTAGCTTTAGTTGCAAGAGAAAATAATATAAAAGATACAGATATTGAAGGTTTATGTGATTTAATTGATACACTTGAAATGAAATTTGAAAATGATGATTTGATTTTAAATGGAGTTAATGTTCAAGAACAAATAACAATGCCAGAAATAAGTGCAATAGTATCTAAATATGCGTCTATCCAAGAGGTAAGATCAAGATTAGTTAAATTACAAAGAGATATGTCAAATAAATTTGATGTTATAATGGATGGGAGAGATATTGGTACAGTGGTACTAAAAGATTCTAAATTTAAATTCTTTTTAACTGCAACACCAGAAGCTAGAGCAGAAAGAAGATATAAAGAATTAAAAGATAGAGGTTTAACTGTTGATTACTCAAATATACTTGAAGATATAATAAAAAGAGATTATATGGATAGTAATAGAGAAGTTGATCCTTTAAGAAAAGCAGATGATGCTATTGAAATTGATACAACAGGATTATCAATTTCAGAAGTAACAGAAAAAATATGCGTAAATATAAAAAATAATATTTAATAAAAATATTATAGTCTAAACATTTAAAATTATAATATACTTAAAATATAATATGTAATTAAACTTAGGAGAATTAATATGAGTAAAGTGGTATTAGCTGAAAGTGCTGGATTTTGCTTTGGAGTACAAAGAGCCGTAGAAGAAGCACTTAAAGTAAAAAAACAATATGATAAAAAGATATATACATTAGGGCCATTAATACATAATAATGATGTAGTTAGATATTTAGAAAAAAATGATATATATTCAATTGACTTTAGTGAAATTGACAAGTTAGAAAAGGGAGATGTAATAGTAATTAGATCTCATGGAGTAACAAAACAAGTTGTAAATACTTTAGAAGAAAAAGGTCTAGTAGTAGTAAACGCAACATGTCCATATGTAACTAATATTCATAAGAAGGTTAATAAATATTCAGATTTAGGATATAATATTGTTATATTAGGCGATGACAAGCATCCAGAGGTTATTGGAATAAATGGATGGTGTAATGATAGTGCTATAATAACAAAAGATGGTAGTTTCGAAGAAGAACTTCCTAAAAAGATTTGTGTTGTATCACAAACTACTGAAAAGGAAGAAACATGGAAAAAAACATTAAACAATTTATCTTCTAATTCTAAGGAATTATTAGCATTTAACACAATTTGTTCTGCTACAGAAGTAAGACAAAAAAGTGCTAATGAATTATCTCAAAATGTAGATACTATGATTGTAATTGGAGGAAGAAATAGTTCTAATACGACTAAACTTTATCAAATAGCAAAATCTAATTGTCCAAATACAATTCATGTTGAAAATGCTAAAGAACTTACTAAAGAGTTTATAGAAGAAAATAAGGGTAAAGTTGTTGGGGTTACTGCTGGTGCATCTACTCCTGACTGGATAATAAAAGAAGTAATTGATATTATGGAGGGAAAGATTAATATGGAAGATCAATTAAAGCTAATGGAAGAAATGGATAGAAGATTTAGAATTGGAGACGAAATAAAAGGTGAAATTTTATCCATTGGAAGAGAAGAACTAGTTATTTCTCTTATTGGATATAAATCAGATGGAGTTATTCCATTTAAAGAACTTACTTCTGAAGCAAATTTAGAATCATATCTTTCTTCAGTAAAAGTTGGAGATGAAATAACAGCAAAGGTTATAAAGCTTAAAAATGAAGATGGTAATGTGGTACTTTCAAGATTAGAATATGAAAAGAAAGCTACATTAAGTGAACTTGAGAACTTATTTAATAATAAAGAAGTATTTTCAGTTGTAATAAAAGACGCAAAAGAAAAAGGTGTAATAGGATATTATAAGGGTGTTAGAATATTTATACCAGCATCTCAAGTTGATATAAGATTTTCAAACGATAGAAGTAATTTAATAGGCCAAGAATTAGAAGTAAGACTAATAGACTTTTCATTAGAAAATCCTTCAAAGATAGTTGCATCAAGAAGAGTTATATTAGAAGAAGAGAAAAAGGTAAAAGAAGATGCTGCATGGGAAAATATAAATGTTGGTGATGTTGTAAAAGCTGAAATTAAGAGATTTACAAACTTTGGAGCATTTGCAGATATAAATGGAGTAGATGGATTAATACATTTATCTCAAATATCATGGAGTCATGTAAAGTCAGCAGAAAGTGTTCTTAAAAAAGGACAAATAGTTGATGTTAAGATAATAGAAGCAGATAGAGAAAATAATAGACTTTCTCTTAGCATAAAAGCATTAACTCCAGAACCATGGAGCAATATAGAAGAAAAATATCCAGAAGGTTCTGCAGTTCTAGGAAAAGTAGTAAGAATTAGTGATTTTGGTGCTTTTGTTGAATTAGAACCAGGAGTAGATGGATTAGTTCATATTTCTAAAATAACTCATGATAGAATCAATAATCCTGGAGATGTTTTAAAAATTGGAGACGAAGTAAAAGCAATAATTCTTTCAGTAGACGCAGAAAATAAAAAAATAGCATTAAGTATAAAGGATGCTGAATAAGTAATATATATATTAAGACACACATATAATTTTATGTGTGTCTTTTAGATTTTAATATTTATTATCTTGACCAGAATATTATGGAAGAAGTATACTAATTTATATAGAGAATAAAAGGGGTTTACAATAATGTTAGAGAAATTGACATTAAATAATATGGAATCTTTTAAAGGACTTTATTCTAAAAGTATGCAACATGAAAATTATGATAAAGATTTCTTTAAGTGCTATAATAATCAAAATTTCTTAATAAAATTTTTATATAGAAAATTTATGAGAATTATAAAATTGAATAATACTGATATCGGATATATATGGTACGAAACACCAATAGATAAATATATTAGAATTTGGGCATTATATATAGATTCAAATTATATAAATCTAATAAACAAATCTACATTATCTTATTTTGATAATAATACACTTTCTTATGAAGCAATAGATAATATAGAAAACTCAGTTATTTTAGAAAAATTAGGGTTTAAAAAATTTAAATATACTTCATTAATGGAAATGAATATAGAGGACTATAATAATACTGAGAGAATTTATGAAGTCTATAATAAAATGACCAAGAAATTAAACTGGAAGAAGAATATTAATTCTAGCACCTTATTTTCCACAAGAAAATTACTAGTAGGAAAAGATGAGGAGCTAAGGTGTAATATTCAAAATGAAATATTTGGCGAATGGAATAGAAGACCATTAACTGTAGAAGATATATATAACGATATGACACAAGACTATTTTCTAAAAGACTTATGTATATTTGGAATGATTAATAACTCATATATTGGGTATGGTCAAATAATATTTAATAGAGAAATGTTTACAATAGTTAATTTTGGTATAGTTAATGACTTTAGAGGGATTGGTTTAGGAAAATTATTATTGCATGAAATAATCTTATATGCTAAAAAGTCAGGGATTAAAGATTTAGCTATTAGAGTAGATTGTAATAACATAAATGCTATAAATTTATATAAATGGATAGGATTTAAGGAAAAATATAAAATAGTTATTTGGGAAAGAGAATGATATCAATAAATAAAAACTGGATCATTATATAAGCTAATAATCCAGTTTTTATTTTTGTCTTAAAGATTCATAATATACTATTAATAAATTAATTAATAAAATCTTGACATTTTACTCTTAGCTAATAGTGTAGACTCTCCTGTTTTTTCCCATTTTTCAACTTGATTAATAGCTTCTTCAGGCGCTTTTCCCAAACCAACAAGTACACCTGATAAGATAAATTCTTGATATAAATGTTCAGGATTTATACCTTCTTTTGATTCCATTAAAGCACGATCAACTAATGGGGTAATATATTTAACCCAGTCGTCTGGAGTAAATTTAGATGTATCCTGTTGAAGAGAATCCCTACTTTTTGATGACTTATTAGTATTATTTAATGAAAATAAATAGTTATATTTTGAAGCATGTTTTAATTCATCCATAATAATATCAAATAACATATCTTTATATGCTCCAATTGGAAGTGCTCTTCTAATTGCTTTATATTTATCTACAGCTTTTAATTCACCAAACAAAGCTGTTCTTATTCCATCTATAAAAAATGATGGTTTTTTTAAGTTTTCTTCATTCATCGTATTAATTTCATTACCAGTAAAGTCTTTATAAATTTTTCTGAAAAGTTGATTATGCTTACGTTCATCATTTCTAATTGACTCAATTATTTCTTTCTCTTCTTTTGTAGGAGCTAAACTAATTAAAAAGTCATAAAACAACTCATCTTCTCTTTCGCCTTGAACAGCTTTTCTTATTTCATCAAGAGCTAAAGATAATTGCGGATGAGGTTTTTGATTATTTTGTAATTCATCCATAAATATTAATAATCCTCCTACGATTAAATATGTTTTATATATTATATTAATATGAGATAAAATGGATATACTTAATGCTTATTATTTTTAAAATTATTATTAAAAAATAAATTAAAATATAGTGAATAAATATTTAATAATAATAAATATTTAGCTATTTAAAAATAATTAAATATTTATTATAATGTTATTGGGGAAAATATATTTCTAAAAAGGAGAATACTTATGAAAGAAGAAATTAAAGAATTAAAATATTACATAGAGACATGGGGATGCCAAATGAATGAAGAAGATTCGGAAAAGCTATCAGGTATGCTTAAAAGTGTAGGATACACTAAAACTGAATCAATAGAGGAAGCTGGCATAATAATATATAATACTTGCTGCGTAAGAGAAAATGCAGAAAATAAGGTTTTTGGTAATTTAGGAGAATTAAAGCACTTAAAAAAGAAAAATCCAGATTTAATAGTTGCAGTATGTGGTTGTATGATGCAACAAGAAGGAATGGCAGATAAAATACTTCAAAAGTTCCCTCATGTTAACATAATATTCGGGACACATAATGCATATAAATTCCCAGAATATTTAAACAGAGTTAGAACAGAAGGTGTTCAAGTTAAAGAAATATTTAATAAAGAATCTGAAATAGTGGAAGGCCTTCCAATAGATAGAGAAAGTGATGTAAAAGCATTTGTTACTATAATGTATGGTTGTAACAATTTCTGCACTTATTGTGTAGTTCCTTATGTTAGAGGAAGAGAAAGAAGTAGAAAATCTGAAGATATAATAAATGAAATAAAAGATTTAGTATCAAAAGGATATAAAGAAATAACTCTTTTAGGCCAAAATGTTAATTCTTACGGAAAAGGGCTAGAAGAAGACATAGACTTTGCTAAGCTTTTAAGAAAAATTAATGAAGTTGATGGATTAGAAAGAGTTAGATTTATGACATCTCATCCTAAGGATTTAAATAAAGATGTTATTTTAGCAATAAAAGAATGTGATAAGTTATGTGAACAAATTCACTTACCAGTACAAAGTGGTTCTGATAGAATTCTTAAGAAGATGAATAGACATTATACTAAAGAATACTATTTAGAATTAATAGATATGATAAAGAGAGAAATACCTGATGTATCATTAACAACTGATATTATCGTTGGTTTCCCAGGAGAAACAGAAGAAGATTTCTTAGATACATTAGATTTAGTTGAAAGAGTTGGATATGATTCAGCGTTTACATTTATATATTCAAGAAGAAATAATACACCTGCTGATATGATGTTAAATCAAGTACCAGATGCTGATAAACATAATAGATTTGATAGACTTATTAAAGTTGTTAATGAAGGTGTTATAAAGAGTAATAAGGTTTATGAAGGGAAAACAGTAGAGGTATTAGTTGAAGGCCCTAGTAAGAATGATGAAACTAAGTTAACTGGAAGAACAAGAAATGGAAAGTTAGTTAACTTCTCAGGTGAAAATGTTAAGGCTGGAGATTTAGTAAATGTTAAGATAGTTAGAGCACAACCATTTTCTCTTATTGGAGAAGTTGAATAATTAGAAATATTAATGTCAAAGAAGTTATGTATTTGCACATAACTTCTTTTTTATTTTATTGAAATAAATTTAAATTTATTTTCATATAATACCAAGAATAATGATTTAGAAAGTGGAGATTATATGAGGGTAAAAAAATCTTTTTTCAATTTAATATTTTGGATTGGACTAGCCATACTATTTAATATATACATATATTTTTCAATGGGAGCTAAACCTGCTATAGAGTTTTTAGGTGGCTATATAATAGAAATGTCTCTTAGCTTAGATAATTTATTTCTATTTTTAATGGTCTTTTCGACTTTTAACATCTCATTAGAGTATCAAGAAAGAGTACTAAAGTATGGAATAATTGGGGCAATGATATTGAGGCTCATTTTTATATTACTTGGTATAGGAATTATAAATAAATTTCATTTTATAGTATATATATTTGGAATAATTTTAATGTTTAGCGGTCTTAAAATGATATTTCATGATGATAATAATATAGATTTTAATAAAAATCCAGTTATTAAGATATTTAAAAAAATTATGCCTGTACATGACAAATTAGCAGGTCATAATTTCTTTATAAGAATAAATAGAAAGCTTTATGCAACTCCTTTATTTATAATTTTAATAATAATAGAAAGTTCAGATGTATTATTTGCTTTAGATTCGATACCAGCTATTTTTTCGATAACTCAAGATCCATTTATAGTTTATACATCTAATATTTTTGCTATAATATGTTTGAGAAGTATGTATTATATACTTAATAGATTAAATAGTATGTTTAAATTTATGAAATATGGGGTAGCTCTTATATTAATGTTTACTGGAATAAAATTGCTAGTTTTATATTTTAATATAGAGATATCTGTATCTATATCAATTTTAATAATATTAATAATTCTATTATGTAGTATTTTATTTTCACTTATTTTTTCTAATGATAATGAAAATAAAAATTTGAGAATTAGGTAATTAATAAAATTATATAGTATTTAATGATAAAATGTATTGAATTATTTTACTTTTATTATTATAATAATAAAAAACATATAAGAAAGATAATGATAAGGAAGAGTAGTTTAACTAAGCATTAAAGAGAGCTAAAGAATGGTGAAAGTTTAGTATGATATGTTAAATGAAGCAGCCTTTGAATCTCGTATTGAAAAATAAGAATACAAATTCTTAATTAGGTATTGACGTTGTTCTCACGTTATAGAGAATTGAATATTTTATATATTCAAGTTGAGTGAGTAAATTAAATTTTACTTATTAGGGTGGTACCGCGGAAGCTATATCCTTCGTCCCTTGTTTTAGGGATGGAGGGTTTATTTTTTTATATGGAGGTAGTTAAAATGGATGAAATTTTAGAAGTCTTAGAAAAAAATAGTAGGTACAGTGATGAAGAAATTGCTTTAATGACTGGTAAAACTGTTGAAGAAGTTAGAAAAGTTATAATGGATTATGAAGAAAAAAACATAATTGCAGGATACACAACTCTTATTAATTGGGAAAATACAGGTAAGGAAACAGTAACAGCTTTAATTGAAGTAAAAATTACTCCACAAAGAGGTGTGGGATTTGATAAAGTAGCAGAAAGAATATATAAATTTAAACAAGTTAAGGCTTGTTACTTAATGTCTTCAGGTGGTTTTGATTTAACTGTAATTGTAGAAGGTAAAACAATGAAAGAAGTGGCTTTATTTGTTTCAGAAAAACTTGCAGTTCAAGAATATGTAACAGGTACTGCTACACACTTTGTATTAAAAAAATATAAAGATCATGGAACTATATTCAAAGAAAGAAAAACAGAAGATAGGGAGGCTATTTTTATATGATTTTAGAAAATATGATATTAGATAATGTTAGGAATATGCCTCCCTCAGGCATAAGAAAATATTTTGATTTAATAAATGAAATGGATGATGTTATATCATTAGGAGTAGGTGAACCTGATTTTGTTACTCCTTGGAATGTTATAGAAGCAGGAATTTATTCATTAGAAAAAGGACAAACTCATTACTCATCTAATTCTGGGTTTGTTGAGTTAAGAGAAGAAATATCAAAGTATTTAAATAGAAGATTTAATTTAAAATATAATGCAACAGATGAGATATTAGTAACAGTTGGTGGAAGTGAAGGAATAGATTTAGCATTGAGAGCTCTTGTTGGGCCAGGAGATGAAGTTATAATTCCAGAGCCTAGCTTTGTTGCTTATAAAGGATGTGCAACATTTTGTGGAGCTACTCCTAAAATAATAAACTTAAGGGCAGAAGATGAATTTAAACTTACAGCTAAGCTTTTAAAAGATGCTATTACTCCTAAAACAAAGGTTGTAATAATTCCATTTCCTAATAATCCAACTGGCGCTATTATGACAAAAGAAGAGTTAAAAGAAATTGTTGATGTTTTAAAGGACAAGGATATTATAATTTTATCTGATGAAATTTATGCTGAATTATCTTATGATAAAGATCATTTTTCAATTGCTAGTTTTAGTGAAGTAAGAGATAAAACTTTAGTTATAAATGGATTCTCAAAAGCTTATGCAATGACTGGATGGAGATTAGGATATGTTTGTGGGCATAAAGTATTAATTGAAGCTTTAAAAAAGATACATCAATATGCAATAATGTGTTCTCCAACAACTGCACAATATGCTGCAATTGAAGCTCTAAAAAACGGTGATGATAGTGTAAGAGAAATGGCTAGAGAATATAATAGAAGAAGACGAATCCTTGTTGAAGGATTTAGGAAAATGGGACTGGAATGTTTTGAACCAATGGGAGCTTTATATGTCTTTCCTTGTATTAAGTCAACTGGAATGAGCTCAGATGAATTTTGTGAAAAGCTATTGATGGAAGAAAAGGTTCTTGCTGTACCAGGTAATGCTTTTGGCGAATGTGGAGAAGGTTTTATCAGAGCATGTTACGCCTCTTCAACTGAAGATTTAATAGAAGCAGTGAAAAGAATAAAGAGTTTTGTTCAAAGAATTTCATAACATATTTTACTATAATGTTAAAGAAATTATATAGATAATGAATGATTATTATGAAAAATTAAAAAAATCCAAATAATTTTCATAAAAATAGTTGCAAAATTGAAAAAATAATAATATAATGGTAAAAAATAACTTTGAACAATGGCGTTCAATAGAAGTCTTACAGAAGTCTTTCTATTGTGCGCTTTTTTTTATAAAAGATTTTAAGGGGGAATGCTTTATGGCAAAATATTCAAAAGAGGATATAAAAAAATTAGTAGAAGAAAATGGGGTTAAATTTATAAGATTGCAATTTACTGATATATTTGGGTCTCTTAAAAATGTAGCAATTACTGATAGGCAATTAGAAAAAGCTTTAAATAATGAAATTATGTTTGATGGGTCTTCTATATCTGGATTTGTTAGAATAGAAGAATCAGATATGTATTTAAGACCAAACTTAGATAGTTTTGTAATTTTTCCATGGAGACCACAACAAGGTAAAGTTGCAAGATTAATATGCGATGTATATAGACCGGACGGAACACCATTTGAAGGAGATCCAAGAAATATATTAAAGAAAGTTTTAAAAGAAGCTGCTGATTTAGGATATTCTATGAATGTTGGACCTGAGTGTGAATTTTTCTTATTAGATACTGATGAATATGGAAATCCAAAATTAAAAACTCAAGATGATGCAGGATATTTCGATTTAAGTCCTTTAGATTCAGGTGAAAATGTTAGAAGAGATATAAGCTTAGTTTTAGAAGATATGGGATTTGAAATAGAGGCATCACATCATGAAGTTGCAGCTGGTCAAAATGAAATAGATTTTAAATATGAAGATGCACTTACAACTGCAGACAATATCATGACATTTAAGTTAGTAGTAAAAACAATTGCCCAAAGACATGGTGTACATGCTACCTTTATGCCAAAACCTTTCTTTGGAATAAATGGATCAGGAATGCATGTTAATATGTCATTAAATAAAGATGGGAAAAATGCTTTTGTTGATGAAAATGATGAATTAGGATTAAGTAAAACAGCATATAGTTTTATAGCAGGATTAATAAAGAACATTAAAGGTATATCTGCAATAACTAATCCATTAGTAAATTCATATAAAAGATTAGTTCCTGGATATGAAGCTCCTGTTTATATTGCTTGGTCAGCAAAGAATAGAAGTCCTTTAATAAGAGTTCCTGCTTCAAGAGGAAATGGAACTAGAATTGAGCTTAGATGTCCAGATCCAAGTGCAAATCCGTATTTAGTACTAGCTTGCCTTTTAGCTGCTGGACTTGATGGTATAAAGAATAATTTAGTTCCACCTGAAAGAGTAGAGAAAAATATATTCAAAATGACTTTAGAAGAAAGAGATCTAGATGGAATTGATAGCTTACCAGGTAGCTTAGAAGAAGCAATTAAGTATATGGAAGAAAGTGAATTAGTAAAAGAAACTTTGGGTGATCATACATTTAATAATTATATAAAGGCTAAAAAGAATGAATGGGATGATTATAGAAGTAAAGTTCATAAATGGGAGCTAGATAACTATTTGAAACAATATTAAATTTACTTGTAAGGGAGCAATGTAGATGGCAATAGATGTAATAGTTGCAGTGAATAATGAAGAAATAGGACAAAAGATAAAAACTATTTTAATTGGAAGTGGTTATAATGTTTTAGCATTATGCACCTATGGAAATGAACTTATACGTGCTATAAGGCAACTTTCACCATCTATAGTTATTAGTGGTTATAAATTTAAAGATATGACATTAATAGATATATATAATAATGTCGGTGAAGTATGTAGTTTTCTTGCAGTAGTTAATGAACCATATAAATCCATTGTTCAAGAAGAAACTGATATATTTTGTGTATCTAGCCCTATAAATAATTCAATATTATTAACTTCATTAGATATGATTTATCAAAGTAATCGAAAAGTTAAAAAGCTAAAAGAAAAGGTAAATGTATTAGAAACAAAAATAAATGAGCGAAAAGTTATAGAAAAAGCCAAAGGTATACTTATGCAACAAAAAGGTATGACTGAAAATGAAGCTTTTAGATATATTCAAAAAAATAGCATGGACCTAGGAGTAAAAATGATAGACTTTTCAAAGAAAATTCTATTAGAAAAATAGATAAAATTTAGGTTGCTAATTCACCATAATAGGAGCTGCCTACGGCAGCTCCATAAAACTAAATTTAAATATAGGAAAAGTGAAAGGAGGATAAAAATGCATAATGATATAGGCTTATATAGAAGCTCTTTTGAGCATGATGCATGTGGAATAGGTGCAGTAGTAAATATTGATGGTAAAAAGACTCATACGGCAGTAGAAGATGCTTTAAATATTTTAATTAACTTAGAACATAGAGGTGGAACAGGAGCTGACGGTAAAACTGGAGATGGGTCAGGCATATTATTTCAAATTCCTCACAGATTTTTTAAAGAGGAAGTCCAGAGACTCGGAGTTATACTGCCAGATGAAGAAGAATATGCAGTTGGAATGTTCTTTTTACCAGTAGATGAATTTGACAAAGTAAATTGTATAAATATATTTGAAAAACTTTGCAATGAAGAAAGTCTTAAAATATTAGCATGGAGAGAAGTTCCAGTAAATCCAGCAGAGCTTGGAGATTTTGCAATTTCATCAATGCCATGTATTAAACAAGTTATAATAGAGAGACCTTATTATATTAAAGATGTTAAAGAATTTGAAAGAAAATTATATATATTAAGAAGAAGATTTGAAAAAGAATTAGTAACTGAAAATGCTTATATTTCATCTCTTTCATGTAAAACAATTGTTTATAAGGGATTACTTTTAGCTGGACAACTTAAAAACTTTTATAAAGATTTATCTAGTGCAAAAGTTGAATCTTCAATTGTAATGGTTCACTCAAGATATAGTACTAATACTGTTCCTAGTTGGAAAAGAGCACATCCTAATAGATATATAATTCATAATGGAGAAATTAATACTCTTAGAGGAAATATCAATAGCTTACTTGCTAGGGAAGGTAATTTAAAATCAAAAGTGCTCAAAGAAAACTTAAATAAAGTTCTACCTATTATAAAAGCAGAAGGATCAGATTCAGCTATACTAGATAATACCCTAGAATTTTTGATTATGAATGGAAGAAGTATTGAAGAGGCTATAATGATGTTAATTCCAGAACCATGGGATAAAAATCAATCTATTTCTAAAGAAGAAAGAGCATTTTTTGAATATAATGCAACTTTGATGGAGCCATGGGATGGGCCAGCAGCTATAGTATTTACTGATGGAGATGTAATGGGAGCAACTTTAGATAGAAATGGATTAAGGCCTGCTAGATATTATATAACTAAAGATAATAGGTTAGTACTATCTTCAGAAGTTGGTGCACTTGATATAAAAAATGAAGAAATAATTTCTAAAGGTAGATTAACACCAGGGAAAATGCTTTTAGTTGATACTAAAAATAGAAAACTTTTAAACGATTCAGAACTTAAAGAAAAGTATTATTCAAGATTACCTTATTTAAATTGGATAGAAAATAATATAATTACTCTTGATAAAATTAAAGTTTATCAAGATAATACTACTGTAATTTCAAAGGATGATAGGCATGTTTTAATGAAAGCTTTTGATTATAGTTATGATGACTTAAAAAATACTATATTACCTATGAGTGAAAATGGACAAGAACCCTTAAGCTCAATGGGGATAGATACACCACTTGCAGTTTTATCAAACTCACCACAATTGCTGTTTAATTATTTTAAACAGTTATTTGCTCAAGTAACAAATCCTCCAATAGATGCTATAAGAGAAGAAGTTATTACTTCTACTACAGTATATATAGGCTCACAAGGAAATATAGTAGAAGATTCAGAAGATAACTGTAAACAAATTAAATTATCATCTCCAATATTATCAAATGAAGATTTGTTAAAAATAAAGAATATAAATAATGAAGATTTTAAAACTAAAACAATCAGTATTTTATATGGTAAGGAAAGTGGAGAGTATGATTTAGAAAAGGCACTATATAACTTATCTTTAGAAGTAGAAAAAGCTTGTTATGAAGATTATAATATTTTAATTTTAAGTGATAGAGGATTAAATAATAAACTAATACCAATTCCTTCATTACTAGCACTTTCTTCAGTTCATAATTATCTTATTAAGAAAGGTTTAAGAAGCAAAATTGACATTTTAGTTGAAAGTGCTGAACCTAGAGAAATACATCATTTTGCAACACTCATATCCTTTGGAGCATCTGCTATAAATCCTTATTTAGCTTATGAATCTATAAAACAATTAGAAGATGATAACTTATTAAAAGAAGATTATGAGATATCAGTTAAAAAATATAATAAAGCTATACTAAAAGGATTAGTTAAGATTATATCTAAAATGGGTATTTCAACTATTCAATCTTATAGAGGAGCACAAATCTTTGAAGCTGTTGGAATTAACAGTGAAGTCATAAATAAGTATTTTACTAATACTGTTAGTAGAATTGAAGGAATATCATTAAAGGAAATACAAGAAGAAGTTTTAATAAGGCATAAAAATGCATTTAGGAAAAGTAATGTGAATTTCGACTTTGTTTTGGATTCGAAAGGAAGAGATAAATTACGTTCTGGAAAAGAAGAACACTTATATAATCCACTAACTATTCATAAATTGCAACAAGCTACAAAGACAGGTAGTTATGAAACATTCAAAGAATATTCAAATCTAGTAAATAGTGATGAAAGATTTTTTACATTAAGAAATTTAATGGATTTTAAATTTTTAAGTAATCCAATACCTATAGACGAAGTAGAGTCTATAGAATCAATTGTGAAGAGGTTTAAAACTGGAGCTATGTCATATGGGTCTATTTCTAAGGAAGCTCATGAAGCTTTAGCCATAGCAATGAATAGGATAGGTGGAAAATCTAATACTGGAGAAGGTGGAGAAGATAGTGATAGATTTACACAAGATGCAAATGGTGATTCAAGAAAATCCTCAATAAAACAAATTGCATCAGGTAGATTTGGAGTTACTTCTGAATATTTAATTAATGCAAATGAATTACAAATTAAGATGGCTCAAGGGGCAAAACCTGGAGAAGGTGGCCAACTTCCAGGTAATAAAGTATATCCTTGGATAGCTAAAACTAGAGGAGCTACTACAGGTGTTGGCCTTATATCGCCTCCTCCACATCATGATATATATTCAATTGAAGACTTAGCTCAACTTATATATGATTTAAAACAAGCTAATGATAGAGCAGATATATCTGTAAAGCTTGTTGCAGAGGCTGGCGTTGGTACAGTAGCAACTGGAGTTGCAAAAGCTGGTGCAAATGTGATATTAATTTCTGGACATGATGGAGGTACTGGTGCTTCACCTAAGACTTCAATTCAAAATGCAGGATTACCTTGGGAATTAGGACTTGCAGAAACTCATCAAACATTAATTTTAAATGGTTTAAGAGATAGAGTTAGATTAGAAACTGATGGTAAGCTTATGACAGGAAGAGATGTAGCTATAGCTGCATTATTAGGTGCAGAAGAATTTGGCTTTGCCACTGCTCCATTAATTTCTTTAGGTTGTGTTATGATGAGAGTTTGTAATTTGGATAGTTGTCCTGTAGGTATTGCTACTCAAAATAAAGAACTTAGAAATAGATTCAAGGGTAAACCTGAATATGTAATTAATTTTATGTATTTTATTGCAGAAGAATTAAGAGAGTATATGGCAAAATTGGGCTTTAGAACTGTTGAAGAAATGATAGGTAGATTTGATAGATTAAAACAAAAAGAAAATATCAAAGGCTATAAAAGGAGCAAAGTAAATTTATCATCTATCTTTGTTCAGGATAAGAAGTTCCTGAGCTTAAAAAATAAATTCAATAAAAATCATAAAATAGAACTTGCTAAAACTTTAGATAGAAGTCTATTAATTCCTATGATAGAGAAATACTTCAATGGAGAAAATACTTTAAATCTTGATATAGATATAATGAATACTGATAGAACACTTGGAACATTGCTTGGTTCAGAAATTACAAGGAAGTATGGATACAATACTTTAAAAGATGATTCCGTAATACTAAACTGTACTGGAGCAGGTGGACAAAGTATTGGTGCTTTTATACCTAAAGGAATAACAATTAAAGTTAATGGCGATTGTAATGATTATTTAGGTAAAGGCTTATCAGGTGGAAAGATAGTAGTAAAAAATCCTAAGGACTGCAATATAAAGCCTGAAGAAAATATAATTATAGGTAATGTAGCATTATATGGTGCTACTTCAGGAAAAGCATTTATAAATGGAGTTGCTGGAGAAAGATTTTGTGTTAGAAATTCTGGGGCTATAGCAGTTGTAGAAGGTGTTGGAGCTCATGGTTGTGAATATATGACTGGTGGAACGGTTGTTCTACTTGGGGAGTGTGGAATTAACTTTGCAGCTGGAATGAGTGGTGGAATTGCTTATATATATAATAAAAACAACAATTTTAATAGCAATTTAAATAAAGAAATGGTTGAAATTGAAAAATTAGATGATTCAGATATAGATAAGGTAAAATCTTTAATAGAAGAACATGTTGAAGCTACTGATTCTAATCTTGGAACGCAATTATTATTAAATTGGAGTATTGAAAGTAATAAATTCTTAAAAGTAGTTCCAAATGACTACAAAAAGATTATTACTTTAATAGATGAAAAGAAAGCAGAAGGATTAAATCATGAAGATGCTGTATTAGCAGCCTTTTATGAAAGGAGTGCAATATAATGGGAAAACCAACTGGATTTTTAGAGTTTGAAAGAAAAGTAGGTATAAATGATTCTGTAAAAGAAAGAACAACTCATTATAAAGAATTTCATAACTTACTTTCAGAAAGTGAGCAAATAAAACAAGGTGCTAGATGTATGGATTGTGGTATACCTTTTTGTCAATCAGGACTCCTTATAAATGGAATGGCATCAGGATGTCCTCTAAATAACTTAATACCAGAATTTAATGATTTAATATATAAAGAAAACTGGGATTTAGCATTACAAAGGCTATTAAAAACAAACCCATTTCCTGAGTTTACAGGAAGAGTCTGTCCAGCTCCATGTGAATCAGCTTGTACAGTTTCTATAAATTCTCCTGCTGTAAGTATAAAGGAAAATGAAAGATATATAATTGATAAAGCATTTAAAGAAGGTAAAATTAAAGCAATAGAGCCTAAATATAGAAATCACAAAAAAGTTGCTGTTATTGGATCAGGCCCATCAGGACTTGCATGTAGTTACCTTTTAAATAAATTAGGATACTACGTAGATGTATACGAAAGAGAAGATAGAGTTGGTGGATTGTTAATGTATGGCATACCTAATATGAAGTTAGATAAAGAAGTTGTAAATAGGAGAGTTGCTATCTTAAAAGATGAGGGGATTAATTTCTTTACTAACACAGATATATGCAAAGATAGTCAATTAATAGAAAAGGTATTGAAAGACTACGATGCTGTAGTTTTAGCAACTGGAGCTACAAAGCCAAGAGATTTAAATGTACCTGGAAGAAACTTTAAAGGTATAGAATTTGCAGTTAATTATTTAAAAGAAAATACTAGAAGCTTATTAAATAAAAAAAATACTGACATTTTTATTTCTTGTAAAAATAAAAATGTTTTAATAATTGGTGGTGGCGATACAGGAACAGATTGTGTTGCTACTGCTATAAGACAAGGTTGTAAATCAGTAATACAATTAGAAATAACTAATCCTCTTCCTAAAGATAGACAGAGTAATAATCCATGGCCAGAGTGGAGTAAAACACTTAAAGTTGATTATGGTCAAGAAGAATCTATAGAGTTATTTGGAAAAGATCCTAGAAGATATTGTACTAGTGTAAAAGAATTTATAGGTGATGAAGAAGGTAATGTTAAATCAGCTATTACAATAAAAGTTGAATGGATAAAAGATGAAACGGGTAAAACTACTTTTAAAGAAATACCTAATAGTGAAGAACTGATTGATGTAGATATTGTATTACTAGCAATGGGTTTTGTGGGAACAGAAGAGTATATAATAAGAGGCTTTAATTTGAAATCAGATAATAGGGGAAACATTAAAGCTGACTATGGAAGTTTTATAACTAATAAAGAAAAAGTATTTACTTGTGGGGATGCTAGAAGAGGTCAATCTTTGGTAGTTTGGGCAATAAGAGAAGGCATAGAAGCAGCAATCGCAGTTAATGGGTATTTAGATTTGAAAGAATAATTATTATAAATAGGGGGCATTTATATGACAAATTCATTAATCAAAACAGAAATCCAAATAAAAGCAATTAAAGATTTTTTTGAAAAGACTCTATCAGATAAATTAAACTTAACTAGAGTTTCAGCTCCTTTATTTGTTGAAGCAAATACAGGGATCAATGACAATTTAAATGGTATAGAAAGACCTGTTTCCTTTGATATGCTTGCAGATAAAAAGGAAGTTGAAGTAGTACATTCTTTAGCAAAGTGGAAAAGACTTAGTTTAAAGAGGTATGGCTTTCAGCCGTATTCAGGATTATATACCGATATGAATGCAATTAGAAGAGATGAAGAATTAGATAATCTTCATTCAATTTATGTAGATCAATGGGACTGGGAAAAAATAATTCTTAAAGCAGATAGGAATAAAGAATACTTAAAGAAAACTGTAAAAGATATATATAATGTTTTTAAAGAAACAGAAAAATATGTGAATGAGAATTTACAAACTATGTCTTTTCAACTACCGGAAGATATCTATTTTATAACAACCCAAGAATTAGAAGATTTATACCCAGAGTTATCTCCGAAAGAAAGAGAAAATGAAATTTGTAAGGATAAAGGTGCAGTTTTTTTAATGGAAATTGGGGATTTATTGAATTCTGGAATAAAGCATGATGGAAGAAGCCCAGATTATGATGATTGGACTTTAAATGGAGATATTTTAGTATGGTATCCTGTTTTAAATATGGCATATGAACTTTCATCTATGGGAATAAGAGTTGATGAAGAGGCTTTAGAAAGTCAATTAATTAAAAGTAATTGTGAAGATAGAAAAAAATTGCAATTTCATAAAGGAATTTTGCAAAAAGAGTTGCCTTATACAATAGGTGGAGGAATAGGTCAATCTCGTATATGTATGTTCTTTTTAAATAAACGTCATATAGGAGAAGTTCAATGTTCTATTTGGGATGAAAAAAATAAAGATTTTTGCAGAAAAAGTGAAATAGACTTATTATAGTAAAAATTTCTTCATTTAAAATTTTAGATTTTTCACATACTAATAATGTGAATATCTGAAAAGGAGGTACAAAAGATGATTAAAAAATTTGCTATGTTTTTTATTTTAACAGCTACTGTAATGAATTTCTCAAATTTGAAATACGTACAAGCTGATGACGTAAAGAATAAATCAAATGCTTTTAGAGTATCTAGCGATGCTATAGTTGATTTAGGTAAAGAAAAATTTGATGACTTTTGGACTCCAGAAAATGAAGGTTATTTTAGTGCATCACAAAAAGAAAAATTAAATGAATTAAGAGAAAAAGTAAATAATGGTGATATGTTAACTACTACTGAAAGAAATGAATTAAAAAACATGAAAGCAGAAGTAATAAAAGTTAAATTAGGTGATGCAAAATTTCAAGAGTTACAAAAACTTATTGAAAAAAGAGAAGGTTCAACTGAACTTACGCTACCAGAAAGACAGAGATTATATGAATTAAATAAAGAAGCCAAGGGCGTAAAATAAAAGATATTCACAAAGTGGAAAAGCATTAAAGATAAATTTAATGCTTTTCTTATTTTTGTAAAGTAATAGTCATGTTACTTTATTGATAAAGGCTTAAGTTTATTTCTTAAGAATCAAGAAGCATATTTAAAATGATTTGATTTTTAGTAATTACAAAGCAAGTAAATTTAAATATATACAATTTTTTATAAAAAATATTAGGATTATGTATAAAAAGATGATAAAATTATAAAAACGTATATTTTTAAAAATTATAAGTTTAATATCTGTATTGGAAGGAATGGTTATTATGGAAAAATATAAAGAAGAGTTTATTGAATTTATGGTTGAAAGTAATGTATTAAAATTTGGAGAGTTTGTTACTAAAAGTGGAAGAAAGACACCGTTCTTTATTAACACAGGTAATTATACTACTGGAAAACAATTAAAAAAGCTTGGTGAATTTTATGCAAAAGCTATAAATAAGCATTTTGGAGATAATTTTGATGTTTTATTTGGACCTGCATATAAAGGAATCCCACTTACAGTAACCACAGCAATTTCTTTAAGTGAATTATATAATATAAATGTTGAGTATTGCTCTAATAGAAAAGAAGTAAAGGATCATGGTGAAGGTGGAATTCTATTAGGTGGATCTTTAAGTGATGGAAAAAGAGTTGTTATTGTTGAAGATGTTATGACTGCAGGGACATCAATATATGAAACTACTCCTATTTTAAAATCTCAAGGAGATGTTGATATAAAGGGTCTTATTATATCAGTAGATAGAATGGAAAAAGGGAAATCAGAAAAATCTGCACAAGAAGAAATTAAAGAAGTTTTTGGAATAACTACATATCCTATAGTTACGATGAAAGAAGTTGTGAATTACTTATATAATAGAGAAGTAAACGGTAAAGTATATATAGATGATACTATGAAAAATTCTATTGAAGACTATTATAGTAAATATGGAGTTTCTTATAATAATTAATAAAGTGTTAAAATTAAAGTATTATATAGAGACATGAGTATGTCAAATGAATGAGAAAGATTATGAAATACTTTTATGAATATATAATTTGTATTTATAATTTAATAAGATAAAAAAAGGCTAGCATAACATGCTGGCCTTTTATAATGAAGTATTTTCTGTAAGAAATTTAAAAACTTCAAAAATTAGAGCTACTATTTCTTTATTTTCAAAACCATAAAAATTATGACCACCAGAATTTAAGCTAAGTAGCTTTGTATTAACATCTTGATTTTTGAGCTTATTATATAAATCTACAGAATTTGTATATGGAACTAATTCATCATTTTTGCTATGTATTATTAAAGTGCTTGGAGATGACTCATCCACATAATTGATTGGGCTATATATATCACCTAAAAATGATTTTTCCTTTAACCTTTCTATTTCATCCTTAAATTCTTTATCAGCCACCGAAAAATCTAATGTAGATAATTCTGTAGGACCAAATATATCAATTAGATAATTAACTTTAGATGGATAACTTGCTAAATCTTTATCTCCAATGAATTCATCATCACTTGTATAAGCAGATAGTAAGGATAAATGTGCCCCAGATGATATTCCAAGAAGTCCAATGTCATTAGTGTCAAAATTATATTCATCCTTGTTTTTATATACCCATCTTATGGCATCTTTTACATCACTTACAGGGTTTGAGATAGGGGTATCTTCCTTTAATAATTCATAGGATACACTTATTATACTAAATCCTCTTTTATTGAATGCATTTATTATAGGGTCTAATCCTATTGGAATTCCATTATCGCCATATATCCAACTACCGCCATGTACGTATATAATAACAGGAGAAGGCTTATTAGTAATATTAGATTTATATATGTCTAAAAACACATCCTCAGATAAACTTTCTTTATATTTTAATCCTCTTACATCCATAGATGTAGAACAATAGTAATCAGTTAATTCACTTAAGGTTGCTACACTTTTATTTGAATCTTTTAAATCTTTAATAATATCAAATGTTATTAAAATTGCACCTTTGAAGTAAAAAGCAATAATTAGGGATGTTGTCATAAATGATACTACAAATAATACTATTAATTTATATATTTTCTTCAAAAGATCAACTCCTTATTTTTAAGCTATTAGTATTATAGACAATAAATGAAAATAATAATTTAAATTTAGTTATAAATTATCATTTTTATGAATATATTGTATTAGTACTATTAACTTAAATTAAAACAGGGGGGAGTTGCTTTACATTAGCAGCGGATTTAATAAATGGTAAGTGATTTAGTTAAAGAAGAAGATATTTTAAATACATTAAGCTTTGATTATATATTTGAAAGTATTATAGAATATTTGAAGGATGATAAAGATTTAATAATTAACAATTGTAGTGAAGAATACCTAATAAATATTTTCCAAGGAATTTTATATAAGCTTTCATTTAATGAAGAACAAGTATTAATTTTATACGATGATTATATTAATAAAATTACAGATACAAAATTCATAAAAGACTTAGATAAAAAAGCTATTTATTTAAATAGTTCAACTGACTTTGAAAATAATTTAAAAGAACAATTGTTAAGTTTACCAGAAACTACTGGGAAAACAATTATAAGTAAAGTAGAAGTGTTGTCTAGAAGTATTGATAAAAAGAGTAACCAATTAGTAGATTTAATTAAGTTCTTTACATTAGAAAAGAATAAATCATTATCGCTAATAGAAAAATACAAGACAACTAAAAAGAAATTAAGCAAGTATGATTCCTTATATAAATATTATAGTATATATAGAATAAAGAAGCCTTTTGAAAAATATAGTTACTTTGAAATAACTAGTTGTGTTAATAAAATTATTAATTCTGATATAATAAAAAAATATATAAAATATAGAAGATTTATCGATAATAATAAATTTAAAATCATTAAAGAACCAATTAATTATGAAATGTTAAATTTAGCAATTTATAAAATTGATGAGTTAAATAAAGATGCGAATTTCAAAGTGCCTTTAAAGTACACTCAATATACAGATGACTTTATAGAAACTTTCTCTGTAAACCCTAAGATGCAAAGTGAAGATTTGAAGAACTTAGTTAATATAGTTAACTTAAAATATAATTATAATTTATTAAATCATCAAAAGAAAAATAAGTTATTAAGTTTATTTACTAAAAGAAAAGATAATATAGATTATGAAAATAATATAAATAAATACTCTAGCATTGAAGCTGATATCACAAGAGAGTATGAAGATAATTTAAATAATATGAATTCATATATCAATAAATTAAGCTTTTTGAAGGATATATTAAATAAGAAAGAATTTAATAGCTTATTGACTGATCTTATCAAGGGCGAAGATTTAAAGGATGATTTATTACTATATAGAAAGATATTTAATTTATCTTATGAGATAAGAAGTCTGTTAAATCTAATAAATGCTCTAAGTGAAATTGAAATTGAATTATTAAGCTATGCTTATAATAATACTGAAGACAAAAAGTATATGGAGGATATTATTATAAATATCCCTAAATTAAAACTATATTTGGAAATTGAAGAAGAGGAATTGAAATCCGCTGATACTTTAGATAAATATAATGATTTTGAAAAAATATTAAATGAATTAAATGAAGATATAACAATTAGAAATAGTTTAATACCTAAATCTATAAATTATAAATGGGACAATAAATTAAGAGAAAGACTTCAAATGGTAAAAAATAATATTGAGAAATTTGATTTTTCAAATAAAGAAATGATTGAAGGTTTATTTCCATGTATAATTTCCAAAGTAGATGAGTTACAATTAAAGAATATAGGTGAAAACAATATAAGATTTAATAAAGTAATTTATATAAGTGAAAAGAACAAACTAGATAATCAAACATTAGAAATAATAAAAAAATTAAGTGAAAATATTATAATATTCTGTGAAGATAAAATAGATGATTCTATAAATCTTAAAAGTTATACGAATTTAGATATATCAAATATAAATGAATCATTAATCTCTGAAAATTCAAGTGAAAATATTATTATTAATGAAATACAAAAATACTTAGAAGGATTAGGATATATAAGCGAAAAGAACGTATGCATAGATAAATTTGACATCAAATTATTAATAAAAGATAATAATCTAAATACAATTGCAGCATTAGAAATAGACTCTGAAATTATAAATATTGATTCAACTTATAAATTAAAAGATCTCTATTTAAATAAAGTACTAAATGATAAAAATATCAAATTATATAGAGTATGGAGTAGAGATTGGTGGATAAATAAGTCAAAAGAGTTATCTAAATTAGAGGAATTTTTACAAATGAAATAAAATATTGACTTCATAAAGTTTATACAATATAATATTATAGAAAATTAAATAAGACAGTTCGGAAGCCTCCTGTCTATAAACAAAACTACGGTTATTAATTGCAATTTATATTAAGTGTGATTTTATTCGTAGAGGGTTCATTTATGTGAGCTCTCTATTTTATTTTTACATCTATTATTATCGTAATTTTATTTCGTATGTTTTTATTTTGGAGGTGTCTATTTTAGGCACTTTTTTTATTATTTTTTTAGTAGTGTATAAATAATATTTTGGAGGAGATTACATTGAGAGAAAACGTAACTAAAAAATTAGTCAAAGCAGCATTAGTTGCAGCAATTTATGCAGCACTTACAATCGTGTTGGCACCTATAAGCTATGGACCAATACAATTTAGATTATCAGAGATTTTAGTCTTATTAGCGTTTATAGATCCTTTTTACATAGGTGGATTAACTTTCGGATGTCTTTTAGCAAATATACTAGGTGGATTAGGTATTATGGATATAGTATTTGGAACACTAGCAACATTTTTAAGTGTATCTGCAATATCACTTACAGCTAAATATATTAAATCAAAAAACTTAAGTTTAATTATCGGTTCATTATGGCCAACTATTTTTAATGGTATTATAGTAGGGTGGATGATAAGTGTTGTTTCTGAATTACCAATGGTAATAACTATGCTACAAGTTGGAATTGGTGAGTTTGTAGTTGTTACTGTAGTAGGTATACCAGTATTTAAATTAATAGAAAATAAATATAAGGGCAAAATAGCTCTACAATAAATGATAAGCTTAGATACTTTATAGTTGTCTAAGCTTACTTTTTTATTTACAATAGTTATATACTAATAGATAAATAGTTAAGGAGATATGTATGAATTTAATTACATTAGAAAATATAACTAAGACTTATAGTGAGAAAATCTTATTAAACAACGTAACATTGAATATAAATGATGGAGATAAAATTGGTTTAATAGGTTTAAATGGAGCAGGAAAATCAACATTACTTAAAATATTAACAGGAAGAGATGAATTCTTTGATGGGAAGATAGTAAAAGGGAAAAATATAAGAATAGAATATTTAGCACAAGATACAAAATATGATGATAATTCTACTATATTAGAACAGATATTTAGAGGAGATACTCCTGAAATGAAACTTTTAATGGAGTATGAAGAGTTACTAGAAAAGGTTAATAGTGATGTATCTCTTAATGATAAATTAATAGCACTTCAAAGTAAAATAGATACTATGAATTTATGGGATTTAGAAAGTGATGCTAAAACTATTTTGACTAAACTTGGAATAAGTGATTTTAATAAAAAAATGTCAGAGTTATCTGGAGGTCAAAGAAAAAGAGTATTTTTAGCTTCTTCATTAATAACCCCTTGTGAGCTACTAGTATTAGATGAGCCTACTAACCATCTTGATTCTGAGTCAATAGAGTGGTTAGAGGAGTACTTAAATTCAAGAAAAGGCGCTTTAATAATGATTACTCATGATAGGTACTTCTTAGATAGGGTAACAAATAAGATACTAGAACTAGATAGAGGAAACCTTTATTTATATGATGGAAATTATAGTGACTTTCTAGAGAAAAAAGCTGAAAGATTACAAGTGGAAGCGGCTAAAGAAGAAAAAAGACAAAAGCTTATTTTAAAAGAGTTAAAATGGGTAAGAAGAGGTGCGAAGGCTAGGACTACTAAACAAAAAGCAAGGCTCCAAAGATTTGATGAATTAGTTAATACTGAATATATAACAGTAAATACTGATATAGAAATGCCTTTTATAGGAAGAAGATTAGGTAAAAAGATAATAGAAATAAATAATATATCTAAAGCATTTGATAATAAAGTTCTAATTAAAGATTTTAATTATATTTTTTCTAAAAACGATAGAATAGGTGTAATAGGAAAAAATGGTGCTGGAAAAACTACTTTAATAAATATGATAATTGGTGCGTTAAGACCTGATAGTGGAGAGATAGAAATTGGAGATACTGTAAGTATAGGAGCTTTCTCACAAGATAATACTCATATGGATTTAAATCAAAGAGCTATAGATTATATAAAAGAAGGTGGGGAAAATATACCAACTGAAGATGGGTACAATATAACAGCATCTCAATTAGCTGAAAGATTCCTTTTTGATGGTACGCTTCAATATACTCCAATTGAAAAACTATCAGGTGGAGAAAGAAGAAGGTTACATTTACTAAGAGTGTTAATGGAATCTCCCAATGTACTTATTCTAGATGAGCCTACAAATGATTTAGATATTGAAACTCTTAAGATATTAGAAGACTTTTTAGATGAGTTCTTAGGGGTAGTAATTATAGTATCACATGATAGATATTTCTTAGATAGATTATGTAATAAAATCTTTTCATATGAAGGTAATGGAATAGTTAAACAATATGTAGGTAATTATAGTGATTATTTAATACATAAGGAATATGAGATAAAGCCTGAGAAATCTCAAACTGAAGTAAAGGAAAAGAAGTCTAATCAAAAAGAAAATAAAAATGTTTCTTCTAAACCTAAATTTACTTTTAAAGAACAAAAGGAATTTGAAGAAATTTATTCTGTTATAGATTCTTTAGAAAATGAACTTACTGTGATAGAAGATAAAATGGCAAAAAATGCTTCAAATTATGGAGCTCTAAATGAACTTATGAAAGAAAAGGAATCTATAGAAGAGGAACTTTTATTTAAATATGAGAGATTAGAATATTTAGAAGATATTGCTAATAAAATTGAAGAATATAAAAACAGATAAATTTAGAAGTAATAGCTTTCTCATTTTGCATTATTATAGTATAATATTTGTGTAACAAGACTCACAAATATAATGTGAAAAGGAGAAAAACTATGAAGAAACTTATTAAAAGTTTAAGTGTTTTATTAGTATCTTTTGTTTTAGTTGGTTGTGGTAGTAAAAGTGCTAATGTAGAATTAAAAGAAGGATTAACTGCTAAAGATGTAGTAGCAAAGGTTGGAGAAGAAGCACCTCTGCAAATGCCTCAAGAATTCGATGAACAAATGGCTACTGATATAGCTAAATTAAACTTAGATGATGTTGAAGATTATGGTATTATTAAAGCAATGGTTATTAACTCTGCGGATGTAGCAGCTGTTGTAAAGGCTAAAGAAGGAAAGGTTGAATCCGTTAAAGCTGTTTTACAAGATGTACTTGATACAGAAAAAAATAATGCATATTTACCAGATCAAAAAGAAAAGTTAGAAAAAGCTATACTTACTGTAAAAGGTAACTATGTTATATTATTAGTTAATGAGGATATTAAAGCAGCGGAGAAAGCTGTAAATGAATGTTTTAAATAAGATTAAAATCAAAAGCTAGATGAGAAAATTTTCTTATCTAGCTTTTTTAGAAAGGATTTAGTATGGTTTTCAGTAGTCTAATTTTTATATTTAGATTTTTACCTATATTTGTAGGAGTATATTATATAACTCCATATAAATATAAGAATCTTTGTATACTTATATTTAGTTTATTTTTTTATTCATTTGGAGAACCTAAGTACTTTCCTATAATGGTTTCATCAATTATTGTTGATTATACAATATCATTATTAATTCAAAAGAATTTTAAAAATAGAAGTAAATGCAAAGTTTTATTATTAATATCTACAGTATTTAATATAGGGATTTTAATTTGTTTTAAATATTCAAATTTCTTTATAGAAAATATAAATTTATTGTTTAATTCTTCAATAAGAAAAATTAACTTAACATTACCACTAGGAATAAGTTTTTATACCTTTCAGACGTTATCTTATACTATTGATGTGTATAAAGGAAAGGTTGAAGCTGAGAGAAATCTAATAGATTTTGGAGCTTTCGTTTCTTTGTTTCCACAGCTAATAGCAGGTCCAATAGTAAAATATAGTGATATAAACAAAGAAATAAAAAATCGTTCTATAACTATGAGTAATTTTGAGTTAGGATTAGAGGAATTTATAATAGGATTATCAAAAAAGGTATTAATAGCTAATAATATAGGTATGCTTTGGTCTGAAATATCTAGTAAGGAATTAGTTAATATATCAACACCTCTAGCTTGGCTTGGTATAATATCTTTTTCATTTCAGATATATTTTGACTTTAGTGGATATTCATCAATGGCTATAGGCCTTGGAAAAATGATAGGGTTCAACTTCCCGAATAATTTTAATTTTCCATACATATCTAGGAGTATAACTGAATTTTGGAGAAGGTGGCATATAACTTTAGGTTCCTGGTTTAAAGAATATGTATATATTCCTTTAGGAGGAAATAGAGTGAACAAAAGAAGGGTATTTTTTAATTTATTGATAGTCTGGTTTTTAACTGGATTCTGGCATGGTGCTGAATATACATTTATTTTGTGGGGATTATATTTCTTTGTATTACTTTATATAGAGAAAATATTTTTAGAAAAAGTTCTAAAAAAATATGTAATTTTCTCGTATTTATATACCATATTCTTTTTAATAATAGGATGGTGTTTATTTGCTATAAGTGATATTACAACTTTAAGTATTTATATAAAAAAGATGTTTGCTATGGATTTTAGAAGTGATTGGATTTACTATACTAGAAACTATTTTATAGTTATTATATTATGCATTATTTTTTCAACTCCAATAGTACTAAAAATATATAGTAAGCTGAATAAGGTGATTAAATCAATAATTATTGTATTGCTTTTTATAATGTCTGTAGCATATTTAGTAGATAGTAGTTACAATCCATTTTTGTATTTTAGGTTTTAGTAGGAGGAGAGTATGATTAAAAAGATAGTAAAGTATCCAATAAGTATATTTGTCTTAATGATAATTATAATTATTACAATATTGGATATATTCAATAGAGATAAAGACTTTTCCAACTTTGAAAATAGATCCTTAGCTCAAAAGCCAGTATTCTATTTTGACGATTTTCTTAAAGGAAGATTTACTAAAGATTATGAAAGATACATTAATGACCAATTTGTTTTTAGGGATAAGTGGATAGATTTAAAATCTAGAAGTGAATTTCTATTAGGTAAGATAGAAAATAATAATATAATTTACGGGGAAAATAATTTTTTGTTTGAAAAATATCAGAAAATAGATGAAAAAAGTTTAACTAAAAATATTGAATTCCTTTTATCTTTTATAAACAAAACACCTAAAGATAAGGTGAATTTTATGATTATTCCAAGTTCATATACTATATATAAGGATTATTTGCCTTATGGAGTAGAGTTAGTAGATCAAGAAACGTATATAAAAGATATATATAATTATTTAAATAATTATAATAATATAAATATAATATCAATAATGGATAGCTTGAAGGAGAATAAAGATAAGTATATATATTATAAAACAGATCACCATTGGACCTCATTTGGAGCATATTTAGCATATAGTGAATTTGTTAAAAATAATAATTTAACTTTAGTTGATATGAGTCATTTTAATAAGAATGAAGTTGATAATTTTTATGGAACTTACTTTTCTAAAAGTAAAAACTTTAACGCAGAAAGTGATGTAATAACTTATTATGATTTACCCAATTTAAGTGTATCTATAGATGGAGTGCCTGTTGATAATATAAATGATGACTCAAGGTGGAGCAGTAGCGATAAATATTCAGCTTTTTTAAGGGGGAATAATGGATTAACAATAATTCAAAACAATGATATTTATAATAATAATAAAATATTAGTGTTGAAAGATTCATTTGCTAATTCTTTTATTCAATATCTAGTTAATAATTATAAAGAAGTATATGTTGTTGATTTAAGAAGTTTTATTGGTAGCTTTAATGAGTTTTTTGAAAGTAATAAATTTGATGATATATTAATAATGTATAATTTTATAAATCTTGTTGAAGACGTAAATATATCTAAAATTAAATATTAATACATTTAATAACACAACTTTATTGACAATGCTATAAATATTTGATACTCTTTTAAAGGTTGATTTATATAAAAATAGGAGGAAATTATGGAAGGAACAAAAGAAGTAAAAATTTTAGTTGCTGATCCATCAGCATTAGGATTATTTGGACTAGCTGTTATAACATTAGTTGCATCATCACAAAAACTAGGACTTACAGATGGGGTATCTCTAGTATTACCTTGGGCTATCTTCTTAGGAGCTACAGCTCAATTATTAGCGTCTATAAATGATTTTAAACACAACAATACATTTGGAGCTACAGCTTTTGGAGCATACGCGTTCTTTTGGTATGCAATGGGTATGACATGGCTAATACAAAATGGAGTATTTGGAGAAAAGCTTGCATCTGCAGCTGATACAAAACAATTAGGATTTGCCTTTTTAGCATATTTAATATTTACATTATTTATGACTATTGGAGCAATGGAAACTAATAAGGTATTATTTATAATTTTTGTTTTAATTGATTTTCTATTCATAGGATTAATGTTAAATTCATTTGGAATTGTACCACATTTTGCTCATAGTTTAGCTGCGTATTCAGAACTTGGAATTGCAATTTTTTCATTCTATGGAAGTGGTGCAGCTGTACTAAACAAGCATTTTGGTAAGGTATTTTTACCAATAGGTAAGCCATTTAATATTTTTAAATAAAGAATAAATGTGATATTATAAATATAGTGTTATTGTATTAAAATATGATTAACACTATATTTTTTTGTTTTATCGAGATTTAGTATAATTTTATTCCACATACAATAGTTAATTTATTTGATATAAGGAGAAATTTTATGAAAGTATCTATATTTTTAAAAGGTAAAAAGGATCCAGTTGTATATGAAGGAGAGAGAATAGATATAATAGATTTAAATTTAAATGGTATTGATTATAAGCAAGTTAGATGTTTCAATAAAAAAGGAAGCTCTAAATCGGAATTGATTGTAAATAATTTGATAAATAAAATTATTGAGTCATAAAAGGTGCTATAACAGCACTTTTTTTTATTTATCTAGAAATTTGAATTAAACATTATATCAAATTTATATAAGTTGTATTTTTATTAAAATTAGTTCTAAATTTATAGTGTTTACAATATTATAATAATGAAAAGATACTAACAGCATAATAAAATATGTATCTTGAAAAGACACTAACAGCTAATTAATATTATGCATATGCAATGTATGATATAATCATTATATAAACGTGTCTTGTATTAATTTTTAGGAGGAAAAAGATGTCTAGTGTTTTAAGTAAAATACGAGAAGAATTATATAAAGTCTCTGAAATAGATATGGAAGAAGAAGAAATAGTTAATATAAATGCAATAGAAGAGTTTATAGATAATATAGCATATTTTAGAAATGCTTCTGAAGGAGAAATAATAGAAAATTTCAGAAGCATTTTTTACTCAGGAACTGCTTGCAGCATTAAGTTATTATTCTTTATTAGAGATAAAATAAATGGATTAGGGGAGAGAAGAATATTTAGGGTTATTTTAAGATATCTAGCAAACGAACACCCAAAGTATATAAAAGATAACTTATCTCTAATTCCTAAGTATGGTAGATGGGATGATTTATATTCTTTATTTGATACGAAGCTTGAAGATGATGTTATAGATTTATTTAAGAATCAATTACAAATAGATCTTAACTCTAATAAACCATCTACATTAGCTAAATGGTTAAAGTCAGAAAATACTTCTTCTAAAGAATCTAAAAAGCTTGGTAATAAAACAAGAAGATTGCTTGGGTATTCGCCTAAGGAATATAGACGGTTGTTATCTAGTTTAAGAAAAAAGATAGATATAGTAGAAACTAATATAAGTAGGAGAGAGTATTCTAAAATAAATTATAAGAATCTTACAAAACTAAATATAAAGAAGTATAAAAAAGCATTTTTAAGAAATGATAGAGTGAATTATGAGAAGTTTAAAATGGAAAATAATAAAAATACCTTTATATTTGAATCCATTGAGAAGATGATTTCAATTATTAGAAATGATTTGAATAATTATAATATAAACAGTATAGAAGATATGTATATTAAGAATTTAGAATATTTAATAGATATAAATATAAGGAATTTAAATTCTTTTGAAGATACTTTGATAGTTAATGGAATTGAAGGAGAGTTTACAAAAGATCAAAATAAATACTTTGATGTATTAATTGCAACAATCCTTTTATATAATAAAATGAATTCAAACAGCTTCAAAAACTATTATATGTCCTTTAAGAAGAATTCTAAATTTAATAAATTAACAGGATCGAATTATATAGAAGATATCCAAATAATTTCTAAAAACAAAGTCAATTATAATATCGATTTAAATTCTGCGTTAGACTTATTATTATTTACTAGTATAAAAAAGAATTTAAAATCTGAAGCAATTCCCAAATCTATAATGTTTATATATAATAAATCTGAAGCTATTGACTTTATAGATATTGATGAGATGAATGAAAAGTGGGGAAATTCGGGATTTAAAATTCCTAGAATAAAGTTTTGGAATTTAAATAATTTATCTCCAAAGTTTTCGATAAAATATAAAGATAGTATTACGATTATTAATGGATATAACAATTCTATATGGAAGTATTTACTTGAAAGCAAAGAGATAAGTAATGGTAATATTATTATAGATAAATTTAATAATATTGAATATAAAGATTTAATTATTTAAATTAAACAATGCTAAGCATTGTTTAATGAAATATAACTTTACATAATGTTTAATATGTTTATTATGTAAAGTAGAATTTTATGATTGATTTAAGAAATTGAAATTTAAAAGCATATGTTATATATAATATGAATATAATTATATAAATCATTATAAATAAGATTATTTTGAAATACCTTTAATGAATTAAGCTATAAAAGTAATAAAACTAAAAAATAATATAATTATAGAAATAACAAATTTATATTAATTATGAATCTATATATTAATTATGAATCTATATAAATTAAGCTGTATAAAAAATAAATTTCAAAAGCTCTTAAATTTATATATTTATATGATATAAAGACAATTTAAATTATAAAATTTGTTACATTTGAAAATAATAAGGTTTTATAAATAAAGATGTTTATAATCAAATTAATACTAATTAATATAGAAAATGAAGAGTATAAATCACCAAAATATACCAAATTATTATAAAAAACCTTAAATTTTATTTCGCTAAATATACATTTATTATATTTCGTACTATTGTAATGCGAAAATCTCTGTGATATAATAAAATCAAGGCTTTAGAGAGATTTCGGGGGTGAAAAAATGTCTACAGGACGAACGAAAACATACAAATATAAAGATTTTTCTTATACTGACGACGTAAAAAGACTTTTAAATATCGAATTATCTAATAAGGATAAGAAAAAACTTGATGCAGTTTATAGTAATTATCATGATTTAGGTGTTCAGCGAGGATATGAATTTATAATTGAAGATCTATTTAAACTTGCTGAAATAAATAAGTTATCAACTTCTCAAATTGCACAAATTTATGATACAGGAATTAGAAATGTTCAAATTTGGCTTAAAGAACTTGGAATAAATCGTACTATTAAAAAAGCTCAAAAAATTACTAAGAAAAATTCTAAGGTGGATTTAGAATTGAATTCTGTTGAAAATTTAAATTCAAATACAAATCCAATCAGAAATAAATATGGTATTGAACAAGTTCAAATTAAAAATTTGCCAGAATCGGTTACTGATTTTTTAAATTACTTAGAAACAATTAAGGGGAAATCTCCGAATACTATTAAAGGTTATGAATTAGATTTAACTTTATTCTTTAAATTTTTAAAAGTATACAAAGGACTTGTTACTGATGATTCTTTGGAGTTTTCTGAAATAGATATTAGAGATATTGATAATTCATTTGTTAGAAAAATTAAATTAACAGATCTTTATGCTTTCCTATCATTTGCAGAAAAACAAAGAGATAATGGAAATTATGCAAGAGCAAGAAAAGTTGCTTCACTTAAATCTTATTTTAAGTTTCTTAATGGAAAAGCAAAAATTATTGATGATAATCCTACTCTTGAATTAGAATCACCAAAGATAAATAAAAGGCATCCAGTTTATTTAACTTTAGATGAAAGTGTTAATTTATTAAGCTCTTTAGATAAAGATAATAAGAATTATTATAGGGATTATTGTATTTTAACTTTGTTTTTAAATTGTGGAATGCGTTTATCAGAACTTTGCAGTATTAAATTAGATAAAATTAAAGGTGATACTTTAACTATAATCGGTAAGGGAGATAAAGAAAGAACGGTTTATTTAAATGAAGCTTGCTTAAAAGCTATTGATAATTATCTATCTGTTAGAGATACTTCAAAATGCACACCTGAAGATAAAGAATATTTACTACTCTCCTCCCGTTTTAAACCTATTAATAAAAGAACGGTTGAATTGTTAGTAAAGAAGCATATATTTAATTCAGGATTAAGTAATGCAAAATATACGCCACATAAATTGAGGCATACTGCTGCTACTTTGATGTACAAGCATGGTAATGTTGATATAAGAAGTTTGCAAAGTATATTAGGTCATGAAAATATATCAACTACACAAATATACACTCACGTTGATGAAGAGATTTTAAGAGATGCTGTAAATTCAAATCCATTATCAAAATTGTAAAATGTTTAAAAAATAAAATGTATAAAAAATAAAATGTATAAATAAAAAAGGTTAAGAGAAAAAACATCTTAACCTTTTTTATTTAATTAGTACTTCCCTTTTAACTTTCTAACTCCAGGGAAGATTTCTTCTGTAGCTTCTTCTAGTGAATCATCACCTAATATATCTAAATCATCTATGTATTCAATATGATCAAAAGCATCAACATAATCACTTGATTCATTTTCTAAAGTATACTCTCCTACTTCATCAAATTCTTCAGTTGATAGCTTTTCTTCTTTTAAAGCTTCTAACATCTTTTTATATTCATTTTCTAAAAATTCATTTTCTTCAACTGTTTTAGCTATATCTTCAATTTTTATAGCTCTTACATCTATACCTTCTTCTTCTAAACAGTCGCCACAGTTATCACAAATCCTATTAGGATATATGTCACAATAATCGTCTTCTGTGAATTTCTTGAAATCCATAAATACACCACCTTTGTTTAAAGTTAAACTAAACTTAATTATACCAAATAAATATTAAATAATCAAATTATATAAAAAATAAATACTTTATGCTTTAATTTCTACTATTTATTTAATTGGAATAGATCAAATTATCCTACTAAATTTCATTAGTGATTTTATAAATTGCTATAAGAACATAAGTTTTAAGAACGTTCGTTTTGAGAACATAAGTTTGATATTATCATACTTTTATGCTATAATAATAGAAATAAAGAGAGGTGTTATAATGAACGAAGTAAAAGATAAACAATTAGAAATTTATGAGTTCTTAAAGATATATACAGAAAACAAAGGTTATCCGCCTTCAGTAAGAGAAATCTGTGATGCTGTTAATTTAAGATCTACATCGACTGTTCATGGTCATTTAAAAAGATTAGAGAAAAAAGGATTAATAAGAAGAGATCCAACTAAACCTAGAGCGTTAGAAATCATGGAAACATCAAATTCAAAGAAGGAAATGTTGAATATACCTTTAGTTGGAAGAGTTACAGCAGGAACACCTATTTTAGCAACGGAAAATATAGAAGACACATTCCCTATTCCTATGGATTACATAAAACATAATGAGGAATTATTTATGTTAAAAGTAACAGGTAATAGTATGATTAATGCAGGAATACATGATGGAGATTATGCCATTATAGAAAAAGCTCCAACAGCTAAAAATGGAGACATAGTTGTAGCACTAATTGAAAATGATGCCACTATAAAAAGATTTTTTAAAGAAAAAGATCATATAAGACTTCAACCAGAAAATGATGCACTATCTCCTATTATTGTTGAAGACTGCATTATTTTAGGTAAATTAGTTGGTTTGTTTAGAGCATATTAGAAAATAAGATTCATACAATATTGTATGAATCTTATTTTTTACTACAAATCAAGGAGGTGCAGACTTTGAAAATTTCTATTTTAAAAAGTGGTAATAATAAAAATAATGACTCCATAGATGAACATAATAAAGGTCATATTATAAAAAAGGACTTTTCTACCCTAATATTACTTATTAAAGTCATTGTAGCATCTGTTTATGCCTTTGGGCTTGGATATAGCTTATTTTTTAGTGGTGATGATTTTATTAAAGTTGGAATCAAATTTTTACTTATACTCATTGTTTTATATTTCTTAATGGAATTTCCTTATGCACTTATAAAGGCATCCTTATTACCCAATGCTTTTAAAAAAGATATAATCAATTTAAATTTAAATCCGTATAATATGAGTATATCAATATCTTCTAAGAAGGCTATATCTAAAGATAGAGTGTTGATAGCATCAATAGTTCCTTTTATAATATTAGCTTTAGCACCAACTATAATTAGTTATATATTAGAATTTAATATGTATTTGTATGCTATTGCTTCAGCTTCAGCAATAATTTCTATGCCAGACTTAGTATTTTTAATAGTTTTAATTAGAGATGAATCTGTTGGAGAAAGTTTAATAATTACTCCTTACGAATATATTAATTCAAATATAGGACCAAGCGAAACTTCAATTGATTTAGAGAAAGATGATGCTGTAGAATGCAAAGATGAATTTTGTTGTCAGTTATTAGAAAATATAGATAAAAACAAGATTGAAGATGAGTTGATTGAAAAAAATGAAAATCCTGATTATATTAAAGAAATGATTCTTAACGTTGATAATGCTGATGAATAACAAAAACACTAGCTAATTGCATAGCTAGTGTTTTTGTTAAATATAAAGCAATTTTAGATTATTCAATTATATTATTTAATGAAATTAATATACCTATCTTAGCATGATCAAAAGTAAGACCACCTTGTAAATAAGCTATGTAAGGCTCTCTAATTGGTGCATCAGCTGATAATTCAATTGAAGATCCTTGAATAAATGCTCCAGCAGCCATTATAACTTCATCATTATATCCAGGCATAGCCCAAGGTTCACATTCAACAAATGAGTCTATTGGAGAACCTTTTTGAATCCCCTTACAGAATTGTATAAGCTTTTCTTTATCACCAAACTTAATAGCTTGAATAATATCACTTCTTTTTTCATTATATTTAGGAAGAACATCAAAGCCTGCAAGTTCCATTATTCTTGAACAAAATACTGCACCCTTTACAGCTTCCATAGCTATATGTGGAGCTAAAAATAATCCTTGATATAATTGTCTCATAACGCCAAATGTTGAGCCACACTCTCCTCCGATTCCTGGAGTTGTTAATCTAAAGCTTGCTTGCTCTACACATTCCTTTTTACCAGCTATATATCCACCAGTTGGTGCAATCCCACCACCTATATTCTTTATAAGAGAACCTGCAATCAAATCAGCTCCAACGTCTGTAGGCTCTATAACATCAATAAATTCGCCATAGCAGTTATCAACAAAAACAACTACATCTTCTCTTATGCTTTTTACAAACTTTATTACTTCACCAAGCTCTTTAACTAAGAATGAATTTCTCCATCCGTAACCTGTACTTCTTTGAATATGTACAAGCTTTATAGTTTTATCTGATTCTAAAGTTTCTTTTATTTTATCTAAATCAAATTTACCATCTTTTAGGTCAACTTGCTTGTAATTAACTCCATATTCCCTTAGTGAACCTATATTTTCTTTTCCACTTATTCCTATTATGTTATGTAATGTATCATAAGGTGCTCCTGAAATACATACCATTGTATCTCCTGTTCTTAAATTACCCATTAAAGCACAACCTATTGCATGTGTACCATTAACAAAATGAGGTCTAACTAAAGCACTTTCAGTATTAAATATTCTAGCATAAACTTTATCTAATGAATCTCTACCTATATCATCATATCCATAACCAGATGAATTAGTAAAATGAGATTCACTTATCCTCTCATCTTGGAAAGCCTTTAATACTTTCAGTTGATTATATTCTCTTATTTCATCATAAGATTCAAAAACCTCTTCTACATCTTTTAAAGCTTTCTTATATAGCTCAAATGTTTGAGGCTTAAAATTGAAGTTTTTCATCATTAATTCTTCTGTTTCTCTTAGCATAACCTTATTATTACATATCATTTAATAATATGTAATTTCTCCCTTCTAAGTAATTAAATAAGCTATTATATAACATAAATAAAATATTATCATATTTTAGCATAATTTCATAGTATATATGTTGCAATAAAGACAAAGGTTTAAGATTAGCTAAAAGTAAATTATAAGGTTAAATATAAGTAAATAAAGTTTTCTTAATTCAAGATAAAAATAAAATACAATTTAAGTACAGTCATTATATAAATAAAAAGTAGGCTAATTAAGCCTACTCTTCATCATTATTAAATAAAATTGGTTTTGCTGGTGTTATAGTTGTTATTGCGTGTTTATAAACTAACATTTGCTTACCATCGCTATCAAGAACTACTGTAAAACTGTCAAATCCTTTTACATACCCTTTTAGTTGAAATCCATTAGTTAAGTATACAATAACGGAAATTTTATTTTTTCTTGCTCCATTTAAAAATATATCTTGTAAGTTGTTTGGTTGTTTATTCACCATATTCACCTCCGCATAATTCTTACAATTCTATTATACAATTTATGGTAGTAATTCACCAACTATTCTTTTAAATATCTCTTCTTCACTAAATAAATCTTTATCCAAAAAAATAGCTCTTGGGTCTCTTCTAAACCAAGTTAATTGTCTTTTAGCATAATTTCTTGAACCCTGTTTAATCATTTCTACAGCTTCATCTAGGGATATTTTACCTTCTAAATAATAAAAAATCTCTTTATATCCTATCCCCTGCATTGACTGTACAGATGAATTATACCCCATTTCTCTTAATTTTATACATTCATCAAGTAACCCTCTATCCATCATGATATCTACTCTTAAGTTTATCCTATCATATAGCTTTTCTCTATTCATGTTAAGTACATAGTAACTAACATCATATGGTCCATTATAAAACTCGTCTCCTGCATTAAATGAACTAAAAGGCTTTTTAGTTAACTTATACACTTCTAAAGCTCTAATTACTCTTTTTCTATTATTATAATGAATTTCCTTATAACTTATAGGATCAATTTCTTTAAGCATATTATGGATATATTCATTACCATGTTTTTCTGCAAGCTCTTCTAATTCATTTCTATAATCTAAATCATTTTCTGCTTCTGTAAAGTTCATATTGCAGGTTAATGCATTTATATATAAACCTGTACCACCAGTTAATATTGGAAGCTTCCCTCTAGATATAATATCTTCTATACATTTTTGTGCCATTTCCTTATAGTCAGCTACAGAAAATGGAATACTAGGATCTATTACATCTATCATATGATGTGTAACGCCACGCATTTCTTCTTTAGTAATTTTAGCAGATCCTATATCCATGTATTTGTATATTTGCATTGAATCTGTAGAAACTATTTCTCCATTTAATTCTTTTGCTAATTTTATAGATAAATCTGTTTTACCAACTGCTGTTGGACCTGCTATAACTAAAACTTTTTCTTTCATTATTTCTCCCTTTATACAATTCTCCTAAATTTTTTATCTAACTCATAGTTTGTAAATTTAATAATTACAGGTCTACCATGAGGACAATGGAATGGATCATCTATATATCTTAAATCATTTATTAGTTTTTCCATTTCCATTTGATTTAAATAATCATTAGCCTTAACAGCAGCTTTACATGCAAGTGTTGCAATTCTATTGTACTTTACTTCTGTTGTCTTTCCGCTACCTAATGATTTTATGTTATCTAATATATTAATAAATAAATTTCTTGGATCTAGCTTACCTAAGAAATAAGGTACTTCTTTTATTGCTATAGTATTTCCACCAAAATTTTCAATAGTGAATCCTGCAATAGTAAACACTTGTGAATTTTCTTCATAATAACAAAAATCATCTGTAGTTAAATCTATTAAAGTAGGTACTAGTAGTTGCTGTACTACTATATCCCCCTCTTCTATATTCTTTAAGTACTTTTCAAAAAGAATCTTTTCATGAGCCGCATGCTGATCTATCATATATAAGACTTCATCATACTCAGCTAGTATATAAGTCTTATTAAACTGTCCTATTATTCTTAAATTAGGAAACTTTGCACTTCTATTTTCTATATTATTTAAGTTTTCTTTGCTACTTATTACATCTCTATTATTTACTGTATCATAGTTAGTTGTTATATCCTTATTTATTGTATTGTTATAAGTTTCTTTCTTATCTTCACATGCTATAGCATTTGAATCATAATTTATAGGCGTATATTCAGAGACATTACTATAATCTGTACTGTCATTATTACGTGATTTAATATCTAATTTCCCAAGTTCTTTTAAGTTTTTAAGATTATTATAAAGTTCCTCTTCTCTTCTTAAATCTTCATAAGAAACTCCTGGCATATTATTTATTTCTTTTTCATTGTTTTTATTATTACTATCATCATATTGAGATAAAGGCAAGTTATTTGAATAAGTATCATTAACATTTATATTAAAAGATATTTCCTCAACTACTTCTGCTGGCACTTCATCTTTTTGTTCTTGTTCTTCTTCAGGAATATAGAAGTCATTAAAAACTTCATTTTTAAATGCCTTATGAACTGCATCAAATACCTTTTTAAATATCCCTCTATCTTCCTTAAACTTAATTTCAGCCTTTGTTGGATGTATATTAACATCTACAAACTCTGGATACACTTCAAGGAATAAAACAAAGAAAGGAAATTTATTTACTGTAGCAAAGGACTTAAAAGCATTTTCTATAGCTGCTACTATAGTTTTATTCTTTATATATCTACCATTAACAAAGATACTTTGATTATTTCTAGATCCTCTAGCTATTTCTTCTTTACCTATATATCCATATAAATGAATTGCATCTTCTGCACTTTCAAAGTATATTAAGTTTTCACTTATAGATTTTCCATATACAGTTCTAATAACATCTTTAAGGTTTCCAGTACCATAAGTATGTAATACCTTCTTACCGTTATTATAGAACTTTATAGATACATCTGGATTAGATAAGGCTATCCTTGAAACTATATCACTTATTAATGCACCTTCTCTTGAAGTAGATTTTAAAAACTTTCTTCTAGCAGGGACATTGTAAAATAAATCTCTAACTTCTATTATTGTTCCTTTATTAGTTCCTGTTTCAGATTTTGAAAGTATTTCTCCACCTTCTATTGAAATTTCAGAACCAAAGTCTTCTCCATCTATTTTACTTCTTAATAATACCTTTGCTATAGATGCTATAGATGCCAATGCTTCTCCTCTAAAGCCTAATGTCATAATAGAATATATATCCTCTACATTTTGGATCTTAGATGTTGCATGAGGCATAAAAGCCTTTTTAATATCATCTTTGTGTATTCCATTACCATCATCTATAATTCTTATTAAAGAAATACCACCTTCTTCTATTTCGATGGTGATATTTTTTGCTTCTGCATCTATTGAATTTTCTACTAATTCTTTCACAACTGAAGAAGGGCGTTCAACCACTTCTCCAGCTGCTATTTTATTAGAGGTATGTTCATCTAATAGATTTATTCTTTTCATATAATCACCTCAATTACGTACCCTATTAATTACCTTATCAAATTAATTACTTAACCCTCTTAGCTTCAAGTATTAACTTGTATAATGTATTCATTGCATCCATAGGAGTTAATGCCATAACATCTATATCAGCAAGTGAATTAATTAAATTTTCTTTTTCTATCATTGTAAAATCTATTTGATAATCGTTAATTTCATCTTTAGAATTCTTTTTCTTTTTAGAGTCTTTCTTTATATTAGTATCTTCTAATAATGTATTATTTATAGGTTCACTTTCTATTTCTATATAACTTTCATTAGATTCTTCTTTAGCACTATCTAATGAGTTATTGTCTAAATCTAAATCTGAATCTGTAACTGAAACTTCTACAACTTCTTTAATGTTAGTAGCTTTATTTACTTCATTTTTCTCAAACTTATCAGTTGCAACTTCTTTAATTGAAGTAACATCTAATGAATTACTTCCTGAAGCATTCTCTAATGAAGATAATATTTCCTTAGCTCTATCAATAACTTGAGTTGGTAATCCAGCAAGCTTTGCAACTTCTATACCATAAGATTGATCTGCTCCACCTTCTACTATCTTTCTTAAGAAGATTATATTATCATCTATTTCACTTACAGCAACAGAATAGTTCTTAACACCTTCTATTACACCTTCTAGTTTAGTTAATTCATGATAATGGGTAGCAAAAAGTGTTTTACACTTAAGGTTATTATTTTTTGATATATATTCTATTACAGACCAAGCTATACTAAGTCCATCATATGTTGATGTTCCTCTTCCAACTTCATCTAATAAAACTAAGCTTTTAGATGTAGCATTCTTTAAGATGTTAGATACTTCCCACATCTCAACCATAAAGGTAGATTTTCCCCCTGCTAAATCATCAGAAGCACCTATTCTTGTAAATATCTTATCACATATAGAAATATTAGCAGATTTAGCTGGAACAAAGGATCCTATTTGAGCCATAAGAGTTATAAGTGCCACTTGTCTCATATATGTAGATTTACCTGCCATATTAGGACCAGTGATAAGCAAAAGTCTATTATCATTTGAATTTAATGTAGTATCATTAGAAACAAATTCACCTTTCCCAATAACTTTTTCTACAACTGGATGTCTTCCTTCATTTATTTCTATGACTCCATCTTCATTTATGCTAGGTTTAACATAATCATTTTCTACAGCTATTAAAGATAATGTTGATAAAGCATCTAAGTTACCAATAATTCTAGCACTTTGTTTAAGTCTTGCAATTTCCTTTTCTATTGCTTCTCTTACTTCTATAAATAAGTCATATTCTAAAGCTACTAACTTTTCTTCTGCACCTAAGATTTTATCTTCCATTTCTTTTAATTCTTGAGTTATAAACCTTTCAGCATTTGCTAGTGTTTGCTTTCTTATATATCTACCTTCAGGAATTGAGCTATAATTAGCCTTTGATATTTCTATATAGTAGCCAAATACCTTGTTGTATCCAACCTTTAATGATCTAATTCCTGTAAAATCTCTTTCTCTATTTTCTAAAGCTGCAATCCATTCCTTACCATGAAGTTTAGCTGTTCTTAAACTATCTACCTCTTCATTGTAGCCGTCCTTAATTATGTTACCTTCCTTTAAAGCAATAGATGGATCATCTAAAATTGCATTAGATAAAAGTTCTTTAATATCAGTAAGTTCATCTAAGTCTTTATACCATTCTTTTAATAAGTTAGAAGTTGCTTCTGATAAATGACTCTTTATACCTGGTAGCTTTTCTAAGGAGCACTTAAGTGATATTAAATCCTTCGCATTAGCATTTTTATTAGAAATTTTACCTACAATTCTTTCTATATCATAAATTTCCTTAAGTAAACTTCTTAAATCTTCATTGAAGTAAGCATTATTATATAGTTCTTCTACACCTTCTAATCTTTTTTGAATTTCAGATTTTATTATAAGAGGCTCTTCAATCCACTTTCTAATTGCTCTTCCTCCCATAGAAGTAGCAGTCTTATCTAAAACCCAAATTAAGCTACCTTTTTTAGATTTTTCTTTTAGGTTTTCAGTAAGCTCTAAATTTCTTCTTGAGTTACCATCTATAGTCATATAATTAATTATGTCATAATACTCTAAAAGATTTATATTAGTTAAAGTCATCTTTTGAGTATCATATATATATTTTAGTAAGGCTTTAGATACAGTCTTAGATAAATCATTTAAGTTAGCTGTACACACTTCAGAAAATTGTTCTAGAAGCTCTTCTTCAGTGCAAATACTCTTACTTAAATCTCTCTTAGTAATTAATGCTGAAGAAATAGAAGTAATTTCTGATAATAATTCATCACTTATATTAATATCTACAATTATTTCTTTTGGAGATATCTTAGTTATCTCGTCTAATAAACTTGCCTTTATTGCTGTAAAACTAGTTACTTTAAATTCTCCAGTAGATATATCAGAAGAGGCTAACCCGTAATAGCCATTATCTTCAACTATACACATTAAATATGTATTTTTATATTCACTATCTTCAGTGTTTTCTATATATGTACCAGGAGTTATAACCTTAATAACATCTCTTTTAACAATACCTTTAGAAGCTGAAACATCTTCAACTTGTTCTCCAATTGCTACTTTATATCCTTTATTAACAAGTCTTGCTATGTAAGATGAAGCTGCATGAAATGGAATCCCACACATTGGAGCTCTTTCCTCAAGACCACAATCTCTTCCTGTTAAAACAAGTTCTAATTCTCTAGAAGCTATTTTAGCATCATCAAAGAACATTTCATAAAAGTCACCTAATCTAAAAAACAAAATACAATCTTTATAATTTTCTTTTATTTCAAAATACTGTCTCATCATTGGAGTTAGCATATTCTTATTACCTCACATCCCTAAATTTAAGTACAAACCTTGTAAACATAAGGTTTTATGACTATTATACTATAAAGTTGCTACAATAAAAAGTAATAACTTAAAAAGGAAAATTACCCTATCAAATTTTAAATTGATAAGGTAATTTTATATATAATGATCTAAAGAGCTTATTATAATTTAATTTCTAGTTTTCATCTTGTGTAGTTCCCTTAGTTTAATAGAATAACTAATAATTCTTCAATGCTAAATACATCATTAGTTTCAAATAATTCTTCTAAGGTTTCAATATTTTCTTCTAAGTGTTCTACATCTTTAGAATATGTATGAGCTATGTCTACCATATCTGCATTTGTAAATTCTTTATTTTCTAAATATCTAACTACACATAGTTCTTTTATCATTATATAGCTTATTAATGCTATTTTTACCTTAGCTAAAGCATCATAGTCAAAAACAGCCTTCATAAAGTATCTAAATACAAAGTAAACTAAAATTTGTTCAAATTCATAGTTTTTTTCTTTGTAGTATTCATTAAACTTTTCGTTGATATCTAGATAAATATCTTTATCTTCTTTACTTTGCCAAAAATATCTTAAAGCATCTTCTAAACCTAAAATATCATTAGGCTTAATATGTTTTAAATCTCTAAATACTTTTATAACTTCTTTTATATTAAGATATTTTTCAGTTGTTTTTCCCTTATATTCTTTAATATCATTAATAGTTGATTCAATAAAACTCTTATCTAAATACTTGTCTTTAACTGACTTAATTGATTGAATATCATTAGAATCTATTTTTTCTTGTACTTCATTAATAAAAATAAGAACTAAAGCACATCTTATTTTTAAATCTATTTCTCTATTTTGCATGATATCAAAAACTATTTTTCTACATTGCATAAGATTAATATATAGCATTGGATTAATATCATTGTAGCTAGTGATTTCTTCATCAATTTCACTTAATTCAAATTCTACCTTATTAGATTTTCTTAGTATTATTCTTGCAGCTTCAGGACATGATAAGGATATACCAATTTCACGAGTATTTCCAAACTCCTCTAAGTAACGAGGATATTGCTTACATGTATAACAAAGACTTTCTGCTCCTAAATTATTATATATATCACATAAATTATTTTCGTTTAAAAAAGAACATCTATCTCCATTTAAGACAAAAACATTTTCTTCATCTTCATTAATTATCTTGCTTCTTAATTCATCTCCAAATGTACCATCCACAGACAAATACTTTTTATGACTTTCTTCATCTATAACTATTCCCCATCCAGCACAACAAGTATCTTCACATTCAGAAGCTATACATTCAAATTCATCAAAGTAATCTGGCTTTCGTATTTTCATTTTTAACCTCACATCATATGTATTTATATTTCTATAACAAACTAATTTTAATACTCATTAATAATGACTTCAAGCTTTAATATTTTATGAATAGAATTTATCTTTAATAAGTTTGTAAATTCTTTAAGGATATATCAATGGATTTAAAATTATTTGTTAATATATATATATAAAGTCTTTAAATTACTTAAATAAGCAATTTAAAGACTTTTATCATTTTAATTAAAACTAGTTAATATAATCTTATTCCTTAATATGTTCTTGATTTAACTTTAAAGAATATATAGTTTGTTAATTATACTACAATCATGTGCGGAAAATACCATCAACTGTTATATTTTGTCCAGTTAAATAATTTGCTTTTTCTGATGCTAAAAATACAGCTGTTGCACCAATTTCTTCTGGCTTTCCAAGTCTTGCTGCATATACACTACCCTTTATCCAATTCTTTAATTCTTCTGGAAGAACTGATACCATATCTGTTTCTATAGCTCCAGGAGAAATAGCATTTACATTAATACCTATAGGAGCTAGATCTCTTGCAAGAGTCTTTGTTAATCCAAGAAGAGCTGATTTTGAAGAAGCATATGCTGAACTTCCCATTGCACCGATTGAAGCACTTGTAGAGGATATAAAAATAAGACTACCTGATTTTTCTTCTATCATATATGGAACTACTAATTTTGACATATAAAAAGGTCCATACGCATTAGTTTTCATAACTTGGTCAAATTTTTCTATTGAAGTATCCATAATTGAACCATTAAATTCAATTCCTGCATTGTTAACAAGCACATCAATAAATCCAAATTTACTTATTGACTCTTGAACCATTCTTTCACATTCATCATATTTAGATACATCTGCTTGACATATTAAAACTTCAGATCCCAATGCTATGCAAGCATCAGCAACCTCTTTAGCACGTTCTACATTGCTATTACAGTGAATAATAACATTATATCCTGCTGCTGCAAATTCCTTAGCACATGCTGCACCTATTCCCCTTGATGAGCCTGTTATAAGAGCAACTTTTTTCCCCATAAATTAATCATTCCTTTCATTTGATGATACTTTAATATTAAATACTTTTATAAATTTATTATTGTATTATTATTGGAATTTTGTATCAGTTTTACATAATATATCAAAATTATTTTACTTTGTGAATATTATGTATGATATAATATTTACGTTATTAAATCTTGATTATTCTTCTTTTAGGAGTGGTGTAAGTGTTTTCTAATAAAAGTAGTTTTTTGTCTTTAGATGATATTAAATATGTCTGTAAAAAAACTTTTGGAATGTTAAAAATACAAATATTCTTTTTTAATTCAAATGATGCAATTCTATTTAAATATTCTTATAAATATAGCACTAACCCTTTATATAACAATAATAAGCAATTCTTAAGTGATTTTTTAACTATTAACGATGAAAATACTCCTATAAACATTAAATCAACAATGTATTATGAAAATTATTTTATTATTAAAGTAAATACTAGTGATAATATTAGTGGAACTCTTTTAATGGGACCAACTATTCCTTCTGAAATTGATAAAAAATCCATTAATTCTATTATGAAAAAGTTTGATATCTTAATGAAATACAGAGAAAGCTTAATTAATTACTATAATAATATTGTTATAATGGATTTTAATAGCTTTATAGATGCAGGATTACTTCTTTATCATTCTATTTATCATGATAAATTAAATTTGACTAATGTAGTAAATGTAGATGAAATGCTTATTGATATTAGCTTAAAGGATAGCAAAGCTTTTTATATTTCTAGCTCAAAGAAAAGAAGAAATAGTAGATTGCACCATTCTAAAGAATTTGAAAAAGAATTATTAAAATATATAACTGAAGGAAATTTAGAAGAAGTAATAAAGTTTTTTAGAGACAATACATTTGACGGTGATATGGGAATAAACTCTAAAAACCCTTTAAGAAATCTAAAGAATATTTTTATTAGTTATACATCAATAGTATCTCGTGCAGCTATAGAAAGTGGACTTGTTTGGGAAGTATCATTAACCCTTGCTGATTTTTATTTTGAAGCTGTGGAAGATACTAATACTATAAAAGATATAAATGATTTATTTTTAAAAATGATTTTAGATTATACAGAGCATTTAAACAAAGTTAAAATGTATAACTACTCTTCTGCTATACTTAAATGTCAGAAGTATATTTTTGAACATTTATATGAGAAAATATCACTTACTCAATTAGCAGACTATACATCTATGAATCCATGTTATCTCTCACATTTATTTAAAAAAGAAGTTGGAGTATCTATTAGTGATTACATGCAAAAAGAAAGAATTGAAGAATCTAAAAAGTTAATTATATCTGGTAAAAAATCTCTCGTAGATATTTATTCACCTTTAGGCTTTATTGACCAAAGTCATTTTTCAAAGACATTTAAAAAATTTGTTGGAATAACACCTAAGGAATATAAAACGTTATATTATCATGAAAGATGACTATGTAATTTTCAATATATATAAATCACATTAACATTTCTTTCTTCAATAAAATTTATAACTTTATAATTTTATTGAAGAAAGAAATTAATTAGCTTATAATTAATTTAATAACTTTAGGAGGAATAACTATGAGAGCACAAAATAATTTATACAAATTTATACGTCATCATTGCTAGAGAGACTTGTTCTTATAAAAAGAGTGCAAGTCTATTTTAAGTGGGCTTGTGTCTCTAGGCTATGATATGTAAGTGCAATCATATTTTTAGTAAGCCATGTGGGATATTAGCCTACATGGCTTTTCAATTTAGAGGGAAATACAAATTTAAATTAATCATAGTATTACTACTATTTATTATTAGGATTAAATAGTAAATAATAAAACTAGTATACTAATATAAGGGAGAAATGAAAATGAGTAACTATAAAATTAAACCAAGTATCTTGCCAGGATTTATGGAGTTATTACCTATAGAACAAAGAAAATTTAATGATATAGTAGAAAAAATTACAAAAGTATATGAAGAAAACGGGTGTCTTCCTATAGATACTCCAATTATAGAAAAAGCTGAAGTTTTACTTGCTAAAAGTGCTGGAGAAACAGAAAAGCAAGTTTATGAATTTCAAAAAGGAACTAATAATTTGGCATTAAGATTTGATTTAACAGTTCCTTTTGCTAGATATACATCTCAATACTTCAATGATTTAACTTTTCCATTTAAAAGATATCAAATAGGTAAAGTTTATAGAGGTGAAAGAAATCAAAGAGGAAGATATAGAGAGTTTTATCAATGTGATGTTGATATTATAGGAAAAGAGAAACTAAGTGTTAAAAATGATGCTCTAGTTATAAGTTTAGCTTCAAAGGCTTTCAAATCAATAGGATTAAAAGACTATAAGTTCCAAATAAGCAATAGAAAAATACTATCTGCTTTATTAAATTCTCTAAATATAGAAAATTCTATTGATGTTATGATATTAATCGATAAATACGATAAAATTGGTGAAAAAATATTTAAAGAAGAACTAGATAAGATAGTTAATAAAGAAAGTGCAGAAATAATAAATAAAGTTATAAATATAAATGGATCTAAAGAGAATGTTTTAGAAGAATTAGAATCATTAAATATACAAGATGAAAAATTTGCTTTAGGATTAAGTGAACTCAAAGAAGTTTCTATTACACTAGAAATCCTTGGTGTTGATGATAGTGAATATATAATAAATTTAAGAATTATAAGAGGATTAGATTATTATACAGGAACAGTATTCGAGACTTTACTGATTGGTAACGAAGAATATGGTTCAATTTGCTCTGGTGGTAGATACGATAACTTAGCAGAAAACTACACTAGCAACATTTTACCTGGAGTTGGAATTTCAATTGGCTTAACTAGATTATTCTTCGTCTTAAAAGAAATAGGATTTGTTGAAACTTATCGACTTCCATCAAAAGTTGAGTATTTAATTATTCCAATTGGTGATACATTAAAATATTGCGGCGAAGTATATAAAAAATTAACTTTAGCTGGAAAAGCTGTAGAAATATATTTTGAAGATGATAAGTTAAAGAAAAAACTTAATTATGCTAATAAGCTAGAAATACCAAAAGTTATACTTTTAGGTGAGGAAGAAGAGACAAATAAGACTATAAATATTAAAAATATGATTACTGGGAATCAAGAAACTGTAAAATTTGAAGATATTGTTTAAAACAAATGGTCTATAGTAAAATAGAAAAGTAGAATATAAGTTTAAAATTAAAGGGCTGTCTTAGCAGCCCTATTTTTTAATCCTATTTAAATAATAAACCTTTAAATGAATATTTTAGAATAGTAATATTAAGTCTATAAGACTATTAGTATATTTAATTAATTCATCATAATTAAAATCATTAGTATTTTTTATAATTCCTTCTAGATTAATATTAAAATCCTTCAAATACTTTAGTAAATAATTTTTACTATTAGTATATCCTACAATAAATGAATCATTTTCTAGACTTTTTACTATATCATCTATTATTACTTTAGCCCTTGAAGCCTTAGTATTTATTTCACTTATAAACTCATCTGCAAAAGATAAGTTATTTTGAATATTTTGTCTCATAATACTTGTAATTTCTCTTAGCATATATATTTCATCATTTAAATCAACATAATTCTTCTTCCCGATTATCTTTTCTATTAACTTTCTATCCAAAATATCCTCCTCAAAATTATTAAAATTAACTTAATATAATTTTAATGTTATTGAGGATAATTTTCAATAGATTGCCCTTTATTAATATACTATATTTCTCTTAATAAATTTGCCATTTCAATAGCTGTTACTGCTGCATCGTAACCTTTGTTTCCTGCTTTAGTTCCTGCTCTTTCAATAGCTTGTTCAATTGAGTCTGTAGTTAAAATTCCAAAAATAACTGGCATTTCACTATCTAAAGAAACTGATGCAATTCCTTTTGAAGCTTCAGCACATACATAGTCAAAATGAGGTGTTGATCCTTTTATAACTGCTCCTAAACATATAATAGCATCATATTTTTTGCTTTTTGCCATTTTTTTTGCTATCAATGGTATTTCAAATGCACCTGGTACTAAAGATAATTCTATATCTTCTTCATTAACTCCATGTCTTTTTAATCCATCTAATGCTCCATCAACTAACTTAGAAACAATAAAATCATTAAATCTTCCTGCTACTATTCCAACTTTTAAATCTTTTCCTACTAAATTTCCTTCAAATACTTTCATTTTTATACCTCCAAAATTTATTAATATAAAATGTGATTCATTTTTTCCTTTTTAGTTTTTAAATAAAAATCATTCACATTATTAGCTTTAATTATGACTGGAACTCTTTCTGAAACACTTATTCCATAACCTTCTAATCCTTTGACTTTTTCAGGATTATTAGTCATAAGTTTCACATTAGAAACTTTTAAAGATTTTAATATAGAAGCTGCTATATCATAATTTCTTAAATCAGGTTGAAAACCAAGTTTTAAATTAGCTTCTACAGTATCATATCCTTCTTCTTGAAGTTTATAGGCTTTAAGTTTATTTATTAACCCAATGCCTCTTCCTTCTTGTCTCATATATAATAAAATTCCAGTACCTTCTTCTCTTATAGCTTTTAGTGCAAAATCTAATTGTTCACCACAATCGCATCTTTTTGATCCAAATATATCACCTGTTAAACATTCTGAATGTACTCTAACTAATACTGAATCAGCATTTTCAATATCTCCAAGGACTAAAGCAACATGTTCTTTGCCAGACACTTTTTCAGTAAATCCATACATTTTAAAATTTCCATATTTAGTTGGCATTTCAATTTCTGCTTCTGTTTGAATTAACAATTCCTCTTTTTGCCTATAGCTAACTAAATCATCTATAGTTATAATCTTTAAATTATGTTTCTTAGCAAATTTAAATAAATCATTTGTCCTTGCCATGCTTCCATCTTCTTTAATGATTTCACAAATCACTCCTGCTTCTTTCAAACCTGCTAATTTTGCTAAATCAACAGCTGCTTCAGTATGTCCTCTTCTTTCTAAGACACCATTTTCTTTAGCTATTAACGGAAACATATGACCTGGTCTTCTAAAATCAATAGGTGTACTATTTTCATCTAATAGCTTTTTAATTGTTAAAGATCTTTCATAGGCAGAAATACCAGTTGTAGTGTCTATATGATCTACAGATACTGTGAAGGCTGTTTCATGATTATCTGTATTTACACTTACCATGCTTCCTATATTTAACTTATCTGCTGTTTCTTTCTTTATTGGCATACATATTAAGCCTTTTCCATAGGTAGCCATAAAGTTTATAGCTTCACCTGTAACCTTTTCTGCTGCCATTAATAGGTCGCCCTCATTTTCTCTTCCTTCATCATCAATTACAATAATCATTTTACCTTCTTTGATTTCATTAATTGCTTCTTCTATTGAATTAAATTTATACATTGAAATTCCCTCCTACATAAAGCCATTTTCCTTTAAGAAACTTTCATTTATTTTATATTCTTTTTTAATCACTTTCTCATTAACTTTTTCATTAAACTTCATAAAGCTTTCGATATATTTACCTACTATGTCGCATTCAATATTTACAAAGTCTCCAACTTTTTTATAAGCTAAAGTAGTTTCGCTACTTGTATGAGGTATTATAGAAAGTAAAAACTTTTCATCATCTACATATGCTACCGTTAAGCTTATTCCATCGATGGCAATTGAGCCTTTTTCAACTATATATTTAATAACAGACGATGAGGGCTTAATTGTTATGAGTATAGCCATTTCATCTTTAGCTATAGATGTTATTTGACCTATACAATCTATATGTCCACTTACAATATGTCCTCCAAATCTACTATTTGCACTTAATGCTCTTTCTAAATTAATTTTTGATCCTATTTTAAGACTTCCTAAATTACTTCTTTTTAATGATTCTAAGACAATATCAGCTGTAAACTCAGTAGTAGTCATACTAATTACCGTTAAACAAACACCATTTACAGAAATACTATCTCCTATATTTGTATTTTCCAATACCTTCTTAGCTTGTACCTTTATCTTGCAATACTTAAGTCCTTTTTTAATTTCCTTTATAATTCCAACTTCCTCAACTATACCTGTAAACAAATTATCACCTCTTTATATATCCAGTTAATAATATATCTTCACCTAAATTTTCAGTTTTTAAATTATAGATTTTATAAGATTCACTCAATAAGTTTATTCCTTCCCCCTCAATAGAGGTTTTAGAATTTCTACCACCTATTATTTTAGGAGCAATAAATATCATTACTTTATCTACTATTTCAGCTTTTAAAGCAGAAAAATTTAATTCCCCGCCACCTTCTAAAAGAATGCCATCTATTTTTAGTTCACCTAGTTTTATCATTAAATCATTTAAATCAACCTTATTATTTAATGATTTTATAATTAAAACTTCTGCACCAAGTTCTTCTATTAATTTTTTCTTTTTTAAATCTGCATCTTTAGTAGTTGCTATTATTGTTTTATAATTATGTGAGTTTTTTAATATTTTTGAATCTAATGGAATTCTAAGATTACTATCAACTATAATTCTTATAGGATTTCTTCCATTATTAATGTTACAAGTTAAACTTGGATCATCTTGAAGCACTGTATTTATTCCTATCATAATTGCACTTAACTCATTTCTTAATTCATGTACTTTTAATCTTGAAATTTCTCCAGTAATCCACTTAGATTCACCAGTTTTAGTTGCTATTTTGCCGTCTAAAGAAATAGCAGATTTTAAAACAACATAAGGCTTTTTAGTTTTTATATACTTCATAAAAACTTCATTCAATCTAAAACATTCTTCTTCTAATACTCCAACATTAACTTCAATTCCAACTTGTTTTAGTTTATCAATGCTCTTTCCAGAAACTAATGGATTTGGATCTAAGCTACCTATTACAACTCTAGAAATTTTAGAAGAAATTAATTTATCTACACAAGGTGGAGTTTTACCATAATGATAGCAAGGCTCTAATGTTACATATATAGTTGCACCTTCAACACTTTCAGTCGAATTGTTAATTGCTTCTATTTCAGCATGATTTCCGCCATACTTTTTATGATATCCTTGTCCAATTACTTTTCTATTCTTTACAATAACTGCTCCTACTAATGGATTAGGATTGACTTTACCTTTTCCATTCTTAGCTAAGTCAATAGCTAATTGCATATATTTTTTATCCATCTTTTAACCCCCATTTTTATTTATAAAACAAAAATGCTCCGAGTAACTTAGAATTCAGAGCATTAAAATACAATAATAAAAATAATTATATAAATAAAAACTTGTTATTTTTATATCAAAGATAGTATTAAAAAAGCTCTGAAATATAAAGATATTTCAGAGCTAAATTAACAATATAACAAATAAAAGTAATTATAAATAAAAATCACTTAAATGTATTATCTTCTTCCATCCAGACTGTACTGTCGGCTTCGGAGTTTCACCGAATCATGCTAAAATAGCTCGCGGGCTTTACCGCCGGTAGGGAATTTCACCCTGCCCTGAAGATTTATTAAATTTTATATTGTTATTTTATTATCAATTCTATTATTTGTCAAGGGTAAATTTTCTAAAAATTTCAATTTCAATTTGAAATTATACCCCATTACCTTATATAATGTTGCTATTAAATTAGCTTTAAAAGTACTTAGCTTCGATATTTTACTAGTCATCACTACAAACACAAAACTTATTTTGTAAATTTATGTACTCTTCATCACTTAAACTATTTAAATACCTTATAAAATGATCTTCACTACAAAAAATTCCTATTTTATTTTCAAATGAGCTTTCAATTAATTTCTTTTTACAATACTTACATTCTTTCATTTTTATCACCTTACCAATAAATCTTACATTATTTATTTTATTTTCAAATAATATTAAACTGATATTACCTTATTATATTACTATAATTATATAATTTTATAACAATAGACCGTGATTTGTATATTTAAATTATTCTATAGCCAAACTAACGATGAAAGGTGGTTATTATGATGAAAAAATTTCTATGTACTCTTTTAATATTTTTATGCTTAAACTTTAACATTGTTAAAGCTGAGCCTCAAATACAAACTAATATTTTTAATCAAGGTGTTTATAAAGTGGAGAACATTATTAAAGTCTTAGGTGGAGATTTATCATCTATACAAAACATCTCTAGTGATAAAAGTATTTATTTTCTATTAGTGGATGAAAATCAATCAGTAATACAAGCACTAAAAATAGAACCTAATTCTGCTAAATATGAATTACATAAGCTTAAGCCTAATTATAAGATAATATTAATTGGTGAAGGATCAGCATTTTTATCTTAAAAATTTTAACTTTAAATAATGTAAAATTACCTGAAAGGCGGTTTAATTTATGAAAAAATTTATTTTTATGATATTAATTAGTTTATCATTATCTTTTAATACTGTTTATGCTGTATATCAAGCACCTTCTAAGACACTTACCGAAGGTGTTTATAATGCAAATGACCTTGGGATCCCATTAAATGAGATAAATTATGCTCAAAATGTATCAGAGAAAGGTATTACTTATATCATTATTTATGATGAAGATGATACTATAGTTCAATCAATAAAACTAATTCCTAGTTCACCTAAGGTTAAATTATATCCTCAGCTAGATCCTAGCTATAAAATAATTGTAGTTGGTGACGGTTCTATAGCTTTATCTTAAATTCAATTTAGGTATATAGGGCTAAAATGATTTTTAATAAAACGTTTAATTCTCAATATCAAATTGCAATTTCACAACCTAATTCTCCACCATCTAATAAAATCTAATAAAACCACAATAAATATGCACATTTCAAGTGATTTTATTTTAATTTTAAGCATAGAATGTATTGTTAAATGCAATCATCTTTATAAAGCAAGTGATAATTTTGCAATATCACTAATTTATATTAATCAAATGCTTATAACTACATAAAATTATAAAAGGGGGAAAAGTAATGTTCTGTAAGAATTGTGGAAAGGAAATAGATGATAATGCAGCAGTATGTATACATTGTGGTGTGGCAACAAATCCTACACCTACTGTTGTAGATAATGGTGGATTTGGATGGGGATTATTAGGATGCTGTATTCCAATTGTAGGTTTAATTTTATTTTTAGTTTGGAAAGATACTAAACCTAAAACATCTAAAGCTGCTGGTATAGGTGCTTTAGTTTCAGTTGGTATTTATATATTATTATACTTATTAATTTTTATTATAGGTGCTGCTTCAGCTCCATATGGTTACTAATAATTTTCATGGTTATTAATAAATGATTAAAAAATTTTTCTCTAAATGGTTACCAATTATATTTGGATGTCATTGTAGAGATGATAGATCTTTTTATTTTAAGAAAAAAAAATTTCCTATATGTGCTAGATGTACTGGCGAGCTAATTGGCATGATTTGTTCGCCAGTTCTATTTTCTTTTTATCATCCAAATATACTTTTAAATCTAATATTAATGATTCCAATGCTTTTAGATGGCTTTATACAATTGTTGACTCATTACGAAAGTAACAATTTAAAAAGAGTTTTAACAGGATTACTTTTTGGCTATGCTTTAAGTAATATATTTATAATATCAATAATTTTCACATGGAAATGTGGTTATAATTTTGGAAGAAACATTTAGAAAATAATATAAGATTACCTATTCTTTTATATTTTAAATTATTTAAAATACATAAGATTCATAAGTATTATTAAAAGATTAAATGATTAATGATAAAATAAAAGTTGCATAAGATTAAATGTTAATACTTAATCTTATACAACTTTTTTAATTACTTATCATTGAGTTTAATAATAGTTAGTTTTAATTATTATTTTACTTGGATTCCTCTATATATGCCTTATCAAAGTACACATGTCCAAGCATTGAAACTCTAACTCCCTTAACTTCAGGCTTAGCCCCAGTTGTTTTATTATAGAAGTAAAGTGGAATTATTGGCATATCCTCCATTAAAATATCTTCTGCTTGTTTCATCATATCCCATCTTTTATCTGCATCAGCTTCAACCTTAGCAGCATTAACTAATTCATCATACTTAGGATTTGAATAACCAGCATCGTTGTTTCCTCCACCTGTTACCCATAAATCTAAGAATGTCATAGGATCAACATAGTCTCCAAGCCAACCGTGTCTAGCAATTTGATATCCACCTTGTTGTCTAGTATTTAAGAATACTTTCCATTCTTGGTTTGCTAACTCTACATTTACTCCAATTTTAGCCCAATCTTGTTGAATTACTTGTGCTACTAAATTATGAGATCCTTCTGTGTTATACATAAATTCTAAAGTTGGCATTCCTTCTCCATTTGGATATCCAGCTTCAGCTAGTAATTTTTTAGCTTCTTCTATATTAGGCTTTGTTGCATCATAGTATTTTCTATCAGCGAAATCTTCGCCTTTAGCATTTAAGATTCCTTCTGGAACAAAAGCATATGCTGTAGTTTGTTTTGCCTTTGTAACTTCATTAACTATACCTTCTCTATCAATTGCAATAGATAAAGCTTTTCTTACTTTTGCATTACTTAAAACCTTCTTAACATCTTCAGTTAAAGTTGATTGTTTACCAACATTAAATACCAACATGTAATTTCCTAGGTTTGGATGGATTGTAACTAATCCTTCTGCTTTGCCACTTTCAATTTCTGATGGTGGTACTGTATCAACCATATCAAATTCTCCAGATTTTAATGAAGCGTAAGCAGTATTTTGATCAGTAACTAATTTATAAACTACTCCTGGAAGCTTTATTGAATTTTTGTTCCAGTAGTTTTCATTCTTTTCAAATATTAATTGATCTTTCATATCCCATTGAGTTAATTTGAAAGGTCCATTTGAAACATAAGTTTCTGGATCTAGTGCCCAACTTTCTGGATCACTAGTAACTATATCTTCTCTTAATGGCATATAAGTTGTAAATGAAGTAAGTTCTAAGAAGTAAGCTGTTGGTGCTTCTAAAGTCACTTTTAAAGTATGCTCGTCTACAACTTCAATTCCAACATCTTCTCTAGTTGCTGTACCTTCATTAAATTTTTGTGCATTCTTTATATAAAATAATTGATAATTATATTCTGCTGCTGTTTCTTTGGATATAGCTCTAATCCAAGAATATTCAAAATCCTTTGCTGTTACTGGCTCCCCATCTGACCATTTAGCATCCTTTCTTAATTTAAAAGTATAAACTAAATTGTCGTCTGAAACTTCATAGCTTTCAGCAACTCCAGGAACTGCTTTTTCATTTTCATCAAGTCTCATTAAACCTTCAAAAGCATTATCAATTACAGAACCTGATCCTGATGAAGTGTTTAATGTAGGATCTAGTGTTTCTGGATCCTCTCCTAAATTATAAATTAATTTTCTTGATTCCTCTTGTTTGCTTTGACAGCCTGCAAATACAGACATTCCAAGAGCAAATGTTAGTGCTACTGCACAAATTCTCCTTAATTTTTTTGCCTTCATAAAATTGATTCCCCCTTAATATTTATTTTCTTAATTTAATAATAAATTAAACCCCAATGATTTCTTTTCTAAAAATAAAAGAATTTAAATACAATTTAATGTTTATTTATTCTTCTTATTTATACAAATAATACTCTTTAATACATAAAATGTCAATATGTATTTTCCAAAAAAAATAATAATTTATATAAAATTTTTAAATTGTAAGTAGTTTTTATAATTAATTTATTAATAAAAAGCTTATTTCAGTATACAAATTATCAATTATGCTTAATTTCAATTTTTTTCTGTATTTCATTATATTTTTTTATAATTATAAGCTAAAATTAATCACCTTTTTAAATTTAAAACATATTAAAAATACCCCATGAACACAATTTCATAATTCTTAATCCAATATTCTTTAGAAATTTACATATAAAAAGAAAACCATGATATTGTAGTTTATTTAATTACAATATCATGATTTGCCTTAATCTAAATTAAGAATATAGCTACCAAAGTAGTAACAACCAGTCCAATTATAACAGGTTTGAAATTTTTTTTAGTAAGTTCAAAAGGATCTACTCCACATATTGCAGCTACTGGTATTACTGCCCAAGGAACTAAAGTTCCTCCACCAACCCATATTCCTGTTAATTGTCCTAAAGCTGTAAGGGTTGCTATTCCTCCACCTAGTGCAGTTGAGAATATTTGTGAAACTGACCCAACTAAAGATATCCCTGAAAAACCAGAACCATCTAACCCTGTTATTGCACCTACGATTGAAAGTGTACTTGCTGAAACAACAGAATTTATAGGTACTATATTAGCAAGGGCAAGGCCTAAATCATTTACTATTCCATGTGATGCTTCAGGAAGTATCTTACCAAAAATTTCATTAAAGGCTGAATCGCCTAAATAGAAAAATGCAGCAACAGGTATTACAACACCAAATATTTTAAAACCAAATTGCAAACCCTTTACCAAATCATTTGTTACTTTTTCAAGTGAATGTTTTCTATATGATATTACAGAAATTAAGCATAATATAAATACTGCAGTACCACCAATAAGAGCTGTTGCATCATTTCCTTGAAGGTTTGCCTTAAGCATTATAACTATATCTAAAGCAAATAACACTACAATTAACAAAGCTAAAGCTCTTCTTAATTTCTTAGATGATATCAGCTTTGTACTTTCCTTATTGCTCTCTTTATTTCCTTCTTTATTGCTTACTTCATCCTCAACCTTATATTCTAGTGTTGTTGCTCCAGATTTAATATCTTTTCTAAGAAAATAGAATCCAGCAACAGTTGTTACAACACCCATTGTTATTGTAAGAGGAACGCTAGCTGACATAACACTTGATATAGGGATACCAGCTGCATCTGCAGTAAGCTTTGGTGCTGCTTGAATAATATAATCACTTGATAAAGCAATACCATGTCCAAATAAATTCATAGCCATTGCTACTCCTATAGCTGGAAGTCCTGCTTTCTTAGCAAGTGGTAAAAATAAAGCACCTACAAGTGCCACTGCTGGTGATGGCCAAAAGAACCAAGATAAAATCATCATGACTATACCAATGACCCAATAAGCAATCCAGTAATTTTTAATTACTCCTTTAAATGGGGAAACCATTTCATCATTTATACCAGAATCAATTAAAATACTACTCATAGCCGTTATAACAGAAATGATAAATATCGTCGGCATTAGCTCTTTTGTAGCATAAACAAAACTATTAAATATACCCATAGCTGCTTTATAAAGTGAATCTGTCCCCATAAGCCCTAAAATGAATATACCTAATATACAAATTAGGGATATATCTTTCTTTTTTACCATAGCAACTATAATAACTACTATAAAAAGAAGATAAATGTAGTGTAGTGGTGTTAGAGTTACGTTTATCATGTATTTCTCCACTCTATTAATTACTATAGTATAAATTATGATAATTAAGCTTGCTTAGTTACAGAGTAAGAGTCAAAAAAATACATTTTTCTAAATTAAACTACTTTTTTTTATATCTAATATACCTCTATATAAAAGAGCAAATAACTTCATAAAGTCCCAAATAATTAAAAAGATAATAGTTAATTTGCCACTTCAAATTGACTATTATAAAGAGAAGCATAGAATCCATTTTGTGCTAGAAGATTTTCATGATTTCCTCTTTCTACAATATCACCATCTTTAACAACTAAAATCATATCGGCATTTTGGATAGTCGATAATCTATGAGCTATTACAAAACTTGTTTTATCCTTCATAAGTCTTGATAAAGCTTTTTGTATTTCTACTTCTGTCCTTGTATCTACACTTGAAGTAGCTTCATCTAATATCATAATTGTAGGATTTGTCAGCATAGCACGAGCAATTGTTAAAAGCTGCATTTGTCCTTGAGAAACGTTTGATGTTTCACTAGAAATTACTGTATCATATCCATGCTCTAATGTACGAATAAAATGGTCACAGCTAGCAGCTTTTGCAGCAGCTATTATTTCTTCACGTGTAGCATCCATCCTACCATATGCAATGTTTTCGGCTATTGTACCTTCAAATAGCCATGTATCTTGAAGTACCATACCAATTTGTCTACGTAATGTATTTCTAGGTATATCCTTAATATTAATTCCATCAATTGATATAGTTCCTTCATTTAATTCATAAAAGCGCATAATTAAGTTAATTAATGTAGTTTTTCCGCCTCCTGTTGGTCCAACAATAGCTACCATTTCATTTGGTTTTACTTCAAGATTTAAATCTTTTATTAAAGTTTTTTCAGCAGTATATCCAAATTTTACATTTTTAAAATCTACTTTTCCCATAGATATAGGATGTTCATTAAATGAAAGCTCATTGAATTTATTATCTGAAATTTCTTCTTCTTCATCTAATAGCTCAAAAACTCTTTCAGCTCCAGCAATAGCAGATTGTAAAGACATAATAACATAAGAAGCTTGAGTAACAGGCTCAGAAACTTGATTTACGTATTGTAAAAATGCCTGAATTCCACCTAAGGAAATTTGTCCATTAAGTGTCATTATTCCACCTACAATTGCTGTTGTTACAAAACCTAACTGACTTAAAAATCTAATGGTTGGGTATATAGCAAAATCCACAAATTGAGCTCTTCTATTTGCCTCAAATTGTTTTTTATTAAGCTCAGTAACTTCTTCAATTATATCTTCTTGCTTATTAAAGACTTTGATAATACGATTACCAGAATACACTTCTTCAATTTTTCCACTTAAGTCACCCATAGCAGCATAATTTTCTGCATAATAACGTTGACTTAAACTTGATACATAGTTAGTTGCAATTGCACTAATTCCAAGGACTATAAAAATTAATAAAGATAGTTTTAAATTTAATATAAGCATTAAAATAATTGTAAGTACAATTGTAAAACAAGAAGATATAAACTGCATAAATCCAACTTGCATTACTAGGGATACTTTTTCAAGATCATTTGTTACCCTGCTCATAATATCTCCTGTTTTATGTGAATCAAAGTATTTTAGTGGAAGTCTATTTAATTTTTTACTAATTTCTTTACGTAATGAAAGAGTTAAATTTTCACCAATACTAGATATTATATATTGCTGAACATAAGAAAGAAAACTGCTAAAAATAGAAGCTAGTACTAACATTAATACTGGCATAGCTAGTGCATCTGTTACCATTGATAAAACACTTACAGATCCATCAAAATTACGAATTGCTTTCACTAAATTATTAATAGCTGATCCAACAATAAGTGGAATAATTGCATAAGCTGCACTGCTAAGCAATGCAGATATTCCTACAAATATTAGCTTTTTATTTTGTGTTTTTAATTGTCTCATTAGCCTTTTAATAGTCTTTTTGGTGTTTTGAGGAATATCCTCGCTAAATGTCATTGTATCTTTTTCTTTGTTTTTATCCTTCTTCATAAAATCAAGCCTCCTTTATATTCATTTGACTTTTAGCAATTGCTTGATATACAGAACAATTTTTCATTAGTTCATCATGTTTCCCAATACCAACTAGATTCCCTTCATCTAATACAAGTATTTGGTCTGCATCCATAATTGTACTTACTCTTTGAGCAATTATTATCTTAGCTGCATCCGTCATGTTTTCTTTAAGTGATTTACGAAGTGCTGAATCTGTTTTTAAATCCAAAGCAGAAAAACTATCATCAAAAATATAAATTGGTACTTTTCTTATAAGAGCTCTTGCAATAGATAAACGTTGTTTTTGTCCACCTGAGAAATTTGAACCACCTTGAGACACTTCAGATTGTAACCCTTTAGGCAATTTATTAACAAAAGATTCTGATTGAGAAATACTTAATGCTTTCTTCATATCTTCTTTAGTTGCTTCTTTATATCCCATTTTTAGGTTATCCTCAATTGTTCCACTAAACAAAAATGCTTTTTGAGGAATATAACCAATAGTATCTCTTAATTCATTTTGTGAAAGACTTCTTATATCCACACCATTTATACGGATTTCTCCTTTGTCTATGTCATGTAATCTTAAAATAAGATTAGCAATAGTACTCTTACCAGAGCCTGTACTTCCAATAATGGCTGTTGTCTCACCTTTATTACATGAAAATGATAAATTGCTTATAACTGGTTCTTCTGCTCCATGATAAAAGAAAGATACATTTTCAAATTCAACTACTGCATGCTTATCTTTTGTACATTGCTTTTCTATATTCGAATCCTGAATCTCTGGATTAATTTCTAAAACTTCCTCTATACGATCAAGACATGATTTCATTTTAGGAAGAGTAACACTTGTTGTTGTAGCCATTATTAAATAGCTTAATGTAATAATAGAATATTCAGTAACAGCAGTTATTTGTCCAATTTCCATTGTACCCTTCATGGAAAGAATTCCACCTATCCAAACTATAATAGCTATTGAAAGACCAATTATAAGCCATATTATAGGATTTAATATAGCAAATAGCTTATTTAGTTTTATCATATCTGTAGCATAGCTTTTAAAAGCTTTACCTGATCTACCCTCTTCATATTTTTCATTTCCAAATGCACGAATAACACGAATTCCAGTAATAGATTCCCTTATTACTTGATTAATATGATCTAGTTTAGATTGAACCCTTTTAGAAATAAATATTGATTTCTTAAGTACTAATCCAGAAAAAGCAATAAATATTATCACAGATAAAATAAGTATTAAGGCTAAAGAAAAGCTAGTGTATGCTGTCATGATAATAGATGTACCAATAATAAGTGGAGCTGGAACTATAAGCTGCAAAGCTAACCCAAAGTTCTGTTGCAAATTAGAAATATCTGAAGTTGTACGTGTTATCATAGACGAAACTCCAATAGTATCAAATTCATGAATAGATAACTCCTGACTCTTACGGAAAATCTTATCTCTTAAGTAATATCCAAAAACTGCAGCAAGATCTGCAGAATAATAACTTCCAAGTACAGCTGCAATTGTTGTTATTAAAAGAACTATTATCATTTGCACCCCTATATGAAGAATCTCATTCATATCACCTTTCAAAATTCCATTGTCTACAATTCCTGCTATTAAATATGGAATTAGTAATGTTCCTACTACTTGTCCAAAAAGCATAATTAATGTTATTCCTACTTTACTTTTGCTTTCTTTTAGGAATAGTTTTAAATACTTCATAGTTTACCTCCGTTATGTAAGTAATTTTGCAAAAATTTGATTTCAGTGGTATTATAAAGCTTAAAGTAACTTTAATGTCAATAGTATAATTAAAATTTGGAGGTACTTATGAAAGATAAATCTAATATGCAAATTAAAGAATTTTCTGCTCTTACAGGTATTAAACGTGAAAATTTAAGATACTATGATCAAATAGGATTGTTATCACCAGAATTTCGTGGTGAAAATGGATATCGCTACTATACTAGAAATCAGTTAACTACAGCATATTTAATAATCTCTCTTAGGGAAATTGGAATTGGAATTGAAGAAATAAAAAGATATATCGATATACGTACTCCAGAAGAAATGTTTACTTTATTTAGTTCACAAAAAAAACATATATTAACTGAAATAAAAAAGCTTAAACGTATATTAGAAGTTATGCAACTTTATGTAGATATGGCGGAAGATGCTATTAAGTATAAAGAAAATAGCATAAATATTGAGTACAAAAAGAAAGAGCCTATTTTCCTAGGCCCAATAATTTCTAAAGATTCTATAGATGACTCACAAGATGAATCTGCTATTTCATTTTATAATTTTGCGGCTGAAAATGGAATTGACATAGGCTATCCCCTTGGTGCTATTGTTAGTAAAGAAGATATTGAATTAGGAAATCCTTTATATGCAATTCGATATTATTTTAAAGTCATAGATGACGAAAAATCCTATAAGCCTGAAGGTAAGTATGCAGTTTTTTATGGAAGATGCGCTTATGGAGAATCTGATGATCTTTATGAAAAATTATATAAATTTATTAAAGAAAATAATTTGCGTATTTGTAGTGATGCCTATGAGGAATATCCCCTAAACGAACTTTCAACTAAAGATGAAAGTAAGTACTGCGTTAAAATAGAAATAATGGTGGAGAGTGATGATCGGTAGTTTTGTGGTAAAAACAAAACTACCGACTGTTTTTGCATAAATAGCTGGTAGTTTTGAAGTAATATACTATATAAATTTTGTAGGGAACTATAGAACTTAGAGAATTTCTAAAATAACAGCTTAAGATAAATCCTATTCTATTTCTACTCTTATCTGTTGTTTTTGTAAAACTCTTAGAACTAAATTTACAATTATTCTTTCTTCAATTTTAGTAAACTCTTGCTCTGCTTTAGCATCATTAACTAAACTTTGTTTTTTATTAATATTAACATCAATAAATGTTGCTTTTATTAGTTCAGCAAAAGGTTTTTCATTAAATACTTCTGTAAATCCAATACTTTGTTCATAGGTATCATAGTTAATAATTGAATTTTCGTAAACATCACCTTCTTTAGGGTTATTATTAAAAAATTCAAATTCATTTATATTAGCTTTTTCAGTAAAAATTGGTTTCCTAATGTAAGTAATTATAGTAGTAAAATTAAAAGGTGCTTCAACTATACAGTATTTTATATTTCCATAGCTATTTTCTACCCTACCCTCTGCCTTCTCTTCATTAGAAGTTTTAGCTAGATATTCAATGTTATTTCTTATAAAACCTGTAACAAATAATACTCCAGAATTAGTATCGTGAGTATTTGATTGAAATGGAATAAGGTTGGATTTAGTTAAAAGTACATTCATTTTAATTCGCTTAATTTCACTAACTTCTTCATCTAATGAAATAGTATCTTCTACGGAAATTGTTATATTTGTTTCTGCTAATATGACAGGTAAATTAGCATATAAAGCTTCTGATTGAATGTTATTTTTTTTAGATATCTCATTTTTTACAACATTATTATAGTTTTCATTTATAAGTTTTTTATCATCCACTTTTAATAACTTTTCATAACTTTCATTTGAGTATTTTTTATCGTCTTCCTTATAGCCTTCTTTTACTTTATAACCTTCTTCTATGAATTTTTTATCATTTTCTTCACATAATTCATCATAAATTTCTTCTAATAATTTTCCCTTAGGTGAATCTGTAATATTAGTATTAATATTATTACTTTTATTATCTAAGTACTCATTCGTAGATAAATCATCATCTTTATATTCTAAATTATTCTCTTTATTATTAACTTCTGAAATTTCGGAGATACTTCTTTTTATTCTATCATCATTTATATTATTATCTTCTATGTTAAGAGTTTTAAAAAAGTCAAAAAATTCATTTTGTGTAGTATCAACAATATCATTATTTATTTTATAATTTTCTTCATCATATTTTTTATTATATAAATAATAGCTATTTTGCTTTTTAATATATTCTTCATAATTATTTTGCATATATAAATACTGTTTTTTCTGCATTTTAATATATTCTTCATAGTACTTTTTTGTATTAATATATTGCTGATTTTGCTTTTTTATATAATCCTCATAATTCCTTTTCATATATAAATAATACTTATTCAGTTTTTTAATATATTCTTCATATCGTCTTATCTTAAGTTGATTATAATTTTGCTTTGAATAGTATCTCCTTTCCATAATATCTCCTCCACTTAAGAATCTATAAATATAAGTATATAATTAACTCATTTTAAAACATTCGTTAGTATTTTCTTTATTATTATTCATTATAAAGTATCCTCCATTTTCATCTGATTTAAATGTAACTAGTTAACTATCTAATGTATAATATACAAATTTTGTGTTTATTGTACTTAATTAAACAAAAACTTTTCTTTTGCTAATAAATATGATTAAATTTATCACTCTTAATATAATTATCATATAACAAAAAAACTCCATGACAAAACTTATATTAAGTATTGTCATGGATATGATTAGTAAAGATAACTTTTATATTGAATAGTTTAGACTTTATAGATTATATTTTTAATTCAATTCTTAGATTTGTGATTCTATTCTTAGATTTCTATTTCTATTAAACTAAAGCTGTAACTCTTACTTGTTGATTTTGTAATACTTTCAAAGTTAAATTAACTACAACTTTTTCTGTAATTTTAGTGAAAAGTTGTTCTGTAGGAATTTCACAGTCCTTATATGGATCTGTGTGAATATCTACTTCAGCAATATCAGCTCTTACTAATTCAGTAAAAGGTTTTTCATTAAAGAATTCTGAATTGAAAAAGCTTTGATCACAAACATTACGTCCAATAACTGGATCTGCACAAACATCGCAACTCTTATTCTTATCTGAGAAGAATTCTACTTCAAGTGCAGGTGTATTTGTAATAAATATTGGTGGCCTTAAGAAAGTAATTCTTGTTGTAAAGTTAAAAGGTACTTCAACTGTACAATGTCTTATATCGCCACAAATATTAGGAGATCCATATCTACTGCAAGTTTTAGTTGCAAATTCTATATTCTTTCTTATAAAACCAGCTATAAATAATATTCCAGTACCAAAAAGACCATCTTGAGAAAACGGAATTACTCTAGATTGATTTAAAAATACATTCTTTCTAATTCTTTTAATTTCTATAGCAGGTTCATCTAATTTAATAGTAGCTTCTACTGGGATTGTAATATTAGTTTCAGCTATTACAACTGGAACCTTAACAACTACTGGTCCTGGTGCAATAACAGCAGGAGTTACAGGAGCTTGTTCAGTTAAAGATTGTTGTAGAGTCTTAACTTCTGCACAATGTCCTACTAAAGCTACAGTTTCAGCTGTATTTTCATTTGTATTTATCTTGTTATCATTCATAATAACACTTCCTCCATTTTATATCTCGTTAATATCGTTAGTTAAACCTTATATTATATAATATATAAAATACACATTTTGGTGCGTGTTTCTAATCTTAAAATATTTATATACTGAGAAAATTTAATCTTTCCTAATTACCTATTTTCTAATACTTTCACTAGATTGTTTCATAAAATGCTTATAAAGATAGCTCTGCCAAAGTTGCATTTGTAATAATACTAGTACCACTAGTTAGACGTTTTTCTATAACTTTTTCATTAAAAGGTATAATTGTTAAACTTATCGTTCCACTTAGAATAGAAATTTTATTCAATCCAGGTGCTTCAGTAAATATAAAGCTACCTGCTTCAATATTATTAACAGTTATAGTATTACCTGATTGAGAAATATTACCGAATAAACCTTGTATATTTATATTACCGGAAATGTTGTTCAATGTAAGAATAGTACCTGCATTAATAGTAAAAAAATTACCATCAGCTATAAAGGTAGTAGGTCCTACTAGAGTTACATTATTATTTCCACCAACAATATCTGTTAAATATAGGCTACGAAATAAACTATCAATAATAGTAGCTTTTGCAATATAGGTACATTTATTTGAACAAATATCATCGTCGCAAACAAATAATGAGAGAACATCTGCTCCATTATTTGAAACTGGATATGATAATATCCAAGGTGGTCCAATTGAAATAGATTTATAGTTATTATTAAAAAGCTTAAATATTTGAAAGCTTATAGTTCCAATAAAATTAGTGTTGATTATATTGCAAGCAAATTCTAATAATCTTCTATTTAAGTTATTTACATTAATAGAAGAAATAATATAAGAGGTTCCAATTTCAGTACCATTAGGTATTAGTACTGAACCTGTATATCCATGTTCAATATTAATATTATTATCAGTACATATGCTATTCAACTCATCTTTAAGCTTAAAATATGATAATGAATTCATAAAAAGTCCTCCATGTTATATATATGGTAAATTAAATACTGATAGATTTCTAGCAACTGTTACTATATTATATTATGTTAGCTATATTCAGTTACTATATGTTCATTTTGTTTAATGATTTAGACAATTCATTTCTTGATACTTTTAAAATACTATATAGAAGAGATATTGAATATTTACTTATAAATTTATTTATAACTTGAAATTTTATAAGATTTTAGGTAATTCCCACTTATTTTCCCTAAAAGTATTTTAAAAATTTCATTCTCCGATCTTAGTCTTGTAAATCTTCATTTTTACTTTCTTCAACCGCTTAACGATGAGGCTTTTTATTTATCATAAAAGCTATTTGGGACTTTTCATTATATTAAATTATCAATATGCCCAGTATTGATGTATTAGTTATATTTAAATCCTTACAAATTTCTTTTTGCTCTTTCTTAGTTTTATATATTCTTCAATTGTATTAATTTTAAATTTCTTTCTATAAGTTTTGTATTTTATTAGCATAAAAAATCACCCCATCATGTAATTGCAAATGACACCTTGCCTACATAATGGGGTAACTTGTTCAGGATTATTGTATAGTTTATCCTTTTTCTGATCTTAATAAAGTCTCTAGATCACTTTTAACATATCGTTAAGCTTGTATAATAAGGTCTCCATAATCATTCCATTATTATAGAATCCTTACATATTCGCTTAAATTTTAATGTAGCTAAATTAAAAAAGTAAGAGTATAAATATTCATCAAATCAATCATTTATAAGTAGAATTATATATAAATATTCCGTGCTTAATTCTAATTCATTTTATATTTTACTTTCATAACTTTAACTAAAAATTTAGTTTATCATTCTTTTTAATTACTAATCAAAATACTTTATAATATCAACAATATATTCATAATATTGTTGATTTGTAAGTTTATTATCAATAAAAGAGGTTTCCATAGAAGAAACTCTAATTTTATCTATCCATAATAGAATATTTTCTTTACTATATCCCTTTTTTATTAACGCATAATAAAGGTATGCATACTCATTACTAAGAGTTGTATTAAAAATCATTGGATCATCACTATTTATTGTCATAATTACATTACTATAATCATTATTATCTATTTTATTAATTACAAAAGCTTGATTTTCAAAAATAGTATCTATAGCTCCGATATTTGTATTTGAAGTTGGATTTACTTCTATTACTATTCCTTTGTTTGCTATTTCTTTTAAAATTATTTTTTGCATATCATTTATTATCTCAAGATCTATATTCTTAACAGATACATATATAGCTTCATTCATTTTTTCAAGAAAGCACCTACAATGCTTAGCAAAATTAAGCCGTTCTAAGGTCCATACTTGAGATGAATCATTTATCTTGCTGCAGAATTCGAGTTTTCCAACTTCAGAAATATCTGTATTATTTTTTATTTTTAAATTTTCATCTAAATAATCATTATCAAGGGCCTTAAAACTATTTATGTAATTTTCATATAACATTGATGTTGTTATACCTATATTATTAGAGTAAATTTCTTTACTAGTTTTATATATTTCTTTTTCTAAATAAAGAATAATTTGAGTATTACTATACTCAAATGAAGAATATAGATTCCATATCCATAATAGGTTATTTAGGTGTTCTATCCTTGGCATAATTACAACTGGATTTTCAGATCCCCATTTTTCTATATTTATTCCTAAAGCTGTTCCATGACCTATTCTATCTCCGGAGTGAAATTTACAATGATTAATAACTTCATCAATTCTTCTTAGTCCTGATATAATATGTCTAAAATCTTCACCTGCGTGAAAAGTAAAATATAAGCTTTTTATATTTATTAAATTCCCATTTCTATCTAATTCTATTCTCTTATCTTTAGTGCTATCCCTTGAATACTGAAAGACAGGTGCAAACACATCGATTGGAGTGTTATTTTCTAAATTGGCAGCATCTATTCCTAATATAAAATAAGAAAGTTGGGGAATTTCATTTCTTATTTTTATTAAATTAGAGATTTGTTTTATATATTTTTTCTGTAATGAACCATAGGCTAAATTATGATAAGTTTTTTCATTTTCTTTATTAAATGATATCCAGCATTTTTCATTTGGATAGGGATCTTTTTCTTTTATCAAATGAAAAATAAGTCCAAGTCTTGGATAATCTAATAATTCTTTATTAACTAAATAATCTTCATCTATAACCTCTTTATAAGCATTCATAAAATCCTTAATAAATTTCATTTGTTTTTCTTTTGTATTAGATAATGAAAATCTTAATTCTATCTTTTTTATATATTTATCTTGAAATAATGTTCTAATCATTAATTTAAAGTAATCTTTATCAGATAATTTTAATAAATTCAAAATAGATGTACTATTAGAGAAGAAATGTTGAAAATTTTCTAATCCATTAATTTCATTACTAAATGCAACATTGCGATAAAATTCATTTTTTATACGTATATATAGCATGAAAATTTTTTTGAAAATAAAATCATCTGTTTTTTTTATATATTTTAATGATTCAAATAAAAATATATTTTCTCCATAAGTTTTAACGCCTCTATATTTCATAAATAATTTGAATGTTAAATCATTAAATTCATTATCATTAGTAATATCATAATATGAATTCATTCTTTCAATATTATCTAATATTATATTTTCATCATTAACAGTTAATTTTTCAATATCCATTTTATCTAATACATAATTTACTACTGAATTTAATTCTGTATTATTATAATAATCTAATATATTATTATGATTATTATATTTTAAAAAGAATAATATTAAATTTCTTATTAATTTATTAAATTGTATAAATATATAAAGATTTTCTTCAAATAAATGATTTGTAGATTCAGATATAAGTATGTTATTGATTTTACATTTTTCAATATTATTATACATCAATATCTGCCATAAAACAGTAAAGTTAAAACTTGCATTCGCATGAATATGATTCTCAGAGAGTCCTTTATTTAATACATTATCTAGTTGCAGATCTCCTAAAGTTATATAAGAATAATAATCATTAAGCGAGTATATATCATATTGTTCATTCTGAATAATATTATTTATTAATAATAAATCCATAGAAATCCTTTTACTTATTTTTCTGAAAATCTCTATTTTATTTCCTTCATCATAGAGGCCGAAAATTTCAATATCTTCTACAGTTCCCCAATATTTATAAATTATATTTCCATCTCTAACTGAATAAAAACTTTTTGAAAGTTTATTTAGTATTAGAAAATAATAATTATAAAAATCTTCCTCTTTCATTATCTTTGTTTTTTCAAAAATGAAAGGATAAACTTTCTGTAAAATAAGATTTATTTCATCGTAATTATTAAAAATATACTCATTTTTTATTTTTTTATAAATTTTCATTAATTTCTTATCACAAAAATCTTCGTAAATAGATTGTAAAATATCTTCATTATAGAAAAATAAATCACCAAAAGAAAGAAGAATGATTGATATTATTTCATTTATTTTTTTAAACATAGTGTACTCCTAAATATAGTAATTTAGATCATATCAAATGTACTATTGGTAGAAGAGTCATTTCCATAAAAGATATCATGGAAACTTTTTTCTTCATTCAAGGCTTTATCAAAAGTATTACTTAATAATTCTTTTATATATACTTTATCTTCTTCATTATTATTTATATTTTTAAACTCATCACTGTATTTATCCAAAAATAAATAGTATTCATTTATATTATTATTGTTTATAATTTCTTTATTTTCGAAATATGAATTATTTGTCAAATAATAATATAGCTCTCTTGCTTCTTTCACACCATACCATGACCTTGAAAGAAATAATTCTTTTAATATTTCTAATATATCTAGATATTTGCTAAGAGAAATTTCATTATGAACTATATCTCCAACTTTGCTCCCTATTGAACTTTTTGCTTTTTTATAATTTGTATTACTATAACCATGTTCTCCATGTAAAAAATCTTTGATTTTTTCATTGATATTCTCTGAATAAACGCTTTGATTAAATATGTCTAATTCTTCTATATTAATTTTATTTAAATCTATATATTTCTCTTTTATTTTAATAAATAATTCATTACTTATATTTTCATTATCTTGATTTACTTTGTGTATCTTTTTAATCATTCTTTTATATATATAAGAATGATCAAAATCATTTTCAAAAATATTCTTTCTTATAGTCACTTTTATTAAACTCTCTAATATAATATAATATTGTTTCTTTTTATAAGATTCTAAATGGTTATTTTTATATATAATTAAATCATTAGCTATTATTTCCGCTTTTTTATAATTTTCAGTTATTCTTGATCGTGAATATAACAGATCAATTATTTTAGGAAAGTTATTCTTATTATTCCATATTTTTTTTAATATTAATTCTGTATATATATTTTCTTTAAATAACAATACAAGAATTTTAAAAACTATATTTTCCTCCTCTGTTTTTTTTCTTAATTCTCTACTTAATTCTCTACTTAATATAAGAGGCTCATTTTTCAATTTAGTTATAAAAGAAATCAAGAATTCAAAATTGATAGACTTAATTTCTTCTAATATAATACTTAAATAATCTTCTTTCTCTATATTTAACTCATTTTTACATATATTAATTTCATATTGAGATATACTTTCCTTATCTATGCTATCTTTTTTATTAAATAATAAACTGAGTATATATAGCAAAATAAATACACTTTTATTTTTATAATTTTCCTGACTATTTAAGTCATCAGAATTATTATATTTGAATTTTATATTTTTATATTTAATAACTGTACTTTCTTGGTCTTTCCCCCACTGTAGATAATTATCATATATTTCTTTCTTATAATTATTTAATTCTGTGGATGAATTTATTAAAGTATCTACAAATCCCTTAATAAAATTAAATTGTTCTAATATATCTGTACCTTTTTTAAAATCCTCTATTCCTTCAAGATAATATAGCACATTTATTAATCCTCGTGGAGACCTATCAAAAATTGAATATCCATAAGAGATTATTTGTTCTCCATTATTGAAAATTGTGAAATCGCCTAGAAGCTTTCGAATTCTCTTATGAAGGATTATTTCAAACTCTCCGCTGTTATCTTTCGACATAAAAGAAAAAGTTGGGATATTATTTTCATTCCACAAAACTACGTTATGCCTCAAGGAAGGTGGAAGAATTTTTTTTAAATATTCATTTGATAAGTATTTTTTTCTTTTAGTAATATTAAAACTATTTCCGAAAACTTCTTCATTAAATTCTTTACTATTAATAATTGAATTAATTAAACTTTCTTTTTCTAAAAGAGCAAGAGTTATAGATTCATTGAGTATTTCATAATCTGCTGATAGAATACATACTATATTTTTATGATTCATGTATTGAAGAACAGAATCAATGAGCTCTTTAGTTTTATTAGTTTTCAAATCAATATCATCTATAATTATAAATATTAGTGGTTCTCTATTTCCAGATATCTCTTTTTTAATACTAATTATTTTATCTATAAAATTTTTAAATTTTATGTTGAATTCATAATCAGGAGATAGCAAAAAACTATATTTTTTTCTAAAAGTACTCATATCAGTATAATTTTTTGTAAGTAATTCTCTATATTCGGGGTTTATGTAGCAATAATATTCAATCACTTCATTCATTTTAGAGCTTAGTGGATTATTTTCTATATATCTACAGTTCTTAAAATATTCGTGATTTTTCATAATATTTTCATTTCTTTTAATTTCACTCTCTATTTGACTTATTTCTGTTTTCAATATTCCAAGTATTGATCCCATTATTTGGGTTGAATCACTATATAAATCTGGTTCAATTACTGGTAGAATCAAATCTTGATTATTTTTACTTTGTATTTCTTTTATTATTGTTTTTATTATAGAAGATTTTCCAGACCCCCTTTTTCCCAATATAGCAAAATTATTATTGAATTGTTTTACAGTATCATCATCTTTATTATTCTTTGCATAATCTCTTATATCATTAATTTGATTTATAATAGTTTGATATGTTGGCAAAATCATATTTACTTCTTTTTTTTCAAGTGCTCTAGCACCTATAAAAATTTTACTCTTATTGTTCATATATACCCCCATTAATTATGTAAAGTGTCTTTATTTACAACATAATCTTTCCATGATTCCTTTTCTAGCTCTATTAAAATTTCTATCTGATTTGTAAACTCTTTTTCTGTAAAAGATTCATTTGAATAGAACTCTCTTATCAACCTTTCTATTTCCTCTGCTATTCCTCTATATTTTAACCACCTTATCTTAAAATCCATGAAAAACATTAAGGATGTTAACATGGTTAGAAATACAGATATTATAGTTATAAAAAATATATTTTTACTATCTGTTTGTGAAGATAATATTGTTATAATCCCCCCCAATATAATAGAAACTACATTTGTAAAATTGTAAAGAAATTTACCAATATTTCCTTTCCTTATATAATAAGCTAGTTTATATATAATTATATCTTCACTAGTTTTTTTTAGTTTATTTGATGAAACTATTTCATCTAGAATTTTTTCATATTTACATACTTCACCTCTATAACCAAAATCAAATTTAATATTAAACACCTCCTAATAAATATAATATATTCCTTTTTAGTACTAGTCTACCTTTTTTTGCTATAAAATGATTATATATAATAAATTAAATTTAATTGTTACATATTTCTCGTTATTAGATAAAGCGTTTAAACTTTCAATTTACGTACGTAATAAAATTTGATATAATTAACTTAAAAATGCTACGTACGTAAGGAGGTTTACTTGTGAAAAATAACTTTTTTTATACTTTCCCAGCTATCAAAGGAAATCAAGCTGGAAGAGAGTTTTTTGTTATTATGTGCCCTTTATCTATACTATCTAAGTTGTTTATTTTTAATGATGATGAACTTCCACCAGAGCATCGAGCTCAAAGGATAATTAATAAAACTAGAATACCAGAAATGGCTTCATATATAGTAAATAATCCAAAAGATTATGTATTTTCGTCACTTACAGCATCTATAGATGGGAAATTTGAATTTGCACCTTTAAATGCTAGTTTTGATGAAAAAATTGGAACTTTAAAAGTTTCCATGGATAGTAGATTATTAATTAATGATGGACAGCATAGACGAGCTGCTATTGAAGAGGCATTAAAAGATTTTCCGGATCTTGGAGATGAAACAATATCAGTAGTCTTATTTATTGATGAAGGTTTAAAAAGAAGTCAACAAATCTTTGCTGATTTGAATAAACATGCTGTTAATGTCTCTAAATCAATTGGAATTCTATATGATTCAAGAGATAAAATTGCTATGATTACGAAGAGTTTAATAGATACTAATTTTAATCTTAGAAATTTTACAGATAAAGAAAATCCTTCTTTATCTAAATTATCAAATAAATTATTTACTTTGAGTAATATTTATGAAACAAATAAGAAACTATTACGTGATTTAAATTATAATGATGCTGTAATTATTGAGTTTGTTAATGAATTCTGGAATGTATTGTGTACTTCTATGAATGAGTGGCAATTTGTTTTTAACAAAGAGATTAGTGCTTCATCATTTAGAAGTGATTATATAAGTTCACATGGTGTAGTTCTTGAGGCTTTAGGGCTGGTTGGTAATTACTTGTATAAAAACAATAAAAGCAACTGGCAATCTATTCTATCAAAGATTAATAAAATAGATTGGAATCGAACTAATTTAGATGATTGGGAATACAGAGTTATTGCTACAAATGGTAGAATAATGAAGAGTGCAACTTATGTTAGGCTTACAAACAACTTGATAAAAATGAAGTTGAATATTGAACTCACTAAAGACGAACAAAAGTTAGAAAATCAATGTATGAAGAAAAAGGAATACTAATTATGATTAAAATAGATGTAAAAATAAAAGTAGAAAATATTATTAAAGAAATGACAAGAGTTTATAAAAATGATTCTAGACCTTGGGTGATAGGCTATAGCGGTGGTAAAGATAGTACTACCGTCGTTCAATTAGCTTTCATGATGTTGCAAAAGCTACCTCCTGAAGAAAGACATAAGGACGTTTATGTTGTATCATCAGATACATTAATTGAGAATCCTGTTATATTATCATATTTAAAAGAAAATACTCAGCTTATTAATGAAGGTGCTAGAAAACTAGGTTTGCCACTTTATACACATATGGTTCATCCAGATTATAATAACACATTTTGGTCTAATGTTATTGGGAAAGGACTTCCTACCCCTACATCAATAAGATTTAGATGGTGTACTGAACGTTTAAAAATAAAACCTTCTAATAAATTTATAGAAGAAAAGGTTAGAGAAAATGGTGAAGTTGTTGTATTGCTAGGTGTTAGAAAAGCTGAGAGTATTGCCAGAGGTATAAGAATTAAGAATAGAGAAATTGATGGATATCTTCTAACTCCTCACGCTACCCTCCAAAACACTTATGTTTACAATCCAATAGTTGAATTAACGACTGATGATGTTTGGGAAATTCTATTAAGTAATAATGGTATAACACCATGGGAAACTAATAATAATGTTTTATTTGAATTATACATGGGCGGAGATGGTGGAGAGTGTCCCTTCACTACTACTAATGATAAAGAAACACCATCTTGTGGTAATTCAAGATTTGGATGTTGGATTTGTACTGTAGTTAAAGAAGATAAATCATTAACAGGATTTATAAAAACAACTGAACCTGAACTTCAATTATTATTAGACTTTCGTAATTGGCTATTAAGTATTCGTGATAAGCATGAATATAGGCAACAATATAGAAGAGACGGTAACCATTATTACAAAAAAATATACTTGGATAAATTACCGCTATTAGATAATTGCATTATTAATTCTAATCATATATTTAAAGATGATAACGATGAAGCATATGTAGATACAATAAGATCAAATGAATCCAAAGAAATGATGGATAAAATCTCTACTGATAAAGATAAAATATATTTGGAGTTATTGCCAACTATAGAATTAGATGAACACATAGCTTTAGATAAAACAAAAATATTAAATGATGAAAAAGGTGAATACATAAATATTCTTGGATATGGACCATTTAATTTTAAAGCAAGAAAAGAAATTTTGAAAAAACTTTTAGAAACACAGATTGAAATAAGAAAATATTATGATTTTGATTTAATTACAGAAGAAGAATTAGAAGCCATAGATAAAATATGGGATGATGAGGAAGATCTAAATAGGAGATCATTAGTTACTATTTATGAAAATGTTACTGGTAAAAAATTACCATGGGATGATTACAAAAAGCCTATATTTGATAACTCCACTTTAAATGAAATATCTTCATTATGTATTAAACATAATATATCTGATGATTTAATAAATAAACTGCTTATAGAAACAAATAAATATAAGCACTTTACTAATAGAACTATTTTAGATAAATCTATAAATAAGATTCTAAATCAAAGATATTTACACAAAAGTATAGTTGAGGAGATAGGCAATGATAATTAATAGTATTACATTAAAAAATTTTAGATCATATGAAGATGAAACTATCTTCTCATTTACCCCTAAAAATGAGAAGAATATTGTTTTGATTGGTGGAGAAAATGGTGCAGGAAAATCCACTTTATTTGAAGCCATAAAACTATGTATATATGGCCCTATAGCTTATGGATATATAGGACAAAATCATAATTATTTAACGAAAATAAAAAATAATATAAATGATAATGCATTTAAAAATGAAGATGTAGAAGCTTTTATAGGACTAAGTATATCATTTAAAGAAGGTACTCAAATTAAAGAATATTATTTAAAAAGATCTTGGCAATATATTAATCATAAATTACAAGAAAACTTTACAGTTTTATTTAATAATAAAGAGTTAAATGATGAAGATAAATTATATTTTGATAAATATTTAAAATCAGTATTACCTCCTTCTCTTTTTGATTTCTTCTTTTTTGATGGTGAGGAATTAAGCGAATTTTTTACAGGTAAATCTGCAAGTAATAATTTGAAAGACTCTGTCCTTCAATTATTTAATTATGATACTTTTGATGTATTAAAAAAACAGCTAATATCTTATCAACGAGCTCAATCTAAATCAAATGCTAAACTTGAAGAAGTTCAAATAAACTATGAGAATATGCTAAAGTATGTTACTGAATTAAAAGAACAGATTATTAGTTTTGAAGAAAAAATAATAGAAAATGAAGAAAATCTTGAGTCTTTAAATCTAAGAAAAGAACAGTTAGAAAAAGACTTTAGAAATAGTGGTGGAATTCTTGAGGAAGAAAGATCAGATCTTTTAACAAGAATAAATAAGTTGGAAAATGAAAGAAGTGAAATTAATCAATATATTAAAGATTTTTGTAATGATACACTTCCCTTCTTATTGATCCCAAACTTATTAAGTGAAACTAAAAATCAAATTGAAAAAGAAAATGCTATTCAGTCATATAACAGTGTTAAATCAAGGCTATCTGATGAAATTCTTGAAGTTGCATTGGACAAATATGTTAAAATATCATCTAATGTTTCGTACTCAGATATTGCTGAATCTATATTATTCTCAATGTTTACTAATGAGGAAATAGATAATTCAAAATCAATTTTAGAATTTTCTAATGAAGATATAAATTCTGTTAGCCATATAATAAGTAATATTTTATCTAATGAAGATTCATTTAAAAAATCAATTCATAAGAAATTTGATAGAACAAAAGAAATTTCATTAAGAATACGTGACTTAAAAAGTAAATTGAATTCGACTGTCTCAGTAGAAATATTAAATACTTATTTAGAAAATGAGAGCTTAGTAAATACAGAAATTAGTATGACAGTTAATGCTCTAGCTACTTTAAACTCAAAAATAGAACAGTTACGAACTGAGCTTAGTTCTAAAGAATATATGTTAACAAGGGCAAGAAATGAATATACTTCATTATTACAAAATAATAATGTGTTAGAAATCTCCAGTAACTTAACACTTTTCTTAGATGAGTTACTTAATAATCTAACAAATGATAAAATAACTTTAATTGAAGAAGAATTTATAAATATTTTTAGCAAGATTATTAGAAAGGATAACTATGTGAATAGTATAGTTATCGATGAACAATTTAATTCTACACTTTATATAAATAAAGATTATGATACTAACGAAGTTATTAATATTCTAAATAATCTTGGATTTGAAGGAACTGTAAAAAAATATGGAATTAAATTCTTAGAAGATTTATATAGCTACTATAATGTAAATAATGATAAATCATTATTAGAAAAGTTAAATAACACTATAATGGTTGAGTATTTAACTATTAGTACTAAAATAAATATAAATGATTTCTCTAAAGGAGAAAAGCAAATTTATATACTATGCTTAATTTGGGCTATTATTAAAAGTTCTGGAGTGGAAATACCTTTCATTATTGATACTCCTTATGCTCGTATTGACGAAACTCATAGAAATGCATTAACAAACATATACTTGCCAAATATAAGTAAACAAGTAATAATTTTATCTACTAACAAAGAAATTGATAATGAATTATACAGGATTGTTAAACCGCATATATGTAACGAGTATTTACTATTATATAATACAGAATTACGTAAAACTGAAGTGAAAAATGGATATTTTGAGGTGTAATTATGGGATTTAGATTAAAAACTTCAAGAAAAACAAAAACAATCTTCGAAGAAATAGGTGCTAGCTCAAATCTTAAACCTTTTGCTTTAAGTAAAATAGCAGTTTCTATGTCATTAAGAGAAGATACTCCAATAGATGAATTTGAAAGCAATGACGTAACAGGACTTGAATTACAAAGATCTACTGTTACAGGAGAATATGATGCTATATTTAAAGCACTTATTCAAATGAATCTTGGGAAAAAAATTAGTGATGATGAGTATTATCCTTACTATATGAAGTTACACATTGATAGAGGTGCAGAATTATTAGCTAATAAGTATAAGTACTCTGGTGGAAATTTAGAAAAATTTTTAACACAAATACTTAATGAAAGGAATGCTAGTATATGATTTATTTAGATAATAGTTCAACTACTCCTATTGATCCTGAAGTACTAGATGCTATGTTGCCATATTTAAAAGAAGAATATGGCAACCCTTCTAGTAGACATTACACATTAGCTGTGAATGCTGAAAAAGCTGTTGAAAAAGCAAGAGAACAAGTTGCTTCATTAATAAATGCCGATCCACGAGAGATTATATTTACATCTGGAGCTTCTGAAAGTAACAATTTTATAATTAAAGGTGTGGCTGATTATCAAAAATACTATGAAGAAAAAGGTAATCATATAATAACATCTACTGTAGAGCATAAATCAATCATTCAAACTTGTAAGTTCTTAAATGGTGATGTATTTTGGAATAAACCTGATGTCGCTTCTTCAAGTAGATTACTAAAAAAGAAAACTAATATAAAAAAAATAGATCGTGGTTATGAAGTTACTTTTCAACCTGTAAATGAATATGCACAAGTTTCAAATGATGCTTTTAAAGATTCTATAAAAGAAAATACAATTTTAGCATCATTTATATGGGGAAATAATGAAATAGGATCTTTAAATGATATTAAAACATTAGGAACAATAGCTAAAGATCATAATATTTTATTTCATTCAGATGCAACACAAGTTTTAGGGAAGATAGATATTGATGTGAAAAATTTACCTGTAGATTTTCTTTCATTCTCAGCTCATAAAATCTATGGTCCTAAAGGTATTGGTGCAGCTTTTATACGCCAATCAGCTTTAGCAGATTATAAGATTACATCATTGATACATGGAGGTCAGCAAGAAAATGGATATAGAGCTGGCACTTCCCCTGTTCATAATATAGTTGGATTTGGAAAAGCTTGCGAGATTGCCAAAAGAGATATGAGTGAATATATGCAGAAAATTACTAAACTAGAAATTGAAGCAAAGAAAGTACTTTTAGAAAAATATCCGGGTATACAGTTTTTAGGTGATCCAGATAATCATATTCCAGGTGTGATCGGAATGTTAATTCCTAATATAGTAAATGAGATGTTTATTAAGAATTTAGCTGATAAGGTTGCTATTTCAGCTGGATCTGCTTGTGGTATTGGTGAGCCATCTTATGTAATTAAAGAAGCTACTCAGAATAGTACTAACAATAACTTTATAAGAGTTGCTATTAGTAAGTTTAATTATATAAATGATTTAAATATGTTTAATAATATATAAATAATTAATGTTCTTGTATTGTGAATTAAATACCCAAAGTTCAAGTAATATTCACAATATAAGAACAAATAATCCTAATTAGTATAATATTTTTGTATAATATGTTTATCTTATGAATTAATAGTTGTCCAAGAATATTTTTTTATTAGATACATCTTATAATGACCATACAGACTCAACAATAATAGCCATTTCCTTTTGATGGTTTTCTAATTCGTGAATATCCCATTTAGTTAACTTTGATATTTTATTTGCATCCTTATATCTACTTTTTATGTAAGCCTCTTTTTTTATATCGAACAAATCATTTCCAATTTCTGAATTTGCTTCACGTTCTAGAAGTATGTAATTTCCTAATCTATATACATATTCTTCAGCATCATTAATAAATATATTATTCCATTCCTCACTAAAACTTTCAGGTAATATATGTTCTATAGTATTATCATCTGTTATTTGAGTGCCTTTACACTTTTCAATACCCTTTAATATTTCAGTTATTAATCTTTTATTATTTTTAGTCTTAATAACCTTATTTTTAAAGCTAGCAATGAATTCTTCTTTACTTACTATGAATTCTTTCATATCCTTCTCTACTTTTGAAAAATCCAATTCGTTTTTATATTTAGCAATAGCTAAACATAAATCATTATAAGCTCTTTCTAAGTCATTAGCACTTCCATTACAAATTATTATATATCTAAAAGAAATTCTAGAGCATAATCTAAATATTTTTCTTTTCAAATCTAAGTTAGAAATAAATAATTGTGCTGATAATAGAACCGGATAGCATAAATCTACTTTATATAACTTTATTTCTTCTAAAGATTTAACAATACTTGCATCTCCATTCCATATTTGGCTTTTAGGATTTGATAATGCTGAGTAGATATATGAGCACTCATTTAATTGTTTTACAAATTCTAAAACTTTTTCTTCAGTATCAATACTATCTTTTATAACTTTGAATAATTCCTTTTCTGTAACTTTTTTATGGTATGAATTCCAATAATGTCTTATGTATTTTGTAGTATTTCTTTCATCTACATTATTTACAATACTACTCCACATTCTTTTCATCAATGAATGTTTGCTATTTTTTATCTTAGAAAATAAATAATTCTTCAGTAAATCTGTTACTGTTAAATCTAATCCTCTATCATTTAATGTCTCAAATATTACATAAGCATTATGATAATCAGACGCAGTTATTTCTATTAAAATTAAATTTTGGGATATATATTTAAAGTAGTCTAATAATAGCTTGAATGATGCATTTTTTTTACCTGCCTCAGTACAAGCTTTTTTTAATTCTTTTTTAAAGTACTTAAAGCAATCTATTAATAATTTATTGCTCATTGTAAGTTGTGACTCTTCAGTAGGTAAATTATCATTTACTAAGTATTGAGAGTACATTATATTATTAGTCTCATTTAACTCTAGTTTATTCGTTGATGTAATATTATATAAATCTGTCTCACATATTAATTTTTTTATCCCTTGTGCTCTAGTAATATTGTTTTGTACATCTATACCATTATTTATTAACTCGTTAAAGTTGCTTATAATTGCAAGATATATAATTGATATTGTTGTTAACCTTTGTTGCCCATCTACAACTTCTTTATAATCACTATTTTTTACTAATACAACAGAACCTAAATAATGTTTATTATTATTTTCAAAACCATTTTTTATATCATTCCACAATTCAACCCAGTTATCCTGCTTCCATGAATAATCTCTCTGAAATATTGGAATTTTCATTTTAGGATTATCTGTTAAAACTCCTTCAATGCTTTTAGGAACTGCATTCATATTATCTGTACCCATAGTACCCTCCATTTTTTACTTAATATTCATATTATATCATAATTATACATAAATACACAAAATATATTATTTATATACTTTTTGCTTATGACAAATATATATTATCTTATTAATATTATATAAATTAATAAGAGTATGGAATGTTTATTTCAATTATAAGTGCTAAATATTCCAGAAAAAATTATAAAAACTCTTTAACATCTTAGTTAATAAAAATTATATTTTTTATTAACTAAGATGTTATGAATATTATTATGATTTAAAATAAAATTAATTTGTGTTTATTATAAAGTTTTCAATTCCCAAAAAGCCCTATCCTTCATATATATAGGTCTATCACTATCCCCCATTTTTACTAAGCTATAATGCTTATTTAAGCCTTTTATCTTGTTAAATAGTGTATCTTCTTCAGCTTTACTTTGAGTATTAAATATTCTCTTTACATCTTTATTGTTTAAATCATCAACTCTATGAATTACCCAACTTAATATATAATTTGCATATTCATTTTCTCCAGTTGAAAAATGACTTAAAAGTTGAGTTGAAAGTACTGTTCCTACCCCAAATTCTCTTCCTTCTTTTAAGATCTTTTTAAGAGATGGAAAATCCTTACTTAGGAAGTTATCAGCTTCATCCACTAATACAACCTTATTCAATTGCCTCAATTGTCCATCTATCTTACTATGTCCATATGCTTGCATTTGCGAATAGAATAAATCTAATGTAATAGCTACTACTAAATTTTGTATTCCTGGATCATATCCAGATAAATCTATTACTGTTACTCCATCAATTAAATCAAATAAACTTTGAGTTTTAAATGGATCTGGTTCAAAAATTTCGAAATCTATAAGATTACTAAATGCTGCATATAAGCTATCTTCCTTTAAATCATCTCTATTTACATAAATATCATAAACATCTTTCAATGTAGGTGCTGGATTATCCCATGTATCAGGTCTATGTTTTATTATTCCTCTCTTCTCGTAAGCTTCCATTATCAAATCTCTAAGTAATGTTTCTTGTTTTATTCCAAGCCCAAATGCTTTTGCTAATGTTTCTTTTAAACTATTTGCTGTATGAAGTGGTAGCATTGGTTTAGAATTAGATCCTTTTATAACTGAAAGAGGATTAAATGGTAAGTGATACAGTTCAAATACTTTTGCATTCGTTGCATCTATAAAATCTTGCTTAGATTTATTATAATCTCCCTTATAGTCAAATATTAATATTCCAACCTTTTTACTATCTACATTGTATACAGATTCTCTATAAATCTGAGTAATCATTGATTTAGTAAACTGAGTTTTTCCAGTACCCATTGTTCCAATTATACCTGTATTAGTATGAAGCAATTTGTTAGTATCATTTGGACACCATAAAACTTCTTTATTATTTTTTTGATTCACTCCAAATAAAATCTCCATATTTCTTCTTTTCTCATCTATAATAGTTTCTTTTTTCAATTGTTCTTCTATAACTTTAGCACTAACTTCATTAGTTTTTGGCTCAAACTTTTTATCATTTTCTTCTAATATATTTACCTCTCCCATTATTTCAATATTATATTTTTCCTTATTTTTAATATTAATTTCATTTACACCTGTTTCTATAACTTCAATTCCATCTACTATTTCACGTATTTCTTCTACAGTTTTTGTTATAAAGCTAATTCCCTCATCCTCTGACATTTCTATTATAGTTACATTATTTTCCTGTCTTACATCATTAAATGTAATTCCTCTTTTAAATGATATTACAGCTGCTTCCCCCATTGATTTATTTATAATATCGATAATTATATATTCTTCATTAAGTAATTTTCTTCTTAACTCTGAATCAATAATATCTTTCCAATTCTCTCCATTACATACATTATACAAGTTAAGCTTTTCTGCACTTGTTACTACTAATTGCATTAAAAAGTTCCTATATACTTTTTGAGTATTAGATAGAACTCCATTTTCATCTGGTAACAATATTTTATTGAAAATTCTTTTGGTTGACTTGGCCTGCTCTATTCCTTTTTGAATAACAGAACTATCATTTCCTCCAATTTTAACTTCAACAGGGTAATAATGTACAAATACTTGCTCAGCTTTTTGTTCTATTCCTACTAATAGAATATCGTCACTTGTTGCCCCATTTTCAAATCCTAAGTTTTTAGCTGAAAATAAACCTTCACTTTGCTTAAGTCCTGCTCCACCAGAAACCCTTAAAATTTCTTCTAAAGATATTGGTACCCAAATAAAGTTATTACTTTTAAATTCTGCTAATGCTAATTTTACTGCTGAAAGAATACTAATTTTTTCTTTAGGAAAGTATGATTTGCTTGATAATAATCTAAGCAACCAATCACCATTTATAGCATTAAACATATTTATTATTCCAGGTGAATAATCATGTGCATTATCTAACCCTTTTTCTGTTAAAAATTCCTCTATAACTCTTTGATATGGCCCTGATTTTCTAGTAACAGTAATAGCATCATATCCTCCAGCTGTAGTATATTGATCACTATAATGAATAATTAATAGATCTTTTGCATCTGGATCATTCTTAAAGAAGTTAAGATCTACTTTTGGATTTATAAATGTTACCCAATGACTAGCGTTATATATATTATCTAAAATCAATTTACTTTTATTTGGTACCGAAATAGCTTTGCATTGATCACTATCAAAAGGCTCTCCAGATGATGCAGCATTTAAAGCATTTAGCTTTATAGCTATATTCATTAGATCACTATTTTTATTAGCATATTTTGTACCGAATCCGGTTCTATATGAATCTCCTAAGAATACTGATGGTACTCCTGAAATCCCGCCATCTAAAATTATCCCTGTTGGTATATCAGACATATTTGATTTAACAACTTTTACATCACTATTCATTTCTAAGAAAGTTATATGTGCATATTCTATGTCTTCATCTAATTTTTTTGAATAGAAATGTACCTTTTCTCTATATAAATTCAAGACATCTTCTTCAGACATATTATCAACACTTAAATCTAAATTATATGACTCCTTAATATTATCAATGTCTTCATTAAATGCTAATTCTTCAAAAGCATTTGTTATACCTTTATTTGAATATATAAATAGATCCATAGGTAAAATTTCACCTGTTTTAGAATATCTTAATTGTTTTACATAGTATTTAAATATACCTTGGAGAATCTCCTTACTATCTCCTGTATTAATTAAATTGATTCTTACCGGTGCATTGTTTCCCATATCAAACATATATTTAAAATGCCCTATGAATTCATCAATTTTTTCATTTACTAGCTTAGATACAAAATCTCTTGAGCTTTTATATCTTGGTAGATTTTCATATACATAATACTTCCATTCTGGAGAATGCTGTTGTTCCATTGGAATAAATAGTTTATCATCATCATCCATAATATATGGAAGTAAATAAGTAGAAGTAAACTTCTTAAGTACTTCATCTACAATAACTTCGCTTCCAATATTATCATTAATTTTTAATTGATAAGCTATATTTAGTGGATGTAATGGAGTAAATAACAATTCTTTATCCTCTATACTTCTTTTTATTAAACCTATCTTAAGCAAATTCTTTTCTCTATTACTTAAATAAGAACCCTCTTTTATCTGGTTAAGTGCTTTCAAATATATTTTTATAAACTGTTTGTAGAGTAATCTTAAGTCATTATTTAAATATGTTAAACTTGGTAATCTACTAGATATATTATAATAATCAATTATCTTATCATAAGCTAGCTTAACATTTTCATCTATATCTAGTTCAACAGATTCTAATCCTTCAGTACTATCAATAAAATATAAACCTTTTAAACGTATTATTTCTCTTTCAAAGTTCAAATTTTTTCTAAATTCATCTCTAGTAAAATACTCTTTAGTTCCATGTTGTAGTTTATTATCACCAATAAATTTAAAATCACTTTTTTTCTCTCTTTTTAGCTTCCATACTTTTAACCCTTCAATAGGGGCTATTTTTTCACTAGTTCCGATAACGCCTATTGGTATTAACTCATCATCTATCTTTAGATCAAACCTAATTAACTCATTATCATTTTCATACTCAAAATTCTCTGAAATGTTAATTGTAAGGATTTCATCATTATTGATTTTAATTACATCATTATTATTATCTAGATTATAAGTTGTATTTATATTACCAAACTCATTAAAAACTAGTTTAGACTCATTTGTTTTTATTGAGATATATTTTTCTTTTTTCTTCATTACTATGGAATATTTTGCTTTTATACTTTCTAAGTATTTAGGATTGCATTTTAACATTAATATCTTAAACTCAAATTTTATCCCTTTATCATTCTTACAAGTTACTTTATAAAAGTTTGATTTTCCCTCTTCATCTCTTATCGATACCTTAATTTTCTTTCCTGAAGCGACTGCTGTTAATTCACCATCGCTAGAAATATATTCGTTCTTAATATAATCATCAAAATTAAATTCTAAATCTATACTTTCATTTTTTTGTTCATTAAATACTATTATATTTCTTACTCTTGATTTGGCTTTAGAACTTCCTTCCTCCTTGTCCCATTCTAAATTTGATGAAATATATTCTAAAGGCTTAATTTTTTTCTTTTCCTCTGCTGACTTTTCAACATCTTTAAAGTCAGTATTCTTCCATTCACTTCCTTTTAATTTTTCAATTCCTTTTTCCTCGAAATACTTTTCAAGGTCATTTTCAGGATTTCCATAGTTATGTATTTCATCAACTATATTATAATAAAATTCATTTTCTTTTAATTTTTTATTTAAATCTTTTTTGTTAACATTTTTTAACCTATTATCATAAAATAGTCCAAAGTTATTATATTCCGTTTTTTCTATATATCCCTTATTTACAATATCTAAAATTTCCTTATACTCAAATACAGAATTGCTATTTTGAAATAAAATATTTTTTTTTCTTTCCAAATCTAAATAAATAATAGCTTCATCTATATCACTAAATCCTGATTTCACCAATTCAGCCTTTATATCCTCTTGTATTGATTCTATATGAAAAGGCATTCCTTCCTTAGCAAAAGATTCTGTTCCTCCCATAATACTATCTAATGTAGTATTATGTATGAATAATATTGATTTATTCTCATATCCAAGTTCAGAACCAACCATATTCCTAAGTCTAGTCAAGAAATCTGGTTGAATATCATCAATTGTTGCAGAAATAATAAGATTTACTCCATTTTGAAATTCTAACTGATATGAATTATATTTTATATCTCCATTAGAATCTTTATATTTATAATCTTTATATAAAGTATTATTCTTTAAGTGTTCATATAAAGATCTAACCTGTTCATCTGTTTCAAATTGTATATTGTATTTAGCTCCAGGTTTTAATGGATTTATTGTAAAAAACTCTACTATTTTGCTTGATAAATAACTATAAAACTGATCTAACATATTGCGCATCTCCACTATCTGATTTTTTTTCTAATAGATTTAATTTTTCATAGAACTGAATTATTTTCATTTTTGAATCTCTATCAAAAAATAATCCTCTTAGTTCAAACTCATCAAATAAAGTATTTAGCTTCATTCTGTGAGAATCTTTTATGCATATCTTAGTCATTAAAATGATATCATCTTCAGTCATATTAAGGTTATAACCTAACGGTCCTCTTTTTTTAGCAAATTTGTGATATATAAACTTTTCAAACCAACCTTTATATGATTTATAAAGTTCTTTTCTATTTTTAGATTTCAAAAATTGAAATTCTATTGCATCGAATAATTTATACACTTCGTTAAATCCATTTATACTAGTTTCTCGGCTTATAAATTTTAATTTCTCCCACGGAGTATCTCTTACATGACTTATGTATTCATAAAAGACAGAGTTAATTTGTTTTGATATTTCATCTTCATTCATACTATTATATATATTAGCTAACTCCACATATCCTAATTGATCTTCAAGTCCATGATGGTTTAGAAGTTCCAATGTTATTGCATGTGCAAACAATGAATTTACTTTTCCTTTAAGTAATTCCCATCCCAATCTATATGCAATTCTATTTTTGGACGTACTTTCCCAACTTAATGTATAATAAATCTTATCAGCTTTACTTAAATCAGCTTGTTCAAACTTATCTAATTTCATAGAAAGTTGTGATACATAAAAAACATAATAATATTCCAAAAATCTTTTTAATGAATTTTTATATAATTCTTCATTTCTTATTATAAACTCAAAATCTTTTATAAATAGTTCTTTTATAAATGGTAAGTAGCACTTATATTCATTGTTTGATATATCCTGTTCCTTTAACTCTGGCAATGCTCTCAATACTAATTTATATAGTATATTGTCAACATCTCTATTATAATTTTTAAGAACTTCATCTTTTAAAGAATTATCAAATAATACAGAATAAAGAAATTTAGCAATTTTATCATCAGTACTTGTTGATGATATATAATTAATTGTTTTTATATCAAAATCGACTAATTCTGTATTCTTTATAAACATAGTCCTAATAATATCTTTAAAAGTTTCTTTACTAATCTCTCCTTCAAATTCTGCTATTTGATCAACAACCTCAGCTATAAATATATCCATGTCAAACGCTTTTTCAAATTTCCTATTAGAGATTAGTCTAGAAAATGCTCCTGTGACACCTTTAAAGTCCACTGCTAAATTATTCTTTTTGGTTGTATATGGCAATAATTTATACTTATTGCCTTGTCTATGTGTTAATCCAAGACCTTTTTTGGAATTTTTAAAGCTATCATCATCTAAAAAGTTAAAGTCTTTTTTTATTGAATCTAAGTATAAATTATATTTTTTTGTTTCACACATATCTATATCTCCATAAACTTATATATTTCAAATTCATCATCATATTCCAGTCTAAATTTTTTATTATTTTCTCTATTTTTTTCAGTAAAGATTAATTGTTCAGATTGAGACCCAGTCCCTTCTATTTTATTAATAAATTCTATAAATTTAATAAAACTATTTTTATCCTTTTTATTAGGTCTATATCCTTTTGTTACATTAATTAATAAATTATATAAAGAAAAGTCTATATCTATATAATAAGATTTTTCAAATTTTTCACTCTTATATTTTAACTCAATAGTAGTTAGAAATTTTTTCAAATTAGTATCCTTCATTGTAGGCAAATTACTTACGTCTGCTTTAAGGTCAATTTCTTCACTTACTTTATATTTCATCTGATTTTGTCCAATAAAAATATTAATAGAGTTTTTATCTGCTTCTCCATTCCACTTTACTATTCCATCTTTGACTTCTCCGTAAAGCTCTTTTAAATTTGATTTTTCTCCTTTATTCCACCAATATAAATTTAACATAAACTTTTCATAAACATCATCTTTAAGTGAAAATAGTTCATTTTTACCACATAAATAATAACTTCTTATGAATAACTTTAAAAGTTCTTTTTTTACCTTCTTTTCTCCATCTTCATTAAATTTAAGATCATAAATTCTTCTTAAATAATTACTTGGATAATCTATATATTCATCGAAAAATTCCATAAAGCTTTTTGAGTTATTAAATTTTAATATAAAATCATCTATCTTTTCATTTCTAATATTTAATGGATCTATATGTGTTAATGCTTCGAATATAAATGATAATTCTCTATGTTCAAAAATCAGATTTGGAGTTAATGATTTTATATATTCATCATTTTTTAATTTACCAATCTTATTTTTAAATATTGGTGAATGAACATCTATATAAGATCTTGCTATTATTAATTCATACATAAAATTTAATAATGCTCTTGTTGAAATAATAATTTTACTTTTTATCATTGCTTGAACTAATAAATCAACTATACCATCTTGAACTTTTTCATCACTAAGTAATTCATAATTAGCTTTAATTGGACAATTCTCTTTATTAACACAATTAGTACAATTTATTTTATAAGACTTATAGAATAAATTTAATTCGGATGAATCTGTTATCTTTTTTATTATAGATTTTATATAGTTTGATTGAACTTTTCCATCTTTTAAAGTAAATAAATGATAATCACTAAAATTAACAAAGTGAATATTACTGTCATCATCAAAATCATTATTAGCTATTCCAGTTTCTAAAATCTTTTTATCACTCACATACGTTTTAAGAGTTTTAAATCTTTCACTATAATCTGAATCTATAAAATTATTTAATGTTCCAAGATTTATCGCTAATATAAATTTTTGTTTGCTATTTTTAATTTTATCATCACTAAATTCATCTAGAACTTCATTTAATGTGTCCATTGAAGTTTTATTAGGTTCTAGACTTTCTGTGGCATCATTGTGTAATATAAAGTTTCTCATAACATCAGGCATTTCATTTTTAAAATATGAAATAATATGTGATTTACCATCACCAACACTTCCACATACTAAAATTAACTGAGCTTTATCTTGTTTATCTGCCATCCTTATAATATTTTCTAGTTCCCTTTGAGCTTCTCTTTCAATATGCATATATTTTTTGAATGAACTAAAATTATTTAAGTTTTCTACCGCTTCTTTGGATGATTCTTTAAGCTTTGATAATTCTTCAACTAAGCACTCTTTATTATCACTTTTTATAGATTTCACAATTTGGTTATCTACAGCAATTTCTTTTACTACTTTTTTTTCAATCATGTCTTGATTTATTTCAGCTTTCTCTTTTGAAATATTCATAAAGGTATCTATCTTATTATGAATATTACTCATGAACTCTTCTATTACTTGAAAATTACTACTTTCCACTTGATTTATTTCAGGTTTTGGATTTTTATATTGTTGTGATTCAAATGTATAATCGATATATGTTTGAACAAACCAACAAGTAATCTTGTAAACATATTTATGTATTCTTAATGCGGCTTCCAAATCTCCCTCAACATCTGCATGTGCTGCTATATTCCCAATTCTCCTTATTTCGTGAAAAATATTTAGGGCTTCTTCCTCTATATCTGTTTTATATTTTAATTCTCTTAATCTATCATTTTGCGTTAAATTAACTAATTCATCTAACTTTTCAAGTTTAGCCACCTCTTTGGATAGGTTTTCTCCAAAAACTCTACCTTTCACTATTGAAGTATGTGACGCTGTAAATAAATATTCATTTATATCTCTTATCAAATTATTTAAATATCCATAGTCTTTTTCTAAGTAGCTAAATACATTTTTCTCCACTTAAGTAACTCCTTTGCTATTATTTTTTTATACATTTAATTCTATCATATATAGACATATTTTTCATTAATAGTTAAATTTATATATAAATAAATATAACCTGAAGAAATAATATATTTCGAAACTTAACTCTTAGAATTCCTTTTGTATCGCTTTTAATTTTATTAAATATATTTTCAAAGACTTTAAAAGTATATTTCCAATTCAGAAGAATAGCACTTAATCATTATCTTACTTCAATAAAATCAAAAAACCAATTTTATAATAGTAAAAAATAAATGTATGATATATGCTTTTTTTACAATAAAAAAGAACATACACACTCTTAACAGAGAATATATGTCCTTTGATATATTTCTAAATTCCTCAGATTATCAGTATTAGCCCCCTATTCCAAAGTAAAAGATGCAAGACTTGCACTGCCCTGACCTCTATAGGTGAAATATAATGCTTGAATTCCATCTGGAATTATAATGTCAGATGAATATTCCTTCCATACATTTGAAAAACCAATGGATATTTTTCCAAGGGCTGGTCCATTCCAGGATGTTTTTACTTCAAAGTCACCTGAAGCATATCCACGGGCTTTAATCTTAACTTTCTTAATACCTTTGCAATTAAAATACTTAAAACCAGCTGTAGCAGATTCTTTCATATTAGCAATATATCCGATTTCTTCATCACCATCTTTTCCATCTTGAGTTATCTTAGGAAATTGGTTATTCATCCATGAAGCGGTAAAATCAGTATAGAGAGATTCTTCTTTACAAAATAGATTACAAGCTAAATAAGCAGGATATTCTCCACGTCCCTCTAATTGTCCATCATTTGCACCACAGGAAGTCATTTCTACCTGTTGAATTGTTCCGTCAGCCAAAATTTCAATTTTCTCCATGCATCCCTGTCTGCTAAAATTGGTTCCATTAGTATGTCTATGATAGAAAATATACCATTGTCCATTAATTTCAACTATGCTTCCATGATTATTGCCACCATAAAACATTGGTTTTTCAGCAGGCTTGTAAGAGTTAATATGAAGGTCACTATTACTTATAATAACTCCTCCATATTTAAAGTCCTTAGTTGGATATTTGCTTGTAGCATAGCATAACTCGTGCATAGAGATAGAAGAATATATAAAATAATAAGTGTCTCCATATTTTCTAATTGAAGGCGCTTCGAAAAATTCAAAACCTTCAAATCCAGAGCCTTTACTATAAGAATCACTTGGTACAATAATTACTGGATCTTCAATGATTGTCAACATATCTGGACCAAGTACTGTTGCCATAGCTCCACTTCTTGATTTGTCACCTCTTGAGCAAAAGCCAGTATACAAATAAGTCCTATCTCCCTCTCTAAGTACTCCTGGGTCAAATTGAGGTTCATCTCCCTCCCTATTTCCAAGATATGTACCATCAGAGTAATGAACATATCCATAAAATTCATATTTACCTGCTGGTGTGTCACATACTGCAACAGAAACAATAGAACGCTTGCTGTCAACATAATATAAATAATATCTACCGTCTGCTCCTACTGCAACATCTGGAGCATATAAACAGCTATCACGATCTTCATTATTTTCTACATCAGTAGCTTTTAAGATAACACCTTCATAACGCCAATCTGCAAGATTATTAACTGGTGCAGACCAGCACACATAATCATTTAAACAATATGCATATCCGTTAAAACGATCATGAGATCCATATACATAAACTCTATTATCAAAAACATATGGTTCTCCATCAGGGATATATTCCCATGATGGTAGATAAGGATTAAAGCCTTGCTTTTTCATTTTTAATCTCCTTTTGTGTAATAGATTTGCCAAACATGTATAAAATGCCTGAAGTTTTAATTTTTCTATTTTAAAGGCATTTAACCATTCAATTATAGTTATAGAAAGCTATAAAAATTTATTTAAAGGAAAATTCAAATTTTTGCTTGCCTGTTACTTGAAATGGCCCAGGAACTGCCTCTTTACCACGTGAATTTCCAAAGAAGTCTGTATCAAAACAATATGGTGTTCCATCAGGCTTTTCAAAAAACTGCTCTGTCTGGAATCCATAACCAAGTATATTTGTGGTGATAATATCCGAAGCATTTTCCATAAGCATTTCAGGGTTTGTTATATCAATAATGACCATTTTTGCTTCCCTGTTAATTTCATATTCAATTCCTGAATTTTCGTATAACTTTGAACCCTTTTCCTTTTTATAAGCAAGTGCCCTATTGAAGTAAACATTGTTTTCAATATAAACTGCAAGTGGGTCTGGATTAGAAAGGCTTGCATATGCTGGCTTTCCTTCTTCCTCTTTATTATCATCTTCCTTTTCTTGCGCTTTTGGAGGCTGACTACTGGAGGCAAGCCTTCTTTGAATTTTATCCCATGGTTTCACATCGTCTGGACCTGGACAATTATTATAAACAGCAGTTCCTACAGGATATGTTAAAACAGGGTTAGTAAATGGAGTTATTTCTTCGGGCTTTAAAATATTGTTTCCAAAAAATGCTTCAAGATAAGGCTCATCTGAGCGTTTATCATCTTTTTCTCGAAGGAAAATATTATTATAATAACGGTCATCCCCACCTGTAAATCTGGTCATACCAGCAATAGAGGTGCTGTGTGGAACGTGGTAAGGTGTATGTCTGTTCAATTCATTTCCTATAGATATTGTTCCTGCAAGGAGGTTATGAACAAGGGCGCAGCTATGACTAAGGGTTTTGAAGGCATGACCAGAAAGTAGAATATTATGGTCTATCATTGTTGGCCCATGGCTAACTTCAACTAATATATCTTCACTGTCATTTCCAAACATCACATTATTGCAAACACGAGTTCCCTGAGCCTGCCAATCTAGCCAAACTCCCCTAAATGAATCGTGAATAACATTGTTTTTAATAATTGTATCAATAGCTGCATGAAGCTTGATTCCTCCAACCTCTGCACCTTCAAATTCTCTTTTGTGTCTTATGTGGTGGATATGATTGTTTTCAATGAGACTGAAAACACAACCCATATGTCCCACAATACCTGCCTGTCCACAATTATATATAAGGTTATTACGAACAACATGACTACCTATATTGTCCTTGTTCCAACCATTGTTAACTGCCCTAAAGATAACTTCCTGTTCTCGCTGATGACCCATTTTAGTGTGAATAGTAGACCATTCGTTTTGGCCAGTACTCTCTTCTTTTCCAAGACTTATTCCACTGCAACGAGAATCACTGATGATATTATTTTCAATTATCCAGCCCTTACTCCAGTGAGGCCCAATAAGACCTTCCTGTAAAGCAGTTGGAGGTGCCCATTGAGTAGCAGCTTGTTTCATTGTAAAGCCACGAACTGTTATGTAGTTTCGTCCTGGATTTTCAGGCCAAAAGCAGAAACGACGTACATTTATCTCAACGTTTCCCTTTGTTGGATCTTCTCCTTGGAAATTTGCATATATAGTTGTATTGTAGTCGTCTACATCAGCATACCAAGCATATACCGAAAATTCCGCCTCTAGCGATGTTTCTGACTTTTTGGGATTGCGTACTGCATCCATAGAAGCTGCTTCATACATAGAGTGTCCATTAAGATAAACATCTCCTAAGTGAAAAACTCTATCTGTTTTAAATAGCCAGTCCCCAAATATAGCTTCAGCAAATGGATTGAAATCCCCAAAAAACTTGTTTTCAATAATAGTTTTCCATATCTCTCCATCTCTTTCCCATTCAGTGATAACTTCAGCACCTGTAATAATTACATTTTCACCTTCAGCTGCCTCATAGATTATTCTCTGTGCAGAAGTTCCGCCACTCTTAGGACTGACCCATTCCCTATAAATGCCCTCGTGGATAGTAATAATGTCACCTGGTTTTGCAACATAAGCTGCCTTGCCAATAGTCAAAAAAGGTTCCTTCTCTGTTCCAGAATTTAAATTACTACCTGTCTTTTTAACGTGATAATTCATGCTTCAAACCTCCCATTTAATTTATATAACTTTATTTTATATTAGCAGAGGAAAAAAACAATGTATTATATTATAATGTATTATATTATCCCTATCATTAAATATATTTAATAGCAACATATTAATTTAAATAACTAAAAATGCTCCCCATTTTCATAATACTTATTTTCATCTAATGGAAAGAATATTACATCTACATTAGGATACTCTAATAAATGTATATATTTAGTTATTATTTTTGCAGCTTTATCTTGAACTTCTTGTCCCCTATCAAACCATGAAACTTCAACTACAGGGTCACCTTTAACAATTTCTCCATCTTTTATATATACAGATTTATCAACTGACAAACTAAAATAATCTCTTGGACATTGAATTAATTCCTGTAATTCGTCTATTAAATTTTTACTTATTACACAAAGATTTTCTGTTTCTATTCCCTTAAACTTTAACATTGGCATTTTAACCACTCCTATCAATATAAATATTAATAATATAATATTTAATCGGAAATTTTACAAAATAATATCACATTAAGTATTAATTAGTGTAGGAACTTGATAATTATAATTAATCAATATAACTATTCGTTGATTAATTCTGTTAATTCCATAATTATTTTCTCTTACCATGTATTTAATTAATCTGTTTTTTATTTGGCTCTGTTTTAAAATAATTTGATAATATCTTATAAATTCTTTGTTTTTCATAAAGTCATCCTTTTAATAATAATACTATTAATAAACAATAAATTGTGATTATATAATAATATGTATTTCTATTATATATTAAAATTGTATCTTAATTCCATAAAAATTAAACCTTAAATAAATGTTGACTAGTTATTTTCCATTTCTTTTTTGTTTAATTTTTAATTTAAGCTTTTCCATCTAAAAACAAATATTCCCCAAGTCTTATCCTTAGGGAATATAAGTAATCTTAAATATTCAAACCATCCTACTAATCATACTATCTAATAATATTACTGTTCTTTAAATTTATAATATAAATTACTATATAAATATAGACTATAACTTTTTATAAACTCTCATTGCAAATATATAAGCAACAACTGTTATTGCAATACACCAAGCAAGAGCAATCCAAATATCATTTCCTACTGGATTATTTGCTAGTAAATTACGAATAGCTTCTACTATAGGAGTTACAGGTTGATTTTCTGCAAAGGCACGTACTACTGAAGGCATCGTATCTGTTGGCACAAAGGCAGAACTTATAAATGGCAAGAAGATAATTGGGTAAGAAAATGCACCTGCACCATCTGGTGTTTTGGCAGCAAGTCCTGCAATTACAGCAATCCAAGTTAAAGCAAGTGTAAATATCCCAAGAATTCCAAATACAGCTAACCATTGTAAGATTCCTACTGAAGAACGAAAACCCATTAATAATGCAACAAGTATGATTACTACTACAGAAATTCCATTAGAAATTAATGAGGTTAATACATGTCCCCATAACACTGTAGAGCGAGATATAGGCATTGAGTGAAAACGTTCAAAGATACCACGTTCTTTATCTATAAACAAACGATAAGCTACATATGCAATCCCACTACCAACAGCCATTAACATTATACCTGGCAGTAGGTAATTAACATAATTTTCTGTACCTGTCTCAATTGCACCACCAAATACATAAACAAATAATAGCATCATTGCAATTGGTGTGATACAAACTGTAATAATTGTATCTATACTTCTAAAAATATGGCGCATAGAACGCCCAAACATAACACTCATATCTTTGAAAAAATATTTATTTGTAGACTCCATTTATTTCTCCTCCTTTTTACCGATAATTGTTAGGAATATTTCTTCTAATGTAGGTTGTTTTTCAACATATTCTACTTTTGCAGGTGGAAATAATTTTTTTAATCCTTCAAGTGTATCTAAAGCAATGATTTTTCCTCCATGAAGAATAGCAATTTTGTCTGCAAGTTGTTCTGCTTCCTCTAAATATTGAGTGGTTAAAAATACTGTAGTTCCTGAAGTTGTAAGCTCCTTTACAATTTTCCAAACTTCTAAACGTGCTTCTGGATCAAGGCCTGTAGTTGGCTCATCTAAGAATATAATCTTTGGATTTCCAACTAAACTCATTGCAATATCAATTCTTCTTTTCATACCTCCAGAGTAAGTACCAACTCTGCGATCTGCTGCCTCTGACATACCAAATCTCTTAATTAATTCATCTGCTACTTCATTTGGATTTTTAAGATGTCTAAGTTTTGCTATCATTTGAAGATTTTCACGACCAGTCAAAATTTCATCAATGGCAGCAAACTGCCCAGTAAGACTAATAGAAGCTCTAATACCTCCTGGATTTTTTTTAATATCAAAACCATTAATTACAACACTTCCAGCATCTGCTTTAAGTAAAGTTGCCATGATTTTAATCATAGTTGTTTTTCCAGCGCCATTTGAACCTAGTAATGCAAAGATACCTCCCTCTTCTACTTCAAAATCTACTCCTTTTAAAACTTCTACATTTTTATAAGATTTTTTTATACCTTTAATTTGAATTATACTTTTTTTCATTTTCATTTCCTCCTCTACAATATAGTAACTTTATTTAAATTTAAATTTACATCTAATCCTTTGAATACAGCTTGACCTTATAAATTTAACTATTTCGAGGTAATTTATAAGTGATTTATATTACAAAGTGATTGAGTAATTAGAATAAAAAAGAGCCGATAACTATGATTTTACTCATATGTTATCGGCTCTGCGTCTTAGCGTCTGGCTCTTTAATAACTGATATATTTAGTTGTTTTACATTTATTATTGTTTCTTGTTTACACTTAGGACAAAATAATGGGAAGTTTTCAAGCACAGTATCAACACCTATCTTGACCCTTGTTTTATTGCCACAGATTGGGCATAATATCCACTCGTATTTAGACACTCTATCATCCCCTTAATTTATGATGTTTTTCACTACTATAATTTTTAAATTCCTGCAACCATTAAGATACTTTTATATACTATACCTTTATTATATAAGTTGACATTTAGCTTTAATTGCTTTTTAAATTTGATATCTTTCTTTTACTTTGTTTTATCTATAGCTTTTTTCATAGCCTTGCTAACTTCTTTATCAACTGATTCTTGATAAATGTCAGCATAAGTTTTGGAATCTTTGATTAAATCGTCACAGAAAGCTGCTACGTCATTACCAGTTACTTCTAATACGCCTTTTCCTAATGCTGCACCTTCTTCAAAAAGATCAACAATCCCAGAAAGTAAATCTGTTCCTTCAGTTAGTTCAACAGGACCTACCTTAAAAAGATATTTTTGGATTTCTTTATAAACAATTTGATAATCTTTTGGTAGCGATTTAACACGAGCTACGTGTGCTCGCCATTCTTTTTTACCTTCAATGATATCTTGTATTTTCATTTTATCCTCCTATTTACCTAATTTTTTAGCTATATTATTATTAAGTTGCTTTCTCCACTTGTCTCGATAATAATCTGAATTTTCTTTACCAACTAAAGCTGAGCAAAATCCTTTGATATCCTCACCTAAAGCTTCTTGTACACTCTGCTCGTCAGAAGCTGTTTCTTCTAGCAATCCAAGTACACCATCAAGAATTGGTATTAAGTTTCGACCAGTAAAATCTGAATACTGCCAAAGATTAGCCTTAATTTCTTCCCATGCTGCTTGATAATCAGCTGGTAGCTTTTGAGCTCGTGATTCAAAGGACTTAAGTTCTTTAGTCATGTCGCTTCCCGTAATTTTCTCCCAAAAATTCATAATTTCATCTCCTTTAATTCATTGATTTTTGATGATACAAATTCCCATTTTTCCCAGAACCTCTGTAGTTCCTCACGTCCTGCATCATTAAGAGTGAAAAACTTTCGTGGAGGTCCCATATCAGATGGTCTTTTTGTGCTTTCAACCAATTTATTTTTTTCAAGTCTTACTAGTATTGTATAAACTGTTCCATCTACAACATCAGTAAATCCAAGGGCATTAAGCCTTTTAGTAATTTCATATCCGTATATTTCCTCATGGCTGATAATTTCAAGAACACAACCTTCTAGTACTCCTTTTAACATTTCCGTGATATTTTCCAAACAGGTCACCTCTTCACTATCTAGTATTACTTGTATTTAGTATTACTTACTACTACTATATAGTAACACTTAATAGTGGCGATGTCAACACTATTATATTTATTTTCTATGTTTATTTTTATTAGTAATATCTAAAATAATTCTAAGGATGATTATAAGCACTTTATAGGCTAAAAGGGCTTTGCGTTTTGTTAAGTCATTTTCAATTTCTTTAATACAGTTTATTTTATTTAATTAACCACATTCATTTTTATTCGAAAATTATAATAAAAAAGCTATGCTCAACCATCACAGTTTCACATAGCTTTAATCAACTCGTTATTATTTATATAAATCTTCTTTAAATCTATCTATTTAAGGCTCTTCATTCATAATTCCTAGTTTATCAAATATTAAAAATGTTAAGTTTAAAGCAATTCCAACTACTGCTGCTAGTCCCATTCCTTTTAACTCTATTACACCTATACTTAATTTTATGCCACTTAATCCTATCATAAATATAACTGATGTAAGTATTAAATTTCTTGATTTTGAAAAGTCTACTTGCTCTTCTATAAAGGTTCTAAGTCCTGATGTTGCTATAGATCCAAATAATAAGAGACTAACGCCACCTACTACTGGAGTTGGTATTGTGTTTATTATAGCTGAAAGCTTACCTGAAAATCCTAATATAATTGATATTAGTCCTGCACCACATATTACATATACACTATATACTTTGGTTAAAGCCATAACTCCTATGTTTTCACCATAAGTAGTAGTTGGAACTGAACCAAACATACCTGAAATCATAGTTGATAATCCATCTCCCAAAAGTGATCTATGAAGACCTGGATTTTTTGATAAATCTTTTCCTACTATGCTACTAGTAACCTTTAAGTGTCCTATATGCTCTGCTATTACTACAAATGTAGCAGGAACTATAGTTAATATAGCTGTCATATCAAATTTAGCTATTTTGAATTGTGGTACTGTAAAGAAAGCTGCATTGCTTATAGAATTAAAATCCACAAGTCCCATAAAGCAAGCTGTTATATAACCAACAACTACTCCTATTAATATCGGTATTACCTTTAAGAAACCCCTTAATAATACATTGCTTAATATAACTGTTACAAGAGTAACCATAGATACTATAACCCAAGTTGTGTTAAGTTCTGGTGAATTTGAACCTCCAACTGGAAAACCTGCCATATCAGCTGCTGTACTAGCAAGTTCTAGTCCTATAATGGTAACTATTGCTCCCATTGCTGCTGGTGGAAATAATTTATTAATCCAGCCTGTCCCTGTATAACCTACAATAATTGCTACTATTGAAAAAACAAGACCTGAAGCTACAAAGCCTCCTTGTACAGTTTGAAAGCTATAGCCTTCACTAAATAATAAAAATGTTGGTGCTAAAAAGGCAAAACTTGATCCTAAATAGGCTGGTATACTTTTCTTTGTTATTATTGCATAAAGCAAAGTGCCTATTCCGTTAAAAAACAATACTGTTGTTGGATCAATTTTAAATAAGATAGGAACTAAAACAGATGAACCAAACATTGCAAATAAATGCTGTATGCTTAATGGAATTGCCCTCCCCATTGGAACTTTTTCGTTGACATCTACCATTAATACTTCATTTTCAGAATTTTTTTTCATATTATTATCTCCCTTCTTAGTCTCTCTGAACTAAATTAAAAGTATTTTTTTTGTTGATATTAAATCTACATTATATATTACACTTTTTTCAATAAAATACAAGTTTTTTTATTAAATGTGCTTAAATATATTATAATTTTATTTTTTATGCCCATTAAATCACTTTATAAATATATATTATATCATTTAAATTATCTAAAATAATTAATTAATATTATATTTTAACAGAAAAATTCCTTATTGGTAATAATCTATATAATAAATTATTATCAATAAGGAGCTTATTTGATTTTATTTAGTTTGCACATTTTTTATAAAACTTTATTTAAGTGAAAATTTTACTATTTAGTATTCTAGATGTTTGTATCTAATTACTTTTATTCTATTATATTATAAACCTCTAAATTATGTGTTCCATTATAATTTCCATCATATATAGTTGATTTTATATAAAACGTTTCTCCATCATTTGCCCAGCCAGCAAATCCTTTATAATGTCTTTCTTCTGTATTAGTAACTATATTAGTTATGTTTGTAAGCTCTAACTTATCATTAATATTTGCAATACTTAAAGTATTATTTTGTTTTTCATCACTTTTTGAAGCTGCTTTCATACTGCTTATAACAACTTTATCTTTATTTTCATTTATATGAAATTCAAAGAATGTACCACTATCTACATCAACAATTTTTGTAAGCTTTTTGTTATCTATATCATAATTCCAAATTCCATTTTTACCTTCTGCTAAACCTGAAAATAATATTCTACCATTTTCATAAATCATTTCTCCACCATGATTAATTTTAATACCATCATCCTCTGATAATATTTTAGTGAATTTATTATTTTCAATATATCCAACAGTAATTTTCACTTCATTACTTATATCTACATCATCACCTTTATTTACCTCATAACTTATAGAATTATCTATATCTGCGTACACATAGCTTACATACATTCTATCTCCGTCTATCCCTAATACTTCACTTAATGCTCCTTCTTTATCATTACGTTTTAATTCTTTTGGAATAACATAATATTTTTCATTTTGGTTATCTATTATAGCTAAATTGGGATCTTGATCACTTCCAAAGAATACTTCATCTATAGTACCATTTCTATAGGAATAATGATAATTAAGCAGATTTCCATGTTCTTCAATAAATTTAGTATATCCAACTAATTCTTCTAAATCCCCTTCCTTATTAACAGTGTATACTTTGTTATCTTTTTTTATTTTAGTTGGGTAAAGCCCATTATAAATGAAGTTTTTATATATTTCACAATCAGCATTCTTATTAGTCCAATTTATTTTATTATCGCTATCTAATTTACCAATTCTTACTTCACCAATACCATTACCTGAATATTGATAAATAAGCTGAATAATATTTTCATTTACGTAAAGCATGGAATTATTAGGTCCAGGTTCTAGATTATCTATTTCTGCCACCTTTTTAATTTGAAAATCTTCATTTTTCTTGTCTTTTGTGTTATCATCAATAACAACTTTTTCTGTTCCGAGTACTACATTTTCACTACTTTCCTTTGAACATCCTACTGGCATCATTGTTGTTACTATAACAATTAATAATGCTAAATACTTTTTTTTCATATTAACCCCTCCAATCACTTAATATACTTAGTATAATAATTAGTTGTTATTGGAATAATATTAAGATGTTTCCAAAGTATTAAAATTTATAAATTTGACAATGAATTTAGATTTATTTTCATCTATCTCTACTTCGATTGTTGCATTATGTGCTTCTGCGATATTTTTGCAAATATATAAGCCTAATCCATGAGAAGTTTTTTTGTTTTTCCTACTATCATCAACTTTAACAAAGGGCTCAAATATTCTTTCCTTCTTCTCAATTGGAATAACCTTTCCTTCTGATAAAATTGAAAAAATCGTATGTTCATTAAGATTTTTTAATTCAATCACAATTTTACTATTATCATTTGAATACTTTATTGCATTTTCTACTAAGTTATTTACTAATATATATAAATATTGTTTATTCCCCTTTATACTAATATCATTAGTTTCATCAATTATTTCTAATGATTTTTCTTTTATATTCACTAAATTAGCTTGAATTATATCATTTAATATATATTTTAAATCAACATTTTCAAAGGAGTAATCTTCTAAATCACTTATTTGCTTTGAAATATCTAAAAGTGTTCCAACTAACTCATTCATTCTTTTACACTCAAAAACAATTCTTTTTATAGCGAGAGCTTTAAATTCCTCATCTTGAAAGTTATCTTCACTTAATATTTGTGCATATCCTGAAATGCTAGTAATTGGTGACTTTAATTCATGAGTTATATTTCTAAATATATTTTTTTCTTGTTCATCTTTCCTTCTTAACTTTTCACTCATTAAATTAAAAGAATCTACCAAAATTCCCACTTCATCATTTGAAGTAATATTAATTTTTGAAGGATATTTACCTTTTCCTACTTCTGAAACTTTATTTTTAAGAAGTATTAAAGGATTAACTATCTTTGATGATAAAAAATATATAGAAATTAATATAATTAAGAAAAGTCCAGTGAAAATATAATTAACTAACTTATTTATACTTTGATTTCTTATATACTCCTTTTCATAGTTGTTGGCTAACATCATAACCCCTATAGCTTGTTTATTCTTACCATATACTAAGTAACTTACTTTTCCAATAATACTATTAGACCTTCTTTCAATATCTATAATAGCCTTATTATCTTTAACTATATTCAATGTTTCTTCTGTTATCCCATATACATTTAAATCTAACTCGTTTTCATCAATAGTTCCTTTTAATAATAAGTTACCATTTAAATCATATAATGCTCCTTGACAATAAACTCTGTTTAAAATAAAGTTAATTACATTATTATTTAAATCACTTGCTGTCATTTCACTTTTATCAATATTATTTATGGCTAAGTAATCATTTAAACTGCTAAATGAAACCTCATAATTTTTCTCCATATCATTTGAAATATACTCTTTAAAATTTCTATAAAAAAATTTATTTAATATTATATTGGATATAACTATGAATACAATAAAAATTAGGGATAGTACTATTCCATATTTACGCCTTATCGTTAGCATTGCTTTCTTTTAACATATAGCCAACTCCAAAAATGGTTTCTATGTTAACTTCCTTTTTTATCTTTTGTCGTAATCTTGTTATATGTACATCTATAGTTCTTGTATCTCCAATAAAATCATATCCCCAAACTAAGTTTAATAACTCATCTCTTGAATAAACTCTATTTTTGTTTTTAACTAAAAATAATAAAATATCAAATTCTTTTGGTTTAAGTTTTATTTCTTCGCCATTGCATTTTACAATTCTACTGTATTCAGAAATATTAATATTGCCGATATAAATATCTTTTTTAGTATTAACTTGTTTTTCTTGATTTGCAACTTCTTTTTTTCTTCTTAAAGCTACTCTAATCCTTGTTATTACTTCCCTAATATCAAAAGGCTTTGTAATATAATCATCAGCACCTAATTCAAGGCCGAGAATCTTATCTATAATATCAATTCTTGCTGTAAGCATAATTATAGGTATTTTATAATTTGAAATTTCTTTGCAAATAGAAAATCCATCTATATCACCTAACATAATATCCAGAAGTATTAAATCTGGTCTAAAGTTTTGTATATCATCTACTACTTTTAATCCATTATCATTTACCTTAACTGTGTACCCCTCTTTAGTTAATGAAAACTTTAATATTTGGCTTATATCTTCATCATCTTCAATTATTAATATATTTTCTTTCAAAGTATCACCTCTTTTATTACCATTATATATTTTATGTAACTTTTTTACTAGTTTTCTATTTATTATAATTTCTAATGCTCTTAAATAAATTTTCAGCACTTCAATTTCTAATTTTCATTCGATTAAAATTCAACGATTCTTTGGTAGTTTTTAAAATTTTTTAGACTTCTAAATATGCAACTAATATGTATGATTTCAAATTTAATTAGCCTGTATCCCAGTAAAATCAATGGCTTAAAAGGGGCTCGCGAAACGCGACCCCCTTTGCTCTTGATTTAAATAGAATTACTTTCTTTATATAGATATTATTTTTTTATTTCTTCGCAATAATCTTCATTGGTAAATAATAATATACAATTATTTAATTTTATAGAGAAGAAAGATACTAAAAATGCTATTTAATGTTTAATATTTAACACAAAATATTAAGGATACTATAGATTGAAATAACCAAATTAATTATTAAACTTAATTTATTATAGCAAAAGCCTAAGGCGTTAGAGCCTTTATAATATTAGCTTTGGCCTCTTTATTTTTATATATAGGTTTTTACTTATCATTAATATATAATTCTCGTATTTTATTTATATAAAAATTAGTACTATAATTTAAGCATAGAGATTGTTAAAAACAAAACAATATTTTGGAGGTATTTTATGGGATATAATCTATCACTACAAGAAGTAAATGCTTTATTTGAAGAGTTAAAGAAAGAATATAAGATTTATGCACCAAAGAGATTTGAAAAACAAGGTAGATATTCTGATACAGATATAATTAAATATAGTGAAGTTTCTAATGTAGAAGAAATTGAGTTTATAGAAAAATCTGATTATCCAGTTAAGGAGGTTATAACTCCTATCACTCAAACTCTGTATTATTTCACTGAAAATGAATTTAGAGAAAGTTCTGTAGGTCATAACAAGAAAATATTAATTTTTGCCAGACCTTGTGATATTAATGCTCAAAGAAGACAGGACATGATTTATCTACATAATGGTAACTTTGAAGATACTTTCTATAAAAGAATAAGAGACAGAGTTAAATTTGTTTGCATTGAATGTGTTGAAGGTTTTGATACTTGTTTCTGTGTATCAATGAATAGTAATAAAACTGATGATTATTCATTAGCTGTAAGATTTAATGGCTCCTCTTTACTTTTCAATGTAAAAGATACTGAATTTACTAAATATTTTGAAGGTAAAACTGAAGAAAAATTTGAACTTAAGTTTATTGAAGAAAATGAAGCTAAAGTAACAATTCCTGAAATTAATGATAAGGAAACATTAATAAAACTTAAGAATCACCCAATGTGGGAAGAATATAATAAAAGATGTATTGGTTGTGGAAGCTGTACATTGGCTTGTAGTACATGCTCTTGCTACACTACTCGTGATATTGTATATGATCCTGCTGGAAAAATTGGTGAAAGAAAAAGAGTTCAAGCATCTTGTCATGTAGATGGTTTTGATGAAATGGCTGGTGGTCATAAATTTAGAACTACTAAAGCAGATAAAATGAGATATAAAGTTCTTCACAAAATACATGATTATAAAGCTCAATTTGGAGATGAACATATGTGTGTTGGTTGCGGTAGATGTACTGATAGATGTCCAGAACATATTTCAATTACAGCTACAATAAATAAAGTAAATAATGCAGTAAATGAAATTATGGAGGGAAAATAATATGGGAAACAATATATTAACACCTAAGTCATATGAAATTATTAGTATTACTCATGAAACTAATTTAGAATATACTTTTAGAGTTGCAACAGATATAGTTCCAGAGCATGGACAATTCTTACAACTATCACTTCCTAAGATTGGTGAGGCTCCTATTTCTGTTAGTGGATTTGGATTAGGCTATATGGATTTTACAATAAGAGCTGTAGGAAAAGTAACAGATGAAATTTTTAAATTAAAACCTGGAGATAGTATCTTTTTAAGAGGAGCTTATGGTAAAGGTTGGCCAGTTGAAAAATTTAAAAATAAAAATTTAATTATAGTTGCTGGTGGTACAGGAGTTGCCCCTGTAAGAAGTATGATTAACAAATTTTATTCTGAAGATAATTATGTAAAATCCTTAAATCTAGTATTTGGATTTAAAAATACAGATGGAATATTATTTAAAAATGAATTAGATAAATGGAAAGATAAATTTAATACTATATATACATTAGATAGTGAAGAAAAAGAAGGCTGGGAACAAGGACTTGTAACAAAACATCTATCTAAACTACCTTTAAATTCTTTCGATGATAACTATGAAGTTGTTATAGTTGGACCACCAATAATGATGCATTTTACTGCTCTTGAAATGCTTAAGCTTGGAGTTCCTGAAGAAAAGATTTGGGTATCCTTCGAAAGAAAAATGTCCTGTGCAGTTGGTAAATGTGGACATTGTAGAATAGATGAAACTTATGTTTGTTTAGAAGGACCTGTATTCAACTATACTAAGGCTAAATCATTATTAGACTAGGAGGATATTTTTTATGAATCATGATATAGATATTAAAAAGGTTAGATTAAATTGTTATCGTCAATCAAAAGTTCCTGGAGAATTTATGCTTCAATTACGTGTACCAGGTGGTCTTATTAATGCTAAATATCTAAGTGATGTTCAATATATTGCAGAAACTTATGGTAATGGTACTTTCCACATGGGAACAAGACAAATGTTTTGCATACCAGGAATTAAATATGAAAATATTCCTTCTGTTAATAAGTATATTGCTAATTACCTAAAAGAAGTTGAAATTGATGAATGTAATTGTGATATGACTGTTGATGAAAATGGATATCCAACTATAGGTGCTAGAAATGTTATGGCATGTATTGGTAACTCTCATTGTATAAAGGGAAATGCTAACACTAAAGAATTAGCAAATAAAATAGAAAAATTAATTTTCCCTTCACATTATCACATTAAAGTATCAGTTGCAGGATGTCCAAATGATTGTGCTAAAGCTCATTTCCAAGACTTTGGTGTAATTGCTCAATCAAGAATGGAATATCACCCTGAAAGATGTATTGGATGTGGGGCATGTGTAAAAGCTTGCGAACACCACGCAACTAGAGTTCTAAGCTTAAATAAAAATGGTCTTGTAGATAAAGATCCTTGTTGCTGCGTTGGATGTGGTGAATGTGTATTAGCTTGTCCTGCAAGTGCTTGGACAAGAAGTCCTAAAAAATTCTACAGAGTTGTTATTGGCGGAAGAACTGGTAAGCAAACTCCTAGAATGGGTAAAACTTTCTTAAACTTCGTTACTGAAGATGTTGTATTAGGAATGTTTGCAAACTGGCAAAAATTCTCTGCTTGGGCATTAGATTATAAACCAGAATACTTACATGGAGGACACTTAATAGATAGAGCTGGATATCATAAATTTAAAGAAATCATTTTAGATGGTGTTGAACTTAACCCTGAAGCTTTAGTTGCAGAAAATATCTTCTGGGCTGAAACAGAATATAGATCAAACTTTAATGTTAAACCAATTGAAAAACATAAAACTATAGAATTAAATAGAGAAATTAAAAACTATTAGAAAAAAGAAAATCTTCCTAAAATTTTTAGGGAGATTTTCTTTTTTAGCAATTTAAATATCTCTTACCTTTTGCTCTATTTCCTCTGAAGTAGTATTTAATAAAAATGCTAGTTTAGAAAATAGTCTATTTTTAATTCCTAATAGCATTTTTATAGACTTTTATTGCAAATATATAAGCTATAACTATTCTTTCTATACCCGAAACAACGGTAATCAAAATGTTATTTACTACTGTTTCTTTGATTTAATTAAATTACGAATAGCTGCTATAAATAAACAGTGAATATTGAATTTTTGTAAAATTTTAAATACTAGAACGGATTCCACCATTTATAAATGATTTAATATATTCTAAATAAAAAGTCATGCCCAATCTTTTTAGTTCTACATGGCTTTTGTCAACTTAATTTATTAGTATATAATTAAATGATAACTACTATATTTAAATATATTTTCCATTACAATAATATTATATTTTAACTATAACATAATATTTTTTAATACATATATACATAGTTCTTATAACTAGTTAATTACTTTTCTTTTGTTCTACAGTCTCTTCTTATTCAAACAATTTAACATCAAATCCATCCACTTTATTATCTTTAACCTTCATCACTTCAAAATATAACTTGTCACAATTTAAATTATCCAATTCATATAGATATTCATTTTCTGGATTCTTACTTATAACTTTAGTAAATTTCATATCTCCATTATCTGATAATATATTATGATCATTAAGAACACCATTACCTTCTGGTACATTTAATACTACTGTATTTTCTTCTATATTCTTTAATGTGATTCCTAAATTATTGTCTTCAACTAATTTATTTACTAAATCTACTGTTATATAGCTATCTTCATTTTTCACATAACTTATTTTATCACATATTAGTTTTATATTTTCAACATTTGATATACCGCCATATAACTCTGCTACAATGGTGTTTTTTCCATTTTCTAGATTATATATTACTTCATCGAAAATTGACTTATCTGATGCTTCAAAGTATATATTATTATCATTATCCATAAGTCTTAAATTTTTAAAGGATATTTTTGCAAGGTTATTATTATTTTCTACATTTAAATATACCTTTGTTCTTGAAAGAGAAGCTTCTATTTTTTCTACTTTTATATTAGCAATATCAGAATTAATATTTTTTTCAACTTTATACTCTTTAGTTAGTGAATCATTAAAAATATTTTTATCTAGTTCAACTAATAAATCTAAACTTGTTATCTTAGCTTTATCCATTTCTTCTAAATACTTTGGAAAGTCTTCCTCTGTTATTTCATTTCCTCTTTTATGGAACATTTCATTATTTTTATAAAGTGTTATTACCATTTTAAAATCTTCTAATTTTTCATTTAGATCTATTTCTGCATACCTTTTATCCCTATTCCCCTTGTCTATCCAATTTAATGGTTTATTATTAGTATTGTAAAACTCTATATTCCACAATATATTAGGATCTTCTTTTACATCATATGATATCCACATCTTAGAATCATCAGCAACAATTACATTTACTGTGAATTCAGTATTATCGTATTTTACAGTTTTATTTATTTCTTGATATTTACCATTTTCTATTAAGTTTTCAAAACCTTTATCATACTTATATGCTTTATCCATCTTAACGATTTGTACTAATTTATTAATAATAGGTACTTTTTCTAATGCATATGCTACACTTGGAAAAAAGTTTATTATAAGGCTAAAAATTAATATGGCTGCAACTATTCCACTTACTCCTTTTATCCATCTATTTTTCCTTATATTATTAATTTCTTTATTATTTCTACCTTCATTTTCAATTTTTATATTTAACTTCTTTCTTATTTTTTCTTTAATCTCATTATCAACAAAATCCTCATTAATATTTTCAATATATAAATCATTCATTAATATTTCTAGGTCATCATCATTAATATTATCTACGATATTAAAAATATCCTTATCATCCATATTAAATCACTTCCTTTTTTAATATCTTCTTTAATTTTAATCTGCATCTATAAAGCTTATTTTCCACTGCACTTGCAGTTGTATTAAATATTTTTGCTATATCCTTAATTTCATAGTTCATAAAATATCTTAAATAAAAATAACTTCTATTAGGTTCTTTAAACTTTTTTATTTCTTGTATTATTTTTTGCTTTTCAAACTTATCAATCACATAATTTTCAGTTATTAAAATATCCTTCTCTGGAATAGAGTTATAATCAATATCTTCAACTTTAATTTGCTTTGTTATAAGCTTTTTTCTATAATTAAGTGCTATAGATCTTGTTTTGACATTTACATAAGTATCATAACTTCCTCTTGAAATATTATATTTATCACTATCTTTCCATAAGGCTAAAAACACATCGCTTACACAATCTTCAATATCTTCATTAGCTCCAACATCTTTAAGAATTCTTTTTACATAGAAAAATACTCTATTAAAATATTTTTCATAGATTTCGTCAATATTTTTATCCACTCTTTTTCCCTCCTCATATAGTAATACAAATAATATTTCAAATCCTCGCGTTTTTTTCTTAATTTTACCATAAATATGAATATGTATTGAGCTTTTTAATTCACATACTGATATGCTTAATTTACGAATTCTTAATATTTTGATATACGTAAAATCCCTATTCATTTGTTTTAAAATGTTTAAAAGAAAGTAAGCTACAGCCTTAATACTTAGTATATTTGAAACAATGTGTGCTTAAGGAGCATCAGGGTATAACGTAGAATTATAAAAAGTCATGTATTACAAGCAAAGTTTGTTACACATGACTTTTCTAATATCTACTTATTCATATAATAATTAAAAATGTTCACGATTTTAATAGTGTTCACTCTTATCTAGAACATAAAAGATGACATCACATTTTTATATCCTACTGAATTAACATATTTGGTGATTATTTTTTCAGTCTTCTCCTGAATATCTTGTAATCTGTCAAACCATGAAACTTATACTATATCTTTACCTTTTACAATTTTTCTATTCTTTACATGTACATATGTCAATGTTTTATATTATTTTCCTGAAAACAAAATGGAAGCTCTAGATTGTTAGCTTCTAAAAGCTTTTTATCAGTAAGAATATCTTTTGTATTTCCATCTTTAATAATTTTCCCATCTGACATAAGAATAGTACGATTGCAGGTATCTAAAATCATGTCTAAATCGTGAGAAGCAATAATCTTTAAGTGCTGAAATTCATTTAGTATATTAATTAAATTTCTTCTATTCTTAGGATCTAAAGCAATAGAGGGTTCATCCATTAAAATAATATCTGGTGTCATAGAAAATATTGTTGCTATAGATACAAGTTTTTTTTCACCACCAGAAAGTTTATGTATCTTTTTATTCTTAAGATTATTAATATGAACCATATTCAAGGCATTTTCTACTCTCTTTTTAACTTCCTCTTCTGAAAGTCCATAATTACGTGGTGCAAAAGCTATATCTTCATATACATTAGACATAAATAGTTGATTATCAGAATCTTGAAATACATATCCTATTCTTTCTCTAATTATACTTAAAGTATTCTTCTCTACTGGAATATTTTCTACTCTAATGCTACCTTCATAAATTAAATTTAATCCTACTAATAATTTCAATAAAGTTGATTTTCCAACCCCATTAGCTCCAATAATACCTATAGAATCATTTTCCTTTGCAGTAAAGGTAATATTTTTAAGTATTGGTTGTTCTTTTTCATAAGAAAAACATAGATTTTCTACATTTATATGAATATGGCTCATATCTTCCTCCTAAATAAATATATTTCCTACTATCTGTAATATAGGGAAAAACCTCATAGTACCAAGTATAACTATCCATATAATAAAATAAATATAATCTTTTTCATTATATCTAATTTTATAAGAATAATAAAACTTACCAGAATATCCACGTAAACACATACTTTCGTATATATTTTCTGCTTTATATATACTTCTAAGTAATAGTTGTCCTATAAGGGAACCCCAAACCTTATAATTTATCCCTTTCTGATTAGGGGCACGTAAGCTATATGATTCTGTAATTTTATTTGCTTCCTTAAGTAATACTGTCACATATCGATAAATAAACAAAATTTCAGTTATGAATATCTTTGGTATATGAATTTTATCCATTGCATAGCAGATTTTTTCAATAGTTGTTGTAGCAATTAATAGATAAGATGCTAAGATAGTTAAGATTCCTTTAATTATCATTGTAATCATAGAGATTATTCCTCCAGAAATACTAATACAATTTATATTAATTAGTATTTTACTATCAAAAAATGGATTGAATATCCCCATAAGGAATACAAATGATAATACTATTTTCAATTTCCTTAAGCTATCTTTTAACGATATATCACAAGTTATTAAAAGGAATATTGGATAAATACTCATTCCTATAACTCCACCTAGGTTATATTTATCAATAGATACAACTAAAGAAATATAAGTAACTGTTAAAATAAATTTAATTGATGGATGAATCTTATTTACTAAGTAATCTCTATTTGCTAAATCCTCTATACCTTGGATTTCATAAAGTGCTTTATTTAATTTATTCAATTTATGAATTCTTTTCTAAAAAATTTAAATAAATAACATCCACTTATACAGATAAAGGCAACTACTACTCCTCCAATAATTCCTGATAAAGATGTACCTATAGCTAAATCAGAATCTTTAAAATTATAATCAGGTAACACTGAAGTAGTTTCTTGTACTTTTTCAAAACTATCATATACTTCACCTGATACTTCTATTTCAGTAGAATTTGTAATCTTTTCAATAGACCATTCTAATCCATCTGGATACTCAGAAGCTACAAGTGAAACTCCTCCTGCTATTAAAATTGTAAGTAATGAGAATATAACCATCACTTTTCTAAATGAAATTCTTCCTATTTTTTTATTTAAGGATTTATCTATGCTCCATAGTAATTCTGGTCTAGCTTCATATATAGAACATAGAACAGCTGCAGTAATGAGCCCTTCTATAAGTCCAATTACTAAGTGTATTGGTTGCAAAACTGAAATAAAAGTTAAAAATGGTAAATCACTAATTCCTGATTCTAGTGTTTCAATTGCAACAGAAAAAGCACCTATTTGTAATGTAAGTATAGACCCAATTATTGATGCTAAAATAATTTTACCTTTGGAAGCTCCGTTCTTCATAATAGGCTTCCATATTAATAAACATCCAATAAAACATCCATAAAATGCTATATTCCATATATTGCAACCTAATGCCAGTATCCCCCCATCAGCAAACATTAAGCATTGTATAGCTAAAACCCCAATCATTGTAATAAATCCTGCAAATGGTCCTAATATGGCAGATAGTAAAATACCTCCACAAAGATGTCCAGAAGAGCCTGTTCCTGGAACTGTAAAATTAATCATCTGGGTTGCAAATACAAATGCTCCCATAACTCCCATTACAGGGATTTTTTTAGGCTCATTTTCTATTCGTATCTTTTTTATTGAATAACCTGCTGCTATTGCAGAACATCCATACATTAATCCAGCCACAGTAGGATTAACAAGTGCATCCGCCATATGCATAAATAAACCTCCTCTTTATAAAATTAACTTCGATTTAATAAGGATATCAATTATTTTGATATCCTTATTAAACTAAGAATTATTCTGCCAGTACGTTTACTTCCGTATATTTCTTTAAGTCTATATAAAGTTCATCCTTATATGGATTACGCTTTGTTTTTTTAGCTTTATAAATCATATATATAGCAACACCAATATTAGAAAGAAGTGCTAATAAACTGAAAATAAATAAATAGTTTTCATTATAGGTAGATGAAACAGCAAATTTACCTTTATCAATAAATGCTGGAAATGTCTGTGCAAACATACACCATAATGCTAATGTTTGTGCACGGTGTTGAAGCCATGCACCTTTTCCTATAGTAAAAGCACATACTGTTGGTGCAAGTAATAGTGCAAACCCACAATACCATGAATGTCCTGGTAAAGCATTATAAGTATAAGCAAAATTCCATAAATCATAAGCTATTATCCAAAACCAAAGCATATCGGGCCATAGCATATCCTGACTTCTATCTTTATTAGTTTTTTTACGAATACATATACCAAGCCATCCTGTAATTGTAATAATATTTAAAATCCCTGCAATTGCATTCATAAAGTTCCAAGGACCACCTAAGACATACATACTTCCATCTTCAAGAATTCCACCTCCAGCATATTGAAGTCCAACTTGAATATCACGTGTAACTGCTTCTAAAATATTAATTGCAAGAATTAGCGGTGGAAAGCATAATGCTAGCTTATTATCTGCCAATCTCCACTCTTTCCCTGTGCTTTTACTTTTACCATGTAAATGTCTTATGCACCAAAACCCAATACATCCTGCTACTGCTGAGTACACCTTAGCCAAATGAAACCAATCTGTATAAGTAGTATCTTTTAATACTGTAAACCATAATATAGATAGTCCAATTGGTAATACTACAAAACATAAAAAACCCCCAAATTTAGAACGCCTTGAAAATTCATTTAATATAAATAAAATTAAAAATACTGCAATCCAAACACCCCATACTGAAAATAAGGATGCTCCTCCTTCATAGTTAAAACTAAACATAATCTTTCCCCCTATTATAGTTATTCATTTTTAATAACAAACAATTTCTTTTATATAAAACTCTTTCCCGCTTAATATTTCACAGTTTTTACTTTTGCAATTAGGGCATATTCCTTTATCAAAGATTATATTAAATACATTATTGCAACTTTTACACAAAGCATTAGCTGGTAATATTTCAATTTCTAATTCTGAACCTTCTAATATAGTACCTACAATTGAAGCAGGATATAAACTCTTCATATATTTAGGAATCATTGAAGAGAGTTCTCCAATTTGCAAAACTAATGTATCTATTTTTTTAACATTATTGACTTTTGCAAATTTTTCTACGCTCTTAACAACTTCAATTAAAACCCCTATTTCATGCATATAGACTCTCCTCTATTTATAAATAGTAAAATATAATATTATTTGTTTGACTTGAATATATTTATAGCTTTTTTAATAGCTATTTTCCCCTTACGTTTAAGAACTTGCTTAACAATTACAGGTTTTAAATTTTCATATGCTACTCCTTCTCCATCATATTTTCTAACAAGTGATATAGCATCAAACTTACATCTTGTTACACATGCTCCACAGCCTACACATAAAAATTCATCTACAACAGTAGCACCACAGCTAAGACAACGTTCTGTTTCTTTCTTTATTTGATCTTCTGTAAAAGTTCCTCGTAAATCCTTAAATGTTTCTTTTGATTCTTTTCCATCGCTATGACTTGCCTTTTGTCTTGGAAAATTATTATATCCCTTAAGTTCAATATTTTGTTTATCTAATGAGCGATATTCTTTTCTATCTCTTCCTATAATTAAACTTTGACCTTGATTAACATAACGGTGTATTGAAATAGCTCCTTCTTTACCTGCTGCAATGGCATCAATAGCGAATCTTGGTCCTGTAAATGCATCTCCACCAACAAATACATCTAATTCTCCTGTTTGATAGGTAAAAGAATCTGCCTTAATTGTATTATTAGGATTAATCTCTATATTGCTATCTGAAAGTAAATTTCCTAAATCAATTGATTGCCCTACAGAAAGCAATACTGTATCTGCTTTTACAAATAATATATCGTTTTCATCATAAATTGGATTAAATCTCTTATTTTTATCAAATACTGATATACATTTTTTAAATTCTACACCAACAACTTTCCCATCCTTTGTAATAATTCCTTTAGGACCCCAAGAATTATTTATATTGATTCCTTCTGATAAAGTTTCTTCAATTTCCTCATTAAGAGCTGGCATTTCATCTCTTGTTTCAAGACAAAATATATCAACTTTTTCTGATCCTATTCTTTCAGCAGTTCTTGCAACATCTATTGCAACATTCCCCCCACCTATAACAACTACATCTCCATTTAGTTTTAAATCTTCACCTAAGTTAACGCTGCGTAAGAAATCTACTCCAGTCATTACTCCATTAGTATTTTCTCCTTCAACACCTATTTTTCTACCTGACTGAGCTCCAACTGCAATATAGAAAGCTTCATACCCTTGATTTCTCAATTCTTTTAAACTTATGTCTTTTCCAACTTCAATTCCATTCTTAAAGTCAACACCTAATTCTTTTAATATATCAATTTCTGCATTAACTACATCTTTTTCTAGTCTAAAGGATGGAATACCAAGTGTTAACATACCACCAAGTACTTTTTGTTTTTCAAATACTGTTACCTTATAACCTTCAACTGCTAAGAAAAATGCACAAGAAAGACCAGCAGGCCCTGCTCCTACTACAGCTATTTTCTTATTATAGTCATGCTTAATTTTAGGTACATAGCGATTTTCTTTATTTAAGTCTTGATCTGCAATAAATTTTTTAATTTCATCTATAGCTATTGGATCATCAATATCTCCCCTTGTGCACGCTGATTCACATTTCCTTGGGCATATACGTCCACATACTGCTGGAAATGGATTTTCATGCTTTATTAATTCAAGAGCTTCTTTATATCTTCCTTGAGAAGCTAGTTTTATATATCCTTGAATAGCAATATGAGCAGGACACTCTGTTTTACAAGGGCTTGTTCCACTTTCTACAACATTTTTTCTATTAATTCTATAATCTGGATTCCATTTATCTTCTCCCCACTCTGTATCTCGTGGAGTCTCAATTTTTTTAACAGGAAGTGGCTTTGTTGAGCATAATTTTTGGCCTAATTGTAGTGCATTAACTGGACAATTTACAACACATTCTCCGCATGCAACACATTTTTCTTTATTTACACTTGAAACATAATTAGAACGTACCATATCAACATTTTTAAACATTCCAGCAGTTCTTAATGAAAGACAAGAACAACCACAACAATTACAAATTGCATGAGTCTTTCCTGAACCATCAAGATTTGGTATTTGATGCATTAAACCATTTTCTTCAGCTCTTTTAATTATTTCAAAAGCTTCTTCTCTAGTAATTTGTTTTCCTCTACCTGTACGGATATAATATTCTGCAGCATGTCCCATTTGAATACACATATCTTCTGCTAAATGACCACATCCTTCTCCCATTACTTTTCTCGCTGTACGACATGAGCAATCTGATACTGTGAAAATATCGTTTTCATTAAGATATTTAGAAACTTCCTCATAAGAAGCTTTTCTAGTTTCTCCATCTATAGCTTGCTCTATAGGTATAACACGCATTAAACCTACGCCTACTGGGAAAGCACCTGTAGTCTTTGGTCCTCTTACTCTTCCATATGCTTCAAAAGCTTCTGCAATTTGAGGATATTTGTTAACGTTTTCCTTGTTATTAACCATCATCTCCATAATTCCTGGAACCCATGTGTCATACCAGTAGGTATCAATCCCGTTAATAGTATTTACAAAACAGATACCTGCAACAGCTAAATCCCATAATAATTTTGCTGTTTCATCTACAGATTTACAACATAAAGGAGCAAGTTCTTCTGCCGTAGCTTTTTTACGTATCTTCATACAAAGTGCTACTTCTGCCATTTCCTCTGTAACAACAGGCTCTAAAATTAAATATTCCGGATCTTCTGGCCTTATTTCATTTTTTGACCCACGTTTTTTCCCACTAATATGATTAGCAAGATCCAACACCTTTTCTTTTACCATTTCTATCCTCCTAGTCTAATAATATTAATTTTCATTCCATTCTTTAATTTCTTTTCTAAGCCACTCTGCAAATTTATCAATACCTTCACCTGTTCTTGCAGATATAGGAATAATTTCAATATTAGGATTTAACTTTTTTACACGTTCAATGCAAACTTCCAAGTTGAAATCAAAATAATTAATAACATCCATTTTGTTAATTAGTAACACATCAGCAATTGAAAATATTAAAGGATATTTTAGTGGTTTATCATCTCCTTCGGGAACACTTAAAATCATGGCATTTTTTGATGCTCCGGTATCAAATTCTGCTGGACATACCAGATTACCTACATTTTCTAAAATAGCAAAATCAATATCTTCTGTTTCTAAACCTTCTAAGCCTTGTTTTGTCATATCTGCATCAAGATGACACATTCCCCCTGTATGTAATTGAATAACTTTTGCTCCAGTTTTAGAAATAGTATGAGCATCAACATCTGAATCAATATCTGCTTCCATAACTCCTATTTTTATTTCATTTTTTAATGTATTAATTGTTTTTGTAAGAGTAGATGTTTTACCTGAACCTGGTGATGACATTAAATTTAGTAAAAATATTTTCTTTTTTCTAAGTTCTTCTCTCAATAAATTAGCTTGATGGTCATTGTCTTCAAAAACACTTTGTTTAATTTCGAGAATTCTAAAATTCTCCATATGCTTATCCTCCTTCATTATAAAGAATATTTAATTTAAACTTTTAATTGTATTCTTAAATCCTTTTTTATTTCTAATATTAATTCTATGAAATACTCTTTATTTAATAAAAATTTTTAGATCATATTAATCTGGTATGACCAGATTAATAATCTTGATAAAATTTTAACATGATTATTAATACAAAGTCAATATATTCCTTTAATGCTAATATATGTTTGAAAGAATCTTAAGATATTTACTTTTTATTGATTTTGGAATAATATTGAAATAGAATTATAATCGGTATTTGGTTGAACCAGATTCAGCTTAGAGAGGTGCATTTTATGATAGAATTTTCAAAATTAAATTCTCCAACATTAAAAGATTTATTTATTAAAGAACTAGAAAATATGATTTTATCTGGAAAACTTCAAATTGGTGAAAAGCTTCCTTCGGAAAGAGAACTTGCTAAGTCTATGCAAGTAAGTAGAGCTGTTGTTAACTCTGGAATTTCAGAGTTATCTAGGAAAGGATTTTTAAATATAAAACCAAGGATCGGTGCTTTTGTAGCTGATTATCGTAGAAATGGAACTATGGAAACACTAATTTCTATTATGAAATATAATGGCGGAAGGTTAAGAGATGCAGAAATTCGTTCTATTCTTGAACTTCGTATAGCATTAGATACATTAGCAGTAGAACTATGTATTCCAATAATTAAAGAAGATGAAATTGAGATATTAAAAGGATATGTTAATAAAATGAAAGAAACTGATTCTGTTGAAACTGCATCTAATTTAGCATTTCAATTCCAACATGAATTGGCTTTTCTTTCTGGAAATACTCTTTTACCATTAATTTTCCATTCATTTAAGGTACCCATTTTATCATTGTGGGAACGTTTTTGTATATTATATGGTATAGATTCCTTAATAAATAATACATCTATTTTGTGTGATTACATAGAAAAAAAGGATACTAAAAAAGCTATAGAATGTTTAACTACAAATATTAATGATACTATAAATGGTAATAGACAAATATATTATTAATTATAAATGTTTAGGATACACTAAAATCAACAACTTAAAAGGACGTCGCGAAACGCGACGCCCCTTTAATTTAATAAATATTTTGCTCAAATAATTGATTTTCTGGTTACAAATCTATTTCTTTGTAACTGTAAATACATCAATATCATAATATCCCCAGCTGTGTTGAAGCTTAATCTTATTTTGACCAGCATTTAAGTATACTGTGTCAAGATAAGCATCAGTAAAGCTGTATGATTGTTTTAATAACTTATCTCCACGATTGTTATTATTTATATAAAGTGTAGTATATTTATCACCGTATTCAGAAGCATATTGTACATTAATGTGATAATCACCTGATGATGGAACATTAACAGTTACTTCAATATAATCATTACTGTTATCAAATCCAGTTACGTATCCATTTCCTGAGTATCCAGAGCGTGCAGTGCTATTATAAATACCATTTTTGCTTCCATTTTCTGCTTCTATTGTAAACTTAGTAGTTCCCCCAGGTTCTTCTCCATTTCCAGGATTTGATCCTGTATATACTGAACAAATCTTTGATGTATTTTTTATGCCATTTTTATGATTTAATAATATATTCCCCCACTCACTAAAAGATGTTCCAGACCAATCATTAGATATATCAAGGTACTTCCATTGATCACCATTACCATACCAAGACCAGCCTATATATCCTACTGATTTTTCCTTGGAATAATTCATAATAGTATCTTCGTCAACATCACCATCTGTATGTCTTAATCCAAATTCACCTATAACTAGTGCTAAATTTTGATTTATAACATTATCTATATTAGATTTAACTATGTTTGCATTTCCACCAGCATACTCATACATGTGTATTGAAAACATTGTATTTTTTTGAGAATCCGAATTAAACACTTCTTTTCCATAATCAGCTATAGATTTAGGATATTGTCCCCAACCTGCAGCATCAACCATAATAGTATTTTTGATTCCAGCAGCTCTTAATTTAGGAATTGCTTGTTTATATCCTTCTGCCCATTGCTTACCATCCCAAGTTCCATACCACTCATTTGCAATATTTAATATTACAGTAGATTCTTTTCCTATCAATGCATCTTTAATCCCTATCCAATAGTTAACTGCATTGTTTAACTTTGAAACATCATCAGCACCTGTAGCATCATGTACTTCTAAAACTGCTACAAGCTTGTTTTGTTCACATAAAGAAATTATATTTTTTACAGTATTTATATTATCATAACCCCACTGATCGCCATCACCAAGAGCAACTCTTACAGTGTTTGCACCAGTTTTTGCTATGGCAGGTATAGCTATTGATTCTTGTCCTTTGTACCATGCATGGGCATGATTTATTCCTCTCATAATAAATTCATTTCCATTTGCATCATAAAGTTTAGTACCATTTACATGAAACCCACTATTAGAAGTAGCTGCAAATGCTGATACCTGCATCATTGATGTCAATGAAATTGTTTGAGCTAATACTAATGCGCCAGCAATAATACACTTTTTAAATTTTCTTAAAAATCTACTCATTTTAATATCCTCCCTTATTTACATTTTAAATTTCAATAGACTTTAATTAATAAATCTTCATTTGTTTCTTAAAAGTATATTTCTAGCCTACATTTAGTTAATTTAATACTTTTGTTGATTACGTTTACAGAAGATATAAATATATTCACTCCCTTCAAATTTATTTATCATTTTTAGATTATCATAAATTTTTAATTAATAAATTTGTAATTGGTCACTGATTAATAATTGTTTCAAATTGGTAATATTTGTTTATTGGCAAATAAAAAACACGCTTACTTTAATGCAAGCGCGTTATAATTACACGTGTTTCATAATTGTCGGGTTCTTCCATTACAATCCTAGTATATTTAATCACTGTTCTCATAAAATCTAAATATTCCAATAATCATAAGAAAACTTAATCATTTTCTTTTTTCTCTATTAAATTTCCAATAATATTTCCTACAACTAGTCCTACTATTAATATTATTCCTGCCAGAATATTTTTATTAAAATATAAAAATATTCCTCCTATTACAGCACCTAATAAACTGCCAATTATACAACCTTGTGTTTTATAAGTTTTCATTGAGCACCTCTAATAAATTCTTTTTTATCCTTATTATACAAATAATTTTATATATTCACCATAAGTTTTTTACTTTTATTATTTCTTCTAATTCTAATTTCTCTTCATTTTTAGCATCATTCTTTGTTCTATCATCTTGTTCAAGTTTATTATCTTTTCTAGATTCATCTTCTTTAATTTTGGAAGCCTTTACTAATGGTAAGTTGTGCTTTTCTCTTATTGCATTTTCTACTTCAAGGGCTAAATCTTTATTTTCTTTTAAATATGCCTTTGAGTTTTCTCTACCTTGTCCTAATCTTATATCATTATAGGAAAACCATGTACCACTTTTGTTTATTATATCTTCATTAACAGCTATATCTAAAAGGTTTCCTTCTTTTGAGATACCTTCATTGTACATAATATCAAATTCTGCTTGCTTAAATGGTGGTGCAACTTTGTTTTTTGTTACTTTTACTCTTGCTCTGCTTCCTAAAATGTTTTCTCCTACCTTTATAGTATCAATTTTTCTTATATCTAATCTTATAGATGCATAGAATTTAAGTGCTCGTCCACCTGTTGTTGTTTCAGGATTTCCAAACATAATTCCAATTTTTTCTCTTAATTGATTTATAAATATTACAATACACTTAGATTTATTTATTGATGCTGTAAGTTTTCTTAATGCTTGTGACATTAATCTTGCTTGAAGACCTATATGTGAAGCTCCCATTTCTCCCTCTATTTCCGCTCTAGGAACAAGTGCTGCTACAGAGTCAACTACAAGTACATCCATAGCATTTGATCTTACAAGGGCTTCTGTTATTTCTAAAGCTTGCTCACCAGTATCTGGTTGACTCACTATTAAGTCATCAATATTTACTCCTAAGTTTTTTGCATAAGATGGATCTAAGGCATGTTCAGCATCAATAAATGCCGCCACGCCACCTATCTTTTGTGCCTCTGCTATTATATGAAGAGCAATAGTAGTTTTACCTGAACTTTCAGGTCCATATACTTCTATTATTCTACCACGGGGAACTCCACCAACTCCTAAGGCTATATCTAATGCTAAGCATCCTGTTGATATAGTTTCTATATCCATTGTTGGATTAGACCCAAGTTTAATAACTGAGCCCTTTCCAAATTGTTTATCTATTTGTTTCATAACTGAATCTATTACTAAAAGTTTTTCATCATTAATGTTCAAAAATTTTTCACCTCTAATTTAAATAATTTGTTTCCTTTAAATAGCTATTTACTATTTTAGCTATTTCTTCAGGGGTAGTATCTAGAGAAAATGCTAGTTCTGAAAAAAGAATACTTTGAATATCTGCTAAAATCTTTTTATCCTTTTCATGAAATTTCTTTCCGTTCTTTTCTAAATTACTTTTAGTTCTCATTAAAGTGGTAGCTATCCCTACGATTTTTTTTCGATTTCCACTTTTTATAATCTCGCTATATACTTCTCCTCTTTCTCTATCTACTTCTATCCAATCTATACCTGGCTTTTTAAATGATTCTAGAAGTTCTTCTGCTTCTTCCTTTGTAAGAAGATCTAACATTGCCACCTTATCATTATCCACTGGAGTACTTATACTCAAATTCTTATCATTCATAGGATGTAAGATATAATATTGCTTTTTTACATGAGAAATTGTCTTTTCACATATATCATCTACCTTACAAATACCATGAACTGAATATAGAATTAAATCACCTTTCTTAAACATTTAAATACCTCCTGTTAAAAAGAAGTTTAGTAAACGTTTACTTATGCACATTTACAAAACTCCTGAATTTATTAGTTGCTATTCCTTTTATTAAATAAAACACACTAGAGCCACTAATATTATTTTATCACAAAAAAAATGATGGATGTAAGCAAAATTTTCACAAAATTTAAAAAGATATTTTTTAGTAATTAGTAATTGAAAAATCTAATCTTTTGTTATACACTATTACCATAAAATTTATATACTCAGAATAATTCTGAGAGAGGTTCGTAACCATCCCTCTATAAAAAACTAGGACCCTAATTTAATGTATTTTAAATTAGATTAATTTTGTTGTTTAAATTTCAATAAAATAATAAGCTAGATTTTTGTAAAGGGCTATTAGTAATTAATAGCTCTTTTTATATTCTAGTGTTTTATAGGTTTACTCTGTTAATATCTTTTTATAAATTACGTCTTTCTATTTTTAAGTGGACATATGTAAGTTTGTGTTTACTTGAATGAAGGATGAAATAAGTAAACTTATTTATGTCCACTTTTTTATTTGTGATGGAATGAACTTTATAGTTCGTTCCTTTTTATTTTTCTGAATATAAATTTTGCATATTATTCAATAAAGGAGAAATGAAAATGAAAAGAAAAGTAATAATTGATTGTGATCCAGGTATTGATGATTCTCTTGCTCTACTTCTAGCTTTGAATTCACCTGAACTAGATGTTATAGGAATTACTATTGTATCTGGAAATGTTTGTGCTAATCAAGGTGCTAAAAATGCTTTAAAGGTTTTAAAGCTTCTAAAAAGAGAAGATATTAAAGTTTATGTTGGGGAAAGTACTCCTTTAGTTAGAGATTTAGTTACTGCACAAGATACTCACGGGGAAGATGGATTAGGTGAAACTAACTATGCAGAAGCTAATATTGAAATTAATCATAATGGTGTTGATTTTATATTAGATAGTGCTAAACAAGGTGATGTTAGCATCATTGCCTTAGGACCTTTAACTAACTTATCTAGAGCTTTAGAAAAAGATGAAGCTGCATTTAATATGATTAATGAAATAGTATCTATGGGTGGTACATTTAAATCTCATGGTAATTGCTCTCAAGTTGCAGAATTTAACTATTGGGTTGATCCTCATAGTGTAAAAAAGATATTTGATAATAGCAAAGTTCCTTTTTCAATGGTAGGTTTAGACGTTACTCGTGAAATAGTTTTAACTCCTAACCTTATAGAAGTTATTAATCAATTTGATGATGTAATAGGAAAATTTATTGTAGATATAACAAGATTTTATGTTGATTTCCATTGGAATCAAGAAAGAACTCTTGGATGTGTTATTAATGATCCTTTAGCTGTAGCATATTTTATAGATAGAAGTATTTGTGAAGGATTTACTTCTTACTTAGACATTGTTACAGATGGAGTAGCTATGGGACAAACCTTAGTTGATGTAGGCGAATTTTATAAAAAAGATCACAATGGATTAGTTTTAACTAAAGTTAATTCTAAAAAATTCATGGAGATGTTCTTATATAGATTGTTCCCAAACAATAAAAAAGATATAGAGTTAATTCTTAATAACAAAAGATATTACATAGGTTAAAGCACTGGAGGATATATGAAAAAAAATAATATTTTTAAAATAACACTTATGTCTGTAGCAATTGTTATAAACATTCTTGGAGGATTCATTGCTATTGCTCTTAAGCTTCCAATATTTATAGATACAATTGGAACTTTCTTAATTGCTTTTTTATTTGGTCCAATAAGTGGTGCAATAACTGGTTTGGCTACATCATTAATAAATGGCTTTACTTTTGATCCATATTCATTGTACTTTTTCCCAGTTCAAATAGTAATAGGATTAGTTGCTGGTTTATGCTATAAAAAAGGATTATTTAAGGGCAAATTCATAGTTTTAGGGATTTTAATTTCAACTATTGCAGGTTCACTAGTTGCATCACTTATTTCTGCATATGTTTTTAGTGGAATAACATCATCTGGAACCTCATTTGTAGTTATGTATTTGAAAAATGTTGGTGTAAATATAGTAGCTAGTGTTTTCTCAACTCAAATATTATTTGATTTACTAGATAAAGCTTCCACTATATTTATTGTATTAATGCTAATTAAATCCCTGCCAAATAATATGAAAGAAATTATAAATAATAGGTGTGTAAATGGATAGATATAATAAAATAACTAACAAAAATATTCGAGAAATTGTATTATTAAAATCATTCCCTTGTATTTGGGGTAAATGTAGTTTTTGTGATTATATAGATGATAATAGCTTAAATGAAGAAGAAATAGTAAAGCTAAATAAAGAAGTATTAAAAAATATCACTGGAGAATTCAAAGTATTAGAAGTTATAAATTCAGGTAGCTGCTTTGAAATCCCCAAAGAAACACTAAATGATATAAAGAAAATAATACAAGAAAAAAACATAGAAAAGTTATTTCTAGAAAGTCATTGGTGCTATAAAAATAGATTACAAGAAATGAGAGACTTCTTTGGTATTCCAATTATATTTAAAATAGGCGTGGAAACCTTTGATAATAACTTTAGAAATTTAGTATTAAACAAAAATGCAAACTTCAAAACTCCAGATGACGTAAAAGCACACTTTGAATCAGTTTGCTTACTAATCGGAGTAAAAGGCCAAACTAAAGAAATGATAAATAAAGATATAGATATAGTCCTTAAAAACTTTAAATATGCAACATTAAATGTTTTTGTTAATAATACAACAGATATAAAAAGAGACGAAGAATTAGTAAAATGGTTCATTGAAGAATATAAATATTTAAATGACTACGATAATATCGAAGTGCTGTATAACAATACAGATTTTGGTGTAGGAAACTAGTTGATAATATAAAGGCTACGATAAATAGATATGCTTATTCCACAGTCTATTTATCGTAGCCAGATTATGTTTTCTCCACTAAAAAATTATTAATTGTGGAATTAACCTCATTAATGATATGTATTAAGTTGGGGATATTATATAAAAACGGAAAGTTAATACATATCATTAAGTGTAGTTATCAATTCATAATTATCTCCCACTAAGTAATTTATAGTATTTAGGTAGCTCATTTTCGCTGCATTTATCGCATTTTTTTGCATAACAATATGTCTTAGCTTTACCTAATTTACTATGCATCTTATCCCATACATCTTTTATTTCTTCATTTAATACATTTCCAAAGGATTCAGGAACAAAATCACAAGGCAAAAAGTTTCCTTCATTGTCTATATATGAGTGTTGTACCCCTGCTCCACATCCAAATTGGTCTTTTGATTCAACATATGGAAATACTGATGTTTTAGGATATGCTTTATCTCTGTTAAATTTTATATGGAGATTTATAAGCTCCTCTTTATCTTCTTTTGAGAATATTTCATTTGACTTTACTAAAAGTGATCCACATGGGATAGGTTCCAGTATTCTAACTTCATCTACACCTAAAGTTTTTAGGAATTTGCCTATCTTATATATTTCTCCACTTTTAAGCATTTCTTTTGTACATACAGTTTGAGCCATAGTATAAAGGCCTGCTTCTTTGCAATTTCTTATTGCTAAAATCGAGTTTTCATAGGCCCCATTATATCCTCTCTTTTTATCATGATTTTCCTTATATAAGCTATCTATACTTATTACTACTCCAAAAAGGCCAGCTCTTTTTAATTTTTTTGCTTTATCAAGGCTTAGTGAATACCCATTCGTAAATAAATATGAAATACTTCTATTATCTATACTACTTATTATTTCTTCTAAATCACTTCTAAGAAGAGGCTCTCCACCTGTAAATCCAATTATTCCAACTCCTAAATCTTGAAGTGATTTTATTATTTTTTTTATTTCATCCGTTGTTATTTCTTTTGATTTATCGTCCTTATTTTTAATAAACCTTTTAGCACTGCAATGCCAACAGTTATACATACATCTTCCTGTGATAGCTATATATGTAGAAATTGGAGCTAGTCTTTTGCCAGTAGTATGATTGTAAAAGAATTCAGCATTTTCTCCAGGAACTGCATCTACGATACTTTTATAAGCTATGCTATTTAAAGGTGGCAAAAATGAATTAACTATAAAGTTACCATTATGAACTGCTAATCTATCATTTTTTATGACATTCATCCCACATTTTATAACATTTATAGGTTTATAATCTTTACTTTTCTTAAATCTACTATGTATATAAAAGAAGTTATTTCTTACATCTTTATTTAACATTGCTTTTATAATTGGCATTGTATTACTTATCATTTTTAAAAATCCCCCAAACATATTTATGAGTAATTGTTTTAATTCCTTTTTCATCAAATAACTTAATCATTGAATTTTTGACATCTTCATCTGTCATATCTATCATGGCATCAAACCCTGCTAAAGCACCTGTAGATGTTACAAAAGAAACTAAAGATTGTGTATCATCAAAAGTAAATACATGAGAGCCATCTTTTACTTCTATTTTTGAAAAACTTTCTTTTTCAAACCATCTTGTAAAGGTCTTATGATGAATTGGATTAGGAAGCTCTTTCATTATTTTATTTACCTTACTATAATTTTTTAAAATAAGTTTTGGATAAATCTTTCTAACTTCTGGCAATGTATCTTTTAAATTAACTATTACTGCAAAATATCCACCTTTTTTTAAGACTCTAGAAACTTCTTTAATAATTTCATGAGGATTTTGATATTTTATTGCCCATGAACATACTACAATATCAAAACTATCAGTTTTTAAGCTTTTTAAGTAAGATACCATATCATTCTTTATAAATTCAGCATTAAAACTTATATTTTTTTTAGCTTCATTTAACATTCCTTCTGATATATCTACTAAAGTAAAACTTGAGTTATTTATTTTAGAATTTATATACTTACTGTTAAAGCCTGTCCCGCAAGCAATATCTAGAACTTTAGGAGATGAATTAACTTTATTATCAATATATCTTATAATTAGTTTATCTAACATTTCTTTGTTGTACTTCTGCATTTCTTTTAAGAATAAATCATTATAACTTTTACTTACTCTTGTATAAGAATTTGCTATATCATTTAAATTTGTGTACTTTTTAGATAGGAATAATTTTATAATTTTAAATAACCCTTTTAAAATGCTCATTAATAACTCCTTTAATTTGAATTTTCTCCTAAATATATATATTCATAACTTGATATTTTAATTATTTCTCCATTATCAAAATACTGTGAAGCTAATTTCTTAATTTCATTTTTAGATAGCATTTTAACCTTTTCAAAACAAATTCTTTCAAAAAAATATATAAGCTTAGTTATTATATGAGTTCTATCAAATTCATAAATTAAAATTTTTCCATTATTGTTAAGTAATCTTTTACATTCTTTTAAAGTTTTTTCTTTATCTTGTATGTGATGAAATGAATCTCTCATTATAATTAAATCAAATAAATTATCATTTAAATCTATATTAGTTGCATATCCATTAATTATCTTGATTTTATTGTTTTTTTCTTTTGCTATATTGGTCATTTTAACTTCTGGGTCAAGAATAGTTACATTTGCACCTAAATTTATTAGTGCATCTGCAAGAGTTCCAGTTCCCCCACCAATATCTAAAATCTCTAAGTTGTTAAGCTCTTTAATCACTTTTATAATTTCTTTATTCTTGTCTAAATTAAATATTTTCATAAACTTATCATATTGCTTACTGTAATATTTAAATAAGTAACTCATATATATTTCCTCACAAATTATCTGTTAATTTTTACTAATTATATGATAACATAGAACTCTTACGAACTTTATATATATTTCTTAAATTTTTCTAAAATATATTTTTATTAATTCTAATAGCCTAAGTTAGAATAATAATAAATTCAGATAATACTAATTAGTATAATTGATATTTATAAAATAGTATCTTTATTTAATACTTCTATTATTTTATCTCATGGCCAATGAATAATTATACAAAATACCTATATAATGGTATAATTTGATATATAAGTAAAAGTATAATTGAGTAATTTTTTTGGAGGATTTAAAAATGGATGCCAATAATTCAAAAGAAAATGTTGAGTGCCCCTTTTGTAAAAGTAAAAATATAAAAATCATAATCGAAAAGAAAAATGAGAACTTTGATATAACAAGTGGAGTTATAGGAACTATATGTCTTGGCCCTATTGGATTATTATGTGGACTATGTTGTGCTGACGGTGAAAAAGAAAAAGCAACTTGCATTTGTAATGATTGTGGAAAGAGATTTATAGATGAATAAAAAGGATAAAATTTGGTTATTTTTTATGAAGCTTTTTTCTAAAACTTGTCATCAAAAATCTGAAAGAAGCTTTTTCTTTTATAATTATCAGTTTCCTATATGTGCAAGATGTACAGGTTTGTTAATAGGATATCTTTTAGGTATACTAGCTTTATTTTTTAATCTTAAAATCTCCATTAGTTTAAGTTTAATTTTTGCAATAATTATGTTTATAGATTGGTTTATTCAACATAAAAAAATATATCCTTCAAATAATACAAGACGAGTTATTACTGGATTTCTTTGTGGATTTGGTATAATAAGTGCACTAGCTAATTTTTATTTAATACTAGTTAATTTATAACTATATATTTCTTTCAATAAAAAATAACATAGAAAGACCTATTTTATAAAATTTACTCATTTTAGATAGCTTAAATTTAGACTTATATCCTAAATTATATAAAAAAATAAAAAGTTAATTTATATTATTAATGAAAATAAAACTTCATTTGTTAGTTTAAAATGATAAATATAAGTGGCGAATATAAATAGCTTATAGAACATATCCATTTATACTTACATTTATATTCACCTTTATATTCGTAATAAAAATATTTGCTTTATTTTACTTAATAATTTTCTTTTATAATTTTTTATTATTTAAATTATCACCTTTAATATAAATTCTATCTAACATTAAGACATTTGCTTTTTCCTTCGTTAAAAATTAATTGCCATTCCAATGATAGATTAGTTGTACAACACCAGAAGAAAACGCTCTGGCATTAACCATTTTTAAATTCAATCTTTGTTTTATATCAGTAAACAACGCTTTTCCTTCTCCTAAAATAACAGGGTGAACAGATAATCTAAATTCATCAATAAGCCCCAAATTTATAAAAGTTGTAATAAGACTAGCCCCTCCATATAACCAAATATCTTTACCTGGCTTATTCTTCAGTTTTTTTACTTCTTCAAGAATATTTTCCTTTATAAATGTTGCTTGATTACCAGTACCTATTTTTGTTCTAGAAAACACATACTTCTCTTTACTATGAATCAATGCCCAAATTTCTTTTTCATTATCAGAATCTTCGTCCTTAGGAATGTATTGTCCCCATAAATCGTAACTTTTTCTACCATATAAAATAGTGTCAATTTCATTTAAGAAATTAGTGAATCCCATATCAGTGTCCATAATACACCAATCAACTTCTCCATTTTTCCCTTCAATAAAACCATCTAAAGTAGTTGCTAAATCTAAAATTATTTTTCTCTGTTTTGTATTATTTGCCATAACTCTTCCCCTCCTTATATCTTGATGTTATAATTTATAATTTCTAATTTTTTTGACTCATTCCTATATACTTGCTTATAGTTTCTGTTATCTTTTTATCGTGAATTCTATTTATAACATCTATATTCATAGTTTCAGATGCACTTTTAAAACAAGGTATATGTTCTATATCAGATTGGAATATAAGTTTAAATATAAATATATGTATTTCTTTTATTTCTTCAGTATTCAAATCTCTACATTCTTGAATAATTGATGTTACTATTTCATGAATATATTTTGATATTTTCTTATTATTTTCTAAAATTTCTTCCTCTGTATATCTAGTTTTTCTATCATCTCTAAATTCTTCGCACTTTAACATCTTTTCATGAAAATGAAAATTCGCCATAAACTTAGATTTAATATCTTCTAATAATTTTTCCTCTCCTATTTCAACTACTATCTTTTGTAGAGAAGGAATATTATTAATATAAGCATAGAATACATCTTTAACATGATTTTCATGTAACCTTACTATATCCTCATGACTTAAGTTCTCAGTGTATTTATGTGCTTTTTCAAAAAGCTTTTCCATTTTCTCTTCAATGCTTTTCTTTAGCTCATCAATATAATCTTTTCTTTTCATATTACACATAAAAAGTCCCCCATCTTTTATAATTCTATTTACAATAATATACTATAAGTAAAAATTCTTCAAATATTAGCAACTAACCTTTATATTTACTTTAATAACTTCATCATGACATATACTAAAATTACTCTTATGGTTCAAAATATCTTTTTTAAGTTGTTCTAAAAACTATAAGTTGTTAAAATAATATTTACGTATAATATGATACTAAACAAATATTCTATAGTATTATTGTCTATATATGTAAAAAAGAAATAAATTCATAAGTGATTTTGAAAATAATATTAATGATTATATAAAAATACTATATGGCTTATCCCTATTAGCATATTATCTAGGTTATATTCTTCTGATTGATAAAATGTATTAACTTAAAAGTGGTGAAATATTAAATTTCACCACCTTTATTTGTATAAATTATCTTCAATTATTTTATTTGCAATAAGCCCTATATTAACTTCTCTAATGTCCATATATACATCAATAATTCTATCAGTAAGAGTAACTTCAACATATTCCACTTGCTTTCCATCTTCATCTTTGTAAGTTATTATGTCATAAGTTATTATTTCATCTTTAAGTTGTTTTTTAGAAATCATTTGATTTTCCTCCATCAGCTTTTATTCACTATATTTTAGCAAATAATTTACCTGATGTCTATTTACTCCTTCGCATAATCTCTAAGTCTAAAGCTTCCTGCCGTAAATAATACTGCTGACATTAGTATTATTACTATAATCGGCACTACTATTTTGCCTTCATTTATAATTTGTACCATCCATGAAAATGGTGAGATTATACTTAAACTGTTTATTATTTGAGGTACATTATCAAATTCTTGAAGTCCGCTTCCTAGCATTGCAACACCAAATGACAGTAAGCCAAAAACTACAATAGCTAAGCTTGATATTGTTTGATTTTTAAGCCATCTTGTGGCAGCTATAATTAATGAGGTTGTAACTAAGCTACTTAGAATAATAACTAGTATTCCTTCACCTAAATTATAATTTTCTATTTTAAATATATTAATTGCTAAAATTAATGTTATTGAGCTTATTACACTTTGAAGTATAAATGCTGATAAATATAGAGAACCTAAAATAACTTTATCTGAATTTCCAGTTGATATTGTTCTTCTTAAAACTTTTTGAGCTTTAAGTTTAATTATATCATCAGTTAATATAGATCCACCTATCATCATAAAATAGCATATCATTAGGACGGTAAGAACATAATCAGCTTTATTTACTTCAAATTTGTCTGTTATTACAGCTTTTACTGTATTAGTACTAAGGCCATCATTTATTCCTTCTTTAAGCAAATTATTAATGTAATTAGCTATAATATTTTCTGCAACAACAGATCCCATCCCAGCTTCATTAGTATAACTTTTTACCTTAGGAATTTCACCACTATCTATTTCTTTTTCGAAATTCTCGTCTATTACATATATAGCTCCAAGCTTTTTATCTCTTAAATCATTATAGCTATCTTCTGCTTCACCCTTTAGCTCTTCTATAGAGTACTTTTCTGATAAATCGCTTATTAAATCCTTTGAATATTTACCAGAAGATTTATCTAATATTCCTATCTTACCTAAGGATGATTCTTTTGAACTAGGTCCAACTACTCCAAATAAAACTACCATTGGAAGGAAAAATGTCATCATTAAAATTGCTGGATTTTTTAAACTTCTTCTTAAATTAATTATGGTTAATCTTATTAAGCGCATCTTCTTTCCTCCTTAGATAAACTTATTTTTAATATTGCAATTATAAATAGTATTATTGAAATTGAAAGAATTAATATTAAATCCTTATTATTAGCACTAAAGCTTCCATTTAAATTATATAAAGTAAATAACTTTGAAATATAATGTGTTGGTGATAAAACTTTTAATGCATTTCCTTCTCCAGTGAACATTTCCATTCCTATTATAGGAAGTGTAAATATTAATGCTCCCACAACCTTACCGTACTTCGCTCCAAAAAAAGTATAAACAAACTTACTTAATGATACTACTAGCATAGATGAAGTCAAAATTAATATTAATAAAGGAAAAATGCCTCCAGTAAAGCTTATTCCTGAAATTCTAAAGAAAAATACATATCCTGAAATAATAACAGTTGAATATACAAATAATGCAAAGGAATCATAGTAAAAGTATTGCTTTCTAGTTACAGGTGTTGATGCAACTCTTTTATCAAGATTTACACTTACCTCTGCATAATTGGATTGTATAAGAGTAAAAATCAACATACTTATTACAAATGCTATCATTGATGCAGCCATTTTTTCATAACTACTAGACGTTTTTTTAGAATCTATATCTATTTTTTCAATAACAGTTTCTCCAGAAACTTTTGCTAAGTCTTCAGTAGATCCTCCAGATAAATTAACATAAAGACTTTCATGATATTTATCTAAAATAGTTTTTAAGGTGTTTGTGGAATTACTATATCCTTCTTCTAGCTTATTTATATTTATCTCGCCTCTTTTTAAAGATACAACATTATTTTCATATCCTTTTGGGATTGAAATTTCTACATTTGCTTTTTTATCAGTTAATTCAACAAGCTCTTTCATATCATTACTTTCTAAAAATGATACTAAATTTTTAGACATAGTGCTATTATCCATATCATTTATTTGAACTTTTAAAGTTGTTAATTTTAATGGACTATCCATAAGTGTTTTTTGGAAAAAGCCCATGAAAGCTGCTAACAAAACTGGAAATAGTATATAATATAAAAGTGTTACAGCTCCATTAGAAACCATTCCTTTTAAGGTTGTCTTTGTATAATATATCAATTTCATTTAACTCACCTCTAATCTCTTAACATTTTTCCTGTTAAAGCTAAGAAAACATCTTCAAGTCTTGCATCTTCATAACTTATTTTTTTAACATTAACTCCATATTGTTCTATTATACTTAGTACATTATGAAGTTTAAAATTTGAGTCTATAGTTAATGAAATAATATCATCTTGTTCCTTAACTTTTATTACTCCTGTTAATTTTTCTATATTTAAAAGAACTTCCGCTGTAATATCACTAGCTTCTATTATCACCTTATTATTAGGAAATACCGAAGATTTTATTTCTTCTTTTGTTCCATAAGATACTTCTTTGCCTAAATCTATAATGAATACTCGCTTGCATAGTTCTTCAACTTCTTCCATGTAATGAGAAGTATATATAACTGTTGTACCCCATTCCTTACAAATATTTTTTGTAAAAGTGAATATATGATTTCTTGATTGAGGATCAACTCCAACAGTAGGCTCATCCATTATTAATACTTTTGGATGATGCATAATAGCTGCTGCAATATTAAGCCTTCTCTTCATTCCACCTGAAAACTTCTTAACTTTTTCTTTTTTCTTATCTTGAAGGCCTGTAACTTCTAAAGCTTCATTTATTCTTTCTTTAAGTTCTTTTCCTTTTAATCCATATAAAGCACCGAAAAACTCTAAATTGTCATAAGCATTTAACTCTTCTATTAAAGAAATATCTTGTGGTACATATCCTATACATTCTTTAGCTTTTATTGGCTCTTTTAAAATATCATAACCACAAATTTTAACTGTTCCACTATCTGGGGTTAAAAGACTAGTCATTATATTTATTAAAGTAGATTTTCCTGCTCCATTAGGTCCTATAAATCCAAATATTTCTCCCTTATTAACTTCATAGCTTACATTATCTAAAACTAACTTGTCATTGAATCTTTTTGTGACATTTTTTACTTCTATGATACTCATTAAAAATACCCCCTAGCTTTATCTTACTTATATAATAAGACAAAGCTAAGGGGCTTGCTATCACTCCAAGTCACTAGATGAATGACTTAAGTCACTATTCCATTTTTAAATGCAAAAATTGCAATTTGTGTTCTATCTCTAAGATTTAACTTAGATAAAACATTTGTAATATTATTCTTTATAGTTCCTTCTGATAAATAAAGCTTTTCTGAAATTTCTTTATTAGTTAATCCTTCAGCTATACATTTGATAATTTGTAATTCCTTATCTGAAAAATTATATTTATTTAATTCTTTATTATTTAAGTTATGACTGTTATTACTAAGTATTTCATTTGCAACATCAGGATGAACAACCATATTTCCCATATAAGCTGTTTTTATTCCTTCATAAATAACTTGATGAGAACTATCCTTTAACAAATATCCAAAAGCTCCATATTTCAATGCATCTTGAATATATTCTTTATCTTTAAATGTAGTTAATATAATAACTTTAATCTTAGTAAATTGCTCCTTAATAAGCCTAGTACCCATTACTCCGTCACAATCTTTCATTCTTATATCCATAAGTACTACATCAACATCTTTATTTTTACATACTTCTAAAGCTTTATATCCATTTTCAGCAGTATCAACAACTTCTATATCATCAAAAGTTGAAAGCATAATTTTTAAGCCTTCTCTAATTAGTTTTTCATCATCCACAATTAATATTTTAATTTTCCCCATCCTAATTCTCCTTATCTCTCGGGATTACAAGCTTTATAAAAAATCCCTTTCCAACTTCTGAGCTAACGTCAATTATTCCATCTATTTCTTCAGCTCTTTCTCTTATATTCTTAAGTCCAAAACCACTTTCTTTTATAATATCAGTTCCTATACCATCATCTTTAAATGATATTACAAAATCATTTTCTGTAAAATTCATAATTACTTTAACTTTAGATGCTTTTCCATGTCTTAAAGCATTTGACAAAACTTCTTGAGTTATTCTATATAAGTGAGTACTTTGTTTAATAGAAAGAGTCCAATCACCTTTTGATAAAATAATATTTACTTCTACACCTGACATCTTTTCAAAATTCTTACATAACTCTTGAATTCTAATTAATCCTCTGTAATTATCATAATCATCAGATTTAAGTTCACTTACAGCCTTTTTAACATCTTGAAAACTCTCGTTTATAAAATTTCTTAAGTTACCTGCCATATCTTTTAGCATACTGCCTTCTTTATCTGCTATACTTTCCATTGCAGATAGCTGAATCATAGCTGTAGATAAAGAATGACCAACGCTATCATGTATTTCTCTTGATATTCTATTTCTTTCCTTAATAACTGTTAATTCCTCTATTGAAGTAAGACATTCTTCAAGATGATTTTTGGTTTCAATTAATTGTTCTTCCGATATTCTAAGCTTATCGTATAACCTTTGAGCTTCTTTCTTTGTATTATACAGCCTAGATATATAATTTAAAAGAATTATAAAAATAAACATAATAACTAAATTGATAAAACCACTTTCTATATTTTTATTAAATTTACTAGATAATGATATTAAAGATATTATAAATAAAAATATATATTTCATTTTTTCATATTTTAGTGTAAAAGCATCTATAGTTATACCTATTAAATAAAATAAAATGCTTCCACCAAAGTTTAAATAAGCTATTGGTGATATTATTATTTCAACCATCATTGAAAAAATAGTTAATTTATCATTTCTAAAGTAAAATACCCTAAGATTATTGTTTATTATAAATAACAAAATAAACATTATGCTATAAATACTTGTATTTTTTTCTTCAATAAAAATTTGAGCTATTAAAATAATAAATGATATATATCGTATTAATAATAGTTCTTTACTTTTTCTCATAGTTCTCTCCAAACTTTTTTATTATAGTTTCTTCACTCCAGAAAAGATTGACAGTATTAAATTTCACTTCTCCTTTGGTGATATCTCTGTTGTACTATTTCTTAATATTATCTTCATTAACCAATGCCATTACTATAGTATCGTGAAATTCTTTGCCGAATAAACATTTTCTTAAAAGACCTTCTTCAAGATATCCTACCTTTTTTAATACTACTAATGATGCTGTGTTTGTAGGCATAACCTTAGCTTGTATTCTATGCAATTTTAAATCAATAAATCCAAATCTAGTTACCTCTTTTACTGCCTCCGTTGCAAATCCTCTCCCCCAATACTCTAGCGAAAAATAATACGATAGCTCTGCTATTGATTTCTTTGAAAATCCACCTAAATCAATGCGACCTATAACTTTATTATCTATTTTACTCTCTATACACCACGTAAATGCTTTCTTTGACTTGAGCAAACGTCCATTAATGTTGTTCAACCAATTTGATATATGTGGTTCTTCATTAAAAATACTTAGGCCCCCACCTAAAAACCTTTGTACCTGGAGGAGATTTATAAAACTTAAATATTCTTCTATATCCGCACGGCAAAATGCACGTAAAATCAGCTTGTCTGTTTCTAAGTAAGGTATTTCATTAAAATAATCATTAAATTTCATAATATACTTTTCTCACTTTATTACTTTTAATTATCAACAGGGATTCTAATCTTTTTATTTTGTTAAAATTATATCATTTTTGTAATTTGAAGTCATTAGAAAATCTATATATTTACATGATCCTATGGAAATGAACTTCATACTAATACTTAATCTATTCCTTTTTCTATCATTGCTACAATCCTAAAAATAAATTGTTTTTAATACCAAAGCCAATTAATATACAAAAAATAACTGTAACAAAGCTATAAACTTTATTACAGTTATTTTATTTATAAACTACATATCTAATTTATACTTTCCTTCCTTTTATACACTAAATAAATTCCAGCGCAAACTAGTATTAAAGCTATAAGTATCTTTATATCAAAGATATTTTCTTTAAGGACTATAGCTGAAAGTGTAGTTCCAAAGACTGGAATTAAAAAGTTGAAAACAGAAATCACTCCAACTTTATTGTATTTTAAAAGTTGTGACCATAATGCAAATGCTACTGAGGATAGTAATGCCATATATAACAATAAGGAAGTAGATTTAACATTAAAGTTTGTAAGATGCCCTCCTAATAAATACCCTATTATTATTAAAGCTAGTCCTCCTATAGCTAATTGATAACCAGTTATAGTATAGGCATCTTTATTTTGGCTTATCTTTTTACTGTATATTGATGAAATTGAAAGCATAAAAGCTGCAAGCATTATAAATCCTTCACCTTTAAAAGAAAAACCTCCTTCTAAAACTGAAGATCCTCCAAGGTTTACAATTATAACTCCAACAAATCCTACTATGCAGCCTAAAACCTTATTGAAATTTAACTTATCATTTTTATAAATAAAATGCGCTAATATTATACTAAAAAATGTACCTGTTCCATTTATAATTGAACCTCTCACACCAGTAGTATATGTCATTCCTAAATAGAAAAATATATATTGAAGAGTTGTTTGTCCAAGTCCTAATATTGTAATTTCCTTCATATCCTTAAAAGTTAAATCAAAGATACTTTGCTTCATCAATAGCTTTATTATTAATACAATAATTCCAGCCAAGAAAAATCTATATCCAGCAAATATAAATTTTGCACCTACATCACTGCTTGCTATATTAAAAATTTCATATCCTACTTTGATAGCAGGAAAAGCACTTCCCCATAAAAATGTACAAATTACTGCTATTATAATTATATTTATTCTATTAGTGTAAAATTTTGATTTATCCAAATACCTTCATCCCTTCTAGTAACTCCTTATAATGTTTATAGAATTTATTATACACTTATTTATATAAAAAAAATGCCTTATCCTAAAAATATGTTTATTCAAATTTAAAAGACAGCCAAGTATTTTTAACTCAATAATTGAATTAAGTTCAATTATTACTTAAGTAATTGTATCTATCCTAAACACTATCTAGTAATTAATATAGAACTTTTATTAATTATAAATATAAAAATAGAGTAAAGATAACACTTCACCCTATTTTTATATATTATATAATCAAATTGATTAGTATATAAAATTTAATTTATGTGTTTTATAAGATTAAAAATTAATTCTATACTGTCTATTTCTATATTTAAAATCATATTCATCTTTATCACATAACTATAGTTTATTGATCAATTGCTAATGTAATTAAACAACTTCTCTTTTAAATATTACTGAACCATCATCAGGCTTTGGAATCCAACCTACTCCTTCATGAGGTTTTGTTAACCCTCCTACTAACTCCCAACCTAAATTTCCATAATTATTAAGTTCTTTTTGTAATTCTTCTTGATTTCCTAACCCTTTCAATGAGCCCATTTCGACAACTTTATATTCCCATTTCATAAAACATATAACCTCCTTTCTATTATTAATTTATTCAATATTATTCTTCCCACATATTTAACTCTATATCTCATTATTTTCAATTTTCTTAGTTAAATTCTTTATCTTTGATTCTATAGTTTTTGCTACTTTAATAAATTCTTCATCAGGTTTACCAGTAGGATCATCTAATCCCCAATCCTCAACATAACTAGCTGATATATTAGGACATACAACATTACATCCCATTTTTATTACAATATCTATATCTGGTATATCAGTAAGTAGTTTAGACTTTTGAGTTTCATTCATATCTACATTATATAAATCCTTAATTATTCTTACTGCATCTTGATTAATTTTGGGTTTTGTTTCAGTTCCAGCTGAATAACTTTCAAAAACTTCACTTCCATATAATTTTCCTAACGCCTCCGCCATTTGTGATCTACAAGAGTTATGAACACATATAAATGCTACTTTCTTTTTCATTTTTCAGGGTCTCCTTTTACTTATTATTTTTACAATTTGTTTCTTTTTCTTTGCAAATGCATTCTTCAGTATCAGTGATAATCTGCATTAAATTTAATATTAATCTGTTAGCATTGGTTATATGTAATTTATAATAATTCCATATTCCTTCTTTTCTAGACAATACTAATCCACATTCAGTTAAAACCTTTATATGATGTGATAATGTAGGTTGAGTAAACTTAAAACTTTCTAACAACTCACAAGCACATTTTTCTCCACAAGATAAAATATCTAATATTTTTAGCCTATTAGGATCTCCTAACGCTTTAAATATTTTAGCATTTTCTTCATAATCTCCATTCATACTCCCACTCCTTAAATAGATATTAATCTATCTATAAATATAGATCAACTTCCATAAACTGTAAATTTCACTTTAATATCCGCCTCTAAAGAATAACACATAGATATATATCTATATGTTATGACTAAAAAAATAATTTGTTACTATAAAAATAAAAAATCTTAACAAATAAAAATATTGTTAAGATTTTTATATAATATAATTATTTAAAATGAAAGTTTAATTTGCGAGAAATTTTTCCTTCCATGTTTTATTAATTATATATTTATTATTCACTATCAATCACTAATTATATATTATCAATTGCTACAATATACTTCCCATCATAGGATAATCATCTTCTCCATTTCCACCATTTATGGCTTTTATACCAGAATGCAAGAATGTTGATCTAATTACTGAATAGTTCCCATATCTTTCTCTAATAGAATCTATGGTTTTATCTAAAGCGCGTTGTTTTTCTAATCTTTCATTATCAAATAGAGAACTTTGGAAAAATTCATTACTACAAAGATTCGTAACTCTTACGCCTAACTGTCTTATTGGTTCTCCTCCCCAAGATTCATTAAATGCTTTTACAATTTCTTTATATATTTCCTCTGTACAATCTGTATAATTTGATAATGTCCTTTGATGTATATATCTTTCAAAATTAAATCCTTTTATAGATATTGAAATTACCTTACATAAACTCTTATTGTTTCTTAATCTTATACAAACTGATTCTGTAAGTGATAAAATTATTTTTAAGGCTTCTTCTTTTGAAGTTACGTCCCAAGCTATAGTAGTAGAATTTCCTATTCCTTTGACATTTATATAATTATATTTTCTAACTGACGATTCTTCTATTCCGTTTGCATAGTTATAAATAACCTTACCATGGCTTTTAAAAATGCTTTCCAGAATCCCTATATCAAAATTTGCAAGTTCACCTATAGTATTTATATTTAACTTATCCAACTTGCTTTTTGTAGCTCTTCCAACCATGAATAAGTCATCTACAGGTAGAGGCCACATTTTATCTTTAATTTCTTCTTTAAATAATGTATGAATAGCATTTTTAGGATCAAAGTCACTTGCCATTTTTGCAAGTAATTTATTAGTACTTATTCCTACATTAACATTAAAACCAAGTTCACTTCTTATTTTACTTTGTATTTCAATTGCTTTTTCAATATAATTTTCTTTAAAATGACTCATATCCATAAATACTTCATCTACAGAATACCTTTGAATCTTGGGTGAATATTCACAAAGCAAATTATACATAGCATTACTACAATCCATAAATAATCTATAATTAGGTTTAAATATTTTTAAATCAGGACATTTCTTTAATGCATCTACAACTGGCTCACCTGTTTTTATCTTATACTTTTTCGCAGGAATGGACTTAGCTAATACAATTCCATGCCTTTCATCAGTATTTCCACCTACTATTGATGGAATTTCTCTAATATCTTTTGTAGTTTCCCCTAGTTGTAACATCCTTACTGCTGTCCAAGAAAGATAAGCTGAATTAACATCGATATGAAAAACTATTCTTTCTTCCACAAAAGCACACTACCTTTCTAATACTTAAATAAAATCCACTTATAATTAGTTGCATCATATTTAATTTCAAATATTTTTTCTATACCATCTATACAGCTACTACATACAAACTTTTCCATTACCTTGCCTGATAGTTTTTCTTTCTCTCTCTTTAAAACCTTTTCTATCTTTATGACTTTACTTTCTTCTTCAAGTACTTTGAATCTAATGGGATTAATGGATCCATCTTCATTAAACCATGCTATCATTTGTATTGGTTTAGCTATAACCTTCAAGGATATCCCTCCTCTGGAAATTCTTAAATTAATTATATCGAACATATGTTCTTTTGTAAAGATAAATATATTATATGTTTTTATTGTATAAATTACTCATAATCTTATTAAAATACTAATTTAACTTATTAAGTATAGTACTTATTAGAATTTATAGAATTTTAATAATATATAATATGTATATACTATTTATATTACTTTTATATTTGTTAATATGATTTATTAATAAAATTACTTTGAAAATTTACATAATAGAAAAGTAGCTAACTATAAAATTATAATTAGCTACTTTGTATAAAACTTTATTTATATATTTTTTATTATTTTGGCAACTTTATAATTGTTTCCATAAAGTAGGAACTGTTCCTGGTAACCATCCCATATGTGATGTGTGAGCATATATACACTCATAAGTTTTTCCTTGATAAGTTACCTTATCTCCTAATTTGTAACTAACTCCTGATTGCCATTCTTGTACTGATGGTACTTCAACTTCTTTAACTTCTACTACGCAGTTTGCTGAAGTTACAGATACACCAGCTGCATCTTTTACTGTTACTGAGTAAGTATAAGTTCCATAAGCCTTATTCGTAAAATCCTTTTTAACTGTTTGAACAGATGTTAATCCTGATGTTAATGCACCTGTTGCTATAGATTTGCCATTTTCAAATAGCTCATATGATGTTGCAGTATTATAAGCTGGCACATTAATAGCTAATGAGTAGCTTTTATTAGCAACTGCTGATGCTTTAACTGATGCCGCTTTTAGTGATGGTTTTTCTGGAACTACTTCAGATAATGAATCAAAAAATGGTCTATAGCTCTTAACAAATTCTTTATTGTTTACGTTATCCCAATTTATTGACCAAGCCATTATTCCTCTAAGATTTGGATATTTCTCTCCTATCATTTTATAAGAACCACCATAGGATTGTCCTTTTATTAAATAATTTAAAGCTTTAAGCATTTCTGTTGGTGGAATATAGCCTGAATTTGGATTTAATGTTCCTTTTTGTGAAGCTGGAACACCAATTACTACTTGCTCTTGCTTTAATGGAGCAAAGAAGCTATTTTTTGATGCTCTTGTTTGGAATCCTTGTAATAGCATTTCTACCATAGCAACTTGAAAATCTGCTGTTCCTTGATTATAGGTAATTCCATCAAGGGCCATATTTCCTCCACAGTTATAGTGTTGAACTTGTAAATAATCAAGTTCATTTCTTACTGCATCTATAAGTGGAAGATATGCCCCCCAATTAGTTGCATAACCAGTATTACCACCTTGAACATATGATAATTCTGGAGCCATACTTATAATGAAATTGTCTCCATATTTTTTTACTAAGTCCTTGATAATCTTAATGAAGTTAACTATTTGAGGCGTAGTAGGATTTTTAAGATCTGTATCTCCAGGTTGAAGTATCATTCCACTTCCACCTTCAAGATCAATATCTATTCCATCAAATCCATATTTGTCTATTAAACCTGTAAGTGATGTCATAAATTTTTCTCTTGCTGCATCTGTTGGAACTTGAATTGTACCTTCTGCACCACCTAAAGATAAAACTACTTTCTTACCTTTACTTTGTACATAATCGATATCGGCTATGAATTCCTTTTCATCATAAACTGGATGTAGCTCTACAACTGCTCTATCTGTATATGTCTCTCCAAATGAAACATTTATTATATCCCATGCTGGATCTACATCTCTTATTTTAACAATCCCAGCTCCGTTATCAAAATTATGCCAATATCCAACAAGTAATCTTCCATTACCAGCTATATTGGTATCAGCTTTAAATTTTGAACTTGGCGTAATAGTCATTATTATTAGTGTAGCAATAAACAGTGATAAGATTTTCTTGAAATTTTTATACATATTATCCCTTCCCCTTATACATACCTTTTAAAATTATTTATCTTCTGTCTATCACGATTAATATTTATCTTTTAGATATATATCTTAAGATTCTATAAATATCACCTCCAAAATAAATAAAATAACTAAGCGCCCTTAATTACATTTTACATTATTTTGATATCATGTAAATATAATACACAATATATTTTTTAGTATATATTATAAAAAATAATGAACTAGCCCCAAGCAAGTAGGCTAGTTCATTTTAATTATCTATATGTTAAATTTTTGAACCATTTCATTTAGTTTTTGAGCAAATTCTGCTTGATTTTGAGCTGTTTGTGCAACTTGCTCAATTGCCTTTGTAGTTTCTCTCATGCTTTCTCTAATATCTTCTGCCTTTTCGCTAGATTCTTGTGAAGATGCAGCCATGTTTTGTACAGCATCACTAACTTGTCCAACTGTAGCTGTTATTTCTTCAGACATAGCAGCAATTTCATCAGACATTTGGCTTACAAATTCAGAATCGTCATGATACTTATTACCTGTTTCACCATATGCATCTAATTGTAAATTTACATTAGTGTTAACAAACTCTAGTATATCATTTCCTGCTTCAATGCTACTTTTAAATGCATGTTGTACTTTTAAAATAGTTTCTTTAATATTTTTCACTGATTCAGCTGACTGTTCAGCTAATTTTCTTACTTCATCTGCAACAACTGCAAAACCTTTTCCTTGTTCCCCTGCTCTTGCTGCTTCAATAGCTGCATTTAATGCAAGTAAATTAGTTTGCTCAGCTATACTTCCTATAGTATCTGCCATAACTTTTATACTTTCTACAACTTTACCATCTTCAATTGCTTTTTCCATCTTTTCTTTCTTTTGAGTATATACTTCTCTTGTTTCTTCAATTGCTTTTTTACTACTATCTTTAACTTCTATAGCCCTTTTCTTTGCAGCATTTGATATATTGCTTCCATCCATAGATTTAGCAGATAATATATTTATACTTGCATCAACTTCTTCAATTGATGCGCTTATTTCTTCTGTTACAGCTCCAGACTCCTGTATTCCAGAAGCAATAGTATCAACAGCTTCATCAATTATAACAATTTTAGAAAATAGTTCTTCTACTGTTGCTGAAAGTTCTTCTGACGAAGCTCCTATATTTTCAGAATCCTCAATAATTAATTTTACTAAGTTACTTACATTTTCCTGTGCTTTATTTAATGCATTTGCAGTTTCTCCAAATTCATCTTTACTTTTAAAGTCAATTGAATGGCTAAAATCATAAGAAGATAGTCTAATGGCAAAATCTTTTATTCTTATAAGTGGATTGGTTATTTGCTTACTTAAAATAAAAGCTAAAATTATAGCTATTAATAGTGAACCTGCTAGTAAAAATATATTAATAACTATACTATTTACTAAATCTTGTTTTACTATAGCTTCTCTAGCATCTATTATTTCATCAATATCATCTATGTAATTTCCTGTTCCTATTACCCAATTAAATGGTTTATAAAGCTTACTATAGCTTCTTTTAGGAGATGCCTCACTTTCTCCCACTTTAGGAAACCAATATTCAGTATATCCTCCCTCTTCTTTTTTACCATTTTCAATTATATCTTTTATCATATAATTTCCTTTAGCATCTTTATCATTAAGTCTATTTTTCCATTCAGTATCAGTTCCTAAATATACAACATTTACTCCTTCTACAGTATCTGCCCAGAAATAACCCTCTTCACCAAATTTTAAATTTCTTAGTAACTCTGCACTTTGTTTTTTAGCTTCATCAACTGTAAGTACTCCAGTTTTAATTTTTTCATTAAGTCCATCTATCATGGAAATAGCAATTTCTACTTGCTCCTTTATTCTTTGATCATAATCTTCATTTAAACTTTCTTTTTGAATAGATAATAATTTGCTATTACTTTGGATGTTTTTAAAAGTCATAGTAGCAGTTATGATTAAAGCTGTTACTAGAGATATAAACATCGTAACAATAATTAGTTTGTACTTAACTTTATTCATGAATAGTCCTCCTTATTATAAATCTTTAGTATATAATTGCATTTAAAACACACATTAAAATTTCAAAAATTATCCTGTATTATGTTTAATGCTATTTTAAATAGAATTAAAGAAACATCATTTCATTTTGATATTGTATATACCTTAATGATATTATTCTATATGTTTCAGACGTTTTTGATTTTCTCATATATAAATATTCGTATGTTATAGATGAAACTGTACTATAAAATGTATTGTAGTTATATATTTTTATTAATATAATAAAACTTAAATTTATAATTCTAAATTCCTTAAAATATAACTGTAGTTTTCTATATAAATATTAAAATAACTATGCAAAAATAATGAAGTGATTATTTTTGCATAGTTATTTTAATTAGTATAATTAATTTAGTTTTTTCTTCTTAAAAACTGTATTCCTGAAATAAAACCATAAACCATAAATATAGATGCTATTAGCTTTGCAAAAAAGCTAAAGTTATCATCACCATTTGAAACTAGAGATGAGATACTTATTCCTGTTAAAAAGGTAAAAATAGATATGAACATTAGTTTTTTATCTTCCATATCATGTTGCATAACTCTACATATAAGATATATTAATAATATTATAAAAAAAATTAAAGATATTAAAATATTACTCACCCCCATTTATTAAATATGTTATTTACAATATAAATTTTTTTATATTGTAAGCTTATATAACTTATATCTTTAAAGTAGTTTCATCAATCCATTTATATTTAGGCTTAATTTCTCTTATATCATCAACTAATTTAAATAGAGCAACATCTTTTTCTTTACATTCTAACATTATATCTATATCTCTATCAAATAATTTTAAAATTTCTAGAAATTCCACAAAAGTATATGGATTAATAAAATCAGCATGCTTCTTATCAATTTTATCAATTAAAGTTGTATCTTTGGGAGATGAAAAATGCATCTTAGGTGGCAAGCTTTCATTATCCCAAGTTCTTAATATATCACCTAAAATATTTGCAATGTCATCACCATCATTATTACAATTATGATGATGAATATCTAAAACCATAGGTATATTTAATATTTTGCATAATTTTAAGGTTTCTTTAGCTGTATATGTTTTATCATCATTTTCTATAATTAATTTGTCTCTTAGATTTTTAGGAAATTCATTAAAGTTATTAATAAATCTATCTATTGCTGCTTCTTTTCCTCCAGTTGCTCCACCTACATGAATTACCATTTTACCTTGCTTATAATTCATGTCTTCAAACCACTCTACTTGTCTCATTAAGTTTATTAATGTATTTTGAACAACTTTAGTATTACTGCTATTTATAACATTAAATTCATCTGGATGAGTATCGACTCTCATATTAGAATCCTTTATCAGCTTCCCAACATATTCAAAATCTTTTTTTAATATTTCTCTATGTCCCCAATATCCAACTTCAGGATGAGTTACTAAAGGAATTAATGCTGATGTTATTCTATAAAAATGTATATTATTTTTTATGTTATATTTTAATAATTCTTGTAATGCATTTAAATTTGATAAAGCCACAGTTTTTAACTTTTCTAATCTCTTTTCTTCTGATGTAATTTTATTATAATTTGCAAAAGTAACAGTACTAGAGCTTGTTACCTTTTTGCCTAATATGTTTGAAATAGCAACATATCCAAGTCTTACTATCATAAGTATTCTCCTATCTAAGCATTATTTAAGAGTAGTATTCCCTGATAAAAAAATTACATTTATAAATTTAAAATATGCAAAATTTTATTCTCACTCGAACTATTATATTTAATTCTCTATTAGCTAATCTTTATTGAAATATAGATATTGTTGTACCAGTTAAATAAACTATAGCTAATATAGTTACACATATACCTAATATAAATTGCTCCTTAAATGATACTCTAGAGTATTTTTTATATTTAAATTTACCATTTATAACAGAAGAAATTCCTGAAAATAAAAGTATTATTTGAGGTATTATATTGAAGATGTCTTTATTAATTGTTGTTAAGATAAACAATATTAATATTATGATAATAAAAATAGTATTTAAAACATTATATATTTTTTCACTCATACATTCTCCTTTATATTTGTGTAATATTACCTTACACCTTATTTTACCATGTTAGTATTTGGTATATAAAGGATTATCTTTATATAAAAATTTTGTTTTAATATAAAAATACACTAAGAAGTAAACTTAGTGCATTTAATTAATTAATATAAAATTAGATTTAATTTAAAGATTATTTATTTCTTTCATAAGGATATTAACACTTTCAATATCAAAACCTTCTTTATAATTTTGTTTACTTGCCCATAAGGCTACATTTTCATAATCAGGATGGTTTTTGTCATTAATTACTTCTAAAAATTCCATATATTCTTCTATTCCTCCGATATCTTCAGGTGGACAATTTCCTTCTGCTTCAATGCATTTAGGATAATCATTTATATAATAATCTTCAATTATTTCTTCTACAATAATATCATGTTTCCAGTAATCGCCAAAATCGTATACATATTCAATTTTTTTACTTTTAGTTAAATAATAATCTACATTAACTTCACTACTAAGTTTAGGTTTAATTTTAAGCATATTCTTTATAAATCCATGAGGATCATTTTTTTCATTTAACTTTAATTTAGAATAAAGTTCATATTCAGATATTGCTTCTTTATCACAAGTAACTCTTAAATTTTCTTCTTTAATATTAAAATCATATAAATAACTATTTCTCCATCCCATGGAAATCTGAATTATATTATGCAATTTTTCAAAACTAATATTAGAAGGAACTATAACTCTTCTATATATCAATGGTTCACTATCTCTTAATTCTATTTTTATCTTATATGCTCTCATAATCTATATCCTTTTCCTATATTTTAAAAGTATCTTGGTATTTGAATCATTTATTCCTATAATACTTATTATATTAATATTTTGAGTAATTAATAGTTGATTATATTTCCAATTACATAAGTGAACATTATTGATTTTAACTTCAAATCAAATTAATAACTTCCTTAGTCTAATAATAAATGCCCAAGGGGTATATCCCCTTGGGCACTTAATTATATTGCTAAAAGCATTGCTTTTGTTTCATCATCACAAAAAGCCGCATTAACACTATTTATATAAATTTCTTTGTATTCATCTAGATTTACTTTAAATGTTTCAATTAATTTGCTTGTTTCTTCATTTAAATTTATATTAGAAACTGTTCTATTATCCGTACTAAGATTAACTTTAATATTATCTTTATGATATTTATATATAGGATGATCCTCATATGAATTTACAGCTTTTGTATCTACATTACTTTTGGGGCACATTTCTAATGTTATTCCATTTTCTTTTACTAGATTATATGCTTCTTCATCATTATATATAAATACTCCATGTCCTATTCTTTCCGCTCCTAAAAGATTTATGGAATCTCTTACATTTTTACCGAATCCAGTTTCTCCTGCATGGATTGTAATTCTAAATCCCTTTTCCTTTGCAATTTTCATTGCTTCTATATATTCATAAGCAAAATCTTCTTTTTCAGATGATGCTAAATCTATTGCTACAACACCTTTTCCAAGGTATTTTTCTCCTGCTCTTATAGATTCATATACATGATTTAAATCTAATCCTCTAATACAAGAAATTATTACATTACCTTTTATATCATACTTATTTTCAGCATCTTTTATGCCGTCTATAACACTTTCTATAATTTCTTCTAAAGCTAGTCCTTTTTTTGTATGAAATATTGGTGCAAACCTAACTTCTATATATTTAATATTTTCTTTTGCAGCATCTTCTAACAACTCATAAGATGCCCTTCTTAAATTTTCTTTTGTTTGCAGAACTTCATTAGGTAAATCAAACCTCTTTAAATATTCATCTAAAGAATTACAATCCTCTGCAATAGTTAATAAATTTTTAACGTAATCATAATCATAACTGTCTAATAGAATATTTTCTTTTTTAGCAAGCTCTATAACCGTTTCAACTCTTAAGCTACCATCTAAATGACAGTGAAGCTCTATTTTAGGTAAGTTATTAATATCCATAAAATTAGTCCTCCTTAAAATTCTTATATATGTAAAAAATAATCTTCTCAATATACAAACAAACTACTTTAGTTTTAGATTAAATCAACAATATATTATTAATTTAAATATATTTAGATATAAAAAAATTCTTGATTACGAAGAAATCACAAATAAAATGATTTCTTCGTAATCAAGAATTTTTGGCTCTTGGTAGAAACCCCTAAACCATATTATTAGGGTTATACGAAGGTATTTAATGTATCTTTATTTAAATTAATATTTATTTTAGCATATATACATGAATAGTCAACATAAAATTTTGATGTGTTATATCATAATATTGATATTGCTTATATTTAGTTAATAAATAAAAAAGAGCAGCCGCACAATTGAAAATACAAAATTTCACATTCTTCATTTTGCATTAGCTTGCTTTATGCGGCAGCCCCTTAATTAAGTAATTACTATTCTATATTTCCTCTATAAAGAATTCTTTCTGGAATGTTTATTTTAAAACTCTTTTCATGCATTTTAATTATTTTTTCTTCTTTATCATCAACTAAAGAAATTACTTCACCAGTTTCTCCTGCTCTTCCAACTCTACCTGCTCTATGTAGATAGTCTTTAGAATCTTCTGGGATATCAAAATTAACAACATGAGTTATTCCTTTTATATCTAAACCTCTAGCTGCTATATCAGAAGCAATTAAAACATTAATTTTACCTTTTCTAAAGTTCTCTAAAGCTCTTTTTCTATCTTCCATCTTTCCATTTCCACCAATAGCTGCTACTTTAACATTGTTAAATGATAAATATTCAACAGCTGTGTTAGTAGTATAACTATCATTATTAAATACTAAAACCTTTGGAGATTTTAAGGCATTTAAAAGTTTTCTTAAAGTTTCAACTTTCTTTCTACTATCAGTCTTTATGTAATTATGATTAATATTCTCATTAACTTTGTTATTCTTAACTGATACTACTTTTATGTCTTCTGCTAAAGTTTTAGCAATATCTAAAGTTTTACCATTTAATGTAGCTGAAAACATCATAACTTGAGTTAGCTTTGGTGTAACTTTTATTATATCTTTTACAGTAGGAAGATTATTTTTATCTAAAAGCTTATCTACTTCATCAATTACAATAGTTTTTATTGTGTGAGCAGTTACTTTCTTTTTCCTTATTAATTCTAATATTCTTCCTGATGATCCTACTAAAATATGTGGCTTTGCTTTTAAATTATCTATTTGTCTCTTTATATTAGCACTTCCAATTAAAGGTGTAGAAGTTATTTCTAAACCTGATGCTTTTTTTACTTCATTTATAGTATTATTTATTTGAATAGCTAATTCATGAGTTGGTGCTAATATTATACATTGCATTTCTTTTTTATTTATATCTATGTTTTCAATTATAGGTAAAAGATATGCTAGGGTTTTTCCTGTACCTGTCTCTGATTGCCCAATTAAATTTGTCTTTTCTAGGGCTAATGGAATAATTTTTTCTTGTATTTCAGTAGGTTCCTTTATTCCCATAGCATTTAATCCACTAATTATTTTTTCGTTTATTTTTAGATTTTCAAAACTCTTTTCCATAACTAATACCTCTTTCATTAAACTATATGCTTCTTAACTTTATCAGTAGTTTAGAAGATTGTCAAAATATATTACTATTTATAAGTTTAGATTTATACATTTTTATAAGTTTATATAACTCAATATTTTTATTTATTACAACGAAAAAATTCTATATTGTTTAACCAACATAGAATTTTTTATTTACTTATTTACTATTATATTTTCTTACTATTCTAGCAACTTTAGTTAAGTATTCATCGCAACTATTATCCTCATCCAATATTTTCATAACTTCTGAATAACTATATTTTCTTAAATCTCTTGCTCCTTCTTTTCCAAACTCTGGAGGACACAACTCTTCTATAACATCCTTAACAGATCCTAAACTTATATAACGTTTTAATATTAAATTTTTAATATTATCCTCTTCTTTATTTATTAAACTTTGATTTTTAAAATAATCTAATACAACATTAATTTCCTCAATATCTTTTGTAATTTCTATCTTTTTCTCATTAAATTTTACTATTTCTATATCTACCCTTTCTTTTTCCTTAATATTCTTCTTTAATAAATTATTGAACTTGGTATCTACATTGATCATTTTTATCTCTCCCATTCATATTATTACTATATGATATTCATTTAAGCCTATATGATATTCATTTAAGCCTATATAATATTCATTATATATAAACTTTTTAAAAACTTTAGTATATATTTCAAATAAAAGGCAAATCAAATTACAAATAATTCACTATATACCTATTTTAAAAATAAAGATATTAAGTCTATGTTGCTTTATTTATAAAATAGACTTCTACTTCATTAACTTTAACATTTTCTGATAGTAATAGTATGCTTGAATACATTTTCTCTATAGTATTTAATTTATTTTAATCATAATATATGAACACTTCTAACTAAACTCTTCTAAATATATTAAAAATCAAAGTTATCAGGATCAGCACCAGTTCTTAAATTTCTATTCATTCCATCTATTAATTTCATATCTTCACTTGTTAAGTCAAAATCAAATACATCTGCGTTTTCTTTTATTCTTGATTCATGCACTGATTTAGGGAAAACTACTATTCCTTTTTGTAATAACCATCTAATAATAACTTGAGCTGCTGACTTGTTGTATTTTTTACCTATTTCTATTATTTCTTTATCATCAAGGCACTCTCCTGAACCAAGTGGTGACCAAGCTTCAAAAACTATTCCTTTTTCCCTGCACATTTCTAAAATATCATAATCTTGCATTTGAGGATTAAACTCCATTTGATTTACTGCTGGAACAATTTCTGTATTATCTAGTAAATCTTGAAGGTGATGAGTTTTAAAGTTTGATACTCCAATAGCTTTTGCTCTACCACTTCTATAGATTTCTTCCATTATTTTATATGAAGGTATATATTCATTTTTAACTGGCCAATGTATTAAGTATAAATCTACATAATCTAAACCAAGTTTCTTTAAACTTAATTCAAAAGCTTCCATTACCTTATGATCTCTCATATCTTGATTCCATAGCTTTGTTGTTATAAACAACTCTTCTCTTGGAATTCCACTTTCTCTTATCGCTTCTCCTACAGCTTCTTCATTTTTATATACTGCTGCAGTATCAATATGTCTATATCCTGATTTTAATGCAGCAAGAACAGCTTCTTTAGTTTCAGGACCACTTTGCCAAACCCCTAATCCAAATTGATAAATTTCAGTGCCAGTATTCATTTTTATCTTACTATCTATATTCATTTTTGACCTCCTAGATACTTTATTAATGTATATTTATTATATATCTAATTTATAAAATTAGAAACTTTTGATAAAAAAGATATAATATTAAATTTACACATAAAAAATTAAATTAAAATTTAATTATATAGGATAGTATTAGTATATAGATATAAAAATATTAATAAAGCTATTCTCATATTTATAACCAGCATATTATGCTAGAGCATTAAAAGATAAAAATAGATAACAATATCTTGATGTATCATTCTTTACAAACTGATTCGACACTTCCTATTAACTTACATTCTTCCACTTGTTAGTCTAGCTGAAAATATCTTTCCCGTTGATAAATTTCCTCTTGCTTTTATTTTTATTTCTATTTTTTCTTTTATAATCTCCTTTGGAATATGGTAAAGGTAATATGATACACCATTCTTTTCTTCATTTTCAATAATTTCTTTTTCTAACAATTTATCTTCTAAATAAATATCAAATGACGTTTTATCTTGATTTAATTTATTTAAATATAAATATAGCTCATCTTCTAATCCTGCTTCTAATAAAAAGCTAAAATGTCCCTTATCTAGTGCTTCTCTATATCCCATGCTATATTCTAAAGAATAACCTGAAATTGAATTTTTAGTACTTAGTTTATGTTCTATTTCCATTTGCTGCTCGTTAAAATTAATTTTATCTATAGTTATACTTTCTAATAATTCATTATAGCTAAATAATCCTTTGTTTTCATATTCACTTTTAGTCATTTTAGTAAAGTAAATACTATATCTTTCATGGTGAATATCATAAAATGGCTTTAATTTCACAAAATTATTGATATTTCCATTATTAAAATTTAGTTTAAACTCTAAGCTTTGATCTTCTATTTTCGTAATATTTTCCAGAAGCTTATTATCTTCACTTATTATCATAGGTACATCTATACATTTATAGTGATTCAATTTTAAGTGATCTTCTAATATATCAGTTTCTGGGAAATTTTCTCTACCAAATGTTCCTGCTAAAACTAATGGTCCATACATAAAGCAAATTTTATTTTTATCTTCTCTTGATGTATAAATGTGCAAATTCATATTTAAATTAATATTTAAAACATCACCTTTTTTCCATAGCTTACTTATAGAAATGTATCCTTCCTCTTTTTTATAATTTATTTCATCATTATTAAGAGAAACTTTAATATCTCCATTTAACCAATAAGGAATTCTTATTTTTATTTCATACATTAAATCATTTGTTTCTTCTATTATAATCTTTGTTTTTTCTTCTTTCGGAAAATCTGTAATTTGCTTTATTTTTACATTTTTATCTTCTAATTCTATGTTAGAAGCAACAAATAAATTTATATATACGTTATTATCATCTACGTAATATATATTCCCTGTATACTTACCTGGGTTTTCCATGCCAGTTCCTGTACAACACCAAAAGGAGTTATCTGGTGAACAATAAACCTTAAAATGGCCTGGTTTTGTTGATACAAAGTATGTTTTCATTCCACTTATTGGATCTTGTGATGCAAGTATATGATTATATAATGCTTTTTCATAATAATCCATATATTTAGTGTCATGATTCCACTTATATAAATATTCTGTAAGTTTTAACATATTGTAAGTGTTACAAGTTTCAGCTGTTGTAACCCCTAAAGTTTCACTTCCTATTTTTCCAAAATGTTCATCTATGCTATTTCCTCCAATAACATATGACCTTTTACTTGTAACTATATTCCAAAAATATTCACTAGCTTTTCTATATTTTTCTTCTTTTGTAATATCATAAAGCTTTGCAATTCCAAGAATTTTAGGTATTTGAGTATTAGCATGTTTACCTTCAAGTTCATCTTTTTCATCTATAAGAGGATATATAATTTCCTTATCTATAAATCTTATTGCTAATTTTAAGTAATCCTCATTTTTAGTTATTTCATATAACTCTCCCATAACTTCGCACATTCCGCCATGCTCACAATAAAGCATTTTATCAAATTCTTCTTCTGTTAAATTGTCCAATCCTTTTTTTGCCCAATTTGATAACTTTATTAATATATCTAAGGCTTTTTTATTATTTGTTAGCTTATATGAATCTAAAAGACCTGCATAAATTTTATGGATACTATACCACGGAACCCAACTGCCACCTAAATCAAATCTTGTTACATTAAAATTCTTACTAAAAACCTTATCAAAGCAATCTTTCTTAAAACCACTTACATATCCACTCTTTTCTATATCTTGTAAATATCCTAGCTCATCTATTGCATAATCTAACTTTCTTTTAATTTTTTCATCTTCCGTTGCTACATACATATATGATAGTGCTGAAAGATAATGACCAAGTGAATGACCGCTTATTTCTCTTTCTTCCCAACCACCATATCTTTTATTTTTAGGCTCTAATCCAATTGCTTCATAACATGGTGCTAACAATCTATCAACATCTAAATAAAGTAAGTATTCCTTTCCCTTACTTTCTGATTCTTTAAATATTCCATTTAACAACTTTATTTTACTCATATATTAACCTCTCAACTTTTAATAGTTTTTAATATAAAAAATAATATCAATTCTTATACTTTTAGTACTTAAATTGATATTATTTTTTATTTCTTATTTCTAAAATATCTCTACTTTGCCTATTTCATATTTTTACAAGCCTACTATTTTACCAATATTTATTTTTGTTAGGACAATAATTCTTTTTAACAGCAGCTCTAATTTCAACGAAACATCCGCACAATTTACACATTCCATTTATTAATGAATCACATTCTTTGCATATATTTAATCTTCTTTTATACTCTTCTTCGCTAGCCTTAATATAATCATCTATTGCAGAAATATATTCTTTCATATGAACATATTCTTCTTTACTTAAAACTTCATCCATAAGACATCGTCTGCAAAATGTTTTACTCATATTATTCAATAATAAATCTCATAACGCTACATTTTGGAATTGTGAAGTTTAATCCTTTTTCTGTTACTATAAAATTATTAAATTCTTCAACATTAACTACATTTGGATTTTCAAATGTATTGCAAGCTGTCATTTCATTAGTTAATATATTTGCAGTAATATTTGTAGGTTTTTTACCTAATAATTCTGTTTCCACTTTATAATCATCAGTTATGGATAAGTTATTAATAGTAAATATTATTCTGCCATCTTTATCTATTGAAGCTGATTCATGTAAATTAGGTACTAAATTATCTTCTTCTAATCCTATTTCTTTAGTTTCAATATAACTTTCTAAAAGAGTTGCTTCTTGATGATCTTTATACATATTAAAGACGTGATATGTTGGTGTTAATACCATATTTTCGCCTTCTGTTAAAATAACAGATTGTAGTACATTTACAAGTTGAGCTATATTAGCCATTTTTACTCTTTTTGAATTTTTGTTGAAAATATTTAAGTTAATACCAGCAATAAGGGCATCTCTCATTGTATTTTGTTGATATAAAAATCCTGGATTAGTTCCTGGTTCAACATCATACCAACTCCCCCATTCATCTACAATTAAACCAACTCGTTCTTCTTTATCGTATTTATTCATTATATTTATATGATTTTTTATAAACTCATCTATTTTAAGAGTTTTTTTCAATGTTTTATACCAGGTTTCATTATCAAATTCTCTAGCGCTACCTTTATCAGACCATCCTCCAGGGAAAGTATAATAATGCAAACTTAAACCATCCATAAAATTGCCAGCTATTTTCATTACCTCTTCTGTCCAATTATAATTATTGTCATTTGGACCACAAGCTATTTTATATAATTTGTTTCCAGGATAATTTCTACAATAAGTTTGATATCTTCTATACATATTTGCATAGAAATCTGGAGTCATATTTCCACCACAACCCCAATTTTCATTTCCTACTCCAAAATATTTAACCTTCCAAGCTTCCTCATGTCCATTTTCTTTTCTAATATCAGCCATTGGAGATACACCATTAAAAGTTAGGTATTCTATCCATTCTGACATTTCTTGAACTGTACCACTACCTAAATTTCCATTTATATAGGGTTCACATTCAAGTTGCCTACATAGCTCCATAAATTCATGTGTTCCAAAACTATTGTCTTCAATTGTTCCACCCCAGTGAGTATTTATAAGTTTTTTTCTTTTTTCTTTTGGCCCAATTCCGTCCTTCCAGTGATACTCATCTGCAAAACAACCACCTGGCCATCTTAAAACTGGTATTTTCATTTCTTTTAAAGCTTGTACAACATCTGTTCTCATACCATTTGTATTAGGTATATCAGAGTTTTCTCCAACATATATTCCTTCATAAATGCATCTTCCTAAATGCTCAGAAAAATGTCCATATATCTCCTTATTTATTTTTGAAATCTTTTTGTCAGTATTTATTATATATTTAGCCATTTCCTCACCTTTTAGTTACCCTTTCTTGAATCGTATATTTTTATATTTATATTAATCTTAATTTTTACGTTAACTTTAAATTCATCTTGATTTTGAATTGTTTCAACATCAATTCATTATTTATTTAACATCCAATAAATGCTATTCCATTTCAATTCATTTGAGAAATCTCTTATATTAGTATTTTCCCCTATTACAACTGCTTCTAAGCCATACATATCTGCAAGATAACATAATGATTCTGCATCAACTACATATGAAAATGAAGTATGATGAGCTCCACCAGCTAGTATCCAAGCTTCAGCTCCAACTTTCAATGATGGCTCTGGAGTCCATAAAACTCTTGCAACAGGAAGGTTTGGTAAATCTTTTTCTACTTCCTTAGCATTTACTTCATTTATTATTAATCTCATTCTTCCGCCTAAATCTATTAATGAAGCACATACAGCTTTTCCTGATTGGCCACTAAATATAAGTCTAGCTGGATCATTTTTATCTCCAATTGATAAAGGTTTTACATCTATTTTTGGCTTGTTTGCAGCAACCGTTGGACAAACTTCTAGCATATGAGCACCTAATATCATTTCATTTCCTGGCTCAAAATGATAAGTATAGTCTTCCATAAATGATGTTCCAATATTATTTGACATTATCTTCATTAACCTTACTAATCCAGCAGTTTTCCAGTCCCCTTCTCCTCCAAATCCATATCCATCTTCCATGAGTCTTTGTACTGCAAGTCCAGGTAATTGTTCCATTCCATGTAGTACTTGGAAGTTGGTAGTAAACGCTGTATAATCGCCTTTTTCTAGGAATCTTCTTAATGCAACTTCAACCTTAGCTTGATATTTTATAGCATTTCTAACACTGCCTTCTACTTTTCCTTCTTCACAAAAATCATATTTTTCTTCATAAATCTTAATTAATTCTTCTACTTCATTAGAAGTAACCTTTTCTATTTCCTCAACTAAATCACCAATCCCAAAAGCATCACAAGTCCATCCAAGTTTTATTGCAGCTTCAACCTTATCCCCTTCAGTTACAGCAACATTTCTCATATTATCATCAAATCTTGCTATTTTTATATTTTGGCCTTCAACAAATGCAGCAGCAACAGACATCCACTTATTTATATCTTTATGAACTTCTTCATCTTGCCAATGTCCAACTATAACCTTTCTCTTGTTTCCCATTCTCGCATTTATAAATCCAAATTCTCTATCTCCATGTGCAGATTGATTCAAATTCATAAAATCCATATCCATAGTATCCCATGGTATATCTCTGTTAAATTGTGTGTGGAAGTGAAGTTGTGGTTTATTTAAGATTGATAAACCTCTAATCCACATTTTAGCTGGTGAAAATGTATGCATCCATGTAATTATTCCTGCACAATTTTCATCATTATTTGCTGCTAAGCAAACATCATATATTTCCTTAGCATTTCTAACTGTTGGCTTATAAATTATATTGTATTTAATGCTATCAACTTCATTTAATCCTTCTACAATTTTTTGAGAATCTACAGCAACTTGCTTTAATGTTTCTTCGCCATACAAATCTTGACTTCCTGTTACAAACCAAAAACTATATTCTTTAACTCTTAACATATTAACCCCTCCTAAATTCTACTTTAAATTAATTATTTTATGTCCTATTAAAATAGCTTAAAAACTTTTTAATTCAATCACTTGTTAATAAATACTTATCCATTTATCTATTGTGTTGACTACTTTTGTCCGTAGTATGCATTTTCACCATGTTTTCTAAAGTAATGCTTATCTTGAAGTTCCTTATTTATTGGAGTTACATGATTATTTAAGTTTTCAGTTATAAGTGCCATTTTAGCAATTTCCTCTAAGACTACTGAATTTGATACTGCTTTACTTGGAGTCTCTCCCCAAGAAAAAGGCCCATGACTTCCAACTATTATTCCTGGAATACTTAAAACTTCTATATTTCTTGATTCTAAAGTTTCAATTATTACAAATCCTGTATTTCTTTCATATTCAGTTTTTATTTCATTATTTGATAACATTCTAGTGCATGGAACTGATCCATAGAAAGTATCTGCATGAGTTGTTCCATATGAAGGAATATCTCTTTTTGCTTGTGCCCATGATGTTGCAAATGTGGAATGAGTATGAACTATCCCTCCTAAATTAGGAAACCTTTTATAAAGCTCTACATGAGTAATTGTATCTGATGAAGGTCTTAAATTTCCTTCAACTATATTTCCCTCTAAATCTACAACTACCATATCCTCTTCTTTCATTTTTTCATAGCTTACTCCACTTGGTTTTATAACAATTAATCCATTTTCTCTGTCGATTCCACTAACATTTCCCCATGTTAAAACAACTAAATTATTTTTAACTAAAGCTAAATTAGCTTCAAAAACTTCCTTTTTTAATGCTTCTAACATAGTTACCTCCTAAAGTTTTCTCATTTTCTTTAGATCTTTCATCACATCGTTTTCACCCCTGCCGAAGTAATCGTGTAATCTATCATAATGAGCGTAAATTTTCGAATAAATTTCTACATTTTCTGGTATAGGAGTTATTACTTCATCTAGTAATCTTGGAATTACTTTTGCTGCTTCATGTATTGAGTCAAATCCGCCATTTTCTTTCCCAGCTACAACTGCTCCAAACATAGCTGAGCCTAATGCTGGTGTTTGAGTGGATTTAGAAATTCTAATTGGAAGATTTGTTACATCAGCATAAATTTGAACTAACATTCTATTTTTTTGTGGTAATCCCCCACAAGTATATAGCTCATTTATTTCAACACCATATTCATTAAAAGTATCTACTATTTTTTTATGTCCATAAGCTGTTGATTCAATTAAGGCTCTATAAATTTCTTCTGGCTTCGTATTTAAATTTAAGCCTAATATAAATCCAGTTAAATCTGTATCAACTAAAACTGTTCTATTACCATTTAACCAATCTAAAGCTAAAAGACCTGAATCTCCTGGATTTAACTTTTCTGCTTTCATAGTTAAATATTGATGTATATTTAATCCTAGCTTGTCCGCTTCCTCTATATATGATTGTGGCACACAACTATTAACAAACCATGCAAAGATATCTCCTACAGCTGATTGTCCAGCTTCATATCCATAAAGACCTGGTATTATTCCATCTTCTACATAACCACAAATTCCTGGTACAACTACTTCTTTATCTGATAAAACCATACTACATGTTGAAGTTCCCATAATCATAACCATTTTTCCTGGCTCTGTAACTCCCATAGCTGGCACAGCAACATGAGCATCTACATTAGCTATTGCTATTGGCATTCCAGTCTTTAGTTTAAGTTTTTTAGCCATTTCTTCAGTTAACTCTCCTGCTCTTTCTCCTAAACTAGTAACTTCACAATCATATTTATCTTCAAATAAATTTTCTAATCTTGGATCTAATGCTTTTAAAAACTCTTTTCTTGGAAATCCTTCTTGCTTATGCCAAACTGCTTTATATCCAGCTGTGCAACTATTTCTGGTTTCTTTACCTGTAAGTTGCATTATTACCCAATCTGTAGCTTCTATGAATTTATCTGTTGCTTCATAAACCTTTGAATCTTCATTTAGCACTTGCCATACCTTTGGAATAAACCATTCAGATGATATCTTTCCTCCATATCGACTTATAAATTTTTCACCCATATTATTTGCTATTTCATTTAACTTATTTGCTTCATCTTGAGCTGCATGATGCTTCCATAGCTTAACATAAGCATGAGGATTACTTTTGAATTCATCCAAATAACAAAGAGGAGTTCCATCCTTTTTCATAGGTAATATTGTACATGCTGTAAAATCAATTCCAAGACCTATAATATCTTCTGCTTTTACACCTGATTTCTCAATTATCTTTGGAATAATGTATTCCAATACATCCATATAATCCTTTGGATGTTGCAAAGCCCAGAAAGGCTCTAATTTTTTACCACAAGGAAGTTTTTCTGTCATAACAATATGAGGATAAGTCATCATTTCTGAAACAACTTCTTCTCCTGTACTAACATTAAGTAGTAATGCTCTTGCAGATTCACTACCATAGTCAACTCCTATAGAATATTTACTCATAAATTCCCCTCCATTTTACATACAAAATATAAAACATTTAAAACACTACCCATCAGTACGTATAATTATATATTTATTATAAATGTTACGTACAATTAAATGATAGCAAATAAAATTTATATTGTAAACATTTAAAAGTAACATATTTTTGCATTTTTCAGAAAATTATATTTTAAATAAAAAAAGTATGTTTAACACTTTGTTAATACATACTTCTATTTATGATTCAATATTTATATTTTTCTGACACTATCCTTTTTAACTATTTCTGGATCATATATATAATTTGCTTTATCTTTTTCCTTGTTTATTAATGAAACTAGAATTTCTGCTGCTTTTTTTCCCATTTTTTCTTTAGGATGGTTTATAGTAGTTATACCATAATCTAATATTTCAGAAATAGTTTCGTCATTATCGTAACCTACAATGGATAAATCTTCTGGTATTTTTAAGCCTAGTTCTTTAGCCACTTTAATTACTTTTATGGCTGTTTTATCATTATAACATACAACTGCTGTTGGTCTATCCCCTCTACTTAATAGGTTCTTTGCAAAAGCATATACATAAAAATCTTCTTCGTAAGTTTTAAAATTCCCTATTATTGTACTATCAATTTCTATTTTATTTTTTTCTAATGCTTTTAAATAACCCTTTTTACGCTCTAACCCCTGTATATCATCTTCTTTAAAAATTCCAGCTATTTTTTTATGACCTAAATTAATTAAATAATCACAAAGTGTATAAGTTCCCTTTTTATCATCCATTATAACATAAGATTGGTTTTCCTTATCATATGTTGCATTTATCATAAGATAAGGTATATTGTTTTTATCTATTTCTGCGTAGTAATCTTCATTAGTATTTCCTAAGGCACTTGCTGTTGGTTCAATTATTGCTCCAGCAACATCATATTCTAATAGCTTTTTTAATTGCTCTCTTTCCTTAGCCTTTTCATTATTAGTATTTAACAATAATATATCATAACCATTTTCATTTAATGCTTCCTGAATACCTTTAATTAAATATGGGAATATATACTCAGATATATATGTAGTTATTACTATAACAAGCTTACTATGTGTCTTTTTTAATTTATCTAATTTTTTAGCATAAGCACCTTTGCTTTTTTCTCTATAAATATAGCCTTCTTTTTCTAGTTCTACTATAGATTGCCTTACTGTATGCCTACTTACAGAAAAAATTTGCCCAATTTCTTGTTCTGTTGGTAGCTTTTCATTTTCCTTTATTTCTCCTGATGATATTTTATCTTTATAAAATTCAAATATTTCAATGTATTTTATTTTTTTATCCATGCCTTAACTACCTTTCATATATTGTACATACAATTATATTATATTTTGAAAGTTAATTGCAATATATTATTTAATGTATAATTTTTTTGAATGAATATTTATTTATGTATTTAGTTTGAATATTATAAATTATTTTAGTTAATAATCAAGATAGATTATTAACGGGAGGCCAATATTTTGGAAAGAAAAAAACGAATACTAATTCTATCTCTTGTACTTTTTTTACCTACATGCTTGCTAGTTTATCAAATATATTCTAAATCTACACAACAAACAAAAGTTAATAGTAATTCTATTTTAAATTTAGAAACTGATGATAAATACACTTTAAATAATCCTCAAAGAATTAACTTTAAAAAAGCTGATACTGAAGTATCTTCAGATGATTATTTGCAACATCCAAATGATAATAGTAATAATGAAAATGGAGATACTAACCCAGCCGAAAAAGATACCATCCCATCAGACTCAACTAAACCATCATCAGGTGATACAGAAATAACCCAAAATGCTTTTAAGTCTATTTCAATAGATTCTTATAAATCAAATTTAACAACTTCTACATATAAAGTTCAATCTGGAGATACTATAAGTAAAATCCTAAGAACTTATGAAGGTACCTGTAACTATACGACTGGGGTTAAACATTTAAAGTTGCTTAACCCACAAGTAGATTTAGACAATCTAGAAATCGGTTCTTTTATTAACTTACCAGACAAAGCGCTTGCAAATGGAAGATTATATAAAGTTATAGCTGGAGACACTTGGTATAAACTAGCTAAAACAAACTATCCTGAATACAGGACCGATGATATTATAAAATTTTTAATATCTATTAATAATTTACCCAATTCTGATCTTCCACTCGGTGAAAATGTATTTTTACCTAATTTATAAAGTTTATTATTAAATCTGTAATTTAAATTTCATCTTACATATATGATCTGACTTCATAAGCTCATATCAATTTAATAAGCTCATATCAATTTAATAAAATCAAAAAAGTTCTATAAATAACTGTGGTTATTTTATAGAACTTTTTTGATTGTTAATTATAGTATATACTATTTAACTTCTATTTTCTTAATATTGGAAAGTTCTTTATTTAACTTATGTAAATTTATTTTAAGAACTCCATTATCAAAATTTGCATCTATCTTATCATCTTCAATATTATCTACATAAAAGCTTCTCTTGAATTCTCCGTAACTTCTTTCTTGCCTTACGTAATTATCCTTTTTATCTTCTACGAAACTGTTTCTCTTAGCAGAAATAGTTAAGTATCCATCACTATAATTTATATCAATATCTTTTTTATCAACTCCTGGTAAATCAGCTTCAATGATATACTCATTGTCTGTTTCTTTTAAGTCTACAGAAAAATTATTTTTCACTAGACCAAAAGGAGCAATACTAAATGAATTAAAGAAATCATCATTAAAGAAATTATTTACCATGTTTTCAAAATCATCTCCTTTTCTTTGTACATAATTATTTTTCTTCCAAGGAACCATTTCAAACATACTAAAAACCTCCTTTAATATTAAAATTATAGTTTGAAATTATTTTTATAGTAAATTAAATTTATTTACTATTTCTTTTTACAATTTAATTATAAAACTAAGGTCAAAGAAAGTCAAGGTTAGATTTGATTTTTATTGTTTAAAAATTCATTTATAGAAAATGAAAAGTATCTATTATTCTCTTGCTTGAAAATATAGATACTAATTAAATAAATTATAGTTCTTTAATTCTTAAAATTTCTAATTTTGATAATATTTCTATTCATCAAATGTCTTATAAAATTTTTATAAATAAACTTTTTTTATAGGACTAATTGCTTGATAATGCCTTTTTAAAAATTCATCTGGATTATCGAATATACCGAAATCTCTTACTATACCTTCCTTTTGTATATAGGTATCATTTTCATTCCAATAAATAATAGGATTTTTAAAATTATCTGTTGCAACTCCATATCCACAAAAAGAGTTTGTACAACTTGAAAATTTACTTTGTAGATTATTTAAATATTTTATATCCAAAATAAAGCCTTCTAAGTTATACCATTTAGAATTATAATAAACCTCAACCCAACTATGGACTATTTCTTTAGGTGCAAGCTCATAATAAAATCCCTCCATAGCTCCTTTTTGTAATGATTTGTCTATAGTAAAACCATGAATTCTACATTTAATACCTACAGCACGGAATAAAGCCATAAGTAAAATACCTTTTGTATTACATTGTCCATAACCATCTTCTAAAACTTTTGAAGCTGAGATAGCGTCATCTTCATTATATCCAAATTCAATATCATCCCTTACATAATTATATATTTTAAGAATTTTATCATAATCACTTAGCTTAATCCATTTTTCTTTTTCTATTAAACTACTTATACAACTTGCAGAAAAGTTTAAAAGTTTAGTTTCTTCTAAATATCTCATCATAAAATATAGCCTCCATTTCATTTATTAGCTATATTTTATTCTATTTTGCAATTATACACTTTCAAAAATACGCTATCTTTACGAATATTTTTAGCTGACATTCCCGTTAACTTCTTACTTGTATATGCAAAATGTGATGGGCTATCAAATCCTGATTTCATTGCTGCATCTGTTATATTCCCACTTTCCAATAAATACATGTAGGCTCTTTTCAATTTGCATAACACAATGTAGCTTTTAAGAGGTATTCCTACATTTTCCTTGAATAAATGAGATACTCTACTTTCAGATAATGAAACAATTTTAGAAAACTCTTCTAATGAGTTTATTTCATAATCATAATTATCCATAGCCTTTAATATCTCAATAATTCTATCATCGTACTTAATTCTTTCATTTACTTTTATTCCTAAGATACTAAATAGTAAAAAAGTAAATTCAATATATTTTTCCATATTCAAGTTTTTTATTACTTGTTGAAGTGTTTCTTGAAATAAAGTAACTTCTTCACAATCAAGAATATAATAATCTTCTTCAAACAAGTATTTACTTCTAAATTCTTGAGCAATATCCGATGTTGCATCTATAAGCATTGTAAAATGAATAATGTTATCTGAATAAAAACGATGTTCTACATCAGTATTTACAATTATACATTTGCAAGATATATTTTTTCCTTTTATATTTATATTTAAATTATCTTTATAACTCATAAATAATTGAAGCATATAATGTTTGTGTGATTCAGCATTAATTGAATTTGTAAAAGCTGATATATAGCTTTCTCCCATAAAAATATAATTCATAATAACTCTCCTAAAAAATTAAGTTATAAAATTCATTACTAATTATAAGATACGATTCCTTTAATTAGTCTTATAACTTAATTATATAAGAAGCTGTATTAAAATTCATTCTAAATACAATAAAAATAAGTATGCAAAACATTTTAATTTTATTTTGCATACTTATTTACATCAATTATAATTTTTATTTATTTTTACTCTTATATTATTTTAATTAACCATCTAATTGCATTAAATAAAAATCTAGACTCATTACCAATTTTAGTTTTTATTATTTTTTTATAACAGCCATCCAAACCTCTTGTTTATTGTCTTGCATATAGCATTCAATAACAGGAAGATTGGCTAGCTCATATCCTGAACTTGGAAGCCATTCAGTATAAATTTGTTTATAAATTTCTTCTATTCTAGCTGCTAAGTCCCCATTTGCTTCAAAAATTGCCCACGTTGCAGCTGGGTAAGAAAAATCTTTCATACCTTCAAGTACTGGAACGTATTCGCAGTCTGATGTATCAACGTGATTTGTTACACCTATAATATATTCCATGTATTCTGACTCTCCCCACTCTCCTCCTTGTGCAATTCCTAAAAATCCTGATGGCCTATATCCAGGAAAATTCTCTAAAAATCTCTTCATAGTGCCATCTTTCCAAGCATCTCCCCAAATATTAGGAACTACTTTGAAAGCTTCATCAGTTTTGACTTTCTTAGATATCCCCATTACTTTAAATGCAGGCCATTGTTCAATTTGATAATTCATATGATTTTCTCCTTTAATTTTTATTTTGAATGAAAGCTTCGGACAGGACTTTAATTGGACTGTTTCATTTCTAACCTTTGAAGGCAATACCCCATGAAAATTTTTAAAAGCTCGTGTAAATGCATCTTGAGATTCGTATCCATACTTTAAAGAAATATCAATTATTCTTGCTGAATTGTTTAATAAGTCAAAAGCCGCCATAGTTAACCTTCTATTTCTTATGTATTCAGATAACGGCTTGTCTGCTATATACGAAAACATTCTTTGAAAATTATAAACAGAACATCCTGCAATTTTAGAAATAATCTCATACGATATATCACCTGTAAGGTTTTCTTCTATATAGTTTATTGATTCATTTAATTTATCTACCCAATCCATAACCTCTCACCTCAAATTAATAATAAACTTTCTATAATCATTTTACTCGATATTTGATGCCGCATTTTGCAGACTAATCTTTATTATTTTAATCTACTAATTTCAATTAATTACATTTTATGTATATATAATATCACAATTATGTAAAATTTATCTATTGGCTATGAAAGAAATAAATAGTATTGTAAATATAAATAGTTCGACATTTTAAACTGTTTATTGATTTGAACATTTGTATTTAAATATTAAATTTATTAAAAACAACGTATCTGGCATTATGACTCAACTAAAAAAAGAAGACAATAAAAATTTTACCCAGAAGTATTATTGTAAATGATACCTATTATTTGACTTTTCACAAAAAAAAATATTATAATACAAAAATAATTAAATAGAACTTGAGATAACGACACATGTGGTGCTTTGCACGTAAATCTGATTACGGTACAAACAAATCATATGTGTCGTTTTTTTGCGTTCAAAAAATTAAAATATAATTTCATTAGAGGAAAGGATGGTATTTATGCCAACAACAAAATTACAAAAATTATTTTTTGCCTTTTTAACCGTAATAATAACGGTACATTTATTTGTGTTTTATAATCTTTCAATTGAAATGGGGGGAATGTCTAATCAAGTATTTATAGAATCTCGTAGTATAGTTTGGATTGAATTTATATTTGCAATCTTACTTGAAGTATTTATTGCAGGTCCACTTTCATTAAAATTAGCTTTTAGAGCTGTAAATCCACGAGAAGAAAAACCATATATAGTTAATACAGCAATTATATTTTCAACTGTATGTTTAATGTGTCCAATGATGTCATTTGTTTCAACACTTATGTTTAATGGCCTTAACGCAGAATTTTTTGCTAGATGGATGCAAAACATAGTAATCAACTTCCCGTTTGCAATCTTTACACAATTGTTTTTAGTACAACCATTTGTAAGATTTGTCTTTAGACTAGTTTTTAAAAATCAATTATCTATGAAAAAATCAGATTTAGCAAATGAACTTGCGTAAGCATAAAAATTTATAAATTGATGATATAAAGGCGAAGATAAATGGATATCCTCCATAAAATAAATAGCTGCGCAAGAAGTGCTTCTGCTTAGCAAAACTTAATTAATTCTTTCATGAAAAATATACTGGAGGTTCTAGATGATTAAATTTGAGAAAAATAAAGAATTAGACTTATCAATGAAAAATCTTATATTATCTATGGTAAACATGAATGATTATTTATCATCAATTTTAACTTATAATGAACAGATTCTTACTCCAAATAAGGAAAAAGAACTAATAAAAATATTGAAAAAATATAATCTTCCTTACAATAACTTAAAGTACGACTCAAGACAACTTACAGATAACCCTTATTATAAAAACATTAAACTTGATAATATTTATTCAGATACTGTAAGATATGAAAAAGCAACTATTAAGAAAAGAACTTTAATGAATATGGATTTCTATAAACCTCTAGGAAAATATCTATTTCATTATCATCCAATTGGGTATTTTGAAAGTGATATCCATTTGCCAGTATTAAAAGAAGGTGAAAGAGTATGGATGTCCCCTGCTATTAGTGAAATTGAAAGTATGGGAGATGGAATAGAAAAAGGCCATGGAAATTGTATGACTATGGGGCTTGGAATTGGAGTTTTACCATATCTTTGGTTACTTAAAGATGAAGTAGAAAGTGTAACAGTAGTTGAATTTAATAAAGATGTAATTGATTTATTTGAAAAGTATATAAGGCCACAATTTAATACTAATAAAAAACTAGAAATTATTCATGGTAATGCATTTGATTACTATAATGAAGCTTATCTTAATAAGTTTGATTATGTATATATAGACTTTTGGGAATCTACTGAAGATGGTTTAAAATCATATATTAAGTTAATGGAAAAGAAGATCAACATTTCTCATATAGATTACTGGATAGAAAATTCTATACTATGTGATGTGAAATATATAGTAGCTCCATATATTTGTGCAATTTATGAAGGTAAAAGTATATTTGACTTTATTTCCTCTTTGGATGAAGATTCAAGTAAAATTGCAAAGAAAGTAAATAAATATTTTAAAACAAGAAATGATGTAATAAAAACTGAAGATAAACTATTAAGTATAATTCACAGTAAAGAAGTTTTAAGAGATATACTTGCCATATAAAAATATCCTTAGCTAATATTAATAAATAGCTAAGGATATTTTATGTTCCCATATTTATTATTAAAAATTCAATAATGACAAAGTTATTTCATTTATTATTCTTTAATTTTATTATTTTTGATATAAATTACTCATTATTTAATTAATCGATTCCATTATAAGACCAGTATTAGTATAATTAAATAAAAAGAACTATGGAGGAAAGATAAATGAGTAATATAAAAGTTATTATTATGGATGTAGATGGTACATTAACTAATAGTAAAAAAGTAGTAACTGAAAGAACTAAAAATGCTTTAATTAAAGCGCAAGAAAAAGGAGCTATACTGGTTTTAGCATCAGGAAGACCTACATCTGGGTTAATGGACCTTGCTAAAGAATTAAAAATGAATGAAAATAATGGGCTTTTAGTTGCTTTTAACGGATCTAAGGTTATAGATTGTGAAACTAATGAAGTTTTATTTAATGAAACTATGAGTATTGAAGAAGGACAAGCTGTCCTTGAACATATGAAGAAATTTGATGTTAAACCTATGATTGATAAAGGTAATTATATGTATGTTAATGATGTTTTTAATAATGAAATAAACTATAAAGGTGCGCCTTTTAATATAATTCAATATGAATCTCGTGGCGGTAAATTTAAACTTTGTGAAAAAGATGATTTAGCTGCTTTTGCTGATTATCCGTTAAATAAAATTTTAACTGCTGGAGAGCCTGAATATCTTAAATCTCATTATAAAGAAATGATGGAACCTTTCAAAGAAACTTTAAACTGCATGTTCACAGCAGATTTCTACTTTGAATTTACTGCTAAAGGAATAGATAAAGCTAAAGCATTAGATTCTGTTTTAATTCCTAGAGGATATAAAAAGGAAGAAATGATTGCTTTTGCAGATGGACATAATGATGCCTCAATGGTTAAGTATGCAGGTATAGGAGTCGCTATGGAAAATGCTGTAGATGATTTAAAAGCTATAGCTGATGAAGTTACTTTATCTAATGAAGAAGATGGTATTGCATATACACTAAGTAAATATATTAAAGAAATAGAAGTTTAAGCTATAAATAATTTTAAGAAACTAAAACTTATTAAAATATTGTATAATGTTCATGAGGTGATTCTTCATGAACATTTTTAGTAAATTGACTAAATTAACTAACTTAACTGAAAATGAAAAAATACTAGTTAAATATATGCAAGATAATCCAGAAAGCTTTGTTAAAATGAGTGCTTCCGAAATTAGTGAAGCCTGCTTTATTTCTACTTCAACAATTTATAGGCTATGCCAAAAATTAGATTTTGTTGGATTATCAGAACTTAAAGTACAAGTCTCTTCTTCTATTAAGGAGTATTTAAAAGAAAAAAGCTCCATAGATTATAACTATCCTTTTAAAGAAAATGAAACTCAATATGAAATTGTTCTTAAAATGAAAGAACTTTACGAGCAAACTCTGTTATCATCATTAAACTTAATAGATCTTGAACAATTAAAATTAATTGCTCATGTTTTAAAAAAATCAAACTTTATAGATTTTTATACATCTGCTGGAAATATTTATTTTGCAGCAAACTTTAAATTTCAGATGCAAGAAATAGGAACTTTTATTAATGTTCCTCTAGAGGAATATCAACAGCTTTTAACAGCTTCAACTAGTGATGAAAACCACATTGCAATAATTGTATCCTTTGAAGGCAGAGGAATAATAGCAGAAAACATAGCAGAGATTTTAAAAAAGAACAAAACTCCAATTATTTTAATATCCTCTACAAATGAAAATCCTCTTACTAAATATGCAAATTATCAAGTATATTTAAGTTCAAATGAAAACCACTTTAATAAGATATCATCATTTTCAACTAGGCTATCTTTATTATATATTTTAGATTGTATTTATACATGCTATTTTAATATTGAATATGATAAAAATGTAAGCTTTAAACTTAATACATATAAAAAATTATCAAGAAAATAAAAAAGGACTGATTTATAATATCTCAGTCCTTATAGTGTTTAACCTACTTATTAATCTTGTTTAAGCAATTTTGTGAATTCATCTCAACTTTACATTTTATTATATATTCTTTGATGACTCTATTCATATTGAAAATGCTTCCTGTAATAAAAATTATTACAAATTTTTGTAAGTATAATTTTAACAATAATATTAATTATAGTTGGTATTTTTATTTATAAAAGTAAACTATCTTTTATTAATGGATTAGGAATATTCTTAAGTATAGTTGGTCTAATTTTAATAAATAAGAAATAATTAATTTGTATTTATTTCATTAAAATATAAATTTGTATTAAATTTCCTCATGATTTATAATAAAAGTGACTATATAAAATGGAGGTTTTGTATGAATATAAAAAAAGAGGTAAGCATAAGAAAAATATCAAAAGACGCTGAGGATTTATTTAGAGGAGGATTTTTCTGCTCTGAAGCACTAATAAGTTCCATACGTTCTAACTTTGAGCTAGATATACCTGAAGAAGTAATTGCAATGGCTTCAGGATTTCCTGTTGGAATCGGACGTTCTAAATGTATATGCGGAGCAGTTTCTGGTGGGGTTATGGCTTTAGGTTTATTCTTTGGTCGTACTAAACAAGGAGATTCTAAAGTAGAGAAAAATTTAGAATTATCAAAGGAATTACATGATTGGTTCAAAGAATCTAACGGCAAAAATTCTCTTTGCTGCCGTATATTAACTAAAGAATTCGATATGTCATCTGGGGCTCATAAAGAACAATGTATACAGTTTACAGGTATGGTTGCTGGAAAAGTTGCAGAAATAATAGTAAGAGAACTAAATCTAGTTAATACAGATTCTTTAGTTACAGTATAGGAGATAAATTATGATAAAGAAAATACCACTCCCTATTTCAGGGGTAATGCTTGGTTTTGCGGCTTTAGGTAATTTACTTCAAAGCTATTCTGAATCTATTCGTTTAGTATGCGGAATTGTATCTTTAATTCTAGGACTACTACTAATATGTAAAATTGTAATGTATCCATTTATGATAAAAGAAGACATGAAAAATCCAATTATGGCTGGTGTATCTGCAACATTTCCAATGGCTATAATGCTTTTATCTACTTATATAAAACCTTTTATAGGGGACAAAGCTATTTATATTTGGTATTTAGGAATAATTATTCATCTATGTTTAATAGTGTACTTCTCGATAAAATTCATATTAAAGTTTGATATAAAAAAAGTTTTTACAACGTATTTTATAGTTTATGTTGGACTAGCTGTTGCAAGTGTTTCTGCCCCAGATTTTGAAAAAACAAATATAGGCACATTGGCATTTTGGTTTGCATTTATATTATGTATGATATTACTTGTAGTTGTAACATATAGATATGTTAAATATAAAGAAATTCCTAGTCCAGCTAAGCCATTATTCTGTATATATGCAGCTCCTGTAAATCTTTGTCTTGCTGGTTATATTCAATCAATGCAAACAAAGTCATTTTTAATGGTATCTTTTTTATCTATTTTAGCATTCATAACATTTATTATAGTTTTATTTAAGTTACCAAATTATTTAAAAATGCCATTTTCCCCAAGCTACTCTGCATTTACATTTCCATTTGTTATAAGTGGAATTGCAACAAAAATGAATATGAACTACTTAGCTAAAACAGGATATGATATGGGATTCTTAAAATATATCCTTTTATTTCAAACAATTATTGCTACAGTATTAGTAATTTATACTTTATTTAGGTTTATTCTTTTTTTAATTCCAGAAAAAAAGGATTATTCAATAACTCAATAATTTTTATCATAATTCACTTTTATAAAATAGAAAAATGAATTATACCAAGTATTATAATCTTTTAAGTAAATAAGAAACAACTTACTACATTAAAAACATTGTAAGTTGTTTCTTGTTATTTTATATCAATCACCTCAATAGAATCTTATTTATAAATCAATTCTTGGGCATTAGCTTTATCATTTTCATTAATTTTTCTTAAAACCTTACATGGATTTCCTACTGCAACAACATTTGCAGGAATATCTTTAGTTACTACACTACCAGCTCCAATTACTGTATTATCCCCAATTGTAATTCCAGGTAATATAATAGCACCTGCTCCTATCCAACAATTTTTCCCAATATGAACTGGTTTATTATATTGTGTTACAGGCATACGAAAATTAGGATCTATTGGATGTGCTGCAGTAGCAACAGTAACATTAGGACCAAACATTGTATAATCCCCTACATAAATATGTGTATCATCTACTAATGTTAAATTAAAATTAGCATATACATTATTGCCAAAATGTACATGTTTCCCACCCCAGTTACTACGAAATGGAGGTTCAATATAACACCCCTCTCCCATTTCTGCTAACATTTCTTTTAACATACTTTGGCGTTTTTCAAATTCTGTTGGGCGTGTTGCATTAAAATCATATAACTTATCCAAACACTTAGTTTGCATTTCTAATAATTCTTCATCACCACAATTATAAATCTTTCCACTATGCATTTTTTCATAATCTCTCATTTTCAATTCTCCTTCTCTATATAACCTTTTTTATAAAAAATAGCTCAATTCTAATAAATTATCGCCATTTGTATTAATTTCTTTAAATCTATACTTTTCGTGTCCCTACCATCAGATAAGAATATAACATTAAAATGTATTTTATAATATTCTAATCTATATTTTTAAACTAATTATAAAAAGATATATTTATTTATACTCATTAAAGATATCTGCACTCAAAATTTGTGAACTCCGAATAATTGCGGCAACCATCCCCATATGCATATAATCCAATAATAACACCTGTAAAACCTCCAGCAACCTCTGAAGAAAGGTATCTAGTTTTAGCTGTTCCAAGATTAGTTTCTTCACTAGCTGATTTAACATAAAAACTATAGTCACTATTATTTGCACGGATAACTAGGGAAACCTTATTGATATCATTTAAAATTACAGTTTTTTCTACTGATTTAATGTCTCCAATATTAAGACGTTTAATTGCCTCATATCCATTTTCAATTTTTCGTATTGCTAAATCATAATGATGATTTTCATCCATATATAAAGTTATTCCGCTTTCCCCTTCTGATATACATACCTCACAAGAAATAGTAGCATTGAAATCTCTTTGACGAAGTCCTATAAATGTTGGAGAATCAATATCATCAAGTGTAATATCTGTTCCTTTTAATACTAATTTATTCTCAGTGAATTTATAGTTTTCACTCTTAGGTGTACGTAAATAACACCAATCCTTATCCCAGTCAGTATTTTCAAAAGTATAGTATTTCTTGTCATTTTGAATAACATTATTAGTTATATTTACAAGATTAAATGAATTAGTTGTTGTACAATTATCTCCTGCTGTAAACCACCCATCTTCTCCAAAAGTAATTGGAGTTAAGAAAACCTCACGACCTAAATGATGATATTGCTCCCACTGTCCTATCTGACGGAATCCAAGATGAATTATCCACCAATTACCATCATTATCTTCAATAAGATCTCCATGCCCTACTCCTTGTATTTCATAGCCACCTAAATTGCGATTTGTCAAAACTGGATTATAATTATACCCTTCAAAATCACCATATGGAGAATCACCACGAGCATATGTTACCATATGTCCATATTCAGTTCCTCCTTCTGCTACAACTAAATAGTATTTTCCATTTATTTTGTACATATGTGGACTTTCAATAAAACGTCCGCCTGAACCTGTCCAAATTGTACGACTAGGTGTTAGCTTTTTACCAGTTTCTATATCAATTTCACATTGAACTATTCCACTCATTCCATAATCATCTCTTCCATTGCTTATAAAATAAGTTTTATCATTTTCAAAATATAAAGAAGGATCAATTCCTCCTTGATCTACATATATAGGCTCAGACCACTCATCATAAATATTATCAGTCCATACATAAAAATTCTGATTTGTTGTATTATTATTAGTGGTCATATAAAACCTACCATTATTATATCTTATAGTTGGTGCAAAGACCCCACCTGAACTATTTACATTCTCAAGTTGAACTTGACTCTTTCTCGTTAAACAATGTCCTATTTGCTTCCAATTAATTAAATCCTTACTTTCAAAAAGAGGATCACCAGGAAAATATTGAAATGAACTACATACAAGATAATATATATCATCAACTTTACATACACTTGGATCAGGATAAAAACCTTTAATTATAGGATTATTGTATTTCACTTTATTTACCTCCAATTATAACATAGTAAAAATTACTTATTTACATATCAATATTCTTTAAGTTATTTTATTATCTATTGCAAGAATTTTCTAAATTATATCATGAAAGTAAAATCCTAAATACCTATATTTTTTCAGATGAAATACATAAAATTTAAAAATGAATTATTATTTATTTTAATCCATTTTTACGGCTATAGACATTCATTAATACTCTTCTACCACATAGTCTAATTTAAGTTCATGTAATAAAACCTTTAATTAATTTCGAAAAAATATTATACTAAAATAAGTGTACGAAGATTTAATTGCACTTCCCCAAGCTTACTTATTGATATACATATAATAGTAAATAATATAAATATAAAAACTAGATTGAGAGGTTTATATATGATAAAAAAAGATATACTTGAGTTAAAAAGACGTTTAAAGAAGGATCACTGCACCTTTACTAAAATGTGTGGTTGTTATGTTAATGGAGAAAAACATGTTATTTTAAAATTTAGAGAAACCTTTTTAAATTTAGATGAAGATGAATACTTTAAATACTTGGAAATTGCTAAAAAAGTTCTGTCTGGTACTATTGGTAATAATATTTTAGAGCTTAACTTTCCAACTAATGAAGATCTTATAAATGAAAAACAAGTTTCTCTTATGAGACTTAAAAGCAGTCAATTGAGGGATGATGTTATTCTTGATGAATTTTATGACTCAATTATAGATAACTATGATTATACTGGTAACTTTTTAATACTTATTTTCCATGATGCTTATGATGTTATTACTAAAACTAGAGACAACGCTAAGTTAGATGAATCAGAAGAAGTATATGAATATGTATTATGCGCACTATGTCCTGTTTCACTTTCAGAGCCTGGACTTAGATACTTTGAGGAAGATAATAAAATAAAAGCTCGTATTAGGGATTGGGTAGTTGAAGCTCCAACTAATGGATTTGTTTTTCCTGCTTTTATTAATCGTAGTTCAGATGTAAATTCCATTATGTATTACACTAAAAATGCAAAAGATACACATCCTGAGTTAATGGAAAATGCTTTAGGTTGTTATTCAAAACAAACAGCTACTATACAAAAGGAAACCTTCCAATCAATCATTAAAGATACATTTAGCGCTGATGAAAAGAAAGCTGAAAAAATCTTTGTGGAAGTACAAGAAAATTTAAATAATATGCTAGATGAGTACAATGCTATATATGATGATACAGATGCTGAACCTATAAGTTTAACAAAAGATGATATCCAAAGTCTATTAATAGAAAGTGGAGTTCCTGAAGAAATTACTACAAAAATTGAAAAATCATATGTTGAAACCTTTGGTGATGAACTTCCTTTAGTAGAGAATTTAATAGATGCAAAAGTACTTAAAGCAAATGAACAAGTAAAAAAGGAAAAGCACCTTCAAAAACAAGTAGAAATACTTCAAACTAAACTTGAGCAAGTTAAGCAAGAAGCTACGGTAGATAATGAAAATCCAACAGCTACAGAAAATAATGATGCTAAATCAGAAGATAACAATGATGATTTAGAAGGTAATTCTGATAAGCCTAAAAATAATGATGATATTTTAGAAAGTAGTGCTGATGATATTATATTAGACGAAGCTTCTGAAACTGACTCAAATGAAGATTCAGAAAGCAACATAGAAAATTTTGATGATACAAATTCAGAAAATAATAATACTACAGCTAATTATGATGTTATTCTTCAAGTTAAACCTGAAAAAATACCTCAAATAAAATCTCAAATAATTGATGGTCAAAAATGTATAGTTATTCCTATTAATGAAGATGAGCAAACTACAGTTAATGGGTTAGATGACTTAATTTGATATAGCACTTCAAATTTGGTATAATATTCTGAAAAATATTAGGAGGATATAAAATGTTTGAAGAAGATCAATATGAAGAAAATATAAAGTCATTTAACAAAATACTTTCTATAGAAGCAGATGACTTATTAAATAATGAAGATAAAGCTATTGTATATATAGGAAGATCAACCTGCCCTTACTGTCGTAAATTTGCTAAAAAATTAAGTGAATTAGCTAGTAAAGTTACTACACCAATTCATTATGTTGATAGTTCAAACCATTTAGATAATGAACTTAGAGAATTTAGAGATAAATATAATATTGTAACTGTGCCAGGCTTTATTGTTCATAAAAATGGAGAAATTGAAGTTCGTTGTGACTCTTCAACTCCAGAGGATGAAATATTAGATATGTTAAAATGAATATAATATATTTAATCCAATTTTTATTAACAGAACTTTTCAATTGTATATACTAAATAATAGATAAAAACCAGTAATTTAACTTTAAAGACGTCTTTAAGCAAGTAAAATCAATGGTTTAAAAGGGGCTCGCGAAACGCGACCCCCTTTGTAAAAATAAGAGATTAACTTTTTAATGCAATTCTTCAATAATCTTTTTGATTTTAAAACTAACTTCTAGAATTTTTTCTTTTTCTACCTTACACACTTTCCTATCATAAGTATATAAACCATTAGCTTCATATTCTACATCACTCTTTTCATGATTAAACCATCCTGAAGTTGAATCTATAAAGCGAGTGCTATCAATATTCTTAACAAATTCATAAAGGTTATCACTTCGGAACTGCCCCCATCCTTCATTAAATATAGTCTATCCAATAATGCATGGGTGATTATAAAGGTGCTTTATTGTTTCTTCAGTATGCTTTATAAATATTTCTCTTTGTTCTTTATTACCTCTTCTTGTATCTTTAATATTAAGTACACCTATAGTAGGAAGGGCTGTATCTCTTATAAAAGAATATGAGCCGTTATTTACCATGCCTTGCATAATTAACATACCGTGTTTATCACAATAATAATAGAAATATTCTGGCTCCACTTTATTAAAGAAATAGCTTGATTTAAAGTAATGTATCTCATCCATATATAAAAGTAAAAGATTTTAAAATATAAAGTTAATGTCTATGTACATGATATAAATTATAAATTACAGGAAAATAATTAAAATATTTACATTTTATTATGAGTTTAGTACACTTACTATATAGATGTAATTAATTTAGATTATATCTTTTTCTTAATTAATAATGTTAGGAGTTGATTTTATGAAAAGTTTTATAACTGTAAATTCTATGAGGTGGTTTACTACTTAAATTTATAGGTACTAATCCACCTTTAGTTCTATTAAGTTTTTTTAATATTGAAAGGTGGAAAATAAAGTGGATTTAAAAAATATACAAACAATAAGGTTAATATTAATACCAATAACATTAGAAATAACTAAATCTTTAATGGATGGAAGCAGTAACGAAGTTGAGAAACTTGGAATTAAAATAGATAAAAAATGGCCAACGGATGATACTAAGGATATATTGCCTATTATATATGAATCATTAGAAAATGATAAAGTACCAAGTGGTTTTGAAGTTTGGATGATTATAAAAAAAGACACTATGAAGGTAATTGGAGACATAGGTTTTCATGGAAAGCCTGATGAAAAAGGTGAAGTTGAAGTTGGTTATGGATTAGTAGAAAGCGAAAGAGGAAAAGGTATTGGTTTTGAAGCATTAAAGGCTATTACGAATTGGGCAATTTCTCAAAAGAATGTCAGAATTATTAAGGCAGAGTGTTTAATTGATAACAAGCCTTCTGCACGACTATTAGAAAAGGTTGGTATGAAGGAATTTAATCGAGACCAGAATTTGATTTACTGGGAACTTATTAAACCAGTAGACAAGTAATATTAAAAACTATAGGCGGATAACTCCACCTATAGTTTTATTATGGTATATTTAAATATTATGTTAAAACATAATAACTTTTAAAGATAACCTGAAATAATATTTAACTTTAAATAATTATTTTTATTTTATATTGATATAACCTTATTAATAAGCTTAGTAATTATAATAGTTAAAATTATAATTGCTACAATTATTAAAATACTTAGCGGATTAAAACTAAACAACTCTATTGAATATGATAATGTAAAAGCTGTAATTAATTTTGATATTATTGCTATAGTAATGAATTTATATCCATTAAATTTGCCAATACCTGCTCCAATACAAATAACCTCATCTGGTAAAATAGGTAAGATAAATAATAATAAAATGATTAAAGTTTCATTTTTCTTTATATATTCATTAAACTTTTCTATCTTCTTACTATTTACCATCTTTTTTATAAGCTTTTGACTAGCATATCTAGAAAAAAGAAACATACTTATTATCCCTAATATAGTTCCTAAAAAGCCTATTACAGCTCCCTTAGTTTCTCCCAATATTAAACTACCTACCATTATTGTAACTGGTTCTGGTAATGGTAAAATAATTGGTTGTAGAAAGCATACTAAAAAATATATAAGCATTGACTTCTCTTTATACTTAATCAATATATTTATCAATGTGCTTTTATCTAAGATATCACCTATTTTTGATAATATAAACGAAATTATTATAATTATTACTAATATCATAGAAAGTACTAAACATTTTTTTATATTAAAGCTTAATTTATTTTTTATCCTTAATTTATGTTCCATAACTAAACTCCTCCATATACATATCTTCTATTAAACCTATATACTAATTTCTTAATTTTTTAAAAAAGTGATATGCAAAAATACTTATTATTAAGACGAAAATGCCTAATAAATATTTATTTAATACAAAAATTATTTTTCCTAAAACACTCATTTTTTACACCATCCTAGCAATAATATAATTAAATATTAACTTTTTACTTTTAATAATTTGCTTATAAATATATTAATTTTTCTTAATAAATAAAGCATAGCTAAATTGCTATGCTTTATTTAAAATAATTTTAAATTCTATATTTTCATTTAATTTTTTTACTAATAACTCTCCATCGTGTAATTCTACTATTTTTTTTGCAATTGCTAATCCTAATCCTGCTCCCTCATTCTCACTACTTCTTGCTTCGTCTATCCTATAAAACTTTTCAAAAATTTTATCTAAGTCATCTTCTTGTATCTCCTCACATTTATTAATAAAAGATATTGTTATATTAGTATTATTTTCTTCAACAATTACTAGAAATAAAGAATTTGGATCACTATATTTCTGAGCATTTTTCATTAAATTTTCAAAAACTCTATAAATTAATTTTTTATCTATAAAAGAATTTAATTCTTTATATGGATTTTCTAATCTAACTTCAATATCTTTTTCTGAAAAATCTATAATACTTTCACCAACAATTTGATTTATTAAAGCTGATATATTAAACTTAACTTTTTGAATTTTAATATCAGTACTATTCAATTTTGTATACTCAAACAACTCATTTACTAATGTCCTTAGCCTCAAGCTTTTATTATATGCAATTTTTACATATTCATCTTTATTTTCTTCATCAACCTTTTTAGCATTCAACAACTCTAAATATCCTATAATAGAAGTTAAAGGGGTTTTTAAATCATGAGATATGTTTGTTATTAGTTCATTTTTATTTTTTTCTATTTTCTTCTCATTTTCAATTCTTTCTTTAAGCTCTAATGACATTTCATTTATGCTCATACAAAGCTCAGTTAACTCATCTTTTCCTCTTAGCTCAATAGTTCTTCCAAAACCTTCACTTTTAATTTTTTTTACTTCTTTTGATATATAATTTATATATTTTGCCTTTCTATTTATTAAAAATAAGAATGTAAAAATAAATACTGTTATCGAAGAAAATATTAAAATAATGCCAGTAACCTGAATCTTAATAAGATTTATATTTTCTTCCATCATAAACTTTTCCATTATAGGTGCTGTAAACTTAATAAACTCAACACACACAAAAATAGAAACTACTAATGAAAAAAGCATATATATACTTAGTTTTTTAAAGCTAATTTTCATATCTTATAGCCTATTCCCCATACTGTTTTAAGATATTCTGGGTTTTTAGGATCTTTTTCTATTTTTTGCCTAAGTTTTGTTATATGAACCATTATTGATGTGTCTCCAACTGCATATTTATCTCTCCATATTTTTTCATATATTTGTTCAACACTAAATACCATATCTCTATTTCTGCATAGTAACTCTAATATTTTATATTCAGTAGGAGTTAATTTTACTTCTTTTCCTAAAATCATTACTCTATGCATTTTTGTGTCTAAAGTCAAATCACCTATTGTTATAATGTCTTTTTCTGAATTATTAAATACCGTATATCTTCTTAATTGAGCTTTAACTCTAGCTATTAACTCCATTGAACTAAAAGGTTTCGCTATATAATCATCTGCACCTAAAGCTAATCCTTTTATCATATCGATTTCTTCATTTTTAGCAGTTAAAAAAATTACAGGCATTGAATATTTTTTTCTAATTTCAATTAAAGCTTGCATTCCATCAACTTTTGGCATCATAACATCTAAGATAATTAAATCATAATTTTTTTCTTCAACCATTTTTAGAGCTTCTTCTCCATTGCAAGCTTTATCAACGTAAAATTCTTCGGTTTTCATATAAACAGCTACAAGTTCTCTAATATCTTTATCATCATCAACTACTAATATATTTTTATGCATTTTTTCCTCCTGTACATTTTAATACATAAGCTGGTGGTATATTTCTAATTACCTTTGTGTAATTAATTTCCCCAAAATACTCTTTAAAAAGTCTAATCTTCAAAAGTGAATATTGAAAAGTAATAAAATCTCCATTGCCACTTATTATTTTTGATGTCTTATTTAAAATGCAGTTTGAAACACTTTTAGGTAATGACGTAAATGGCAGTCCAGATATAATATAATCTACATTTGTTATTGAGTATTTTTTAAGTATTATATCAATATTTTCTACACTATCATTTACAATTATTACATTATTTTTGTGTCCATATATACTTTTTAAAATATTATAAAATTCTTCATTAATTTCAATTAATAATACTATAGTATCATCTTTAATTCTAGCAAGAATTTTTTCTGTAAAGACACCTGTACCAGGCCCATATTCTACAATGTATTTTGCTTTTTCAAAATTAATATTACTTATTATTTTATTAGCTAAATACTTTCCACTTGGTGCAATTGCCCCAATACTCTTAGGATCTTTTATATATTCTAATACAAACATCTATAGTTACCTCCTCCATTTATTTGGTTTATTATAGAAATAAATGTTTAAGCAATACTATATAAATGTTTTAAGATTTATTAATATTTAATCGTTATTTATACAAATTTTCTTATGCTGCGATTTTAAATACTCAATAATCTCAGTTTTATTTATAGGCGTTGAGTGTCCTGGAAAACAAATGTTAAACTCTAAATCTTCTAAGGTGTATATAAGTTCCTCTAACTTAAGTGAGTCATATTTGTAATTATTATAATAATCTACACCATATGCATCTCCTATAAATACTACTTTTTCTTCAGGGACATAAACTATTACTGAATCCTCTGAATGAGGAGCAATAATATTCTTTAAAATAACCGTTAATCCTCCTAAATCTATTTCTAAATCATTTTTAAACACTATATCTGCAGATATAACTTTTATATCTTGTAGCGATTTATATTCTTTACGAATATTAGTATCTGCAAACTCTATATCTTCTCCAGTTAAAAGACGTTTTTTCATCGCTTCGTCTGTCCATTGCCATTTTGACATAATCTCTAATTGTTCATTAGTTATTTCACACGCTATAGTTTTCCCTGTAACTGCATGCATCCCATAACTATGGTCCCAATGCCAATGAGTTATTGCTATATAATCAGGTAATTTTAAATTTAATTTTTTTATAGAATCGTTAAATTTTTTAACATGCTCTTTTGAGTTTCCTGCATCTACCATCAAAGAATACTTATCTCCTTTAATGTATCCAAGCACTGGTCTATCAGCTTCTCTGTCGTTTATAAGATAATAAATTCGTTCTGTAACCTTTGTTAAAGCCATAAAATTCCCAACCTTTCTTAATTTAAAATTAAAAATCCCCATAGACAAACAATATCGTCTATGAGGATTTTATTTATATAAAGATCTTTCATTATATTTAAATTAAATTAAATACAAATTCATATATATGTTTTGTATTTAAAGTTATTTTATTTTTATAAAAGAGTTTAAAGTAAGATATTGTTCTTAAAATGCACACTAATATAAAGTTCAACAATAGAACTTTTAAGCATCTTAAACTATTTAATTTTAATAGTTTAGTTAAGAACAACTAAAATCATCTCTTCAATTCTCCTTTTCATTAAATTAATCTTTTTAAGTATATAATATAGTATTTTAACTGTCAATATAATCTACTTTCCCAATCGTATACACATTATATTAATAGTAGTTACTTTATTCGTATTTAAAGTAACTAGGAAATTTATCTAAAGAAATTTAAAAATATAGTTGCCGATGCCGATTACAAAAGTGAGGAAAATTACGTATTTATAGAAAAAATAATCAAACATCTTATATAAAACCTCAATTTTATGAAAAGCAAAAAACAAAGAAATTTAAATCAGACATAAGTAAGCGAGAAAATATGGAATATAATTCTGAGAATGACGAATATATTTGTGTTTTAGGTAGACGTTTAAAAAATATTGGAGTAATTAAGGAAGATCCTAGCATAATATATTTTTATTATAACTCCTAAAATATCAATTTTAAAATACAAAAAAAGAGGTTGCTACAAAATGATTAAAAATAATTTTGCAACAACCTCTTTCCAATTATGGATATATATTTATTTTTTAACTAAAGCATTTCACCACTATAAAAAGAACTTTCTAATTTTTTAAAATCATAATTTTTAAGTTCCTCTATAGTTATATTTGCATGAGCTCCTTCATGAACCATAAGATTACTATCTTTACCTACATGAACTAAAATAACAGGTTTATCAGTAGCATAAGCATAACCAAGTTCCCATGCTGTTCCACTATCTGAGTAATTTCCATGATAAATACCTACAACGATTTCAGCCCACTTAATATGTTTTAAGTCATTCATAAAAGTTTCAATTGACCATTGGCGAGAACCAACTTCAGCATTTTTATCCATTGGATTTCTCATAGGTGAAAATACCTCTAACCCCTTTTCTTCTAAGATTTTCTCAACCTTTTCTAAATATTCAACTTCTGTATCATTAAAAAATGGACTAGCTAAATAAACTCTCTTCATTTCCTTTTACCTCCGTAAATTTTTCTCATATTATTCCTTTGTTTCAACATTTCTAAAATAATGTAAATACACTAATCAAAATTAATAAATTTTATTTTACTTATTATTTCAGCAACATTTAAATTTTCGTTTATTATGCATATTTTATCTACAAACTATTAAAAATTCTACTATAAATGGAACAATCAGTCAATAATTATAAAGTGAGTTATATATAAAACTCACGTTAACCTTATAAAAGGAGGAAATATAATTGAATGATATTTTTGAAAAGGAATATACAATAAATATTTTTAATGTTGATTCTGAACATAAATGTACATTTTCATCCTTAGCAGATTTCTTATGGGATGTCATCATAGCCCAATCTGATTACTTAGGAGAAACTAATGAAGGATTTGCTCAAAATAACTGTATTTGGGTACTTTTAAAGTATGATATAACTATATATGAATATCCTAAATTTAAAGATAAAATAACAGTTCAAACTAAGGTATTAGGTACAAAAAAGTTCTATGGCTATAGGCAAAACACTATGAAAAACTCTGAAGGGAAAATTATAGGAGAGGTCTTTTCAACAGCTATATTAATAGATTTCGATAAAAGGCGTCCTATGAGGATATCTCCTAAACAAAGCGAAATATATGGTCTTAAAGAGGAATTAGTTGAAGTACCTGTTTTAGATGATATACCTAAACTTCAAAAACCAGACTATATAAAAGACTATCCTGTTAGATATAGTGACATAGATTTTAATGGGCATGTTAATAATGTAAAGTATATGGAAATGGCTATGGATACTTTGCCAAGATCTATTTTAAACGAATATAATTTATTTAATATTAAAGTATTATTTAAAAAGGAAACAACTGATGGAGATACACTACATATTTCATCTGAAGTAATTTATGATGAAAATAGCGATATTAATACAATTCACAATATTACAAGTGATAATGGAGTACTTCTTACAAAGTTACAAATTATATGGAAGAAAAAATTTTAGCCTTATAAAAAATTAGAAATGATCTTGTTATTAATATATAACATGATTATTTCTAATTTGTTAATTATTAATTTTTTAATCGAATTCTACTACGCCTTTACTTGTGATCAATTTAAAGATTCCCTATAACTAAGCTTTTTTTTAGATTAATGATATATTTTTTAATACTCAAAATACAAATTTATTTACATAATGTCTTTTCTATTATTAAATTATTTTTCACCTCATATATTGGGGAACAATATTTCAAAATTGTCTTTCTATGTGTAACAGCAATAATAGTTTTATCATTTAAGTATTGATATATATTTTTACAAATTATCTCTTCTGATTCAATGTCTAGAGGTGATGTAGGTTCATCTAATATAATAATGGAATAATCATTAACAAAGATACGAGCTAATGCTAATTTCTGTGCCTGTCCTCCAGATAAAGAAATACCATTATCTCCAATAACTGTATTTATACCATTAGGCATATTTTTTATATCATCTGTTAAGCAGACAAGAGAAATAATTTCGTTAACTTTTTCTTCTGTTAACTCCTTATTATTCAATAAAATATTATCAAGTATTGTACCATTAAGTATAAACGGTCTTTGGCTAATACAAATAATATTTTCCCTTAGATAATCTAATTTATAATCTTCAATATTACACCCATCTAAAAGTATTTCTCCTTGATAATCTTCCTGCAACCTCATAAGCAATCTTATCAATGTTGTTTTACCTGAACCATTACTTCCTATTAATGCAATTTTTGATCGATTTTCAATATTAATATTAGCTTTATTAAATATAATCTCCTTACCATAACTAAAACTGAAATCTTTTAGAATAATATCACCATATAATGGTTGCTCTGAAGACTTATAACCTTCTTGAATTACATACTTTTTATTATGCAATATATTAGATACTCTTTTTAGTGAAGATTGTATCTTTTTTAATTCTACATATAAATTAGTAAGCACAGTTACTGGTGAAAATAATTGCTGAGTATAAACTGTTAATGAAAATAATATACCTACAGTCATTTCTTCATTTAACATCATATAACCACCTAAGCATAATGCTATAATTAAGGTTAAATTATTAAAAACAATTCCTACAATATTTGACCAAACCCCTAGATTTGTAATCCTCTTTTCCTTTTTAAAATATTCTATACACTTATTTAAATAATTTTTTTTATACTGATGATGATAGTTTAACATTTTAATATCAGATATATTAAATACCAATTCTTGTGTATGTGAATATAGTTCACCCTTACTTTTACTTAACCCTAATGAGTAGCTCTTTAATTTTTTTCCATTGTTTTTTTGTAAATATGCATACAAAATTAATAAAGCAATACAAACTATAGCTATATGATAATCTATTACAAATATTATAATTAATAATCCTATAATTGTAATTACTGAAACTAGAAACTCTGTTATTATATATATTCCTACTCTTTCAATCTGTTGTAGATCATTTTCAATTACTGATATAATCTGCGATCTTTTATATTCTCCAAAAAATATTTGAGAGTATTTACTTAACTGTTCCGTAATATCCTCTTTTATTTTTAATATTATTTTCTGGCATATAGTTAAAGATTTATTTGCAACAAAATATCTAGAAAGCGACTGAATTATTACAATAAAAAACATACTAAAAGTATATATAAACAATTTATTTATACTTTTATTAACTAATGCATCATCAATAACTAATTCTATAATATAAGGATATATCAGATTAGCTGAGGTGAAAATCATTATAGATAATAAACAAATAAAGATGTCCAAAAGAAAAGGCTTAATATATTTATTAAACAGTTTAAAATAATTGTGATTATTTAAGAAATTATTTAATGCAAGGTAACTCTTTTTGTTCTTTAAATAATTCATCAATCTCCTCATCGCTTAATCTTAAATATATATTAATTGCCTCAGCTGTTGTCTTTCTTTTATATTCACAAAATGGCTCATAAGGTAAATTCATATTATCTGTTAAAGAAAAATTAGTATGAACACATCCACCAACACATAAATTTCTAGTCCAACAACTACTGCACTTATCAAAGTTATATATCTTAGTTTTTTCAGCAAATTCTTTTTGCTTATCATCGTCTTTAAAGATATTACCTAGAATTGCTTTTTTACTACCTACAAATCTTTGACATGGGTATATATCACCATTAATATCTATAGCATACATGTTTTTACCTGCACCGCAAGCAGTTGTACGTATTCCAGAATTGTGAATATAACTCAAAGTTTCCATAACCATTACATTATTTTTCACTTCGTCAATTTTCTTTTCCTTAATACGATTTTCAAAATTTGAATAAAGATTTATATGTGCATCAGCTACTGCATCATATTCCTCATCATTTAATAAATTGAATGCTGGAGATAATACAACCCTGTTAAATCCTGTTGAATTTAAAAAATCATATGTATGCACTAAATCTAGTTCTTTTGTAGTAATTGTACCTCTAGCACTTAATAAACCTTTTTCTCTTAAAGATTTTGTTTTTCTCAATACTGTATCAAATGAACCAACTTTACCACTAAAATATCTATTTGAATCATAAGTATTCTTATCACCATCAATACTGATTTGAATAGCAATTTTATTTTCTATAATGAATTCTTCAATCTCTTTATTTAACAAAGTACCATTTGAAGTCATGCTAAAGTTAAATTTTTTGTTTATTTCTTTTTCATGGCAATAAGAAACAATTTCTTTTATTAATTCAAAATTTAAAAGCGGTTCTCCTCCAAAAAAACAAACTCCTAATTGTTCACTATCAGATTTATCTATTAAAAAATCTACTGCTCTTTTAGCGGTAGTAATATCCATTCTGCCACAATCGTTATATTTTCCCTCATCAGCATAGCAGTAAGAACATCTAAGATTACAATCTTGAGCAACTAAAAGAATGATTGCAGATAAGTTGTCAGTATTTATATCATAATTATTTTCAATGTTATCATCTTTATTTTCTATGATTCCGAACTCACGCATCGAGTTAATAAGTTCATCTAATTCCTCTTTACTAAATAATGAAGATAAATCTTTTTCGATCTCTTCATATGTTTTTCCTTCTTCGTTTAATAAAGCTAAAGTTCTGTCATCTATTTCAAATATCTTGCTATCGTTAACACAATACATATATTTATGGTCATCATTCTGAAATATTTTAAAATTTGAAAATTTAATATGTGTATCCATAAATCCCCCTTAAAGCTTTAATTTTTCAATAAATATATTTTATATTAATAAAAAATAAGCTACCTATAAAATAATTATAAGTAAGTTATCTTATTAATAATTTATTCTTATTTAAACAAAATAACCAATCTTCTATTTCTATAAGAAATAGAAGATCAATTATTTGTATTTGTTATAAAAACTTATATTAGACTATAGTAATAATTACGTTTTACTAACGTTCAACACTCTTGTTTACGTCCCACCAGCCACCATCACAGAAGATACAGTTAGCATCAAAACGACCACAACCTGCTTTAGCTTTAACGTTCATACTATTTGAATTCTTTAATTTTAACATTTTACATCCCCCTCTCATTATAAAGCAAATAATATACTTCTTATTTTATTTTTTTGACAAGCTTGTCTTCAAATTTACTATAACATAGAAAGCTTGTTAAATAAATACTAATATGTATTTTTTTTACACCTTTTTTTTTATGTGAGACTTAAAATCAATTTACCCTATAATAAGGTAAAAAAGGTTAGTATTTATCCTTTACATAGAAAAAATACTAACCTTTTTATATAAATTATTAAGCTTTAGGAAATGAAATAGATATAAAGAACCTACTATTATTATAATAAGCCTCTATTTTTCCATTCATCTGCATTGTAATTTCTTTAGCTATTGTCAAGCCTAACCCCGTAGTCTTTTTATTTCTAGATTGATCCTTTGTATAAAAACGGTCAAATATTTTATCTAAATCCTCTCCAGTCATTGGATCACTAATATTAGAAAACGTAAATATATAACTATCTTTTTCCTGGATTTGAAAACAATATTCTCCTTTACCATGAGTAATTGCATTAAATAAGATATTAGAAAATATTCTTTTTATCCCTTGTTCATCTCCTAGTATTATGCATGGCTTTTCTAATAAATGAATAGTAGGCTCTTCTCCGTTCTTATTAAAATCATCATAATACATAGCAAGCGTATCTATAAAAACTTTTTTTGCATCTATAGATACGTGTTCATAAATAATTTCTCCTGATTCAATACGTACATATTCAAATAATTGTTCCAGCAACATTTTAACCATATTTTGTCTTTCCAATATTATTCTTAAGTATTCTTGGCTTTCTTCTTCTGTAGCACTTGCCTGAAGCATTTGAACATATCCACTAGCAGTTGTAAGCGGTGTACGTAAATCATGTGCAATATTGGTTATACCCTTTCTAAACTTCATAGTTAACCTTTTAATTCGTATACGTGACAGTCTGATATCTTTAATTAGCTTATTTAGTATATTTACCAAATCTACGATATCACTTTGCCTTGCCAGTACTGTTAGAAGTTCATTAGTATCAGGTACATTCATTATTTCCAATAATTGTCTAGTAATATGCTTAATGTTCATACGATAATATAAATGATAAATAATTAGTATAATAAGCATAAACATAAGCAAAAAAGTTGTAACCACCCAAACATCCTTCATATTAACTCCTTTGCAACAATAAACTCGCAGCTATAATAAACATTAAATACTATACTAGTCCATCTTTCATTGCTTCTATAATATTACTTCTTTTAACAGACTTAGAAGAAAACCAATAAGCCAAAAGTATAGATATAAATACTAGTATAGCATAAACTAAAATTGATTTACCTGGGAAGACAGTTATAAATTCACTCCATGTCATTGATGTTAAATTTAGCATATACCAACATATAATAAATACTACAGGAATAGCAATAACAATTGGTTTTAATGCAAATAATAAGCCTTCTAATGTAAGCATTTTATTTAATCCTTTCGGAGTTAATCCTACTGACCTTAACATAGCAAATTCTTTTTTACGTAATCTCATATTATTTGAAACAATAGAAAATGCATTAAAAATACCAATCATACCAATCATTAATGCAACAGCAGAAACACCAATCTCAATAGCTCTCTGAACTAGTTCTTTATGATTTTTTTCTTCTAATAAAGTCCATATACTAAAATCTTCTGATCCTAAATAAGAGCTACAAGTCTGTGTTAATTCTTTCTTTGCATTTACACTAGCCTCATCCCCAACCAACAAATCAATTGACATTCTACTAGATTCAAGAATACGCTCTGGTGAAAAATCGTTAACTATTTTATCATAATTCTTCATTGGTATTATTAAAGCTAGACTATATCTGTTACTATTTATATCACTAGGATATTTATCTGTAACATCTCCTATTTTTATCTTAAAATTATTGGTTGTATCCATATCATCATCTACTTTTTCATATAAACTCATTTCACTTCCTTCTTTTGTATTTAAAAATGGAATTTCTTCTGCAACTTTTGAATCAACAGGTATATGATATGTTCTATTTATCAATATACCTGATACTGTACTTTCTGTATTATATTTTTCATAGTCAGTTCCAATATCATTGCAATATTTTTCAAATGATTCATCACTCAATCCTACTAGATTAACTATAATTCTATATTTATCATCTTCTTTTAATACATTGTATTTATTGCTGCTTATTTCAGTAAATCCACCTGATGCAGCAAAAACATCTGACTCGTCTTCTGAACTTACATATGTTGAAGTACGTACCTGCCTTCTAATAACACTATCTTTAACTTCTGGCATTGAAGTAATCCTATTAATCATTTCGTCGCTTGGTTCATCAACGACATTTAGAGAAACTGTAATATCATGACTAACTTCTTTGCTATTTTGAGAATCAGCTAAATTATATATGGAAATAATATTGGTATAACCAGCTATCAAAATAAAGCACATTGAAAGAGAAAGAACTGCTACTCGTAAACTTTTCTTATTTGCTGAAAATTGTGAACCTGCAAGCTCACCTTCTATCCCAAATATTTTCTTAATTATTAAATTACGTTTTTGCTTTTTAATTTTTATTACCTGACTATTTTGAAGTATTCCAGAAATAGCTGGCACTTTTGCTGCTTTTCTTGCTGGAATATATGCTGAAACTAGAACTGTAATTAATGATATGAGTAATGAAAAAATAACAACTATCCAAGAAAAACAAACCCGAATATTCTTATAATCTTCTATAAGGCTCAAAATTCCATTAACCTTAGAAAATACAAGATAACTAAACATATATCCTATTATTAAACCAATTGGAAGCTGAACAATCCATAGCAAAAATCCCTCATAGAGGACAGAATACTTAATTTGTTTTGGTGTTGCTCCTAAGCTCTTTAAAATACTTAATTCCTTAATTCTACTATTAGCTGATAAAGCAAATGCATTATAAATGATAAGAATAAATGCTCCCATAATTAGTAAAAGCATGATTACTGCTATAGCTAGAATTAAAATAAATTGAGTGTTTGTATTATTTTTATCGCTTATTCCATATAAATTCAATAACTGTGTATTATACATAACTCTATATTGTCCATGTTCGTCCTTACTTAATCCAATAGATTCAGCAATATCTGGTAGTTCCTTATATATCCCTCGAACATTCTTAAAATTCATATAAACTGTAAGTTCATCACTTGGTTGAATATCTGAAACATCCAAATATCCCATTGCAATATATCCTGGAAATAAAGAAATTGCAGATATGTCTAACTCTCCAACTATTGTATAAGTCTTTGTTCCTGATACCTCAAAGGTTTCACCTTCTTGTTTATAAGCTTGTGTTTGAATTGCTACGTTATTTAACATACGGTTCCCTATTGGGAGTGTTACCTTATCACCAACTTTATATTGTGGATTATCTATAAAGAATAGTTTCGATATAACAATTTCTCCCGATTCTTCTGGAAGTCTTCCTTCTATAACACTATTTTTAAAGTTCATGTTGTTCCAAAAATCCTTATTTGCATCTCTCAATAACAAATATTGGCGCTTTGTATCCTGAAGCTCTGCTGTAATCCAACTTCCTTTAATCATTGTAGTTTTAATAGCTGGATTTTCTGTAATATGTTTTAATTTATCACCAGAAATGGACTCAGTTATTTCTCCCTGCCAATAACCAGTTTGCTCAATTGCTGTATTTACCTTTGAGTCCCATATAGAATATAGAAAAATACATAATGAACACAATAATGATGAAGCAATTGTTATAGCTACTAATATAGAAATTGTATGCCGTTTATTCTTTTTTAACTGGTGATACGTGTATTCATTCATAATTTTCATGACTTATTCACCTCATCTGACACTATTTTCCCATCAATAATTGTAATCATTCTATGTGCTGATAATGCAATTTCTTCATCATGCGTTATCATTACAATTGTCTGATTATATTCCTCATTTGAACGCTTCAATAATTCAAGAGTTGCTTTAGTATTTTTCCTATCAAGATTTCCAGTAGGCTCATCAGCTAAAATAATTGATGGTTTATAAATTAGTGCTCTTCCTATAGCAACTCTTTGTTGTTGTCCACCTGATAGCTGATTGGGAAGATGATTAAGCCTTTTGCTTAATCCAAGCATTTCTATAACCTTATCAAATTCTTCTTTTTTAGGTTTTACTCCATCTAATAGCATTGGTAACAATATATTCTTTTCTACATTCAATGTAGGAATTAAATTATAAGACTGATAAATTATACCTATATTTTTTCGTCTAAATAAAGCTGACTCAGTTTCATTCATAGATGATATATCAGTATCCTCTATATATATTTTCCCTTCTGTTGGACGATCCACACCACCTAACATATGAAGCAGTGTAGATTTTCCAGAGCCACTAGGTCCAATTATTGAAACAAATTCACCTTTTCCTATTCTCAAATTTAAATTATCTAATGCATTAACCTTTGTATCACCCATACCATAAATTTTTGATAAATTTTCTGTTCTTAATATATTCAAAATCATCTTCTCCCTTCTCTTCCTATATATACCTTAAATAATTTATTACTTTTTTAAATCATCTTGTAATATCACTTACAAACTTTCTTTATTGATATAGTTACTCTACATCCCTTTTTGAAAATAATATACAAGATCCTAAAATTGCAGTTACACCAATTAACACTAAAACAAGACAACACTTCATAATATCCTCTGGTTTTGAAACAAAATTAATTATAATTTTACGCATATTACTAAGACCGTACATTAAAAAAGTATCATTATTTGTTAATAAGGCAAATATATTAACTATAAAATTACTTCCTACAGCCAATACTATAGACGCTATAATTGTAATACCTACATTTTTTAATAAATGAGATAAAAAAGTACCAACCCCTGTGCTTGCCCAAATTATACATAGCATTCCTAAATTCATGCGCATAAACACAGTAATGTCAATTTCACCTAATCCAGATAATATTGTAAATGACAATAAATTTATAAATCCAAAACCTAACACAACTATAGTAATAACCAAAGATATTGCTATATACTGACCAAGTACTAATCTCCATCTTTCTATTCCATGGCTAGCCATTTGACGTATGCTACCATTTGCATATTCAGCAGTAATTGAAAAAGCTACAAATATAAGAATTATATATATAATGCCATCTGCTTCATATGATGCTTGATAAGTAGAAATTCCTGTTCCTAGCATTTCAGAAGAACCAGAAGATAACTTTTCTTTAAACCCAGAAACAAATGCAATGACATTCATCACTAAAAATACTATCAAGGTTCCATAAAAAATTTTGTTTTTAAATATTTTATAAATTTCACTTGAAATTACATTCATAATCACTAATCTTCTCCCATCATTTTTATGAAATAAGCCTCTACATCATTGCCTTCCAAAGTTAAACCTGACACCAAGACATTATTTTCAACTAAAGCTTTATTAATCTGTTCCGGAATATCTAAGCAGTCATAAATACAGATTTTTCCCTCTTCCAATACTTTATAATCGGCACTTTTTATAGTATTTTTTATGATATAAACTGCTTTCTCAGAATTATTTACCACTAATGAAATGCACTTTTTGCAACGTTTTTCTAATTCCTTAGCTGAAAATTCATCAATCAATACACCTTTCTTAATAATGCCATATTTCGTTGCAATTTTAGCAAGTTCTCCTAAAATATGAGATGAAATAAAAATAGTAATACCATTTTCACAATTTAATTTTAAAAGTAATTCTCTAATTTCTTTAATACCAGAAGGGTCTAATCCATTAATAGGTTCATCTAAAATAAGGAAATCTGGATTACCTATTAAAGAAATTGCAATTGATAAACGTTGTTTCATACCCATGGAAAAAGATTTGGTTTTCTTTTTGCCCGTATCTTCTAAACCAACTAAAGCTAAAACTTCCTCAACATTACCATAGTCTGTAATACCAAGAAGCTTATCATAATAAATCAAATTTTCTTTTGCTGTCATGTTAGGATAAAGTGCTGGCTGTTCAATGATAGTTCCTATCCTTTTCCTACCTTTTTTTAAATTACTACTTTCAAAAAGCTTAATATCTCCTTGATTTTGGCTAATCAACCCACAAACCATTTTCATAATTGTAGTTTTTCCTGCACCATTTTTTCCTATTAAACCATAAATATCACCTTTCTCAACATTGATATTAACCTTATTTACAGCTATTTGTTTTCCATATTTTTTTGTTAAACTATCAGTTTGTAATACTAATCCCATATACTTTACCCCTTAATTTCTTTACATAGAAGTATTATTTTTTCCATATTTAAATAATAAAATAAAAATATTAAAATAAGATTTTTAATTTATCAAGAAAGTATAAAGTTTTATAAATTAATTATCCTGCATTTTATATCCTATACCCCAAACTGTTTTTATATATGATTCTCCATTTTTTAATTTATTACGAAGATTACTAACATGTACTGTAACCACTCTTTCATCAAAAAGATATTCTTCAGACCAGACGCTTTCAAATATATTCTGTTTTGTAAATACTTTCTTTGGATTACTAATTAACAGTTCTAATATTCTATACTCTTTTACAGTAAGCTCAATAGCCTCATCTTTAATAGTCACTATATGATTTTCACTATCTAAAACTAAGTCTTTGAATTTGTATATATATGTTTTATCTGGTAATGAACCCTTGTTTATTCTTCTTAACACTGCTGATATTCTTACAATTAATTCCTCATTGTTGAATGGCTTTGTTATATAATCATCTGCTCCATTTCTCATTATCTCAAGTTTAGTATCCAAATCATCTTTTGCTGATACACATATAACAGGAATTTGCAATTTATTAATTTTAGTTAAAACCTCTTCTCCACTTAATCCTGGTAGCATTAAGTCTAATAACACTAAATAAAAGGACTCTTTTTCTAATAACAAAAGAGCCTCTGTACCAGAAAATGCAGCTACTGTTTCATATTTGTTCTTTTTTAATAAAGTTTGTATCATCTTATTAATTTGAGGATCATCCTCTACGATTAATATCTTATTCATTCATCTCCCTACCCTTCAATAAACAATCTAATTTTCATCCAAATTTTTATTTATTTATGTTTTTTTACAGTTAATAATTATTATGTAGCACTACATAACACATGCTCTATGAGTATATTGTATATTTTTATTGTATAATATACAATTATTTTCCATTTAGAATTTCCATGATACAAGATAAAATTTTGATTATTTTCTTTTGCTACATAAGTAATATTGAAAAACTCTTTTGATTAAATTAAAAATTATATTCACTCTGATTTATTATAGGGTATTTAGGTTATAAAAATAGCCTTAGGCAAGATATATAAATGCCTAAGGCTATCCTATAGTTTTAATCTTTAAATATTATGGATAGTCTTTTAAATCCTATCTCAATAACTTTTATCTCTTAATATGTGAATGTATTATAATTTCTATTTATTTTGTATTACATTCTACAGTATTACAAATCCAATAAACAAAGTCTCTAAATATATTAAATTACTTATTACAAGATTCTTTACTGCTAATACATATGTATATTGGCTGGATGTATCTTTTATTTTCTAAGTCATCTTCCATTTCATAAATACTATTAGCCAGCATTGTAGTTTCTATTCCTGTTACAGCTGGTAACTTAATTATAAAAATAGATATAATAAATCCTTTGTAAAAATATCCGCTAATTTTAAAAACACTGCTTCTATTTTAGGAAGTGCCTCTCTTCCTTTTTGTATTAAATACAGGCTATTAATACGATTATCCTTTTCATCTGTCTCTACCTTAAGTTTATTATATTTATTGATGTTTATATTGGACGTTGTACATATCTATACTGCTGTAAGTTTGCTAAAAATCAATCGTATTAACTGATAAAATTAGCATAGCAACTTATTATATCCATAGTAAAGTAAAAAAAGTAGTATTAGGAATTTATATAACTTGCCTAATACTACTTTTTCATTTATTTAAAATGTTTATCAATTATATTAATATATAAAATATAAAAAATGTAGAGCCGACTGTAAATTCGAAGTTACTATTTTTATAACTTACTCTTAATTTACATTGCAGTTAATCCACCATCGATAACAAATTCTGATCCTGTTGAATAACTTGATTCATCTGAAGCAAGATAAAGTACTAGATTTGAAACTTCTTCAGATTTAGCCATTCTTCTAATTGGAATTTGTTTAGAAAGTTTCTCAATCACTTCATATGAATCTCCTTCAGTAACCATCGGTGTTTCTATTACACCTGGATGTACTGAATTAACTCTAATTCCAAGTGGTGATAATTGAATTGCCGCTGCCTTTGTCATTCCACGGACTGCAAATTTTGTATCTGTATAACCAATTGCCCCACCTACTAATCCATTCATAGATGAAATATTTATTATTGAACCATTTCCTGCTTTCTTCATAGAAGCCGCTACTGCCTTAGTCCCAAGAAAAACAGATACTTGATTTATATCTACAATTTTTCTATATTCATCTTCAGTAATTTCTAATAAAGGTTTATTTATACTTATACCAGCATTATTCACTAAAATATTAACTTGTCCAAATATTTTTTCAGTATCCTCTACAACATTTTTCCAACTAGCGGCATCTGTAACATCTTGTTTTATAAATTTTACATTACCACCTATTTCTTTCTCTAGTATTCTACCTTGTTCTTCATTTAAGTCAGTAAAGACAACTTTTGCACCTTCACTTGCAAATAAACGTACATGAGATGCTCCCATACCTCTTGCTCCACCAGTAATAATTGCCACTTTATTTTTTAAACGTTCCATTTATAATTCCTCCTTAACTAAATTTTTTTATTTATATCATATTCATTAATTCATATCTATTTTTAGATATTACAATTTTTGAATTGAACCTACAGGATAATTGTTATTTATTAGCAAATATCATCCTGTAATTATATATATTTTCTTTCTTACTAACAAATAGTTAGTTCAGCTTAAAGTATCTATAAGCTTATAACTAACACCAATATAAAAGAAGATGAATAAACTGTAGATTGGTCAATCACATAAATGTGAACAACAAGCCTAAGTTTTTTTATTCTTTACCTATCTTAGATTATAAAATGCTAATTATTTTTAGACTTTTAAAAAACAAATAGATTTGCTAAAAGAGCACCATATATAATAGATACATATTTATTAGAAGTTATTGGACATGTTCCACTGGCACATCCAATTTTTTTATAGTATATATATCCTAATAGAGCACCAATAATTGAAGCAATAATATATTTTCCCATAATTAAAAATCTCCTTATTATAAAAGTATTTGTTATATCTAATATTAAGGTAAAAATAAATTTTTATATGTAACTTAGTCACTGAAATATATATTAAATTAAGTTATTATAATTTATATAATAAGCATGTATTTATTTTACTAAAAATAAAATATAACATTTCATTTAGTAAAGGAGACTATAAATGAATAATCATAAATTTGATGTAAAAAAATTAAATAAACTAAATGATCCTGAAAGATTAAGTTTAATTGATTTAGATAAAATTATAGAAGAATTACAATTACCTAAAGATAGTACAATTGTAGATATTGGTATAGGTACTGGTATATTTTCTGAAGCCTTTTTAAGTAAATTACCAAATTCTAAGGGATTAGGATTTGATATTTCTGAAGATATGATTAAATGGGTAAAGGAAAATAGAAAGGATGCCTCAACTGGAAGGCTATCCGTAGCAATAATGAGTGAAAATGAAATACCTTTAGCTGAAAATACTGCTGACTTAGTTTTTATGATTACAGTTCATCATGAACTAAAAGATCCTGTAAGCTTATTAAAAGATGCAAAAAGAGTTTTAAAAAATGATGGTAAGCTTTTAATTTGTGATTGGAAAGAGGGAGTTCATAAACACTTTGTAACAAAGGAAAGTATATTACAAGACTTGGACTTGTCAGGATTTAAAAATATTAAAGAATTAAATAACTCAAATAAATTAATTTCTTTAATTGCCACTAAGTAGTTTTATTATATTAGATCTATGGAAATAGTATTTAAATATTATTTCCATAGATTTATTTGTAAATTTAAGAGCGACTAGATAATTTTGTGTAGTTTTTATTTTTATTGTTTTTTATATTACTGGAAATTTTTATTTCCAGTAATATTTTTTTATCTAATTTAGTACATACAGTTTCATATTTTTTTTATAATCTGTGGCTCAAGTTTTACATTTTTTAATTTCTTCATTGTAATCAAAGTTAGTATCAATTTTCTTTATCATAATAATTCATCCAAAATTTTTGTGGTATATTATTCTATAACTACCAACTGTTCATACAAAAAATAGTAGATAGTTTTGCTTTTACGCAAGACTATCTACTGCCCTAAATTTAATACATGTTAAATCAAAATTTTACCTCTTTTACTATTCTCATTTAATGCTTTTTCAACGATATCTAGACCTATCACTTCTATTTATTGATATCTTTAATCTCAAAATTCCATTACGTTATTTTCTCTTTACTGGAATCCAAACTTCACAATAGTAATTTTCATCTGAAATCCCTTTTTCATACTCACTTGGATCACTATACATTTCTACATTATAACCTGCAGCAATCTCATAATCTCTACAGTTTGGTAACCACTCTGAAAATATTTTCTTATTAGTTTCTTGAATTGATGTTTTTCCTTGTCCATAACAAGGGAAAACAGCCCAAGTAAACTTAGGAATTGTTTTAACTATATACCCTTCCATGCCTTCTTTCTCTTTAGAATAATCCTCTGCAATAAGGTACTCAAATTCATTGCCGCCCATTTCCTCATCAATGTTAATACCATACATTCCACATATATCCTTTAGTTTTCCTTGTGAAATATGCTCATTCCAGAATAAAGGTACCTCTGTAAATGCTGTATCATATTTAAATTTCTTAGACGCTCCTATAACCTTAAATGAATCCTTCTCAACTATTTTATAATCCATGATATATCCACCTTCCAATGAAAATTTAATTTTAAGGGCAACAAATGACTTTATCATAGCACCCTCTTTACGAACTGCAGATGGTGTAACCCCATGAAATCGTGTAAAAGCTTTAGTAAAGCTATCTGGAGAATCATATCCATACTTTATTGCAATATCTATTATTTTTTCATTACTAGATAAGACTTCACTGTCGGCAAGTGCAAGTCTTCTTCTCTTAATGTATTCACTTACAGAATAGCCACATAACATTCCAAATCCCTTTTGAAAATAAAAAGGTGAAATATTTACTCTATCTGCAATTTCTTTAATAGATAAATCCTCTGTAATATTTTCTTCAATATAAGAAATAGCTTCTCTAATACTTTCAATCCATTCCATAATTTTAACCCCTTTCAATTCGTTAATCTAATCTTATCATCATTAAAGATTGACATCCCGACTTTTTAAGTTTTCTTTTGTCCTACAATTATTATATCAAAAAGTGAATACGATAATTATCTTATAACAGGTATCTCGTATAATATTGAATTAATTTTTCCAATTAAAATCTATTAATTAATCTATCTTTTTAGCTTACATAACGGTATTTTACTTATAAAAATAGTCTTAACCATTAATTTTGCTTGATTAAGACTACTTTTCTCATTTATTTATTATATTTTCCATCATTAGTAAAAAGCATTTATCGGTCTATACTAAACTTCTATATCTGAATTACATTCATACATATCTATATAGTAGCTTATATTATAGCTTGTAAAACTTCTATATTTTCTACTTCCTTCAAAACATGTATCTCCATCCCATCTCTTACTCTTGTATTTAATGAATTTTTAGAATCATCAATGAAGATTATTCCTTTTTTATGCATATCTTTTATCTTACTTCTTGAAAGCCCAAGTTTATCACTTAAGAGCTTATCAACTCTCATTTCTATTGGATACTTACAAATAATTTCAATAACTAGTTCATTTTCTTTTATATAATCCGCCTCTAATTTTCTTTGAATTAAGTTATAATTTACATCTTCAAAAATAACTCCAGCTTTATTTTTATTATATACACTTAAATTAAAGGCATATTCTCTAGCTAATCCCTTGTCATTAGAAAGAAATTTTTCATATTCATATTTATTAATATCATTAGGATTTATTCTTTCATATATTGTCATATTCCAAGTAGATTTACATTTTTCACATTGATAAATTAGCCAAATATCAATGTTATTTTTATTTGCATTTACTCTAAATTTTTCACTATTTATATAATGTGATTTTTGATTACATTTAGGACAATTCCTTTTAACTATTGGTAAATTCTCAGGAACTATTTCCCATTGGTATTTTTTTAAATAGCTCATTTTACTCCTCCTAGTCATTCAATTTTTAGGATTTGCAAAGGCTATTTCATTACATTTTTATAATAATGCAATAGCCTCTGCTATGCATTAAAAATATCTCTTGTCATAAAGAATTCCTCCAGTCTTTTGTAATGTATATTTATATTTTATCAGCACTACATAGTGCATAGAACCTCATTCTTATTTAGTAAATAAAAATGAGCCAATATGATAAGATCATAATGGCTCATTTTTTTATAGTAAAAGCTTATTTATTCATGTTACTATCATGTAAATTTTTTAATAAATCTTCAAACCATTTAAGATTTACTAAATGATGAGAAAGTGAATTTTCCATCATCTTTCTAAAATACGTCTCAACAGTATTATCATTTTTAATAGATTCTTCTAATAAAAAAATTCTATCCTTAGTTTGTTCTATTTGAATTTCTATTATTTTTTCTAAGTCCTCTTTTTTATATTCATCAGCAAATAACATTGCCCCATAAAAAGGTAAATTTATATACTCAGTTTTACAGCCATACTTATACATTAACTTTTCAAACTCTTTATTTCCCAATTCTGTTATTATATAATTTTGAGTTTCTCTAACATTATTTAACTTATCAACTCTTTTAATATATTCTTTTTCTTCCAATTTTTGAAGATTATAATAAAAAGATCCTTTGGTAAAATTCACTATATATTTGTAGTGTCTCTCTTCCATTAATGATAGTAATTCGTATCCATAAGAACCTGGATTTTGTTTTATTAAACCTAATATTAATAATGGTATCAAAATATTATCCCCTTTATATTTTTCAATTTGTAATACACTATTTTTTAATTATATCATTAGTCATTATTAATTTTTGTAACTTGAGCTAAAAATTCATCATATGATATTTTCCCTAATGCAAAATTCATACTTTTCATATATATTTTCTCCGTCTTAGTATGTACTCTTGAACAAATTGAATTTACTAAATCACCTTCATTTGTTAATGGTTCTAATACATGCTTTCTATTATAAAAAGCCTCAAAATATCTTAATCCAAATTTTCTTTGAGAAATTGCATCAATATGAATTCCATCAGGATTAGAAGTTAAGCCTGATGCAGTAACAAAATAACATTTATCTTGTTCAATTGCAAACTTTTCTAATTCTTGATTGATAAGATTATATTCAGTGCAACCTTTTCCAAATCCTTCTTTTCCTAAAAAATCTGCTAATCCACCAATAATAACTGGAATGTTTTGAGCATTTAATTCTTTTCTAAGAGCTTCAATTATTAACAGTAACTTTTCATAGTATGTTTTGTAATTCCCATTATGACTATCACTTTCCCCTTGATGCCATATAACTCCAACCAATTCACTACTTTGCATAGCAAATTTGGCTTCATTTATTGCATGTCTAAAAAGTACTTTATCTACAGCCCACTCATCTATTGAACTTCCTCCTTCTGCGCAGGGAACTAAGCCAATAATATCATCTTCATTCTTACAACACCATGCCTCTGCAAATGAACTTGCTAGACTTACTCTTGCAACAGGTCTGTCATAATTAATTGGTTCAGTCATCATTTGCCATCTACCATTACGCAACATTTGTATCCTTTCATTATAAATTGGAGGCACTTCACTAATAAAACCTCTACCTGCCATATTTGACTGGCCTAACATTAAAACTGATTTAATCACTTTTTTCATCCTCTCTTTTATTGATGTAAAATTAATATAACTCATCAATAGTCTAATTAGACTATTTTTACATAATCATTATAGTCTAATTAGACTATTTGTCAACTATTCTCTTTATCATTAATACTCTCTAAAATATAAAAACTTCTATATGTAATATAATTACACATAGAAGTTTCTTGTAAATACTATCTTTATTTATTACAGTATTCTTAACTATAATATATATTTATATTTTAGATTTATTTTATTATAATAAATTAGTAAAAAAATTATATGCTAAGCTTCATTATAGCTTAGTGGTAATCTTATCTCAAAAATAGTTTTATTCTCATCACTACTTACTGAAATAAAACCGCTGTGTAATTCAATAATATTTTTTGTTATTGCTAATCCTAATCCTGTTCCTCCTATTTCTCTATTCCTAGATTTTTCAACTCTATAAAATCTATCGAAAATATGAGGCAAATCTATTTCAGGTATAGCCTCTCCATAATTAATAATTTGAACAATTGCCATAGAATCTTCAGCTTTTGTTATAATATCAACGTAATATCCCTGTTTTCCATATTTAATCGAATTAGATAATAGATTTTCAAATGCTCTTACTAACTTTCTTGCATCCGCATATACTATTAACTTATCCTCTGAAAAATTAATTCTTTCCTTCATATTTTCTTTTTTAAACTCATTTTTAAAATACACCACCAATTGTCCTAATAAATCTACTAAATTTATTTGTGATCTTTCTAAAACAATACTGCTATTTTGCATTTTTGTTAATTCAAACAAATCATTTATAAGTAAACTTAGATCTTTAGACTTTTGATATGCTATATTGATATAATATCTAAGTTCCACCTCATCTTTATACTTATCAGAATCAATAAACTCTAGATATCCTATTATTGATGTTAATGGAGTTCTTAAATCATGCGAGACATTAGTTATTAAATCATTTTTAGTTTTCTGACCTTTTCTCTCCTCTATCATAATCTCTTTAAGTTGGGTTGATATATTATTTATATTATCTACTAAACTTTTCATATAACCAGATGCTTTAATATCTATTAATTTATCTAAATTTCCCTCTACCATTATCTCTGTTTCTTCTATAATTGTAGCTAAGTCCTTATTTTTTTTGTACGTTATTGCGTAATTTATAATTAAAAATAAAGGTAAAGCTACAATTATATAAAGATATCTGCCAATATCCTCATACTGTAGTGTGTTCCATAAACTCCATATAAAGTCAATAATCTTAATATTTGTATACCTATATAATAAAATTATTAATTCTCTAATTAGACTTGCTGTTATATATGTTAACACTACTGATATTGCTATTTCACCTATTGGTTTTATCCAACAATTAACAATTATTTTATTTTTCAATTTTGTATCCAACTCCCCATACAGTATGTATTATCTTATCTCCATATGAGTTCTGTTCCAATTTATCTCTTAATCTGCTCATATGAACCATAACTGTATTATTTGATTGATAATATTTCTCTTTCCATACTCTTTCAAAAATTTCCTCCGCGCTAAAAACTCTTCCCCTATTAGTAGCTAACAAATATAAAATGTCAAATTCTCTTGCTGTAAGTACTACTTCATTTTTATTTACCGTCACCCTATGCTGTCTCTTATCTATAATCATATTGTCAATAATTATTATATTATCTGAATTTGATATTTTAGAATTTAAAAAATATGTCCTTCTAATTAGTGCCTTTATTCTAACTATTAATTCTAAGCTATTAAAGGGTTTGCATATATAATCATCTGCCCCAGTCATTATTCCCTGTATTTTATCCATATCCTCAACTTTTGCACTTAACATTAAAATAGGAATATTGTTATTTATTCTTACTCTTTTACAAACCTCTAATCCATCTATATCTGGCATCATAATATCTAATACTATCAAATGAATTACTTCTTTATTTAATATTTCTAACGCCTCTTTGCCACAACTAGCTTTAAATACAAAATATCCTTCACTTTTAAGATTTATCTCTAATAAATCTCTAATTTCTTTTTCATCATCTACTACAAGAATATTATTATAACTCATATTTCCTCCACACTTTATTTTTTTAGGTATTCTTCTAATGTAATTCCATTAACATAAATATATTTTGCCACATCTTTTCCTACATATCTAATATGCCAAGGTTCATATTCTATTCCAGTGATTCTTTTTTTATTCTTAGGATACCTTATAATAAATCCAAATCTACTGCAATTTTTTTCAAGCCATTCAGCTTCTAGTGTTCCTTCAGCAAAATACTTATACTCATTAGTAATATCTATACATAATCCTGTTTGGTGTTCACTAAATCCAGGTTTAGCTACATATGCATCTGCACTTCTTTTACCTTCATCTCTTACCCTATCATTATATATAATCTCTTGAGATTCATAAGACCTATATCCAGAATTACCTTTTAAGATTATTCCATCTTTTTTAGCTTCATTTATTAATTCTTCTAATGGTTCTTTTATAATTCCTGCTACCTGTTTTTCTTCATTTGTTACTTCATCAGAAAATGGTATTTCAGGTATGGTTAATCCTATGGGTATATAGCTTTTATCTAACCCATTTTTTTTATTTACTAAAATTAAAATATCATTTACATTACTATTTCTTTTTTCTATTCTAGTATAGTTTATACTATTTACTCCATACCAACATAATAACAATATTATTATAAACACTAGAATTGATTTAAATACTCTTTTCATATCTTCTACTCCCCCTCGCGCATTATGACTTTATTGTAGAAGATAGAGTTTACATCAATTATAAAAAATTCTTACGAAACCTTAAGTTTTTAAATTCATTTATATTTTTGATAAATAATATACTATTAACCTTATAATATGCTACTTAACTTACAAAACTAGCCTTAACAAGTTATCCTCCTTGATTAAGACTAGTTTTATCATTTATTTATGGTACTGTTCACCATTTATTATTTTAAATCCTTCCCTTCCTAACCATAACCTCAAACAACTTCTCCCCACTACCAATTTCATTTCTATTCCCATCTACGGCTATAATTCTTAAGTTTGACGTATTATCTAGTCTCAACTTTTCTTTATATTCATTTATTGTTGTTCTTAAGTTGAAGTGGCTTCCATCTACATAATGAAGTATGCATATAGTTTTATTATAATCTTCTATTAATTCTCTAAATAAGCCATTTATATGTCCATCATCACAATTGAAAGCAAATCCACACACGCAAATGATATCTGATTCTTTAAATTTATTAAACATATCTACGTATCTTTTAGACATCTTAACTGAGGTTAATGGTTTTATACCACTTTGAGTAAATAAGAAAGGTACTATTATATGCTTTTTCTCTTTGTTTTCATCAAAGGATATTATTTTATTTAAATATGGATCATAGTAATCATTTATACATCCATTTAGGTAATATACCTCTTCCTTAGTTATATCTTCTATAAATGAATTGTAGTTTGTTGTTCCTATTGCATTTATATCTACAAATTCTTTTAGATGTAAAACATCATGATAATATCCATTGTCTTCTCTTATTTTTTCTGTATTGCTTTTAGCTATTGATTCTATATATCTTTTTACTGTATATAAAAATATAACTATTTTGTTGAATTTACCCCAATCTGTTTTTGGACTATAAATGTATCTCCAGTTAGAATCAATTAATGTTTGATAATCTAATGCTCTTGACAATATCTTCTAATATCTGCAATCCAAATTTAGTTATTTTCTCTTCATTACTGTAGTCTTCTCTTATATTTAAATCTTCATTTTCTATTAATAGTTCTAAGCCTTTCATGCCTGTATTTGTATAATCTAATGTAAATATTGCTCCAAGATCATCAAATAAATCTATGCTTTCTGGACTATCATAAAAAATTCCATCATTTAATCTATGTATTAAATCTTCACCTAAAGATCCTATTAATAGTTCAAGTATTGCTCTTGTTATATTTCTTATATTTAACTTAAATGGATAACTCACATTTTCTATTTCCAGAAGTTTTAAAAATGCTGAAAAATAGTTACTTCCAAAAATGGAGTTATCTCCTCCTAGCAATGGATTTAACTTTATTATGTGAGAATAATTATAGGCGCCTAATTCTAATCCTGTTATATCTAAAAATACTTTATCAATATCAAGTCCATTATCATACAACCTTTGTGATATTAAGTTAACCTTTTCATCAAAGTTATTTAAGTAATCTAAAATATTGTTTCTTTTGTTTTCTAAACTACCTCTTACGATTGATTCATATTGTGTCTTTGTAAAAGCAGTTAGTTTTTTATTATCAAAGCCTTCTGGTAACCACCTTGCATAATTTGATTGCTTATCAACATTATTTAATTGTTCTTTTAAATTTATCTTATCATCACTAGTATTCATTCTAAAAATATCAAGTGCGAACTTTCCACCTGATGGTAGTCCATATGAACATTCAGCACCAGCTCCAAAAAACAAAGAAACTTTAGTCATAATCCTCCCCCTTTAACAATACTCTTCATGTTAATTATAGCATATATTACATTTATTAACATAATATTACACTTATAAAATACATATTAATTTCTTACTATAATAATAAGCAAATTTTCATGTATCTCCACTGTTTAAATAGCTAATTAAATAGCTAAACAAATTCACTTATTTGATATGTTTAAGCAATTTATAAATGTTAACTTGCTAGTTTACTTGAACAAGTCTAACTTAATCATCATAAACTTCTTCTTGCCATAATTAAAATTCAAATTATACATATTATAAAAAATGTAGTTACCTTGTTTATAGATAAAACTTCTATTTATTTTGAATTCATGTTTGATTTTAAATTTGTTAAATATATTTTTTTATACTGTATATAAATATTTTCATATATCACATAATAAGTATTTGATTATATGTAATATAAGATATCTATATTTAACAGATTAAATGCAAATATATATAATAAAAATAGAAATTTATTAAATAGATAATGGAAGGAAATATATTATGAAAAAAGATGAATTGTTAATTAACAATAATAGGAAAAAATATTTAATAGTATTCATATGTATGTTTATGCAAGCTATTCCATTTGCAATTGCACAAAATATTCAACCATTATTTATACCATATGTAATTAATAAGTTTGATTTTTCATTAGCATCATTCTCATTAATTTTTACATTTGGAGCATTAGCATCTGCTACATTTTCACCCTTTTTAGGTAAATTATTTGGTAAGATAAATATAAAAATATTATTTATAGTAGGAACAGTATTATCATCATTAGGATTTTTAGGTTTTGGTTTTGCTCAAACATTACCTCAATTTTATATATTATCTGGAGTATGTCAAGTAGGATGTGTTCTATTGTCAAGCTTAGGAGTGCCATATGTAATAAACAATTGGTTTCCTAAAAAATGTAGAGGTATAGCATTAGGTGTAGCATTTTCTGGGGGATCTATAGGTAATGTGTTTTTACAAGAAATCACATCACAAATGTTAGCATCAAAGGGATCAAGTTATAGTTATATAGTATTTGGGATAATTTCATTGCTATGCAGTTTACCAATAATACTATTATTTATGAGAATGCCTAAAGCTAATGAAGTAGAAGTAGTTGAGGAAAACTCTAATGAATCTAATATGGAAGATAATAGATTCAAAGGTTTAGGTGTAAAAGAAACAACTAAGAATAAGTATTTTTGGAGATGTTCAATAGGGTATGCAATAATAGCAATTGCTATATCTGCATTAAGTACTCAATATGCAACCTATTTTACAGGAGAACTTGGAATGAGTGCAACATTAGTTGGTACATTAGGTTCAGTATTTGCATTATTCGGTTTAATAGGAAATATAACTGGAGGAGTTTTATTTGATAAAATAGGTACATTAAAAACAATGTCTATGTCATTTGTACTTTCAATCGTAGCTGTAATAGGATTACTTATTTCAAGTAAAGTTCATAGTTTAGCATTTTTATTCTCGATAGCATATGGTTTAAATGTTTATTCATATATGTCAGCACCAGCATTTATGACTACAGATGTATTCGGTAAAAAAGACTCTAGTGTAATACTAGGTATTATAAATCTTATATTCGCATTAGGATATGCGTTAGGGTCAACCTTATTTGGGGTTATAGTAGATAATTTTGGCTTTAATATGGGATGGATAGTAATGATAGGATGTTTGCTTTTAGGATATATTTTATTACTTACATCAATAAAAAGAGTTAAAGATCAAAATAAAAAGTTTATATAAGGTAAATATTAGGATCTAAGAAAATGAGAAAAATATATTTCAATAGTAATATTATAACAATTAATGATAAAGAATCTAGAATATATGTAGTTTTAATTGAAAATGGAAGTATAATAAAAGACTAATTGTAAAATGAAATTCAAATTTAAATTTTATATAAATATAGCTAGTAAAGCTTTTATAATTTTACTGGCTACTTTTGAAAAATATCATTTGTCCAATCAGGTATTTTTTCTCTCCATATTATCTCGTTAATCTTGAATAGAATTTATAAAGACTTTTTATATTTCTTATAGTAATCTAAACTTAAAACAATATCAAAGGCACCTAAAATTATATATAGTAATGAAGAATATTTCTTCTCAATTAAATTTAAAATTCCTAACACCAAAAACATAACACCTGCAAATGCATATAATTTCCATGTAATTTTGTTATTTATTGCTTCACTTTTACATCTACCATTTCTTTTTATTTGCTTAATTCTAGAGTTATACGCTAAGTAAGGCATAAAATTAAAGACAAATATAAAAATATCAATTACTAATAACGCTAAGATAATCAGAAATATAGATCTTATAGCTATTGCAGAAAAAACTGACAACCCTATCAATAATATAGCCATTATTAAAGAATAGATTGTTCTCCTTCTCGTTTGATTTCTTACACGTGTATATTTATCTATTTCCGATTTACTATCACTATAAATAGGCTTAGTCCCAGCTTGCGCTAAAAAAATATGCATTTGGTTATTGACAGAAAGAACAAGCTCCCATCCTGCTTCTTTGAATATGGTAAAATACTCTCCATCGACATCCAATTGATAATCTAAACTATACACTATATTTTGAGGTTTATCTTTTCTTAGCTTATTGAAAAAACCTCCTACTATATCTTCTAGTATCCAACCTTGACTCGCATAATTTTTTAGTTTTTCCATATCACTTTCTTCACTAAAAGCAAGACCATTAATAATTACATATTTACTTTTCAAGAATATCACCCTTTCCTAACCCAAAAATTTTTCAGCAAATTTAACCATCTGCTTTTTACGTTCAATCTCTTTTATAAGCATCTCTTACCCTTTATTGGTTATTTTATACACCTTTTTATTTTCATCTGTATCACAACTTAACTCAACTAAATCTGCTGCTAAAAGCTTTTTTAGTGTTGTATAAAGCGATGCAGGACCAATAGTAACTTCATTATCAGTAAACTTCTCAATAGTCTTCATAATTAGGTAACCATGCTTTTCATCAATAACACTAGATAAAATATAGAAAGCAGAATCTGTTAACTCCCCAATATCAATAGAATCTTTTCTTGGCATAAAATTCTCCTTCGTACTTTTTATATCATTTATCATCATAAGCGTTCTCTTATCATAAGTAAAAATTCAAACTATACCCATTATACAAAAATGTAGTTACCTTATTTATAAATAAAGTAACTACAAAATTTCTCTCTTCAAATGAAATATATAACTTCACTACTCATATGTAACTAAAATAAATATTATTAATTTTGAAACAATAAATATAGGTAATTTATTAAAATATTGATTCTATATAATCTGAAATAAATATTACTACCGTATAATAATTCTACTATTGCTATTATCCTAATTAAACCTCATTTAATCCCTTCATAATTTCATATATTTTACGGGTAGTATTAACATTTCTTGCTGTCATTTTTTTATATGCGTCAGTTCCTATAAATTTATTTAAGCCGCTTTTCGTAATATTTTCTTTATCTAATGTCCATAAAATTGCTCCTTGTACATACATAACTGTATCTATTTCTGGTTTAATTTTTAATTCATCAATCACTGTTTCTTTATCGATTTCTTCCCATAAAAATAATACATCACTTCTCATGTATTTATCATTTTTCCATGACTCTGGCAAAAGCTTCATCATATTCTCAAAATCATCTATACTACGAATCAAAACTTTAATATTTAACTGAAAATCTCTAAATATAGCCTCTTCTAAAAGTTCTATTATTTCTTCCTTTGTGTGCTTCATATCGATAAAAATTACATTCCCAGAATTTATATATGTAATAACAGATTCCATACCTATTCTTTCAAATGTTTTTTTTAGAAGTTTCATATCTATTTTGTTGTTTCCCCCAACATTTATTCCTCTTAGTAAAGCAACATAAATCATTGTTTTCCCCCTTAATTTTTTTGATTAATTCATTTTATATATTTCTACACTAGTTTTTAAAACGAAGTTATTTTTCTTATGTTCATCGCGCTGTAAGTAAAAAAGCATAAGTTTTCCATCCTACAACATAATTAAGCTCATTTCAATTTCAAGTTTCTATAATATTTTTTATATCATCATCTTCTTAGAAAATCCCTTAATAGATTGGATTTATCTATTAATATACTATCTTATTTTCCTAAAACAATAAGATCCCCTAGTATTTTAAATCCATTTTTTTGATAGAAATTACATGAAGGATAATCTCTTTCTGTGTTAAGTATCATTCCTTCAACCTTTTCATTAATTAGTAATTTTTCTATATCTTTTAAAAACAAGCTGCCAATACCTTTTCCTTGAAGATCATAGCTTATACAAAATTCATCTATATAATATTCCATACCACCTATCCAAGACTTTTTCATTCCTAAGCTTAATGCTACAATCTTTTCATCTAACAATCCTATATATCCTAAGAAATAATTATTTCCCATATGATTTATAAAAAAATCCTTTACCTGCTCTCTTGAATCATATTCATCATACCAAGGTTCTCTTGAAAATGTATCTATAAATAAGTCTATGCATTCTTCCAAATTCTCTTCTGTTAACTTAATTACTTTTAACTTCATTTTACCCCGGCCCCTTTAAAATTAATACCTAAATCCACCACCAATCAAAGCCATCTGCCACTAACTACTCTTTTTTCTAACAGAATTTTGTTCTTATATTTAATTATTGCAGATGTACCTATATGATTAGGTTAATTTCATTTAGGTGCATTTATATCTATATAATAAAATTTTGAATTTGACATATTTATTTCACCTCTAATTTATTAATTAATTTGTATGAGGATTAATTTTTTGAAACAATCTAAATGCATATTAAAATTTATCGCTTTATTATATATCCATTGTGTTCAAGAACTTTTATTGATTTTTCAAAATTTTCTTCTTTAGTTAAAATATAATCTGTATTGTATGTTGATACTGCAAATATTCCGATTTTATTATCTGCTAACAAAGTTGATATTTTTGATAATATACCAATAAGAGAAAAATCTAATACGCCTTGTATTCTAAATGCTTTCCATCCATTATCACATTCAATTACATTTTTAGGTAACCTATTTGTACTGCATACTAATGATAATTCTTCATCTGTCTTTCCTATAAAACAAAATTCATCTGAATAATTTACTTCTGATAGATCTTGTATTTTACAAATTGAAAAATCCTGATTTATTATTTTTATTTCCATTTATTACTCTCCTTTTTAACTTCATATTTTCCTATGAGTAATATAATCGAACTTTAAATACTCATTTTTCTAATTGTTTCATCTAATGAAATACATTCTGCATATCTTCCATTCCACATAAATTCATTATCTATCGTTGTATTTACATTTTGTGAAACTAAAATATGGAATCCATGTTCAAAACCCTCTGTTCCTTTGGCTAGATCTCCGCCATCTCCATCATCATGACGTATATATATTACTTCAATGCTATTTTCCCTAGCCTTGTTTATTGTTTCTTTAACATTAGATACAAATGTGTCAAACCTATATAATTTTTCATTTGTTATTGACTTTTGTGTATCAATTACCAATAAAGCAATTTTAATCTCCTTATTAACTCTTTTTTGCTTAATCTAGTTATTAACCAAGGTCATAATATAAATTGTTTTATAATTATTGTATATTACTTTGGTGCTTTGGTAAATCATTTGATACTATTACGAACTAATAGTCTTTGAAAATTGAATAATACGGTATGAAAATATATGATATAATTAAGTCAAGTAATATTGAGAGGGGAAATTATTAATGTTTATAACAGTACTTAATACAATAGGACTAGTATTTTATTGGACATGGTTTATATGGCCATTCACTTTTATTTATTCATTAGTAAATGCGTTCAAGAATATAATTAATAAAGAATGTCCAACATTAAATATAGTTATTTCATCAATATCACTCCTTGTTATAATAGCAGGAATACAGCTAGCAGCACAGGGATAATAGAAGTACCGTATTATTCAAAATAATATGCGGTATTTTTTAGTGCGCAATTCAGAAAAAAGTAATCTAACTACATTAAGGCAATCTATATGGTGGGTACTCTTTCAAAACTATTAAATCTAATAATTTTGTTTTTTACGGAATTCTTCTTATCATAATTAAAAAGTCAAACTATATCAATCATAAACAAATGTAGTTACTTTATTTATATATAAATTAACTCCATTTACTTCAAATAGCTTAATAATTTAAAATGCATAAATAGAATCTATTTTACTACTTATATTGCTACTAATATTATTTATTATAAACATTCTTTATTAGTTACTTTTTCATCTTTTATGTATATAGTCCTATTGCCAAATTGAGCTGATTTTAATGAGTGTATAACTTGTATAATTATCTTATTATTATCCTTATTTATGTTTGTAATAAATCCTTGGATTCTACTTCTAATCCACTTTTAAAATATAAATTATATATTAACTATTATATCTATAAATTTATATATACTGTTTGACTTCAAATTAAAAAATATAATATAATTTCCTTATTATATAGTTTTGTATAGTAAAAGTGAATCCATTAGTATCATTATTCTGTTTATATTTGATTTTAGAACAGTATTATGCATTATAATTACTATATGGTTTTATCTAAAATATTGAAAAGTTTATTTTACTAGGAAACTAAGTGTAATTTACAAATTGGAGGTATAATTATGAATCAAGGACAAGAAAAGTTTTTAGGTTTTATTTTAGAAAGAGTTCAAGAAGATAAAATTGAGGAAGCAAAAGCATTACTTGCTGAAAGCTTTAAGAAACAATCAGAAGGTACTTTTTCACATGAATATATTATGGAATTTATTCCTAAGATGATTGCTTTATTAAAGTCAGAAAAGGTTGAAGAAGTTAAAGCTATTATGCAACAATTTGCTCAAAATCTAAATCGCTAAATAAATCTAGAGCATTATAAATAGGCTATCTCTAAATAGAAATTCAGTTTGTCCTATTTTAAAATAAATCCATCATAGTAGTAAGTTAAAATAACTAAAAAATAGTAGTTTATTTTGTGTAAAGGCAAAATAAACTACTATTTTTTTGTATCAATAAGAAGAAAGAAAAGGACATTTAGGTAAGATAAATATGAAAGAATGGAATATTCATATTTTTCCCAATTCATCTATAAAAGCAGGTCTTTTTATATATAGTTCCTTTAGCTCTTTAATAATTTTATATGTATCATTGTCTCCAAATAAGTTTTTATACCTTTTAATTACTTTACATACCTTTTTATACTGTTTTCTATCACTAGCACTCTCTGATATTTTTCCTATTAGGAATTTATACATATCATTAACATCATCTCTATAATCTTTTATAAGTAACTCATCATATATTTCTATTCTTCTAACATCATCCTTAGCAAACTGTAATAATTCCTCTAAATCATTTTCATTAATTAACATTTCTGGATATATACTAAGACTTACTAATCCCTTATCTTTAAGTTCTTTCTTAAGCCCCAAATAATAATTATTCCATTCATTTATATATAGAGCTTTAAGTTCTTTATAATAATTAATATCTCCACTAATAAATAATTCTTTAGCTAATTCTTTTTGTTTATCAACTATATTAAGATTTTTATAAGCTTCATATCTGTACTGCTTCCACTTATAAACTAACCCCATATAGTCTTTATCATAAATTTCTCCTTCTTCTGCTAACTTTATTACCCTATCATATTCATTATTTTCAATACATTTACTTATAAGTAACTCTCTGAACCCTGAATACTTAATATTGTCTTCAATAAATTTATTTTCCTCTTTTTCTGTGCCATATGTACCTATTATCTGAAGTTTTATTCCTAATAAATTTTCTTTATTGTGATTTCCTATCCAATCATCAGCATAACTTTCTAACTTATTATCTAATTTATTTTCAAATTTAATTCTTAGCTTTTCATCATCACAAAAATAGATACAGTTACTGATTATATCTAATCTCCACTCTTCCCAACCGTCATAAATAGCCTTATCTGCTTCATTTAATAATTTATTAAAAATCTTTGTTTTATCTTTTTTAGAAAATTCTTCAGCATTAATACAGCATTCATCTAATAATAGTATAGCTTCCCTTACGACCTCTCCAATATCTCCATTTGAATCATCCATATACTGAGTAGATGATATCATTTTTACTATAACAGCTATTGACGTTTCTACAGCAACTAATGGCTTACCTGTATCAAAGTAATAGTTTCTCGCATTATTTAGTATTTGAAACACTTCATTTGCATACTTACCACATTCTCTCCAAGAAACAAATCTTCTACCACTACCATACTTTTTAGTGATATCTGATAAATACTTTTTATTTTTCTTTATTTCTTCATCCTCTTCTAATGTTACATATTTAAATAATATTTTTTCTTCTAATCCTTCATATTCATTAACTAAATCTTTAAGAATAGATATTAAATCTTCTTTATTTAAAGAATTTAATAGCTGATCTATTTTATTTATTTTCATTTTTATCTCCTTATATCTATATTACTTCCATTAAATTATATAAACATTGCGCTTCTTAGCATTAAATAGTACTATAAGGCTTATTAATCCATATAATATCACATTTTTTAAAAAATAATGAAAAACTAATAAAAATAAATCGAAATCATCTATTCAAATGGATAAACTAAACCTATTTGATTTCTTACTTCATCCATTACTTTAGCTAGCTCTAATGTAACATTATGAGATGCTATATTGCTTTCTAAAGACTTATTAGTAATACAATTATTTGCTTCTTCAATTTCATATTTATATCCAGCTTCTTCATATTCATCTATATACTTTTCAGAAGCATCTTCATTATATAAATATGCTTCTTTTGACATCCAGAAGCTTGGTATAACTATTTTCCCTTTTTCACCATATATAACTGCTGTATTATCTGTATCAGCTGCTATTGAACATGTTAAAGAAGCCAATGTTCCATCTTCATACTTTAAATTAATAATATCGCTTTCATCTACATTAGTTTTTGTAAATTCGGCACTTGCATTTATTTCTTTTGGAAAAGCATTTGCTATATAATTAGAAAATAAAATTGGATAAATACCAACATCTAATAGAGCTCCTCCAGCTAAATTAGGATTATATAACCTTGAATTTATATTATATTCACTTTTAAATCCAAAGTTTGCTGTAATTAATTTAACTTTTCCTATTTTATCTTCTTTAATCCATGATTTTGCTTTGTTTATTGCTGGTAAAAATAAAGTCCAAAGTGCTTCCATTATAAATACATTATTTTCTTTTGCAAGTTCTAAAACTTCTTGCCCAGTTTTAGAATTATATGAAAATGGCTTTTCACATAATATATGTTTTTTAGCACTAATACATTTCTTAGCATAATCCATATGGTAATTATGAGGTGTTGCTATATAAATCGCGTCTATGTTATCATCACTTAAAAAGTCATCTATATTAGTATAATACTTTTCTATATTATACTTCTTAGCAAATTCTTTTGTTTTATCCTCGTTTCTTCCATAAACAGAAGAAAGAATTCCTTCTTTAGTATTATTAACTTCTTTTGCAAAAGCATTCGCTATTGTGCCTGGTGCTATAATTCCCCATTTTATCATAAATTTATTACTCCTCTCTTTTATTACTATAATTATATAAGACTTCATCTAATAATATCAAATAAAAAATGGATATATAAGTCTATTTATTTAGTCACTTCACTAAATATTACCATGAACTTATATATTCCATCTAAAAATGAAAATTTCTCTTATTTTGTTTGTGCAGGTAATTCATCTATTTTAATTCTAAACAAGCTATAAGGCTTTTATCTTAAGTCTTTACCATAGTAATAATCAGCTTGTCTATTTAATTGATTTGCAGTGAAATATAGGTTCAGAAAACATAGGCGAAGCTGTATCTAAAACAAAAAGTGTTCCTCTTCCATCTGCTACAACACTTTGCACACTTATAAATCTTTTGCTAGGATGATAATTATAATCTTCTTTATTTATCTCCATATTTGGATAAGGAACTAATTTATTCTTAACAGTTTCAGCTACTGTGAACTTAACATCGTCTCCCCACTTTGGAAAATTTACAAAATACGCACTTCTTCAGAAATGGTAACTCCTGTAGGCATTGGAACATAAAAAGCAAAGACTTGCTCTAAATGTCCAAAGTATTTTTCTCTAGGTAATTTTTTATGTTTCATAAAATCTCCTTTTTATTTTTATAATATGTATTAAATAAAATTTGATGAATAAAACATAAATAGTACGTAAAATAAGTCATGTACCACCAGCTATCTGATGGCTTGATTTAGCCATAAAATGGCATGATACTGACGGCACTACTCGTGCTCAGAATAACCACCAATCGCAAACCAGTTTCAGCTACCACCCTTATGGTGTGGTTTTTCTATTTGCAAATCTATCAAAAATCATTAAACTACTTTTTCCTTTTAATATACCTATTAATTTTGATATACTCATTTTCGACGGAATTGTAACTACCATATGTATATGATTCGGACAAGCATTCGCTTCTATTATTTCTACTCCATGTCTTATACAAATAGTTCTTAATATTTTCCCAATTTCAGCCTTATATTTTCCATATATTATTTACCTTCTATATTTTGGTGCAAATACTATATGATATTGACACCTCCATTTTGTGTGTGATAAGCTTTCTATGTCGTTACTCATACGACACACCTCCTATGATTAATTTGTTTTACGATTGTCAGTCGTTGCAATTATATCATAGGAGTTTTTTCTGTGCAGGGCTTAAACCATTTTATCCACCGGAATAGCCGTGGTTTTCAATACAAAAAAGCTATAAAATTTTTATTAAAGTTTATAGCTTCTATTTTATAAAGTATAGCTCGTTAACATTTTGAAATTTACCTTATATTCACTTAAAGTTTTAAAATATTATTATGCTAATCTTGCTTAAATAAAACCAACTATCTTATCTTCATCAATAAATATAATAACATCTTCATCAGTCTTAATACTAACAGTAGAGTCTATATTAAGTACAACTTCGCCAGTTATTACTCCTAATCCTTTTACTAAAACCGATATTCTAACACCAGAATATTTATTTCTTAATAATTCTCCAATACTTTCTTTTTTCTTATTAATTTCTATTGGCGATATCTCATCCTTTATAATTTCATTTTTATTCACTTGATTTACATTTATATTACTCTCTTCTTTAATTATATCTATTCTATCATTTAATTCATTATCTTTACTTATTAATTTATTTATTAAATCACTGTATTTAATATTTATATCTATATTAATTTCATTTTTATGGTTTTCTACTTCTATACCTTTAAAAATATTCTCTCCTTCATAATATTTTTTAATAATCTCATTATGATTTACTCTTATTTTCTTGCATTTTTTCTTCATTAGTTTATTACTTTCCCCCATATTATTATTTTCTAGCACTTTATTTTCATTCTCATTTTCATCATCATCTTTTAGTGCTTCATCTTCATTTGTTATTTTAATATATTCAGTAGTTTTGTTTTCATATTTATCATTTTTATAAAATTCTTCTTTACATTCTTCCTTGTTAATATAATTCAGATCATCTAAATTATCTATTTTTATTAAATTATTTATGTTGCTTAAATCATTAAAGTTCTTTATGTTATCTAAATATGTTTCTTCATAAATTTCTTTACTTTGTGACTTATTCTCTCTATTGATTATTTCTTCATCTATTAATCCTTCATCTATCAATTTTTCATCTACTATTTTTTTCATTTTTAAGTTCTCCATTACTAATACTTAATTTACTTTTCAAATTATTATCCATATAATATTCAGTATTTCTATTTCCTTTGATTGTATTTTCAAAATTTATTCTTTTATAGAAGTTACTTCGTAATTTGCTATTATGTTCACGTTGAGTTATAGCTAATAGTACATATAAGAAAAGTAACGTTTGCATCTTTCCCCTCCCTAGAAGCTTGATTTGAAAATCTTTTAGGCAAAAATCGGTGCAGATAATTATCTACACCAATTTTTAATATATTAATTTTAGTAAAAGAATGCTATATATTCCGCAGAGATATAGACAGTTCTATTATCTTTTAGTCTTAGTCCAACTATATTGTCTTTAGTTTCAAAAACTTCACCTGTAATTAACAACGGTAACCCTGTAAGTGCTACTGTTATAGAGACTCCTTTGTAACAACGTGATATTAATTCATACATATAGTAAACCACCTTTCTTCTAATTGTTATTTTTAATTTTTCAAAATTTTACTTTCATGATTCTAAATTATTTTTTATCTTAACTAATGCTTTTTATCAGATTTATGATCATCCTTTTTATCGCCTTTTTCTTCTTTTTTTCCGTCTTCATCGCCTTTTTTATGCTCTTCTTTTTTATGCTCTTCTTTTCTCCTATCTTCCCTATTATTTCCTTTTACTTCATTATTAGCATCTTTACTTTTGTCCTTTTTTTGATCTTCTTTATCAACATTTTTGCTGTCTTTTTCATTGCTTTCTTTACTATTCTTTTTATCATCTTCCTTATTTCTTTTTTCTTCTTTGTTCTCACCTTTGTCTTTTTTTTCTTTATCTCTATTTTCTACTTCTTTATTATCTGATTCTTCATTTACAGATTCTTGCTTTTCGGTTGAAGTATTCTCTGTCTCTTCACTTTGAGATTCTTTATTTGGGCTATTTTCGGCATTATTACTATCTTTATTTCCTTCCTTACCATCTTCTTTCTTGCCACCTTTTTCTTCCTTTTTAGGCATTAAAGACTTTAATGGTTGAAGATCTTCCCCTAAATCTTTTAGATCATTAAACCCATTAGTTCTATTTACTTCTTTTAAAGGATTAAATCCATCTTTTAAATGAGATAATTCTTGGAATCCACTATTTGGATCTTTCATTAATTCCTTAAGTGGAACTCCTATTTCTTTTAGTTCTTCAAAGCTGGTAATCTTTTTTTCCATACTACACCTCCATAATTACTTTTACTATAGTATCTTTATTTAACATTTTTTAAAGTCAAATGAAGTGTACTAGTAGAAAAATGCAATTAGGTTTGATTCCACATATATCTTACTTCCATTATTTAACCTTAAGGTTACTATATTATTATTACTTGAAACAACTTCACCTGTAATTAAAAGTGGTAACCCTGTAACTGCTAGAGTTATAGTAGCACCATGGAAATTTTTATTTATTATTTCAAACATTATTAGCACCTCTTTACATATTTAATTCAGAATCATTTTATAATATATACTATTAAATGCACATTATTTTTGTTACATATAGGTGATAAAATTAACCTTTTTTCACAATTCTCATAATATGTAATATATAGTTAAGAGTACCTATAAAGTATTTCTTATATTATTTTTTACCAAAGAAAAATAAGGAGGTTAAGATAATGATAGTCGTATTGACGCTGTCTTTAACAGTATATTTAGCTATGATTTTTTCTATAAAATATCGTACTGCTATTGCATGTATTGGATTAGGAACTATACTACTTTATGGAACATTAAGTAATACCTATCCTGCCCATAAAGTCTTTGAAAGCTTTCCATTAGAAATCATTGTACTAATCCTTACACTTGGATTATTTTCTAAAATATTTGAAAATAATTCTTTTTTTAAATATGTCGGCGATAAATTTATAGATATATCAAAAGGTCGAAAAATTTTTATTACTATTCTTCTTCCTTTTGTTATGTACTTCACATCATTATTTATGAATAACTTAAGTGTTGTTTTATTATTCACTTTTATATGTTTAAAATTATCAATAAAATTTAAACTACCGACAGTACCAATTCTTGTTTCTGGATTAATTGCCTCAAATATTGGTGGAGCTCCTCTTCCATGGGCAGATACACCAGCAGTAGTTTTAACATTATATTCAGATTTTACCCTTATGGACTTCTTGAATAAATTATTCATTCCATGTGCACTTTATATAATGTTATTAATTCTATATACCTTATGGTGGGTCAAACGTGATGAAAAAAAATCAAATATATCTATTAATCAAAAGGATGAGAATCCTAAATCATCAAATAGTTATATTATTAAAGATGATGATAACAAGTTAAAAGCAAAATTTATGCCGCCGCCACCTCCCCATCATCATTCTCATCATCATTCACCACCACCGCCACCTATACTTCATGAGAGGCATACCAATATATCTAAATTCAGAAAAATTTATGCCCCAATTTTTTTGTTTATTTCTTTTATATTTTTTATTTGTATAGCTCCATTTTTCTCTATTTCAATTGCATTTATATCTATTATCTATATAGGATTACTTTTATTAGTTGCTATAGAAAAACCTGAAGATATCTTAAATACTGTTTCTGTCCTTGATTCAATTGTCTTTATAGCTGCATTATTTATGATATCTAGTGCCCTGGAACATTTAGGCATATTAAATATGGCGCTTACAACACTTTTATCTTTTACTGGCACTAATAAACTATTGATTCTTTTATGTATATTATTTGTTGCTTTTTTTATATCAACATTCCTTTCAGCAGGACCTGCTGCAGCTACTATTCTACCAGTATGTATGCAACTAAACCTTATAATAGGAAATAACTTAGTTTATGCAGCATTAGCCTTAGGAATATTAGCAGGAAGTAGTATGTTACCTTGGTCAGCTACCGGTGGCCCTATAATGCTCAGTGAGACGGGAAGGTATTTAAACTCTTATAAGATTCCAATTGAAAAGAAAATTGAAATAAACCAAATTTATAATCTTAAAAAGTATATTTCATTTTCAATTCCTTTTTCATTAGTAATATTATTTTTCTCAGCATTATATCTAGCAGTATTCTAATTTTTAACTAATTTATATGAATAACTCAGTAATAATCTAACAATATAATAAATGAGATGTTTAAAACAACTCATTTACAGGTAAAAAAGACTTATATCTAGTTATATACTAAATATAAGTCTCTCTGGCATATTATTTTTTATTTAAGTTCCACAAAATGTTCTGTATGGACTATTTGAAGGTTCTGGTAATGTTGAATACTCATCTTGATCTTTAGAATATGCAAATGGTTTTGAAAGTGCATCTAAAAGTCTATCCATAACTCCATAATCGTCATTTTTTACTGCAGCATCTAATGCTTCTTCTACTCTATGATTACGTGGTATTATATAAGGATTAGAACTTTGCATAAGTTGTTTAGCAGATTCCTTTGTTTCTGATTGCCTTGTTAATCTTTCTTGCCACAATTCATTCCATTTACTAAACTCAGAGGTTTCAAACATTACAATACCATCTTTTTTATCTAGAGTTAATGCACTAAATGTATTTGTATAGTCTGCACCATATTTATGCATCATACTTAAAAGATTTTCAATTAGTGATTTATCTTCATCTTCTTCATTAAATATTCCAAGCTTTGATCTCATTCCAGATAACCAATTTTGCTCATATATATTAGCAAATTCTGAAATTGCGTTTTGTGCTAAGTCAACTGCTTCATCTTGATCAGTATGAAGTAGTGGTATTAATGTTTCTGCAAATCTTGCAAGATTCCAAGCTGCAAGCTTAGGTTGATTTCCATAAGCATATCTTCCTTGAATATCTATTGAACTAAAAACTGTTTCTTTGTCATAAACATCCATAAATGCACAAGGTCCGTAATCAATAGTTTCTCCACTAATTGTCATATTATCTGTATTCATAACTCCATGAATGAATCCTACTAATTGCCATTTTGCTATTAGCTCTGCTTGTTTTTTTACTACTTCTTTTAAGAAGGCTAAATATTTATTTTCTTCATTATCAATATAAGGATAATGCCTATTTATAGTATAATCAGCTAATTCCTTAAGCTCATGAATATTCCCAAACCTCGCTGCAAATTGAAAAGTGCCTACACGTATATGACTTGCTGCAACACGTGTTAATATTGCACCATGTAAGTAATCTTCACGTATTATTTTTTCACCAGTAGTAACTACAGCCAAACTACGAGTTGTAGGAATTCCAAGTGCAGCCATTGCTTCACTTATAATGTATTCTCTTAGCATTGGACCTAAAGCAGCTTTTCCATCTCCACCTCTTGAATATGGAGTTCTACCAGAACCTTTAAGTTGAATATCTACACGCTCTCCAATAGGAGTTATATGCTCTCCAATTAATGTTGCTCTACCATCTCCAAGCATTGTAAAATGTCCAAATTGATGTCCTGCATATGCTTGTGCAAATGGTGTAGCCCCTTCAGGAATCTTATTGCCAGCAAGAACTTCAACTCCACCTTTGCTTTGTAAAAACTTAGAATCTAATCCTAAAGAATTTATTAATGAATAGTTTAATGCAACTAGCTTAGGTGATGGAACAGTACTTGGTTCTTGTATAGTATAAAATATATTTGAAAGCTTTAAATAACTATTATCAAAATTGAATTTTGTATCTTTTATCATTTCTTTTTCTAACATATTCTCTCCTTTCTATTTTTATAAATGCTTTAACTGACTAATATTAGGGATCACTGTAATACTAGTCGGTTACTCTTTTTTTAATAGAATATAAAATTATTAAATATTTAATTGTATTTAGTTTTTACCTCTAATTAGTTATTATACTGGTTACATTTAACCAAACTTTTTATATATTTTTAAATTATGTTTACTTAATAAATTCATATTTTTTTACCAATAAAATAATTAACTCTATCAAATTTGAATAAATTATATTATTTAATAATTATTGTTGATATTATGATTATATCATAAAAATGAATGCTTATACTTATCTTTATCGTAAAAAAAAGGCTATGGAGATAAACAAAAAATCTCCATAACCTTTTTATTTTGTATTAGATAACTTACCTATTGCTTCTTCTTGAGTAGAAGTAAAATATATACAATTTCCTTTATTACTTTCATAAATAAAATCTCTTAATGCTTTACTTGTATATATTGAGAAATCTCCCCAAACTGCAAATTTAGTTCGGTAATTGCTAAAACGTTGTAAAATATCACCTGCAATCCCGGTACTTAGTTTAAAAAAATCTTCTATAATAGCTTCTTTATTAATAGCAAATCTATCGCACCCAGTTTCATATGATATTGTAGCCATTAGATCTAATGCCGATTGTACATCAGTTAATACTAAATCTTTACTTTCTACAATAGCAATTTCTATTCCATTATTATTAATTTTTGTAATTTTCATTTTAATTCTCCTTATTTAAAATTATTTAATAAACCTTTACGTACTATCTCAATCCAATTTAATTCATTTTCATAAGACATAATCATATTTTCATAAAGCATTTTCCAAATAAAATATTCTTGATTAGTTCTATCTTTAAAATGCTTTTCTCTTCTTTGCTCCTCTTTATACATAGATATATATTCTTTAACTTCTAATTCATACTTTGATAATAATGTTTCAACTTCATTTAACTCTAAACGCCCTGACCATGCTAGTTGTATCAAAAATTGCTTTTTGAATTCAGGTACTTCTACATTAGTATTGATAATCCAATTTTCTAATTCTTTTACTCCTAATTCTGTAATGGAATATATTTTTTTAGAAGGGGCACCCTCTTGATGTTTAACTTCATTTACTACTAAGTCCTTTTCTAACAATTTAACTAGCGATTTATATATTTGATTATTATTACCTGACCAGTAGAAAAATGGTGACTCTTGAATGATTTTTTTAATATCATAGCCAGTCAATGGCTGCCAGCTTAACATTCCTAAAATTGCATAATCTATTGTCATTAATATTTCTCCTTTAACATATGTTAATATTAACATAGGTATACAGTATCATATTAATAAGTTATTAGCAATATATAAATTAATATTTTTACTATATAAATAAGTAATAAGTTTTATAATATATATTTAAAGTCAATTATATAAAAAGAACTAATATTTCACTCAGTCTTTTATAAATATTCACCATTAATAACCGGTAAAGCTTTCCCAGTACATATTTAAAAAGCACCTCAATTCGAAGACGAGCATTTCTCATACATTTTATAAATTCAATATAAACTATTAAAGTATAAAAAATAAGATAGACCTATTAAAAGCCTATCTTAATAATCTTTAATTTATTCTTGTCAAACTCACTTTATCTTTACAACCTATTATAATTGGAACTTTCTCTATTTTAACAATGCTAGTATCTATTCCAAACCATTTAGCTGGTGAAACAGTTATTCTTTTAATTAATAATTTTGTACTAGTAATAAAGTTATCCCATCTAGAAAGCTCATTTTCGTTAGAAAGTACTTCTTCTAATAATACAAATTTAAAATCTCCAACTACAAACTTTCCATTTTGACTAATCATATAATCCTTCGGAGTATATTTAATTTCACCACATTTAACTAAATCCTGAATTATTTGATGTAAAAACACATTTACCTTTTGATCTATACGGAAACCAAGATTAAATTGAATACTAAATGCTTCATTTGGTACAATTGTGTTTACACTATATTCAGTAGTATATGGTTCATCTGTTACTCTTACATTCACAAACCAATAGAATTTTGCACGTTTAGGTTGCTTATTAAATATAGAAAATATTATCTTGTTTTCTATTTCTTTATAATTTTGTGACTCAGTTAAATAAACAAGATTAGTCGCATATAAAGGTATTTCCTTATCCTCTTGTAATGACTTAAAATGTTCTTTATAATCTGTTATATCAACATATTGACTAAATCTTTTTCTTATTCTTGTCCCATAAATCCATATATACATTAAGAAGATAAGTGCTCCTGAAATTATGATAGTAACATACCCACCATGTATAAATTTAAATAAATTAGCATATAAAAATGCACTTTCTATAACCATGAAAATTGCAAATACTATTACAGACATAACTTTTTTCTTTTTATTAAATTTTAAGTATTGAGATAATAAAACAGTAGTCATAAGCATTGTTATAGTAATTGCCAGTCCATATGCAGCTTCCATATTTTCTGATTTTTGAAATTTTAAAACTAATAATACACAACCAACATATAATAAATAGTTAACAGCTGGTATATAAATTTTCCCCTTATCATCATTAGGATATCTAACTTGAAGTTTTGGGAACATATTTAATTTAATAGCCTCAGAAACTAATGTAAATGAACCTGTTATTAAGGCTTGGCTAGCAATTATTGCTGCAATAGTAGCTATTATAGTTCCTGGTACAATAAACCAACTTGGCATAATTAAAAAGAATGGATTTTCCTTAATTACACTACCTTCTCTTAACATTAACCATGCACCTTGACCTAAATAATTTACTAATAAACATATTTTTACAAATACCCATGTGTAGTGTATATTTTTCTTTCCACAATGTCCAAGGTCAGAATAAAGTGCTTCCGCACCAGTTGTACAAAGAAAAACAGCTCCTAAAATATAAACACTTCTAGGATTTGTTATTAACAAATTAATTCCATAATAAGGGTTTATGGCTTTTATTATTTGAGGATATTGCATTACTTGACTTAATCCTAAAGCAAAAAGCATAAAAAACCATATAACCATCATTGGTCCAAATAGTTTCCCTATCACATCAGTTCCAAATCTTTGAAGTAAAAATAATATCGTTAATATACTTATTACAATTATAATTATTCCTTTAGTTTCTATTGAGAAAACTAAGTTTAATCCCTCTATTGCTGATGTTACTGTTACTGGTGGTGTAATCATACCATCTGCAAGCAATGTTGCTCCACCTATAACTGCAGGTATAATTAGCCACTTAGCTTTTTTCCTAACAAGAGTATATAAAGAAAATATACCTCCCTCACCCTTATTATCAGCTTCTAAAGTTATCAGCACATATTTTATTGTTGTTTGAAGCGTTAAAGTCCAAAAAACAAGGGATACTCCTCCCAAAATAAGCTGACTTGATATGTACCCATTGTCCACTCCTAGCATTGATTTCATAACATAGAGAGGTGATGTACCTATATCTCCATATACAATTCCTAATGCTACTAAAAGAGACGCTATGCTAACTTTCTTTTTCATTTTCTTACTTTTTCCTTCCTATGTTAACAAATTAAAAATCTAACCTACTCATTATAATCCTGACTTCTTTTAATGTCCATGTCACTTATATTATATATTTAGGCGTTATTTTTAAATATAGTTATATGTATTTATATAAATCTCTATTCATTATTAGAATTCTTTAAAATACTCAAAAATACTTTAAAATACTCAAAAATAAAAATCAGGAATAGATATACTAATAATATCTTCCTGATTTTAATAATATAAATTTTCTTAATATTTCTCTGTATTTTACATTTCAGCTTAATACAAATTAATTATAAAAATAATTTAAATTTATAATTAGATAAAAACATTTTTATGATATATTTCTTGTAATCCTTTTAACATGTTTCTTTCTTGCTCTATTACTATGCACGTTACCCTTCTTTATTGAATTATAAATGCAATCAATTTCTTCCTTTGAGAGCCTTATATTTGAAGGATATTTCCTAATAAACTTCTTTAGTTTTTTTAGTTGAATTACAGGGGTCTCTGTTTTTACTTTTTTCAATTTTGATTTGTTTGTAAAAACTATTACTGATATAAATACTCCTTTTCTACCTATATATTCTTCTAAAGCTTTTATATGTCCATAATTTTGTCTAATGGGATTATAAAATTGATTTTTATTTCTATTTATTATTTGAATCCAATATTTTGAATATTGATCTCCGTATATTGAACCACTATAATCCTTTGTTTCTATTACAAATATTCCTTTTTTACCTATTAAGATATGATCTATTTGACTCGAACCTTTTTCTCTTTTTATTAATATATCACTCAATAGTTTGTATCCTGATAATTTACTTAGAACTTGATTTACTTCTTTTTCTCCTAAGTTTAATTCCCTTTTTGATTTAATCTTTTTAACTACAATTGCAGCTATGACTAATACTAATAAAATTGTTGTAATTATCCTTTGTGTATTCATCTTTTTCTCCTAATTTTTGCTTTTGTATTGTATATAATAAATATTTTTGCTATATTATAGCAACTTTATAAATCTATTTCAAATAAAAATGGAAAGACATATTAAAAAGCTAGACAATCTTAATTTGTCTAGCTCCTTATAACCTTTACCCCTAAATTTTAAATTTTAATATCATTTCATTAAGCTTTTGTGCAAGCTCAGCTTGACTTTGAGCTGTTAGAGCAACTTGCTCTATAGCTCTTGTAGTTTCATCCATGCTTTCTTTTATTATAACTGAATCTTCACTTGACTTTTGTGAAGATTCTGCCATGTTTTGTACTGCTTCACTAACTTGTCCGATTGTAGCTGTAATTTCTTCTGACATAGATGCAATTTCATCAGACATTTTACTTACGAAATCTGAATCATTATAGTATTGATTTCCTGTTTCTTTATAAGCTTCAAATTGTTCATTTACATTTTTATTTATAAATTCTAATATTTCATTACCTGTTTCATTACTACTCTTAAAGGCAGCTTGAACATTTTTAATTGTTTCTTGAATTGTCATTGCTGATTCCTTTGATTCTTCTGCAAGTTTTCTTACTTCTTCAGCTACAACTGCAAATCCTTTACCTTGTTCCCCTGCTCTAGCTGCTTCAATAGCTGCATTTAAAGCTAGTAAATTTGTTTGTCCTGCTATGCTTTCTATTGTATCAACCATTACTTTTATAGTTTCTACTATTTTCCCATCTTCAATTGCTTTTATCATTTTGTTTTGTTTTTCATCATATATTTTTATTGTGTCTTTAATTGCATTTTCACTATTATTTTTAACTGTTAATGCTCTTTCTTTTGACTTGCTTGCATTATTACTTCCATCCATGGCAGTAGTAGATAGTACATTTATACTTGCATCTACCTCTTGAACGGAAGCACTTATTTCTTCAGATGCAGCACTTGATTCTTCCATTCCTGCCGCAATATTATTAACTGCTTCATCAATAATTTCTACTTTTGATAATAACTCTTCCACAGTTGCTGAAAGTTCCTCTGATGAAGCACTTATATCTTCTGAGTTTTCCATAATCATTTTTATTAAGTTATTTACATTTTCCTGTGCAGTATTTAGGGCTATTCCAGTTTGTCCAAACTCGTCTTTTCTAGTTATGCTGATAGGCATAGAAAAATCATAACTAGCTAATCTATCAGCTAAATTTTTTATTTTATCTAATGGATTTATAATATTTTTAATTAATATATAAGACATAAAGCTAATAATAACATACCCTATTAAAGTAACAATTAAAACTATATAGAAATATTTATTAAATTCTTGTATATTTTTTAAATTACTGTTTTTAGCTAAATTTTCATTTATTTCAATTGCTTTCATTAACTTGTTAAACATAGAGTCTATGATTTGTACTATCTCTGAATTATGAAGAGCTGATGCTTCATCATATTTATTTTCTTTTAATAATTCTATGACTTCAGACTTCAATTCTCTATATTTAAATAAATCACTCTTAAAATCTAAGAATACATCTTTTGCTTCCTCTATTGAATCAAGAGATTCAAACTCTTCAATTAATTCTTCGTTTTCATAAACTATATTACTAATTATTTTTAATCTTTCTTCTAACTTAGTTTCATCTTTTTCATAGATCACCTTCACTATATTAATATAATCATAATTTAAGTTTGATTTTAAACCTTGTAAATCCTTTATTGATATTAAATTAGTGCTATACATACTATTCGCATTTTTATTTATTGACCAAGAGCTAAATAATCCAATTCCTCCAATTAACAGCATTAAGATACTTATTGGTAAAAATTATGAAAATTTAAAATTTATCATAAATCCATAATTTCATTATATTTTATAACAATATTTACTTTTTAATCCTTTACTTTTTAAATATCAATAATATTATTCAAATAACTATTGTTAATACTTTCATATTATTTAGTATATCTTATTCTATTGATTTAGATAATTTTGTACACTTTTATTTTTTTGTTTTTTTTAATTATCATTTACGAGTATATTATTTAAGATTATATTGCCAAAATTTAATTTACTATTAATATTAAAATATGCAATATTAAAATATTTTTAAATATATTTCCACACAAAAATAATAAAAGGATTAATGAATTTTCATCATTAATCCTTTTATTATTTTTGTATTAAATTAAACAGTTAATTATTTAATTTGGTTTTCGTATTGTTCTACCATTCTCTTAACCATTTCTCCGCCAACACTTCCGTTTTGTCTTGAAGTAAGATTTCCTTTGTCTGCACTTTCATAGTTGCTTAATCCAACTTCTGATGCAACTTCATTTTTTAATCTGTTTAACCCTGCTTTTGCTTCTGGTACTAAATTTCTGTTACTTCCATTATTATTTGATGCCATATCTTACATCTCCTTTATATATTATTTTTGTTGACACTATTATATTAACCAGTTGGCTAATTAATAATCTATAAAAATAATAGTAATTTTAGTATAAATATCTTTAATTGGATAAGTTTGTACTAGGTACTTTTTATCATCAAAAATTTCTTTATGATTTATTATATAGATAAATAAAAAATCAGCATATACACTAAAGCTTAACTATATGCTGATTTAAAAACTTTAAATTAATTTTAATTTATAAATTTTTTCATTATTTATTATTGTTATTGTCCTTCCTTATCTATTACACACTTTCCTTCATAAAATACTTTAATAATGTCGTTAGTATCTGTAATTTCTAATCCTGGTACTCCTTTGCTTGCAATAAAGTTCGCTTTCATTCCAACTTTTAATGATCCTATTTTTTCTTCTAATCCTAATACTTTGGCTCCATTTAATGTGATTAATGATAAAATTTCATTTTCATCTAATCCCGCATCTTTCAACTTAAGCATACCTTGGTTTGATATTTTCATTAATACTTCTGGTCCTTTTGGGCTATCATCTTCAAAGTTTAACCATGGCAGGTTTATATCTGGAGGTAGATATGAATCTGTTGCTATTGCTATAATTATTCCCTCTTTAACTAATGCTTCAATTTCTTCTGGTGAATTTGGTTTTAAGTGTGTCCCACCTAATGGTGTTACAACAATTATTATATTTTCTTCTTTTGCTTTTTTAATTAATTCATTTGTTATTCCATGTCCATGATGTATAATATCTATTTTAGCTTCTATGGCCATTTTTATTCCTTCTTCTCCAGCAACATGGCATCCTATCTTCTTTCCTTTATTATGAAACATTTTTGATATTTTATTTAATTCTTCTTGTGTATAAATTATTTCTCCTGCCTTTGGAACTAATTCTTCTTTTAAATTAGCAGGAGTGGCATTTATAAATACATTTTCTCCTGGATATTCACTTTCATCAATTATCTTTTCTAATATTTCTTCATTTATAAGTGTGCTTTTATCAACTGAACTTTTTCCCGTAACAGATGTTAAATTAACTAAATTTTCAAAGCCTATTGTTATGCTATTAGTTGAAAATACTATATCTAAAGGTAAAGTTTTTGCTTTTTCTTTGATTTTATCTAAATTCATTTCATACATTGGTGATCCACAAACTTGTTCACCAAAAGCTGTTACTCCAGACATTAAGCCATTTAAAATTAAAGCATCTTGTGCAATTTCATAAGTTTTTTCTGTTACTGGATAAACTGTTGATGGTGCATATTCAAATAAATGAGTATGGCAATCTATAAGTGATGGCGTAATTACTAAATCCTTAAAATCTATAATTTCTAAATCTTTATACTTCGATTTGATATCATAGTAATTTCCTATATCAATTATTATTCCATCACTTACTACAATAGCACCATTATATAAAGTCTTAATATCACTTACTGTGATTATTTTGCTTGATTTAACAATATATTTATTATCCATATAAACCTCTAAACAATTAATGGTGTTAAAAGTAATCCAATTATTATGCAACTTGCAAATTTAATTACTGTACCTAATAGAGCTGCTAATAATGCTTCTCTTTCATTTAAATCTGAATTTTCTTTCCAAGTTACTGGTATTTGTCCAAATAAAACTGATAATGGTAAACCTGAATTTGCAAGTACAAACCCACCAACTACAAGTGCAGGTGCAATATTACTCATTTCATTTAACTGAGCCATTGCTAGAGTTGGGCTAGCTAATACAGATACAATACCTGTTGCTGGCTCTATACTTAACCATTGAAGAACTATTGTCATTCCATTTTGTATAACTGTCCAAATTCCAAAGAAGTCTAAAATTCCAATTATAGTGAACACTGCTGCTACTGCTGGTATAATGACTAAAAATAATAGATATGCTCCTTCTTTTGCAGAACTAAAAATAGTATCTAGCAGCTTAGTTTCTGGTGTAAACCTAGGTAATTCTTCTAACTCTACTGCCTTAGTATCTTTATATACTGTTTTAGATAAAATAATTGGAACTAATACTATAGGTAAAAAAATACTAACTAGTACTAAAGGCAATGCTGATATGCCAAACTTAGTTAATACAACTATACCAAGAACCAGTGTTGCAAATGACTGAGGTGATTGTATCATCGTTGCTATAGCAATTTTTTGCTCTGCCTTTGTAGTTTTTGCCTTTTTCAAAACTGGCCCAGCTATTGCCCCTGCTGCATTTATATCACCTAATACATTATATACACTTGGAATAATTACTGATGGGTTTATTTTAAATACTTTCATTATAGGAATAAAAATTCTAATTAATGCATCTGTAAAGCCTAATCTTTCTAAAATTCTGCCTACTATTACACTAATTATAATAGCTACACCAACCTCACTTAATAGAAATACATCAACTACTATAGGGAATACTTGATTTGTAATGCTGTCAAACAATCCAGATATAGATTCTGGGGATACTAAAAGTGTAATGAATGAAACAATAACTAAAACTAAGCCTACTATTTCAATTCCTCTCCACTTTCTCCTTGAATTTTTGTCTAATTCCATTTATATTCTCCTAATATTTCTGTATAATACATAGTATTGCGATACAATGGAAAAGTTTACAAAATACAAAATCTGGGTTCTAAGCGAACTTCACTATTACCCAGATTTTATCTTTTTTATTTTCTTATATATAAGTCTATTACCTTCAATTTATTAGCTTTAATAGCTTGCTTCCATCCCATCTCTGCAGCAAACTTATATGCAAATCTCGGAAAATTTGCAGAAATGAAGATATTATCGTCACTTGAATCATTTAATATATTTTTTGAAATAGTAGTTAATGCACTTCCTAAATTTTTCTTAGGTCCATGGCCTTCTGGAACATCTTTAACTGAGTGTAAAAGTGGACCAGCACCAATACCAATCCCCTGTCCCCATTTAAGTTCACATTTTTCAGACCAATTTTCAATTATTTCAATAGCTGACTTATTTTGCTCTCCTTCATAAAATCCACTATTAACTAAAGCATAAACTTTAATATTCTTTTCTTTGATATTTTTTAAGATTTCTTCTAACTGAACAAGGCAACTTAATAAATGAGATGGAACTCCATCTACATATAAAGGGAATATAAAAATTAAAATATCAGATGTTACTACTTCTTCAATTACAGCACTATCTAACTTATTTTTTCTAAAATTATATTCAGAAATACTTATGTTTCTCTCTGCTTCATCCTCACTATTATTCAAGAAAATTTTTAACTCATTTAATATAAGTCCTGAAGCACTATCTTTCACTTTAGGACTTCCGTTTATCAATGTTATTTTCATAGTATCAGCCCCTCCATTTCCTTAATATCATTAACAAATGAAACATTTGATATCTCCCAGTATAGATTTATACAATTGGCTTTTACTATTCTTCTTGCAGTTTGCTTTTCTTTCTCTGTTATTTTATTTTCATAAAACCAAACCTTCATATCAACTTTATTATCATATCTTCTTTGATGATGCATTTCCCCATTATTTATTTTAAAGAAAGGTAATACATAAGAAATACTCCTATCTAAAACATTTTTTACAAATGGACTAAATCCTCCATAAGTACATCTACTTATTATTATGACTTCACTACATTTTGATAAATGTTCTCCCATATCTCCATACTTATCTCTTATAACACAAGCTCCAGGTGTCTTTATCCAACACCCAAAACATCCAATACAATTATGAATACTTCCGTCATCTGAAATTATCAAAGTATCTTTTAAATTACTATAAACTACTTTTTCAAATTCTTCACTTTTTAAATCATGTATTATTAATCTCATCATATCACCCCATATTTTACTTTTAATATTCCCCTTTTATTATTTTACCTATTTTATAATATCTCATTATTATTAAATAGCTCTATATTATAATTATGCAATAATAAATTTAAAATATATACACTTTTATCCTAAAACTTTATTTTATTTACATTTTAATTCTATTAAATTCTATTATGGCACTAAAAGCAATATGATATTAATATGATATATTAATATCTATATATTAAGTTATAAAAAAAAACAGTAAATAGATTTATTTTCCACAAACCTATTTACTGCTTTTTTAATTATAAGTATTGTACTTAATACTTTATAGCTATAATTATTTTAGTACCTACTCCAACTTCACTTTCTATATTAATACTTCCATTATGAGATTCTATTACTTCTTTAGCTATTGCCATTCCAAGGCCTGATCCATTAGATGCTGAACTTGTATTTACGCCTTTATAATACCTATTAAAGATATTTTTTAGATCTTCTTTTCTTATTCCTTGCCCATTATCTTCTACAATTATATTTATATTATTTTCTTTCTTTAATACAAAAACATCAACGATAGTATCTTTAGAATTATGCTCTAAAGAATTTATTATAAGATTATTTATTGCTCTTTTTAAATATTTTTTATCACAGTTTAATCTTATATTTTCATCATGATAATTAAAATTTATTTCTCTATCACTATATTTAATATTATTTAATAAGTCTATTATACTTTCTTGTACTAAATTAATTAAATTTTCTTCCTTAAAATTAATAGGAAGCACTTTATTTTTCAATTTATAAACTAAAGATAAATCATTAACTAAATCTTGAATATAATTGCTGTTATCTAAAATAGCATTACCATATCTTTTGGCTTCGTCAATATTTATCTCATATTGATCTCCATTTAAAAGTTGTGCATATCCTTTAATTGAGCTTAATGGAGTTTTTAAATCATGGCTAATATTAGCTATCCATTCTTCTTTTGCTTTATCTGCTTCTTTTCTCTCTATTTCACTTTCCTTTAAAATAATAGATAAGTTATTAATATTTTTGCTTACCTCTTTAAATATCCCTTGCTTATTTTTCTTATTTTCATATATTCCATTTTTTAAATCATCTATATCCTCAACAACTGATACCATTGGCTTAACTAAACTTCGACTAAATATATAAGCTACAATAGTCATTAAAATTAATACAAAAATAATAATTGAAATATGATATTTAAAACTTTCCTCTGTAAATATCATTTTAAATCTAAAAATTTTATCTATTGGAAAACCAACTAATAATGTATAATTTTCATTTCCTTTAGCTATATTATTTATAGAAATAGTAGTAGGTGCCTTACTTCCCCATGGATCTTGTATAAAATCTATTAAATCTGCCTTAAGATAATTACTTGGTACATTTGTAGGCTTATTTACTTCATATACTTCATTATTTTCTTTATCTAAAACCTGTATCCATATGTTATTTTCAATTAATTTATTTGTATTATTATCATCTAACTTAAAATCATTTCCTTTTTCTAAATCTTCTATATATGGTTCCATAAACTCTGAAACTTTAAATGATACACTAAATAATTCTTCTCCAAAGGTTATATTACTATTATATATTACTAAATTTAACATCCCATATACTATCATTGTTATATAAAAAACTAATATCATAGATATTATTAATTTAATGGTTAATTTTACTTTCATATTAATTAACTAGCTTATAGCCAATCCCCTTCAAAGTTTTTATATATTTTGGATCACTTGGATTATCTTCTAGCTTTTCTCTTAAATGCCTTATATGAACCATAATTGTATTGTCATACCCATCATATTCATATCCCCAAATTGCCTCGCATAATGAGCTTTTACTAAATACCTTATTAATATTTTTAACAAGAAATAAGATTAATGAGTATTCTTTAGCTGTTAGCAATATGTTTTCTTTACCTTTTTTCACTTCTCCTGTTTCTTCATTAATAGATATATTACCAAAAGTATATAAATTAGTTTTCACTTCACTTACTATACTTCCTCTCCTTAGTTGAGATTTAACCCTAAGAACAACTTCTTTTATGTTAAAAGGCTTAGTTACATAATCATCTCCACCAGCTTCTAATCCTTTAATTTTTTCTTCATCTTCACCCATTGCAGTTAAAAATATAATTGGACATGTAGAAAATTTTCTAATTCTATCACAAACTTTATACCCATCTATATCAGGCAAATTAACATCTAAAATTATTATATCCGGATTTTTTTCTTTAACCTGTAATATTGCATCTATACCATTATCAACTGCATATATTTCTTTAAATCCTTCTTTTATAAATACTTCTTTTAATAATGATAGTAGCTCTCTTTCGTCATCTACTAACATTATCTTTTTATTTAATATTTCATCCATAACCATGATGCCAGCTCCTTTTTGTTAAATTCTCCAAGTTATCTAATTATAATACCGATATCCACTTTACATCATACTTACAATACATTTAGCTTAAAACACTGCATATCAAAAATTCTTTTATAATAATATCCTCTAGTTTCAAATATTTTAAGAAACTACATATATGAAATGTATTCAAAACCCAGATGTAATTGTTATCTATTCCATTACATCCAATTAGTTACATTTTACCATAATTATCTTTTACTTTATATCTGATTTGGTAAACCTTATAAAATCTAGAGAAAACATTGCAATAGATAACAATATAGATACCACAAGTGTTATATATCTTTCAAAGCTACTTATATTTCCTCCAACTATCATCATGGAATATGTCCAAGGAGCATACACCCAAAATCTACTTTGTGATATAAATATATTTGTAATTAACATAATAACTCCAATTGAAATCAATGGTATTATACTTGAAAAATTTCTACCAATTATAAATAGTAAAATTAATATAGGTAATGTTGTTATAAAAATTTGCAAAGCATATGATAACAATTGAAAATTAAAGCTTAAACTCTTACTTAAATAAAATTCAGATAAAACTATACAAGTAAAATATGATAGGATTGAAGTAATTAAAGTAACAATCATTACTTTATATTTAGAAAAATAAATACTACTTTTCTTAATCGGTAAAAGCATCAATTGTTTCCAACCACAATTATCATTTTCTACCTTTGTTATTACACATGCTGTATATATGTTTTGCAGTGGTAAAAGTAATGATAAATAAGCAATTACAGAAAATATAAATATTTCTTCATTAAGACTTATTCCATTCATACCTCCCATGCCTTGTATTCTTTTCATTACTATTAGCACTACTGGTATTGGGATAATTAAAGCTAAAAGTAATAAAGAGCTCTTTTTAACTTTTAATAATTCTATTTTTAATAATTCCATTTCTATCCCTCCACCTAATAAATTTTCTTATTATTAAAATAGGCTTTAATTAACAAAGAACCTATTAATAATATAAATATAGATATAACTAGAACTAAAGCTATTTCATTGTTACCTTGAGTTATTGAAAATAAAGAAAATCCATATGGATTAATATTTTTAATGTAGAAATCGTTATAATAAATATTTGAAGAAATCATACTTAATACTGCTGCTGTTCCTAAAGATATAAGCAAATTTTTATTTCTTAGGTTTATAAATAAATGTATAACCATAATTACTAATGATGATATTAATTGTATTGCAAACATAACTATGAAAAACTTCCAAGGTATTGGTTCTTTAAACTTAAATATTATTCCTACTATTATTAAAGAAATAACATTTAATAGTAGCATTAATATAGAATAAAAACTTGCTACTATATATTTTGATATTAAAATGCTACTTCTTTTTATTGGCTGTGTTAATAAAAATGTCCATGAATTATTTTTATATTCACTTTCAAATAATGTAGCTAAAATTAATGCTGCAAACATAGGCATAAAATCATTGAAATATAATATCCTTTGTTCTTTTATTAAAACCTGCCATGATGTTAAGCCTTTTTCCATAGCTTGAGGCAAGAGCCAACTTTCATATCTTATTAAAAAATCTACACATAAAAGTGCTGCCACACCTAGTGGAATAGCTAATATAAATAAAATTACTAAATTTCTTTTTTCTTTTATAAATTCATTTTTTATTAAAGTCATCAACATAATTAAACCTCCTTAGTTAATCCTAAGAATATTTCCTCTAAGGAGCTTTTTTCTTGTGATAAATAGTTAATATCATAGCCTGACATAACAAGGTCTCTACAAAGTGTAGATGCAGAAGCATTATTTCCTTTAACTTTTAGTTTTCCATTTTCCTCTTGAACTCTATATTTCCTAGAAGTAAGTAACTTAAATACTGAATCCTTATCTTCTTGCTTTTCTAAACCTATTAATACTTCGTTAGTTGAATTTTTCTTTAAATTATCTAGTGATCCTTGATATAATAACTTTCCTTTATTTATTACAGCAACTTCTGTAGCAACTAACTCAATTTCACTTAATATATGACTTGAAATTATTATAGTAATATTTTTTTCCTTAGCTAGATATTTTATTAAGTTCCTTATTTCTATAATTCCTGCTGGATCTAGTCCATTAGTTGGTTCATCTAAAATTAAAAGCTTTGGATTTCCCATAAGAGCTTGTGCTATTCCTAGTCTTTGCTTCATACCTAATGAGAATTCTCTAACCTTTTTATTTTTAGCATCCCATAAATTCACTAACTTCAATTTTTCTTCTATTTCATTTTTACTTACCTTTAATACTCTTCTTAAAATCTCTAAATTTTCATAAGCTGTTAAATGTCCATAATATGAAGGACTTTCAACTAAAGCACCTATATCTTTTAGTATTTCTTCTCTATCATCTTTAATTGATTTTCCAAAAACACTTATTTCTCCACTATTAGGTTTTATTAATCCTAATATCATTTTGATAGTTGTAGATTTTCCTGCTCCATTTGGACCTAAGAATCCATAAACTTCTCCTTCTCTAACTTTTAAATTCACTTTATCTACACTATTTACATTATTAAATTTTTTAATTAAATTTTCTGTTTTAACAATATATTGGCTCATCTTTACTCTCCTCTTAAACTTTATGAACCAATTATATATTTCCAATCTTAATGCTATTTTTAGCTGACCTTAATTTCACCTTAATTTTGTCCCCAGAAGAAATTCCCCTGGAGCCCTAAAATCACATATCAATACAACTTTGCCATATAATACTCATCCACATATTTTCCATCAATTATCATTGAATTCTTTTTAATTCCTTCCACTTTAAACCCATTTTGTTCATATAAATGTTTTGCAACAGTATTATGGCAAACTACAGTTAATTCTAATTTTCAGTATCATCAATTCCAACTAAAAGTAAATTACTGCCATCAATACATCTCTTTATAAGTAAATTAATATTGCTAATATCATTTGACCTTTCCCCCAGCTCAAGTAACATAAATTTCATTTCTTTATCAAGTTCTAATAACATTTTTAATAAATTATCTGCATCTTCAACCTTTATTTTACGAATATTCATTGCATTACTCCCCTATATAAAGTATTTTCCTTATTTTAGTATAAAGCTTAATTTATTAATATATTTTTTATTTATGAAACATATACATACTTCCACTGTTCATTGAAAATATTTTTATAAAATATCATCAAATGCACTAAAAAAATAATTTTTATTATAAATAAAATCTCATTATTCAATAAAAATTATTAATTAAGATTGATTTTTTCGTGAACATAGTTCATAATTAATTCATGTTTCTAATATACACTTTAATAAATATTAATCAAAAGAAGGAGAATTAAATTATGTTTTTAGCACTAAAAGAACTAAAGCACAATAAGGCAAGATTTGGTTTAATAATCGGAATCTTAACTCTTATTATATTTCTAGTACTATTTTTATCAGGTATTGCAAAAGGGTTATCTGCAGCTACTGGATCTTTAATTGAAAATTCTAAAGCAAATTATTATATTCTAGATGATTCTGCAGATAAATTAATTACTCGTTCAGTTATCGAGAATGATGAGCTAAAGGAATTAAATAACCTTAATGGATTAATAGATTTAAATGAAAATACTACTCCTATTAATTTACATACAAGTAATTTCACTATGGATTCCTTAGATAAAAAAATCAATTTAGTTTACTTAGCTATTGATCCATCAGCATTTCTTATGCCTGAAGTTATTGAGGGAAATAACTTAAATAATGATAGAGAAATAGTTTTAAACAACTCATTCAAAGAAGATGGTATAGAAATTGGAGATAAAATCAAAGATACATCTTCTAATTTAGAATTAACTGTAGTAGGATTTACTAAAAATCAAATGTATGCACATATTTCTGTAGGGGTAATATCTTTAGATACATATAAGGAAATAATGACTTCTGCTACTGGTAGAGATTATAATAATTTTCAAGCATTAGCAATTAATATGGACAAGTCTTCAGAAAATCTAGATTTACTTACTAACCTTGTTAATGATAATTTAGATAAAAAAGTTTTATTAACTAAAAGTGAAATAATTTCAAATGTACCAGGACATTCACAAGAACAAGCTACTATTCTTATGATGTTAGTATTCTTACTTATAATATCTTCATTTATAGTTGGCGTATTCTTCTATATAACAACTATGCAAAAGCTACCTGAATTTGGAGTTTTAAAAGCATTAGGCGCCAAAATGTCAACTTTAGCAGTATCTTTAACATCTCAAGTATTTATACTTTCAGTAATAAGCATGATTATAGGAAATATATTAACATTTTCTTTAGCCAGTGTATTACCAGCAAGTATGCCTTTTGTATTAAGTTATAAAGATGGAGCTTTAGTTTCACTATTATTTATAGCAATAGCACTATTAAGTAGTCTATTTTCTATAAGAAAAGTAAGAAAGGTAGATGCTATATCTGCAATAGGAGGTAATTATTAATGAGAAAATACGCACTTCAATTAAAGAATATAACTAAGACATATATAGATGGAGATAGTGAAAATACCGTTTTAAATAATGTTTCAATTAATGTTAAACCTGGTGAATTTGTTGCTATTGTTGGACCTTCAGGTTCTGGTAAAAGTACATTTTTATCTATAGCTGGAGCATTACTTACAGCAAGTAATGGCGAAATAATAATTGGAGATACAAATCTAAGTTCAAAAGATAAAAATGATTTAGCAGATATAAGAAGAAATCAAATAGGCTTTGTATTTCAATCTCATCAATTAATACCTTATTTAACAGTTATTGATCAGCTAAAATTAATACCAAAGCTTTCTAAAAATAAAGACATAAAAGAAGTTAATGACTATGCTAATAAGCTTTTAAAAGATTTTGGACTAGAACATAGGCTTAATCACTATCCTTCCAAATTATCAGGTTGTGAAAAACAAAGAGTTGCAATAGCAAGAGCATTAATGAATCATCCTGATATAATTTTAGCAGATGAGCCAACAGCAAGTCTTGATGGCAATCGTGGTCGTGAAGTTGTTACTATGATTAAAGATGAGATAAAAAAATATAATAAAGCTGCTTTAATGGTAACACATGATGAGCGTATCCTTGATTTAGTAGATACAATATATAGAATTGAAAATGGAAATATTACTTTAGAAAAGAAAATTTAACTTTAAAATGGCTGATAATACAAAAAGAACAGTAGTTAGTTTTGTTTTTACACAAAACTAACTACTGTCCTATTTAGAAAATTCACTTATGTAATTTATAATAATGATTATAAGATATTTTAAATATTATTTTTAATATAATCTTGTACTTCATCTACATTAATGTCTAACACTATTGCCATTTCTTGATATAGCTGTTTTCTAGCACTAATCATAATATCTTCATCTGTTTTATTAAGTTTTTTACCTAATGAATTCTTTTCATTTTTTTCTAATCTTATTGAATTTATTACCTTTATAAGTTCTTCCGCATTTCCTCTTTTTATTATAGCCTTATACTCTTCAATTCTTTTTCTTGAATCTTCTATTTCAACAGTTTCATTTTTTGCAATTTCTTTTATTAAATTCGTAATTTCAGCTTTTGTCATAAGCTCTCTCATTAATATCTTTTTATTGTTTACAGGAATTTTAATAGTCATCTTATCATTATAAACTGGAGATAAAATATAATATTCTAACTCTTCATTTCTTAAAGTTACCTGTTCTATATCTGTAACCTTGCAAACTCCATTTGAACCATATACAACATAATCATTTATTTTAAACATAAAATTACCTCCCTATGTGTTTTATTTATAATGAAAAAAAGCAGCTCCTACAGCTAAAAACTTTTAGGAACTACCTGTTGTATACTTATTATACCACAAATGTGCTAAAATTTCTTCAAATCTTTCTAATAATATGAATATTTAAGTATTTTCTTATAATAACTCATTGAATTTTCTATTTCTAATAGAAAATTATATAAATTTAATATAATTATTCATTACACAGTTCACTTAAGTAAGTAATCATCTTAATATTAGAATTTTCAATTTCTTTATAATAATAAGTTCTACTTTATGTTAGTAATGAATATTTTAATCTATGCTTTACTCAACCTCTTTAAGATAATTATAAAATTTAATAATTATAAATACATGTTTAAACTAACTTATAGACTAATATATTTAAGGCATCTATAAGTAATAAAATATTTAATTAAAGTAAAAAAATAATAATTATATAACGTTATGACTTGAGGTTTGATACATTACTTTTCTGATTTTTTATAATATATGAATGTAGTTACTGCATTTAAACTTATAGTAACTACAAGTAAAACTGCTGATACGAATACTAATGCATCAGTTATATCCATAAGAGCAGACCAATCATTGATTTGAACCAAATGATTGTTATAAATAATCTGTAGAAATAAAGAAATTGCACAAGAACTAATACTAATAATTGAAAGAATAATCCAGCTCCTATTTTCATGTTTTTTAAATTGCATAAGGTTAATAATTGGAAGTATCCAAGCAATTAAACCAAGCAATAGACTTGTAGGATTAAGTAAAGTAATCATAGTAACATACTCCTTTTTAATTTAATCAAGATCTATAAATTCAACCTTCCATATTCCTAAACTTCCAAAATCATATTCTAATTTAATAGTATTATTATCTACCCATGTGATTTTATATTGATTATTTGAAAAAGGTCTAAACCCATCGTCAGTAGAAATACATTCATTTAAAGATTTAATAAATATTCCAAATTTTCTTTCATAAAAGTTACTATATCCTGATAAAAGAAATGCTTTTTCTTCTACTACTAAAGTATTATTTTTATTTGGTGATTTAAATGTAAAATACTTGGTTTCACTATAAAAAAGCATATAAAATAAAATGCTTGATAAAATAAAAATTATAGCAAACATACTATAAGCACCCTTTATCCATTTATGCTTTTTAAAATCAAAAAGTATTATCAAGTATATTAATCCTAAAATCAATATATAACTAAAAAAACTAGGGCTAACTTTGTAGATAAGTATCTTGTATCCTAATGGTCTAAGAATAAAATTTATTATTACAAATAATATAAGAAATCCTAGCCATAATTTCTTTATACGTGATTTTAACTTAATATTAAATTTTTCCATATCCCTCACTCCATTTTTTATAAGTATAATTTAGTTTTTAGCCCGTATAGTTTGTACTTTATAAATTATTTATAATCTATAAAGTTAAATTCCCATATCCCATCTTCATTTTTTTCTACTGAAACTTTATATACTTTTTCTTTGTTAGTAAAATCAACATTAAATTTTTGACTATAAAATGTGTTGTTATTTTTATCATTAACAGATAAAGAAAATTCATTACTATTCATAAGAAACTTCATATTATCACCTGATTTTATCGAACTATTATCTGCGTATGCTGCTCCCCCAGAAGAATTCCTCTCTTTATATCCAAAACTATTTATTCCTTCTTTACTATTATTAATAACAATTAAATTATATCCTCTTGACTTACTCCTGCCTTGGAAACTTGTACATCCTATAAAAAGAGTACTTTCCAATAATATTAAAATTGAAATTATCAAACTTATCGATTTCTTTTTCATAGCACTACCTTTCACCTTATATACTTATATGATAATTTATTGATTATAGTAAGTCAATAATATTTTATCGTTTTTCAATAAAATATTATTATTAAAAGATGTTACACGCATTAAAACATTTATTATTTAAGGTTAAAAGATTATAAAAAAAGTTCTTAAAGATGCTTTTAGCTTTCTTTAAGAACTCTTCATTTTACAATTACAAAAATCATATTTAACATATTAATATTGTATTTATTTAGATTTAAATTTTTACCTCATAATAATTCATTGTTGATTTTTCTTTAAATCCGCAAGATTTATATAAATGTATTGCATTATTATTTTTTATCTCTACATCCAAGGCAACTTTATTTATTCCATCATGCTTTAAAATATTTAAAACTTGCATCAAAGTTGCTCTTCCATATCCTTTATTCCTAAATTCAGGAATTATTCCAAACCCACTAATAAATGCTGAATCGAATTCCTTACTTACTTTTATTTTACCAATTACTTCATCATCTGCTTTAATTAGATAAGTAATAATGTTATTTTTTTCTTCATCTTCTGGTAATAACATTTCATTACAGGCTTCTCCAAAGAAAACTTCATTTAAATTATCTATTTGATCTATATCCTTATTTTTTGCATTACTTAAAAAAATGTTTTTATTGTTTTCATATACAATCCAATTAATGCACTCCATTCTACACTCTGAAAATGAATAGCTAGATTTATTTATATTCTTTATAAATCTCATTGCAGAATTTGATTTATCATCACTAAGTAGCAATATTTTATCAAACTCTCTTCTTTTACATTCTTCTATAGCCATATCTGTTAACTTAGTAAAAATCCCTCTTCTTCTAAAATCAGGATGAACAATCCCATTAATTTCAGCAATATTTCCACCAAAGCATGAAATTCCTAAATATCCAACTAACTTATCATTGATGTAATATAAAAACTCATTTATATCATTTGACTCTTTTTTATAGTCTTTATTAATTTGTGTTCTATATTCTAATTCCAGTTTTAAATTTACTTTATCTTCATTTATACAAATATCTTCTAACTCTTTTATCTTCTTATTTTCTTTATCATTTATATATTTTTTTAAAACAATATACTGATTCAACACATCATTATTTACATTCATCATTTATTTTATACACCTCTCCTTGTTCAATGACCGTAATAAAGACTGTTAACTTATCACGGTATTAAGTTTATTTTATTTGAATATTATTATTGAGCATGATATATTATATAGTATTAAAGTATATTTTTTGGGGATGAATATTTTATGCAAAAAGAAAACACTATTAAAGAAATTGAATATATTAAAGGAATAGCTATTATATTAGTCTTTGTAGGACATGCTGCTACTCCTTCATTCTTAAAAAGACCTTATACTTATGAATTTTTAGTTCAATTAATTTATTCTATGCATATGCCATTATTTTTTCTAGTGTCGGGATTTTTATCACTTAAAATTTTAGATATGGATTTAAAGAAAGACTACTTTAGTTTCATAAAAAATAAATTTTATAGACTTGGTATTCCGTTTTTAACTTTGTCCATTGCAACCAACCTAATGATTATTGTTTTTAAAATAATACTTAACCAGCCTAATTCTAGTAAAGATTTAATAAATATGATTAAAACAATATTCTTATATCCTGAAAACGGAATCATGGGAGCTCTTTGGTTTTTATATACTTTATTTATAATTAGTATAATCTCACCAATTATTGTTAAATTACCTATGCGATTTATTCTTACATTAGGAGTACTAATAAACATATTTTTTCCTAAAGAAATTTATTTTCTATCACTTAATAGAGTTACTTTCTTTTTAGTATATTTTCTTATAGGACTTTATTTTAGAAAATATTGTTTTGCTAATAAAGATATATTTCATAATAAAATTTCTAATTACAAAAAAATTTTTCTATTTATGATTTCTATAGCATGTGTATTTTTCTATTCATATTTAATTACTAATCAAATATTTATAACAAAGTATCTTTTGAACACTTTGAATTTTCTTTGTGGATTATCTGGTATGATATTGGTGCTTATCGTAATAGAAGGATTAAAAAATTCAAGTATGTGTAATATACTATCATTTTTAGGAAGATATTCTATAGATATATATATTTTTTCATGGTTTTTCCAAATAGCATCAATGATTTTAATAACATACATATTAAAAATATCTAACTATAGCATATTTTTAATATGTAATTTATTTATTGGTTCTTTTTGTCTACCATTTGCTCTTTATATAATTAGGAAATTTAAGATTCTTAAATTTCTATTTTTAGGAGAATTCTCAAAATAGCCTGTCATAGATTAGAATCTATAAATATATAATTAGGAATTTATATTACTATCAGCTAATAATAGTATATTATGAAATATGATTAAATAAATATTAAGGATTAGACCTAGTTTATACTCTCTAGTCCTTTTATTTTTCATATATATTATTCAAAATATATAATTTCTACCATTTTCCCATAATAAGTGTATTATAATAACTACCATCTTTATGAACACGATCATTTACTAGATATATTAAATTTTCACCTCGAATTACTCTATCAGTAATGATCATAAGCTACCTCCGATTATATTTTTAAATATAAGTAATTTAATCAATTGCATCTTTAAAGTTTTGATTTATTGTACTTTCATATAAATTATAAAATATCGTACCTTCATTATGAAAATACGATACTTTCTGTCATTGATTTTCTTATTGCCTTTTATCTTTTATAATCTTATATATTTCATTAGTTATTTCTAAATTATATTTGGAAACTTCATTTTCTACCAGTTGCTTGGTTTAGTAATAGATTTAGGTAATCTTGTATTGCTATCACCTTTTGCACTATTAATTTGAGCTTGAGTTATAAAAATACTATTGCTTAAATTAGCTCCACTTAAATCTGCATCTCTTAAATCTGCTCCAATTAAGTCTGTAAAGCTTAAATCTACTCCTCTTAAATTTGCTGCAATTAGAAAAGCCCCACTTAAATTTACTCCTTTTAAATCCTTTTTTCTAAGATCAGAGCCCATAAGATTTAGACCTCCACCTAGAGCTTTTTTACCTTTTAAAGTGTTTTTTCCGTTATTAACTTTTTTCCTTAAGAATTCACTAGTTTGTAAAAGCAAAGTATTAACTCCTACCTTAATTGATATTAAATCTAACTTTAAGATTGATTTTGCTTCTAAATGTGTTAAGTTCTTTATTTCTTCTATTTTTTTAATCAGCTTCTCTTTATTAATATTACTATTATATTGTAGCCTAACAGCTTCATTAAGATACCAAAGCATTTCATGTAGTTGCTTCATAATAATAAAAACATCAAACATTTCTTTTGAAGACTCAGGTTTTTCCTTCCAATCATGTCCTGAATAAGTAACTTGAGCTACCTTTTGTCCAGCACCAATGCAATCATATGCTATGCAACCTTTTAACCCCTTCTTATTAAGATTTTCGTGAACTTTGCATTTAAAATTACCTGCTAAATTAATACAAGGTTTACCTGCATCCTTATTAACTGGGAATCCATCCATAGATGAAAAGTATAATGCAACACAACATAATCCAAAGCACTTTTCACACTCAGGCTGTAGTTCTTTATAATTCATTTTATCCATCTCACATTCATAAAATATACTATATAAATTATATCATATACACATTATTATTCAATTTCAAAAAATATTTTTATTAATAATCGTCAAAATCTACAGTTACTGTATTTTTCCCTCCAACAGCTTTTATAGTAAATTTATTTTGAGGTCTATCCTTCATAATATATTGAGAATATCCACTAAAATCTCTAAAATTATAGTTGCTTGTACTTCCCTCTAACCTTTCTCCATCATTATCGACAGCATAAAAATATGAACTACTATAATAATCTTCTTTTTCATTTGTTATAATTTCATACCTAAATTTAAATGAAATATCAGATCTACTTGCTTCTGTAATTTTAACAATATCTCCATTTGGCATTTCAATTATATTATTTTCATCAAGCTCTACCCTTTGTATTGACTTTTTAATATCATCTGCATTAATACTAAAATTAAATTTCCAATTACCTTCTATAGGATATACTGTGCCTGAATTTGGCTTCATTTCATTTGGAACAAAATCGTAAAACTTATATTTAATTTTTATATCTAAAGTATTATCTAAATTTATATCATTAAAACTATATATACTAATCATATTAATAACATCATCAGAAACATTATATAAATCTGAATATGCCTGTTTAGAAATTTCACCATTTATATTTACTTCAACATCTGTTTCTTGTGATCTTGTATATCTTTCCTTATTTTTAAATAAAAGGCCATCTTCTTCAGTTAATTTAGAGTAGTCTAAAGTTTCATTAATAATTATTAGATCTTCATCAACTATAATTTCATTTACTGTTATACTAATGTTTTTATCTGTAACTGTTGTACCTATTGGAGTAATGTACTCACTAAAATTTCTATTGATTTCTTTTCTAAAATACTGCCTTAAGTTTCTGGATATATTTTCTATACCTGCACTAACTACATCGTTGTTTGAAAGAATAGAGAAAATAAATATTCCTGCTAATGTAGCTACAAGTGGCTTATAATTATATTTTCTTTTTTTATTAAGCTTACTACTTAATCGTTTTTTTATAATATTAATTTCATCTTCATTAAGGAAAAACTCCTCATATTCATCTAAATTCATTTCAACCTTATTAAATTTATCATAAATACTTTTCATAAATTCACCTCAATTCAATATATCTCTTTTAATATTTTTCTAAGCTTTTTTCTACCTCTTGATAGTTGATTATAAACTTGATGTTTTGCCAAATTCATTTCTTCTGAAATTTCATCTACCTTTTTATTTTCTATATAGTATTTAGTAAAAATATTTTTATCATTTTCTTTCAAATTATTTAATATTGAATACACCTCTTCCTTAAATTCTTTTAAAATAATATCTTCTACTAAATTACTTTTATCTGAAATAACAATATTATCAATATCCTCAAAACTATTTAGCTTTAAATACTTACGCTTATAATCAATTGCTTTAAATTTTGAAATAACTGCTATCCAATTCTTAAATGAACCTTTGCAATCAAAAGAACTAATATTATCCCAAATTGAAAGTAATATATCATCTATACATTCATCTTCATAGTAGCTTATATTCTTAAGATGCTTATGAACTATCCCCTTGATTAATCCACCGTGCTCTTTTAATAATAATTCCAATCCTTCTTCATTTTTTCTTTTGATGTATTTAATTATTAGTGAATCATCCATTAAATCACTCCCTTCTGTAAAGCCTTATACTATATATAACGTATATCAAACAAACTATTTGTCACTTTTCTAATATGTAAATAAAAAAGATTGCTAAAGGCAACCTTTTAATTTCTTAATTATATAGCTTATAAATTATTGATAATGTCTAATTTTTTTTCATTTATTATGTTTACGATATAAATTCAAATAAGTAATCATCTTGCTTAATAAATCCCAAAGACTCGTAAGTCTTTCTTGCAATAATATTTAATGATGAAGTTTGTGTTACTGGTATCTTATTAGCAGTAATAGTATTATCTATCATATATCCCATTAGTTTTTTACCAAAACCTTTTCCTCTATAATTAGGGTCAATATAGACTGTTGTAATATCAATATAATTTTTACTTTCTCCACTATATCTAGACATACCTATTGGTTGTCCCTTATATTCGATAAAATATACTCCTACCTTTATATCTTCAATTAACTTTCTTTTATCAGTTATGTCTGCAATCTCCTGCTCATTTGTAGGTTCAAAAAAAACAATCATAAATTCACTAATTTTACTCATATCATCTTGCGCACAAGTAGCCTGTCTAAATTTAATATCTGGTATTACAGTTTGTTTAAAATATTTGCTTATATCGAATCTATAATAGATATTTAAAGCAGATATCACATCTTTACCAACATAGACTAATATTTTAGATACATCTTTACTCTTTCCAGCCAATAGAATTCTTTTATAGTTTAATATTTCAAGTTGCTTTGCAATTTCATTATAACCAGTTTCACTTCTTGTACAAAAGCTTGTAAAATAAGAATTACCATCAAATTTTATATAAAGTATACTATTAATTTCATCATCTGACTCTTCGATATACAGTTCTCCAATATCTTCAATTTGATTTTCTATAATATTAATTAGGAATACATTGAACAATTCATCTTCATATAGAAAATCTAATATTCTCTTCTTAAATTCATCATTTATAACTGTGATATATATCATTAATTTTGCTCCTTTATCACTACTAAGCACTATACTAATTAATCTCATTAAGCATATACTCGCAAAACCTTTTAGCTTCCTCTTCATCTACTTTCATTATTTCGTTTGTCTTATAACTATACAGAGCCTCATTTATAATTTTATGATAGCATCTATTTAAATTACATATTCCCCATTCTCCACCTTGCTTTTTAGAAAGATTTAAGTTATCTCTAACATATGCTAGCACCCTACATAAATTTAGAATAATATATACTGGATTATCATAAATTTCTGATTTAGCTTCAGATATGTCATTCTTAATACTATCTAAATAATCTTCTCTAGGAACTTCAGCAAACACCTGATTTATTGGCAATCCATATAAAACTATTCCTGCATTTTTTATTATAGTAAAATGTGCAGCTAAGTCTTTATCAAATCCAATCATTTTCTCACAATAATCTTTTGAATCATTATTATACCAATCAACATGCCTGTTAGAAAAATGTAACTCAAATGGAGTTGGATATATAAAATTAGTACAATACTCCTTTAAAACTATACTCATTTCTAACCCTTTTGGTGGAGCTTGCTTATTTAACTCTATGGTAATATCCATAAGTTTTAGTTTTATATCTTCTGTTAATGGCTTATTAACTACAACTATATAGTCAATATCACTTTTATCAAAGTTAAAGCAATTTAATACAATTGATCCGTGTACATAAATACCTATTAAATTATCTCTTAATATATTTTTATACTCTTTAGAAATACACTTTAAAACTTCTTCATAATTCATGCTTTTTACCTTCCATGCAAATATTTTTAAAACAGATGTTTACCTTGCAAAAAATCAAATATAATTTATAGCTATTTACTTGTTTTCTTTAATCAAATCCATATTTAACTCTATTATATTCCTTGTATCAATACCATATAATATATCTCCTATATCACCTTCAAGTTTGACCTTTTTAATACCAAATGTTTCATTTAAAACTAATGTAGCCGTTATTGAATAGATAATATGCCTTGTTACTGTGCTTGATCCATAATTTCCATGTTTAGAAAAAGGAACACTTTCATGTATATTAACATAAGCAACGCCGTCTTTAACTACTATATCTACCACTTCTAATTCTTTTGGTAATCTAGTTCATTTACTCCATTTTTATAGTCATACCCCATCTTTTTGTAAAACTCACATGCAGTAATCGATGCTGGTATTTCTACTCTTATTGCTCTTAAAAAATATTCATCTTTTTCTAATGTTTAATTATTAATTTGCCTATGCCTTTCCCCTGTAATTCAGGTACAACAATATAGCCAATAATATACTTTCATCCTTACTTCCCCAAAAACTTGATATAGCTCCACATCCAACAACATTATCATCTATACATGCAACATACATATGAGTATAACTTGCTATATTTAATATCTTTTCACTATTATAAAGCTTAACTAAAGATTCCATTTCTTCTTTGGGATAATCCTTTATATTTACTTCTAAAAAATTTCTACAAATTATCTTTGATACAATATCTGAATCATTATTATCAAATCTTCTTATTTTTAAACTCACATCTTAGTCCTCTTTTTAAATTTATATTTTAAATAATTATTTTTCTTAATATTAAATTTTATGAAAGCCTTAGAAGATTTAATTATCCCATTCTTGATTTAATTCGATAGTTTCTTCATTATTATTCCATTTCATAACTATTGCTAACTTGTCTTTATTTTCGTACTTTGATAGTTTATAATCATGCTCCTTTTCTAAAGAAAACCCACCTACTTTATTTAATACTTCCCCATATTCCATATATCCACCGCTAGTATTGCCTGATAAATCTTCAATAGTAAATTCTACATCCATAGGAGGCTTTTCTATTCCAGTATATTTTATATTAACTTTGCATTTATTATTATTATCATAATTTATAGTTGCTTCCCAACTTTGACTAGATCCTTGGAATGATAATTCACCTATAGATTTGCTTTCACATCCAATTGTAATAGCACCAAATATTATTGCTATAATAATAAATATAAGCTTTTTCATATTTATCTCCTTTATAATATAAGATTACTAATTTATAACTACTTTCTAATATTACTCTTTGCAAACTGAAATTAGACTTATTCATTATTCAGGAAGCACTTTTTTAGTTACGTAATTTCAATAATATAATTAGTATTACATCTTAAATTTTGATGTTTCAACCCACTTATCTAATGCATTTTTACTAAATATAAAATCATCTCCTATCTTTACATAGGGTATATTGGCTTCCTCTTTATTTATTGCTTGCATTAATCTTTCTTCAGTAATACCTAAATAAGTAGCTGCATCAGATAATCTTAAAACCTCCTTTTTATCTAAATTATTATTTATATTTTCTTCATTAATTACATTACTATAATTAAATAATCCTTGGCTTATCCCCTCTCCAACAAACCTCCCATTATTTTCTATGCTATTAGCTATTATTGAAGTACTAATAATAAGTGAAATCGCTAAGCTAAAAATTGAAATTGGTAGTAATTTTTCTTTTGACATTTTTATACCTCCATTTAATAATAAATAAACTTTAATTATCCAATAAATTCACGCTCTCAATTTTTTCAATTCGTATTATTTTACTTTTATTATCACCACTCTTATTAATAAATGAGAACCGCATCAATTCCAAAGATATCCCCTTGTCTTATTTAATAAACTACTACATTGATTTTTGCTGTGAATGCAGATTTTATATGTCCAATCCTTAATAGCTTAGACCTTAATGCAGTATATAAATTATAATGTAATATAACAATCAAAAAACATGCACTTATTGCAATTAAAGTACCTATAAACACTTTCTTAAGTTTTGCTTAACCTATAATCAACTTTATTTAATTTATAAATATAAAAAAGATTATTAGCCATTATTTGGTTTATATGTAAATGATATCACAAATCCTTTGTGCTTTACTAGTAATTTAAATAAACTTTATTTATGAAATCTTCTATATAGCACAATAAACATATTGATTTAGATTTTTTTAGGTAGCATATCTTGATTTTATCATAAAAAAATACCGTATTTTTTGAACAATACGGTATCTTAACAATCATTCTCATTCATTATATTTTAATAATAAATTCTATGTTGAAAAATTTATTCTTCTATAAACTTTATTAATTCTTCATTAAACTTATCTCGTTGATCATAAAATGACGCATGACCACTATACTTAAATGGTATTATCTTTGAATTTTTAATACTTTGATTTTGTACTTCACCCAGTTCAAAGGGAACAACTTTATCATGAATACCATGTATTATTAAAGTTGGAACACTTATTGTTCCTAAATCTGAAAATAGCACTTCATCTATCCATGTATTTGCAATAGCTGCAGTTGCCCACCCTGCTGCCTGTAATCCTAATTGAAAGAACCAATCAGATAATGGTTGTGATATATTTTGAAAGAAAAATATATCTCCAAAATCTCTCAGCATTTTAGGACGATCAGTATTTGTTCCTTGAATAATTTTGATTATTTCTTCTTTTTCTGCTCCATATGGAAAATTGGGACGCTTGATAAGACTCGGTGCTGCTGCTGCAAAAAGTGCAAGCTTGGATACTCCACTCCCTTTATGACGGCTCATATATCTAATTGCTATGGCTCCACCGGTTGAATGTCCTGCCAATGTAAAATCTTTTAATTTTAATGATTCAACCACACATCTAACATCATCTGATAATCTATTGTAGTCATATCCTTCATAAGGCTTACTTGAATCACCAAATCCTCTAGTATCTATTCCGATACATCTATATCCCATTTTAGGTAAATTATCAAATTGATACTCAAATAGTTTATGACTTCCAGGCCAACCATGTAAAAATAATATTGTCTTATTGCCGCATGGATTAATATCCTCTACATAAATTGTTACATTAGGTTCTACTCTAACATAGTACCCCACATATATACCTCCATAAAAATTTTCTTTCTTAAATAGGTTATTCGTATGTACATTAATTTATGAATTGTACATCTAGTTTTTTTGATACCATGTTATTTAATTCTAAAATAATAAGTTTTAATATTTCACAATAATTTCAACTTTAAAACTTTAACATTCTGTTTAATTTTATAGCCAAGTACGAACTTAAAATACATTTAAAAATATCTCCAATTATAAATGGAAATACTGCTAAGGATAATGCAGACATAATACTTATTTTTTGTATTAAACTCATATATATTGATCCAAAACCATACAACACAATCATTCCAATAAATATTGTTACAAAAACATATCTTTTAAAGCTATTGCTTTTACCCTTTAAATAGCTCATTAATGGAGCTATAACTAAAAATCCTAATATAAATCCACCTGTTGGTCCAAATAATCTTCCAAATCCACTTGTTCCTCCTGAAAAAACAGGTAATCCAAAAGCGCCTAAAAATATATATAATAGAACAACTACAAATGATTGCTTAGGCGTAAGTATTAATGCTACTAAATTAATTGCAATTGTTTGTGCAGTTATCATTGTAGGTGTAAATGGCAGTGGAAAAGAAATATATGATGATATACAAATTATTGCTATGCAAATTGACATTTTGGTTAATTCTTTTATTTTCATATTAATCCCCCAGTCTTTATTGATTCTATGAAATCACATCCGATATAATATATTGTTTAACTTTTTATTTCTTTTGCTACTTATTTTAGTTAATGATTTTGCAAAATCTTTTATAAAATAATCTAACATATTTTATATAATACTTTTTATTTTCACAACAGTCAACCATTTTAATATTTTAAGGTGACAATAATTGTGTTATAATATATTTATAAGATAACAATACTGAAAATAAAATAGGTGAAAACATGAGTGTAAAAGATAAAACTTTAAGCGTACTTGAAAATAATAAAGGAAATTATATATCTGGTGCTGATCTTGCCAAAGAACTTTCAGTAAGTAGAAATGCCATTTGGAAAGCAATTAAATCATTACAAAATGAAGGTTATAATATTTATGCTGTGCCTAACAAAGGCTATTGTCTTTCTACTGATACAGATATTTTATCGTCACAAAGCATTTCTAAATACTTGAATAAAAAAGATAATAATTTTAATATTAATGTTTATAAGACAATTAGTTCAACTAATAGTGCAATAAAGGAACTTGCAATTAATGGTGAAAAAGAAGGTACTGTAATTATTTCAGAAGAACAAACTGAAGGACGAGGAAGATTTGGTAGGAAGTTTCACTCTCCTAAAGGTACAGGAATTTATATGAGCATTCTTTTACGACCACAAATGCATGCTTCAAAGGCATTTCTTATTACTGCTGCTACTGCTGTTGCTGTTGCTGAAGCTATAGAAGCTATTTCTGATAAGGAAGCTAAAATAAAATGGGTTAATGATATATATTGTGATAATAAAAAGGTATGTGGAATATTAACAGAAGCATCTTTTGATTTTGAAAGCGGTATAATTGATTATGCGGTTTTAGGTATTGGTATTAATGTAATAATACCAAAAGAAGGCTTCACTGAAGAAATTAAAGATATTGCAACTGGAATTTTTGAAGATAACTCTTCTGCATCTATTGACATTAGAAGTAAACTTATAGCTGAAGTTTTAGAATGCTTTTGGATCTACTACAAACATATAGAAGATAAATCCTTCCTAGAACCTTATAAAAGAAGATCTATATTAATTAATAAAGAAGTAAGTATACTATCTAGTAAATCTTCAGAAAAAGCTACAGTTCTTGAAATTGATGATGAATGTAGACTTAAAGTTAAAATGGAAGATGGATCTATTAGGTTATTATCTTCTGGTGAGGTAAGCATTAGAATGTAATGAGCTGTTGCAGAAAATCATACAATGTAAAATGTAGAATGTATAATTTAAAATTAAGGTGGTATTTCATACTAAAATACTTAAAATTATATTATTTAAAAACTACTTTCAGTAGTTTTCACCTTAATTCTACATTCTAAATTTTACATTTTTAATTATGCAACAGCCCCTTTATAATCATTAAATAATATATCTAATTTAATTAAAAATATCTATAATACTAACTTCATTAAATTATCTGTTTGTTCATCATCACCAAGTTTAAAAACATGTGTATCAAATTTTACAAATCCCTGTTTTTCATAAAATTTTATAGCACTTATGTTGTTTTCCCAAACACCTAACCAAATATAACTTAAATTATTATTTTTTCCAATTTCTATTGCTTTTTTCATTAACATTTTACCTATGCTCTTACCCTTATATTCATGTAGAACATAAATCCTTTGAACTTCTAATGTATTATCATGACCTTTTTCTGTTTGTGCATTATCAAAATTAACTTTCATATATGCAACTACATCTTTATCATTTTCTACAATATAAAACTTTGAGTAATCATTTTTTACTTCACTCTCTATCTTTTCGTATGAAAAATTTTCTTTTAAATAATTTTCCATATCTTCTTTTGTATTCTCATTAGCAAATGTTTCATAGAATGTTTTTTCACTTATGCTTTTAATTTTTTCTACCTCTTTTAAACTACATTCTTTAACTAAAAATTTTTCCATAAACTGCATTCCTTTCATTTGTAATTCTTTAGATTGTTTAATATAAAATAAAAAACGTTATAACTTCATATCTTCTATGGCCTAATGATATGAAGCATAACGTTAATTTATTTACCCGGCGGCAAATTTAATATTTATTTCACTATTTTTACACAATCATAACACAAAATAATATTATTTTCAACATAACCATAATAAAATATCTTAACACTAAGAAAAACTATTTATTTTTTATAAGCCTTATCTTAATTTATTTTTATGCTTTTGTACTATTTTCGTTATTTAACCTTACATTTTATATCATATCTTTTATAAGCATATTTCGAGTTATTTCTGAATTGCACACTGAAAAATACCGTATATTCATTTTTTATATGTTATAATCATCTTTGATGAAAGATATCTTCCTATCTGATAGATAATCCTCCCAATCGCCCTTTTGTATATCGGCAATGGAATTCCTGGAGCATATCTCATTCCGACATACTTTTTCCAAAAAACTCCGTCTTGTGTTGAGTATTCTGTTCCAGGTGCATATTCTTCACACATGGCTTGAAATAAGTTGAAAGGAATTAAAACTCCAATTTTGGGAGAATGAAGTTTTTTTGATTTTAGATTCATATAAAATGCCTTCGATATTTTATATGCCTTTTTCTTATGTTTTTCAGTTGGTTTGTAGTCGTTCCAACTTAATGCAACAATAGGCAGTTGATAGCATTTATTAAAACCCCACCCCGGTAAAGTATTGGCAAGAGATTGTGTAACAGTATTTGCAGAGACACCACCTGTAGTTGAAATAATTAAAGCTTTTTTATTAAAGTATCTGGGGCGATGAAGCAAAAATGCTAAATGGTCGGTAAAATTTTTAGTAAGGGCAGTAATAGCACCTTGAAAACAGGAAACAGAAAAAATCACTCCATCACAACCTTCAATTTTATCCATAATAGGCTGAATATACTTATTATGAGGGCAAAAAGCATGTCCTTTTCTAAAACACGCGCTACAACCTGTACAGAATGGAAGATTTAATTTGCTTAAATGTACCTCCTCATATTTTACTGTATTATCGAGAATTGCTATTTGTTCTTTTACTTCCTCGGTTAAACGCCATGTATTCCCTTTATGTGGACTGCCATTAATTATTAATATTTTCATTTCATATATCTCCATTATATTATCTACTTCGCTTTTTAGAATAGAAATTTATATTGATTCTAAAATATACTAAAAAACGCACTTTTTATAGCTAATGCAACTTTAATACTGTAAAACATATAGCTAATACAATTCCAAATTAGAACCAAAATTATTTTTAAACTTACGTCCTATAACTATAGATATTAAAAATAATATTATTGACACTATCATTGTTGGAAATGATACTCCAATTTCATGAAGTATTTCTTCGCCTATAGAATTACTTCCTAAATAAGTGAATGAAAAGGCTATTCCAAATATGCTCAATATCAATGATATAGTACCTATACCTACTCTTTTAATACTCATTTTTTCTCTCATAATTTCATATTCCTTTTAAATATAATTATTTATTTAACTCAATATAATCACTTCTCTGAATTCTCAATAATTGATTCAACAAACATTGATATATCATAAGGTCCAAATTCTTTGTTTGATAAAGATGTAACTTCTATTTTAGTATCTGGGTAAAATGACGACATAAAAGCTACACCTGGATCACTACCAGTAATATAATATTTTAGTATCTTATCTTCCCTTTTTATAATCCATACTCCATACCCATAATAAACATCATTATGGACATGTACATGTGGTGTTAATAATTTCTTTGTTGTTTCTTCACTTAAAACATTGAATGATAATAATCCGTCCCATAATTTGCTTATATCCTCTGCTGTTACAAATATTCCTCCATCTCCTCCACCTATAACTGGTATTGAATATATATTAGTTTTATATTTTCCATCCTTATTCTTAATATATCCATATGCACAGTTTTTAGGTAAAATATCAAGAGAATAATAACCTGAATCAACCATATTAAGTGCATCTAAAACATTCTCTTTAATGAATTCTATAAATCTATTTTTAGTTAAATTTTCTATTACTAGAGCCAATACTATAAAGGCTGCATTGTTATAATGAAACTTTTCTCCCGGACTAAACATCATAGCTGAATTTTTAAACATTGGAATAAAGTCTTTAGGTTCTCTAAGAAGATACATAGGAGTTTTTTTCCACAGCTCATCAAAATTACTTATTGTATTTTCATCAAAATAATCTGGGATTCCTGAAGTGTGTGTTAGTAAGTGATGTATAGTTACTCCTTTATCGAAATATGGTAGTTCTAAATCTAAGCAATCTTTTAATAATGTATCAAAAGTTATCACTTTACTATCAATTAATTTACATATACCTATTGCTGTAAATAGTTTAGCTCCAGATGCTATTCCAAAGCGTGTATCAATTGTATTTTCAATATTATTACTTATATCAGCAAGACCAAATGCTTTTTTTAAAAGTATATTTTTATTTTCTTTAATTGATACAACTCCTGAATAGTCGTTAATCTCATTTATTTTTTCTAAAATCCTATTTATATCTTTATCTCTCATTACCTCAACCTCTCAGTTTTACTATATTAGTTATACTATAAATAATAATTAAAACTTAACCACTAAATTTATTACTCATTTAAGATCATAACATCAAATTCAATTGCATTAATATGAGAAATTCTCATAAAAGAATAGACTTTTCTAAATCCTACTCTTTCATATACTTTTATTGCACGTTTATTGAAACTTGCTACTGTTAAACGAAATTCTTTCACATTAAATTCCTCTCTAGCAAAATCTAATCCTATTTTTAAAAATTCTTTTCCAAGTCCTTGTCCACAAAATTCTGGATTTATTCCTAACCCTATATCCATTATACTTTTATTATTGTAAACATCGTATTTATGGCCAATTGGAACTTGAGCAGATCTACCAAAGCAATAGTATCCAACTATACTATTTTTCATATCTACTGCTGAATAATAATCCCCATTAAGAAGTTCCCTTATGCAGTTATTATTTCCATCCAAACTATAAATTGAGTAAGGTTCTTTATAAATCCATTTAGAAATTTTTCTTGCTTCATTATCAGTAACCTGCTTTATTATTATATTCATATATAATCCCCACTTAAAAATTTTATAAAACCCTCTCTTATATACTCAAATCTTTTTACAATATGAATTTTATTTAATGGTTTCCTTTGCTCATCAAACAAGTCCCTTAGCCCCATTAGTTACTCCTACAAATCTACCATTATTATAGTTACTTTAAATAATTATTTAGTAACTACAAAAGTACCCTGATGAAAAATCATCTTCCAATTTCCATCAATATATCTCCATACTGAGCTACGAATTGATGATGTTTCAGCAATTGATTTTCTAGTTTAAAAATTAAATCTTCAATACTATTCATATTATAAATATCCAACTTTCCATTTAATCTTTAATTTTTTATAATAAATTATAGCTATAGATTTAAAAGAAGAAAGTACAATTTAATTTTATTTACTTATTTTTAATGTTTCAAAGATATGATAAAAGGTTAAGCAAAATATTCTGATTTAAAAATACTGTAATAAAGTATATTAACCTCTTTATTATTTAAAAATTTTAATTTTTCTCTTCTAGTGAACCTATATTTAAATCCACACTTTTCATTTACTCTTTTAGAGTTGTTATTAAAATCAAAATGACCACACCAAATTAAATCTAAATTTAATTCGTTAAATCCATAATTAAGCAAACAATTTACAGCTTCAGGTACATAGCCATTCCCCCAATATTTAGGATTCAAAACGTATCCTATTTCTCTTTGGGATAAATTATTCAAATTAATATCAGGCTTTCTCCTATGCAATCCAATGCTACCAATAACTTTATCTTCAGATTTTAAGACTATAGCATAAGTATCATTATTACGTATGAACATTTTTATTTTTTCTTTACTTTCATTTTCATCTTTATGAGGTGACCACCCCGCATTTGGACCTACTAAATTACTTTTTGCGTATTCATATAAATCCTTACTATCACTTTCCTGCCATTGTCTTAATATCAGTCTATTGCTTGTTATTTTTTTCATTTAACATTCCCCTTTTACCAATGCATTAATACAATTATAAACTAATTAACCATATAATTACATATATTTCTTTATAATAACTATTAAATTTTCGATAAACTATTTTAATAATTATCTATAACTAATTTAAAATTATTCTTCTTATATTTAATAGATTTCTTATATATCCTCTTATATTTTATAGATTCTTATATAATTTGAAAATTTATATTTCAATAAAAAATACCGCATATTCACTTTTGAATAATACGGCATTTCATAAAATAATATTTAAATTTACTTCTTAGTTCATTAAAATCAATTATATAAAACTTTATATTTTTAATTATATAATTTATTGTTTTTTTATCATCTAACCTTGTAATCCATTTTCTTGACGTTCCATATTTTCAATAACAACATCATATATATCCCCTAATGAAGCAGCATATTCAAGTACTTTCCATGGAGTATTAGTATGAAAATGAATCTTTATTAAGTCTTCATCACCAACTGCAAGTAAACAGTCACCTTCAATATTTTTAGTTATATATTCATTTATTTCATCTTCAGAAAGATCATGCCCTTCAATTAATAACTGAGTATCAAATTTATATTCAAGCATATTTTATTCTCCTTTTAAACTTCAAATTCAATTTATATATTAGATAGGTAAAAATTTTACCTTATCCTATTATGGATAGATTATAACATATTTTTCAAAATATATACACTTAAAAGAGTATCAATACTATATTTATTAATTAACCTATAAATATAATTTCAATGAATAAACTAGTTACATTGAATAATTTAAATCATACTACTTTTTTTCATTTAACTTTTTCTCATATTGGATTAGAGTTACTTCGATTACTATTACTAATACCCATAATATAAATTTCAATATACTATGCTCCATATAGAAATTAATTATATATAGTAGAAAAATAGCAAGTACTAAGGCTAATATTGTAATTTTATATTTTTTAAATTTATTAAATAATTTACTCATAAACCTCTCCTAATTTAAATTTTACAATTCTACTACATATGAATTGTAAAATATTTTCCAAACACAATTTATTCAATAAAAAGCTAATTTTATTATTTAATTGCTGATATAATATTAAAGCGAATAATAAGCTAAAATTTCTTTATTCTATTTTATCTCTTTTAAGTGCTGAAGATGTATTCCTATATGACCAATTCCAAGCATTATTACAGATATAATCATCCAAATTACTTTTCCATATATACCAAGTAGCAAAAATGCAATAACAGGAAGCGTTGCTCCAGGAACAGGAATACCACAAAAACTACGATAGAAAACCATTAAAGTATGCTCTCCTGTGAAATACCTAACCCAATATATTTCATATAGAATCATCAAAATTAATGATATAATCAGCCATAAACTCCACAAAGAAAATGTAGTAATATTGAAATCTGAAAAAATTAAAGCACAACCTGTCACCGCTACTTGTCCAACTCGCTCAAATATTAACAATATTTTATTTTCATTGCTATAATCATAATTTTCTGGCTGATGCTTTGTCCATATAATATTAGGTATAAATAGCATCAACAAATAAATTAATCCTACATATGAAAATCCTAAATGTCCTAACATAGAATTTCCTCCAAAATTCAATTTATATATTCAACCTAATTATACTATTTCATCAAATATATTCCATATACTATTTATATGCTGTAAATAAAATTTACTTATCAGTTTCCATTAATACACAAATCAAACACCCTATATTATTTTAAGTAACATTGATAGTATTTAAAGTAATTTAAATTTGCTTCTTGTTATCAATTGCGTCTTTAACTTCATTTAATTTTTTAATAATTATGCATGTACATACTATAATAACTCCACATAATATCATTAATCCTGTATATGTAAACATATGATAAGATATAGTAACAGCATCTCCTACAAATATAAATTGTCCTATAATTTGCATTATAAACATATTAAATATATAAAATAATACAACTGATAATATAGGAATATCATGCAATTTATTTTTAGATACTTTAATTGCACTTCCTTTTATTTCATAATTACTTTTTAGGACTAATTAATTTCTCATCCAACTCTTTAACACTTTTTATCCTAATCAATTTATCTTCATATCCTAATAGCATATTTTCGTATTTATCTCTTTTCATTTCAAAATTCTTTGTCCACATAAACATATTTTTTAACATTTCTAAGGTAGGCTTGTAATTACATTTTTCTATTCCAAGCCTTTGCTTAAAAAAGCGTGTAATTATTCTTACCCTTCTAATATGTAATGGAGTATCTAGGAAAATAATTTTATCTGCCATATCAAATAAACATTTTTGACTTTCTCTATAAGTTCCTTCAATTATCCACTGACCTTTTTTGTCAATTTCTAAAATTCTATTTAATTGCTCAGAATCTGAGCGTTTATATCTCTCTTCCCCCTCTCCTCCCCATGCTATGCTATCACCTTCATAACAAGGGATATTGTATTTTAAAGACAATTTTCTTGAAAGTGTTGTTTTTCCACTTGCAACTATACCAAAGATTAATATTTTCATATGTTCTCCAATCATACTAAATCCAAATATATAGCTTATAAAATAAGTAACCCATTTTCATCGTACTTAAAATTAGGTCCCCATGCAACTTCCCAATAATAACCATCAAGATCAGCAAAATACGCATGATATCCACCCCAAAATACATCTTGAGGTTCTTTAGCTATAGTTGCTCCAGCATTCCTAGCTAACTCAATAACTTTATCAACATCTTCCTTAAACTCCACATTATATGCTAATGTAACACCTGAAAACCCATTATTTATTTTAGGAGGATTTTCTTCATTTATATCTTCAGCCAATAAATCTAAAGGATAAAGTTCAAATTTTGTTCCTGCTGTATCAAAGAACACTACTTTTGGATTATTTTCCTTTTCATCAGTTTTAAATTCAAGTCCATCTCTATAGAACTTTATCGATCTTTCCATACTTCTTACCCCTAAACAAATACATGTGATTTTATTCATTCTTAATTCTCCTTTTACACAATATTGTTTATAATTTCACTTAATTAAAGCTTATTCAAAGTTAAATTTACATAACAAGTTTTAAATTTAAAAATAATTATAGTTTATCTATTAAAGTATTCCATGTAAGTTCTAGAATTCCTGTCATATTCTTGGGCTCATTTGAAACATAAGTTACAACTGCATTCTTATCTGGCAAAATCACTACATAATTACCATATAATCCATCCATACGATATGAACCATTATATGAATTCATCCAAATTTGATAACCATACCCCTGAAGATGATCTGCAGTAGCAAAATGTGCATTAAAATCATTCGTTTTTATTTGAACAGATGTTGCCTCTTCTATATAACTTGAAGGAATAAGTTGCTTACCATTCAAAACTCCTTTATCAAGTATTAATTGCCCAAATCTAGATAGCTCATCTGCCGTTAAATATAGTCCAGAGAATCCTTGTGGAATCCCTTTTGGACATTTATCCCACTTAGGTTTTGGTATTTCTAAATATTTAAATACTTTTTCATTTAAATATTCATCTAAGTCACTTCCTGTTGTAAGACTTATAATCTTTGAAAGCATGTAAGTTGCTGAATTATCGTATGTGAAATGGGTGCCTGGCTTAAATAATATAGGTTCATCGAAAAATAATTGAGATATATCCCATTTCCTACCACTATTCCAATCAGCCTGCATTACTGGACACTCTGCATGTCCACTCCCCATACAAAGCAAATCATGAATAGTCATTTCTCTTAAATAATTATTTATACGTATACTTTTAATATCAGGGAAAAAATCTATAACACGATCCGTAATTTCAAAATATCCTTCATTGATTGCAATTCCTACAGCCATTGATGTAAATGTTTTACTTACAGAATATAAAAGGGTTGGTTTTTCTTCTTCAAAATCAAATTTTGCAATTATATTACCATTTTGCCTAACAACAATATTAAGTACATGAAGATTTTGATCTTTCACTGATAATATTAAATCATTCAATATTTCATTACTCATTTCACCTTTCTCCATTCATAATATATTTTTTATTCATTGTATAGCCATCATTAAAAGCACTACGAATACTGATAATCTATCATAACCATATAGAACTATTAGTTAATTATAGCATATTTATCCAAATAAGATTATTCAATTTGTTCTAAAAAATTTATTAATTACTTTGTATAAATTCAAGTTGATTTTATATTTGAATTTATAATTAAAAAATACCGTATATTCTTTTTTCCAATAATACGGCATTTCGATTTAATTCCAAAGAAGAAATTATCTTTAATACGCTTCTTCTAATCTAAACTTACTTTTCATTTATTTATAATTTATATTCTATAACTATCTAACATAAATCTTTTGTTTCATTAACAAGATCTTCAAGTATCTCTAATCCTCTTCTTGTATTATTCTCATTAGAAGAAAGTAAAGTAATAACCTCATCTATTCTTTTCTTATAATCTACTGGTTTAATTTTAAAAGTATCTATCATTTTTACAGCTTTTTTCTCATTGATACAATATTCATTATTTAAAGCAAACAAAACTTGATTTAATGAAGAAATACTTCTAAAACAATGTCCACAAACATATGAAATATCATCCTTATCTATATTTGATTTAGTAAACATCAAAGAAAAAGATGCTTCAAACATATAGCAACCAATTATTGCATTCTTTAAATTTTCTGGATATGGTATAGTTTTTGCTTTTAGTTCTGATATTTTGTTTTTAGGATCATCTAATACTTTGCAAATTGCTACTTCTCCCATATACATAGCATTTAAATAGGCATGTGGATGTCCTGTCTGATAATTTGATGAAATCTTTCCATTTAAACAATCATTAATTACTTTAGATACACGATTTATATCACGAAATATGAAATCTACATGGTATCCTTGAATTATTAACCATCCTCCAGCATTTACCCATGGTCCCCACTCTCCTAATGAACTAACTAAATTTTTTCTATGTTCATCATCTAGTTTTGTAGCAATTTTATCAATTTCATTTACATTAAATCTCTCTGATTCATCATAGTATATTCCAATATCAATATCAGAATCTTGGTGATTTGTACCTCTTGCCCTTGAACCTCCTAGAACTACCCCTACAACACCAGGAATATTTTTTAGCTCGGTAGTTATGTTATTTAGAATTTTTTCGATAACCATATAATTATTTCCTTCCTTATATATGCACATTTAATTATCAAATTAACGAATTTCTATTATTGATTATGATTCATACAATCATTGGTTAATTATAGTATTATTCAGTTTTAAAAACAAATTTAATTAATTTATTTGAACTAAATTCAAGTTACTCTTATATTTTTACTACATTTATCACAAACCCATTTAGCATTAAATGTTTTCCAGCTAAGCAAAAACCACGAAATCATAATATAGAATATTAAACATAAAACTTCTAAAAAGAAATTTTTTATATGAATTAAAACAGACATAATAAATAATGTTATAAAATAAATATACAATCTTATAGAATTACTCATATCCCCCCTTAGCTTTCTATTTTTTTAATGATTCTAAAAAATATTTTAAAATCCACCAGCAATTATACCAAATCTAAAAATCATAAATGTCATAATTAATATATTAATTACATACCCAATTATTAAAGCTATCCATTTTTTATAATTCATTTTTCCTTCTATACTCCTATATGTAAAAAATCCAATTATAATTATTATTCCAAGCAATATTAAAATATAAAACATATCAAATTTAAAACTCTCTGATGTTATAACATTTAAGAATTCTAAACTTGTAGCTCTATAAATACTATTTATCATGTTATATGTCATATCTGCTATTGGCACAACAATCCCTTGAGTAATAAAAATCATAATAATAATTTTCCATATCTGTTTTTTCTCAATAAAAAATGATAATGCAATTTGAGCAGTCATTGCAATTAAACAATATTTAATATATCCTGAATACATAAAATACCCCAAAAATAACATTGCAAAAACTACTTCCATATGCAAATCCTCCTAAATAGTCTTTACGCTCCTAATTAAAATTCTAATTCACTTATAGTATATTTTGTAAATATCGTATTATTAGATTTTTAAAGAGCAAACTTTCTTAATTAGTTCTTAATTATTATAAATTGCATTATTATATTCAAATTGTACACTAAAAATACCATACACTCTTTTTAATAATACTGTATTTTTCTAATTTATTATTTAGTTTTATCTTCGTAACATATTTTAACTATTCATTTAGCCTTATGCTATTTTTAGTTTTTTTCATTAATATACTAATAATTACGTAATACATAAAGATAACTATTCCAACAATTGAACTAAACCATTTCACATAATCATAATATCCTATAATGCAAAGCAACACAGTTAATACAATTAACGCTCCAAAACCACTTCGTTGTATATATTTTTTCTTACTAACAATTCCCATTCCTACAATACCTAACAATATTGTAATTGGAATATGTATCATCCAAATCATGCCTGCCACCTTTGAATGTATAGCTAATAACAGTAATAATTCAATCCCTAATGGAATAAATGCTAATATTTTTAATAAAGATTTCATATTATTCCTCCTTCCTTCTTTTTTCACTTGACTAGCTTGACTATACTATTACGAGTTAATTACAAAATATTTTGTAATTACCGTACTTTTTCATCATCTACATTATCACTACAACATTTTATATAATCATTACTAAATACAGGATTAAATTCACGAATATTAATAATGATTCGCTTTTTAGGGTTGTAGATAATTCAACTATATTATAAAAATTCTCTTAATAAGTTACTATACATTTCTCTTTTATACTGATAAGATAACAGCTATTCTACTATTACCCTAAATATACTTGATGTATAATTCCCTTCACTCCAATATCCATTAACTTCATAAATATATTCTCCTTTTTTATCTGGTAAGGTTATATTATTTATTGTTTTTGAAGAATCAAATTTTATAGTTTTAGCATTCATAGAATCGCCAACAACCCATGACCTTAAAATTATTTCAGGAGGAGCTGACTTAAAAGTAACTTCAACTTCGCTATTAGGATTTGCAGAAAACCTTGAAACTTCCATTCCAGCATCATATGATGGACCTACTAAATAACTACTTCCTGCTTTTTGTCCTTTTGGTAAACTTCCAGACCATGTATGTTCTCCAATACTTGTAGGAACAGTTTTCCCATTGTATTTTATAGTTACAGATGGACTTTTCATAGGTATATCACTTGTTATTTTTGCATAATCATAGCTAGATATTATCCATACTACAAATATGCAAATAAATAAATTCACTAATAACTTCCTATTTTTTAAATTTAATATGCTTACCTCTTTTTAACTTTTTAATAATTATTAATTAAAATTCTTTTACTAATAAGGAATTTATATAAAAATGTATTTTTAATAAATAATAATTCTTTATTAATTATTAATATGATATAATATACTTAATATATTTTATATAAAGGAGGATAATAAAAATGAAATATTTTATTATTGAAGGTAAATTAAACACTACTGTAGAAATAGATGAAAGTGTTATGAATGCACATATAGCTTATTCTCAAAAAGCAATAGAAAAAGGTGTAACTCTAATAACAGGACTTAAAGAAGATATGAGTGGCGGAGTTTTAATTATGAAAGCAAATTCACTTGAGGAAATAGAAAATTACTTAAATTCTGATCCACTTAAAACTGCTGGTTCTCAAGAATATCGTATTTTAGAATTTACACCTCATTATACTCTTCCTCAAACTAATGAATGGTTTGAAAGATAATTTTCTTATAAATTTAAATAAACAACTGATAATATTAAGATATTAGTACATTTTTAAGGAAACCTAGGGATTTCCTTAAAAATGTTCATGATTTACAAGTATTATTAATTAAATTACTAAACATTTATATTTATTATAAATCATGACTATCCATATCTATATCAAATATATACATATATGATTCGCCATCATCAATATATTTATCTTCTCCATGTCCAAAGTTATATCCTATTAATGTCAAATTCAACACTTTCTCATTTCCGATATTAGATATTTTAAATTTAAAAATTGCATCACCAGAATATAATTTATCTCCTCTTATTTTATATGAAGAAACTCCATCCTTACCATCACTTCTATATTCCTTAATTGATGTTTCTGAAATATCCATATAGTCCTTTGAATTTAGTTTTTCTGCTATATTTATCTCTGAACTTATATTACTACCAGTATATAAATGCCATCTTCCTTGTAACTTTGCTAGAGATAAATAACTTCTAAAAAAGTACACTAACACGCAGCATGTTACTAATAAATAAAGGCTTCTTCTTAAATTCTTTACCATATAACTCCCTCTTTTAAAATTTATTCATCATATAATTTCTCTATCTTATTTATATAATTGCTACCTAATCCATTTAAATACCTATCAATAGGTAACCTCTTCATTCTCTAATACATAATATAAAACTATAAACTTCTTTCAAAAAATCTAAGTTTCTTCTCCAAAAAAGAAATCTATCAATTAAAATTATATATATTTTACATTTTAAGTTAATTATAGCATATTTCGTAAGCACATTGTTGATTGATTTCCATTATAATTCTTAAATATTAATTATATTTTGTTATATATTCTTAGTTTTTCGTCTACTTCTCACTTTAATCAACTAACAAGTAAGATAGAGCTTATCTAGTTTGCTTTGAAATTTCGTTTTCTATGAAATCTTTAGAAATATACATTGATTTTATGATAGGTACGAATCGCCTATATTGAGTAGTTCCTTTGTCATACTTGCTTTGAGCTTTTTCTGTTTTATTTATAATCGAAATCACGGGTGGTAATGCTTTTTCTAAATCAAACAAAGTATATTGATCCTTATTACAATCATCTTCTATCAAAGCCTTTGAAATACATAATCCCTTAATTCTATTGGTTAAAAGAGAATGCTGGGACGTACCTTCTGCAAATTTTAACTGCATCTTCTTACAATTACTGATAGTAGAAGATATGAACTTTAAAGCATCCTCTAATTCCTTTTGTAAATAAATTTCCATATATTACTTCACCTCAAATTCTAACTTATATAATTTTAAGTTAATACTATTATAAATAGATTATAACATAATTTAAAATACCTTTTTTATTCAACAAAAAACAAATCTTCTGAACTGGTTCATAATAATTTGAAATCACTCATTATAGTTTAATTGAACACAAAAAATACCGTATATTTTTTTAGAATAGTACGGTATTCTAATGCTTTACTAATATATTTATAATCATGATATTCTAAAATACATTTCTGGTGTATCTTCATTAATAGTTTTAAATTCATATCCTTGATCTTTATAATAATCTATTATATTAGTGAGTGCCTCGCAAGTATTTTTATTCATATCTGTACAATGCATAAGTAAATTTATAGTTTTCAAATCTTTACTTCCTTTAATTGCATTCCTATATAGTGCATCTTTCGATTGTTTTGGATTTAAACCATCAGAGTTGTCTAGATTCCAATCATAAACTTTAAGATTATTTTCATGTAATCTATTTAAAAGATTTTTATTTAAATGTTTGTAACTACCTCCTGGAAATCTAATTATATTAGGTGAAACACCTACTACCCTATTTATCTCATTTCTACAATCAATCATTTCTTTCATAAATCTATCTTCATTACAATAAATACAATTATATTTATGAGTAAATGTATGTAACCCTATGCTATGTCCTTCATCATTCATTCTTTTTAATACATCTTCCCTATCCTGAATTTGATTACCAATTACGAAAAATGTTGCTTTTACCTCTTTTTCTTCTAATACATCTAAAATTTTGCCTGTAACTGTATAACTAGGTCCATCATCAAAAGTTAGATATATAACCTTCTTTTTATTACTAACATCATTTTCATTTACTTCACTTTCTTCTATTAATGAATTTACAGAGATACTTCTCATATCTATTTTAAACATAAAGCTTAAAATAACTGCACTTACTAAGATAGCTAGAAAAATCTTTACTTTATATCTCATATTCATTTTCTCCTTTTTGATTTATTAATTAGTCTATTATAAGACTCATTATATTTTATAATTTACTCTTTCACACTTTTTATTTATGGTAATTTAAAACATCACTGGCAGTTGTTCATTTTTTAAAGTCTTTCAGATAATCATTTTTATACTAAGTGAATAATCTATGTAGTCCATTTATAACGTGTTTAATTTATAAATAAAAAATACCGTATATTCATTTTTGAATATACGGTATTTGTATAAATACTACTTTTATATAGATTTTTATTAACTAATTATATCCTTTAAATGGCTTTTGCTCTGCATAGTATGGAGATATATTGCCATCTATATTAGTAACTTCTTTTCCCTCTTCTGAAAGACCAATAATATCAAAATCTGAACCCTCAAATTTATCCATATAAACAAGCCATATTCTTGTACCATTTGCATTAATTATTTTTGCTTCATCTTCTATATTTCTTTTTTTCTCAATAATTTTGACTTTACTTATATCAGGGTTCCCAATTAATCCAAAATATATTGGAATTTCAGTCTTTTTTATAGATGGAAAATAATTGTATGATAAACCAAGTTTTTCTGATGTAAATTTTATATCTCCTTGCACACCACTGTAAACTGTTTTGTACCCACTAATTCCTTTACTTACAATCGCAGTATATAATGTATTACCATCAGAAGTATAGCTAAATACTATACTACCTTTATCATTTTTTTCTTCATGAATGATACTTACTTGTTTTGAGCCTAATACATTTATTGCTTCTTCTATTGTTTTTGCACCACTGTTAAACTTAATAAGTAAAAATAAAGAAACAACTATTAATATAAATGTAATCAAAATTACCTTCTTTTTCATAAATCCCCTTTCAAACATCAATCTAGAACCTTATAAAGTAATCATCTTCTTTAACAATATCTTCTGAATCATCCTTAGATGCTCCTATTGAAATTAAATACTTATAAATTAGAGATAAGCCATTTTTCACTAAATCATATACAGCATCCCTAATTTTCCTCTCTCCCCTTACAAGTTATCTTTTATGGTACCATGTATATATAACTTTTTTGCATGGTAAAAGGTGAAAATACAAATTAAAATTTTTATTATTTGTTATTCAATATCGAAGGTATTCTAATTAACTATTGCTAATTGCTGATAATCTTTTTTATGAATATCTCAAACGAGTAACATTATAGCTATAAAATAAATAAATAGTTAATATTAATAAAAAGCTAAAAATAATTATAACTTTTTCTTTGTAGTTATATCTTCTCCATTATCCATAATCTTTCTGTTTATAACACCAGTAAAGAACGGCATAATATAAATAAATACTAATGATCTTTTATTAATTGAGTAGATTAATAGCAATAATGTAAATAAATTTATTACTATTGCTGACATTACTGGATTTTTATATAGTATTTTATTCATAAATTTATCTCCATATAAGAATTATCTTCTTGCCTTTCCAGATATATAATCTATACTAAGCTTTATTACTTTAGTTTTAGCACTAGCGTTTTTGATGTATCCTTTACCCTTTTCAATATAATCTTTTGAGTATTTATTAATTAATTCTAAAAAAGCTTCATTCTTTTCATCTTGAAAAAGTTCTTTTGCTCTTCCAAATATTATTACACTTTCATATTTGGTGCTAAACTTATCTGGTAATAAATCTGTTTGTCCAACTACACAAAATGATACTTTATCATTATTCTTTATATTTTCCAACTTATGTCCTTCTACTGCGCTATGAAAATATATTGCATTATTTGCATAAACATAACTTAATGGAACTCCATATGGATATCCATTTTCATCTACTGTAGATAAAATTCCATATTCGCATTTTTTTAATATATCTATTGCTTCTGAAGTTTCAATTTTTCTATCTTTTCTTCTTATTTCTTTAAACATATTTATTCCTCCATAACCACATTCAATTAATCTATTTATTAACTTATTTAATTTTCCATTTCTATCAATGTCAATTGCTTATATTAAAGATATTATTTAACTCTCTTAATCCTTGGAATATTTCTTCTCTTGAAAAATTTCCTCTCTCTAATTCCTTATCTGTTTCTTTAAATAATAAATCATAAAAATCAATTGCAACATTATAAATATCAAGAGATTTATTTATATTAATTTCTTCAAAAAGAATGTTTTCAGCTTTATTATATTCTTGCCTATATACAAGACCTTTTAAAACTATCCAAAGCATATTAGTAGAATCACAATTATCCAAGTTAATAATTTCTGTACTGTCTTCTTTCTTATGCATAATAGTTTTACCAATATTTTTTGAAAGCTCATTTATCAATTTTTCTATATTCATAATACTCATCCCTATAAATCTAATCTTAATTACTTTCTAGATATAATCATAAAATGAGGACTCATACCCATAATTTCCTCTTCATTTTCTGTTAATCTAATGATATCTAATAGCTTTTCTCTTGATTTTTGCTCTTTCCACTTATCATCTAAGCATGGAGTGAACCAAATTATACCTTCTATTGCATGTTTTTTAATAGTCTCAAATCCCATTGATTCAATTTCTTCTTGTAATTCTATAGGTGTATGAAAATATGCCTGTGCAATAAAATATGGATACTCTTTTGGTCTTATATGAACTCCTGATAATAATTCAGATTTAATCATATTTATATAAATATCATCATCCAAGTAATTATTTTCTTTGCCATAGGTTGATATACCCCAAGTAGTAGAGCTAAATTTTGATATTCCCACAGAAAATAATAAACCATCTTTCTTTAAAATTCTTTTAGCTTCACGTAAAACTCGTAGCCTATCTTCTCTATTTTGAAGATGATATAACGGACCCATAAGTAAAACTATATCTGCACTTTCATCAGGTCTATTTATATGACGCGCATCACTTACTTCTGCCATAAAACTATTTTTTTCATTTTGATTTTCAATAGCATATTTAACTGCTACTGGAGATAACTCTAAAAGATGTACCTCATTTCCCATACTAGCAAGCCAAGAAGAATAAACTCCAATTCCACCACCAATATCATAAATTACATTATTACTTTTTATATATCTTCTTATTATTTCTTTAGATCTATAAAATTCAACTTTTCCAAGTCCTTTTTCTAATCTTCCAATCTCAGCTCCAGCATTATAAAATTCAATAACTTCATCTACATTTTCCATACAACTCCCCCTTTATATTTATTCTTACATTAATCCTTCTTATATTTCATTATGTCAACTTATATATTTAAAATTTATACTTTTATATATTTTTAGTAAACCATGACATAAAAACTAATTTCATAAGCACTCTACATTAATCTGCATATTGATTAATTACTTAAAAATACTATATATTCACTATCCAACATATGATATTTTATAATTTATATATTTCGTTTATGTAAATAGAATCTAGTCAAATAATGTTTTCCAATTTGAACTTCTATATGCTTCAAAGCACATTTTGATTTGCTCTTCGTTATTTTTTTCTGTTGCTAATAATGGTAAGTTATCTAATGAAAAATAATCACTTTTTATTGTTTCAATATTTTCCTTAAATTCTCCATCTATTAAAGAACATAATACAAAAACTTTGCACACTTTATATGCATATACAGGTAAATTATGCTTTTCTCTATCTTGAACAGCAATTATCGTATCTGCTTTAACATTTAAACCTGCCTCTTCCTTGACTTCTTTTATTGTATTTTCCTTTACTGATAGATCTACATCTACCCAACCACCTGGCAATGACCAAGTACCATTGTTTTCTTGAACTAATAAAATTTTATTATCTTTAAATATTGCTGCTCTTGTATCTAATTTAGGAGTTTGATATCCAATTTCATTACAAAACAAGTCCTTTACTTTTTCTAAAGGTATATCTGATTGTAAACTTATCATTTCTGCTGAAATTTCTCGAATTCTTTCAAAACGTTCTATATCAAACTTATCTTTACTATAATAAAGACCTCCTTGTGCAATACTTTGTAATTCAATAGCCCAATCTAATATCTTATTATTCATTTTTATTCCTCAACCTCTTTATAAATTTATATTTGTTAATTATCTTTAAATTCCTTACATAATATAAATATTTATTTAATATATATCTAAAGAAAGGATGTGTATTTTAAGTGAAGAAAATCTATAAAACCATTATAATATCAATAATACTTTTAACTATATGCACAACATTAGGATATGTATATTCATATATAAGAAAAGAAAGTTCTATATCCAAATTAAGTAAACTAGATAATCTAGAAACCACTAAATCCATTGATGAAAATAATGATGCATCAAATGCAACTCTATTAGATACTATTAAAGATGTAACTAGTGATAATTTATCTACGCCTTTTTCATCTGATATAGTTATATATAATAGTCATCCAGACGAAAATTATGAATCTGGTATTAAAGTAACTGATTTAGGCGCTTTAATTAATCATGAACTTAATACTGAAGGCTTAAACAGTAGTTTTATTAGCTCCCAATCAAATATAGAGTATATAAGTTCATATAAAATTTCAAATGAATCTATAACTGAAAATATACCTGGATATGAAAACACAATCCTTTTAAATATTCATAGAAGTAGTAGTGATTCTTTTGAATCTGATTCTAAAATGATTACTTTTGTCCTTGCAAAAGATAATCCACATTTTGAAGAAAATAATAAATTTGCAGAACAACTAGTAAATGAAATTTTAAAATCTGATAAAGTAAAAGCATCAATATATTATTATGATATTACTACTGAATATTTAAGACGTAATCAAGAATTATCTAACAATTCAGTAATAGTGGAAATAGGCACTGATAAATCAAATGATAATTTTATTCAAGAATGTGTAGATGTACTTGTAGGCTCATTAAAAAATATTAAAAATTCTTAATTTAATTATACTTATAGGCTTACTGCTATCTTATATGTAGTAAGCCATTACCCTTTTCAATAATAATTTATTATATATTTCCATAAGGTTCTAGATATATTTTAGCATTTCCTCTACATCACATCCATTTAATGAGTACCACGTAATTCTTTCCCATATATCACCTATATTATTATCTTTAAACACTTTTGCACTAAAAAAATCCTCTAAGCAATCATAATTATAAGCTTGCGATCCATCCTCAACCAATCCATACCAATAAATTTCTTTATTATTATCCTTGTTTGAAGTTTTACCTAACCAACAATCTTGATATTCTATATCATCATCAATACAAAAATTCATTTCAATACACGTATTATTCTCTAATACATTTACATTAAGAATTCTTATTAAATCCGTTAATTTAATTTTCATCAGACTGTCTCCTTTACTAAATTTAAGATTCTTTTATTCCAAAACCTATCCATCTACCATCAATATCCTCAATAACAAATTCTTTATTATGATAATCAGTCTTTGATAATTGACGAACAACTTTAGCTCCTGATTTTTTAAATTCCTCTTGTAAGATTGCTTGATTATCTGTTATAAAATACGCATCATAACCATATCCATATAACTTTCTATTTGGAATCACTTCTTGTCCATTTGACTTTGTTAAAATAATTTCAGTATAATTGCGATACAAGCAAATATGCGGCTCATTTACATCAAGATATTCTTTCACTGTGAATCCTAATACTTCTTTATAATAAGCTGCTGTCCTTTTTATATCAGGCGTTGGGAAAACACAATGTGACATATATAAAATTTCTTTCATGATATCAACTCCTATATGAAAATACTAATCCAAGCTGCTCTATAATAAATATATTCTAAAGTCATTTTATAATATTATCATCTTGCAGCACTTGTCCATAATTTCATTAACTAAATCTTCATCAATATTTTTAATTGATATTAATGGTTTTGGTTCAAAGTAACTATCATTAATACTCTTTTCATACCAAGTAACATCATGCCATTTTCCAAATTTATATCCAGTATTATGATAAACTCCTAGCTTCTTAAATCCAAAATACTCATGTAACTTCTCACTATTCAAATTATTAGAAGTAACTCCTCCATAAAGATTTTTGATATTTTGTAGTTTAGATATTTCAATTAAAGCTGTATAAAAAGCTTTTCCAAGCCCATAACCTATATATTTATTATCAATATAAACAGATAATTCAACATTCCACATATAAGCTGCTCTTTCCTTCTGTCTATATGAATACGCATATCCAATTATTTTTTCATTTAAAGTACAAACTAAATAAGGATAATCTTCGGATATCTTTCTAATACGATCTTTGAATTCATCAACTGTTGGTACTTCATATTCAAAAGTTATTGCTGTATTCTTTATGTATGGTGTATATATTTCTAATATTTCTTCTGCATCATTTTCATTAGCCATTCTTATTTTTATATCCATTATGTCCTCCTAATGATCTAATAATTTATTTTTCCTCCTCACTTTTTTTATCTATTATTTCCTTTATTTGAATATTTAATTTTTTCACTTCATTTTTAAGTCTTTTTTGAATAATCAATACTCTGAATATAAATATTACTAAAACTATTGGTATAACTAGTTCTAGTAAAGTAACTAACCATTTCATACCTATTCCCCCTTAATAGTTTTTCTATTGTAATTTTTAAAATTCAATTTTTTTATCTATTCTTTTTATAAATATATAAATATTACACTTCTTTTGATAATTATACCACAATTTGGAATATATTATGTATTCTATTTATTTTATTTTTATTATCATTTACGAGTATATTTTTTAAGAGTTAATTTTAAGAACTTCATATAGGTTACATCATTAAAACAAATATTATAAATTTAAATAAAGTATCATTTATAATTTAATAAAATATCTGAAACTATACTAAAAGTACTATTACTTAATATTAATCTCAAAGGGGCTCGCGAAACGCGAGGTCCTTTGAGATTTAGATATCTCTCGTGTTAAAGTTAATCTGATATTGTTAGTTCAATTAAAACTATATTTGAATCATTTAAATACATCTCATGTTAATGTTAATCACAATATCAAAATCTGTATTATTAACAAGTTTCTTATTTAAATACATCTCATGTTAATGTTAATCGTTTTAGTTAATCTATCTAATGTCATTTCAACCCTATTTAAATACATCCATGTTAATGTTAATCTACTTTAGCTTTACTATCTGCTAGCAAATTAACATTATTCAAATACATCTAAGGTTAATTTGAATTTAAGTGTTTCTTAAATTATATATTTTAGCAAAATCCATGTAAATACTAGAATTAATAAGACTTTTACCATCCGTATTAAAAGTGAATGAAATTTATTTATATACAATCCTTAATTATAAATATTTAATATTTGTTATTAAACTCTATCTCTATATAAGTTATAACATGTTTTGTAAAACTACATTCTATTAATTCTATATGGAATAAACATAATATTTAATATATAATATATTCGAAGTAAATATTTGTAAGAAGGTGTTGCAAATGAAATTTTCTAAATTAATCGCACTATGTACATTAAGTATATTTTTAATTGGTTGCAATAAAGTTCAACTTAAAAGTAAATCTGACGATAACGATTCAATTATAACTGAAGAAACTAATGAAGAAACTAATAATACTACTTTGAATAACATTATAGAAGATAAAAATAAAATTGAAATTCCTGATAACAGTAAAAATGTTGATAATCCTGAATTAAGAAATTACACCTTTGTAGATAAATACATACAAGGAATAAATTTAATTAAGGAATTTTGTAAAATTAACTCTTTAGATTTGAAGTATGTTGAGCCTATTCAAGATAGAATCGGTAGATTTGATGCAGAGCATGGTGTAAATCTGTTAGAAATTTTATCCTCAAAAGGTTCAGAAACTGTTAATTATTTTACGGAAGATGATGTCTTAAACGTCGATATAAGTATTGACATAACACAAATAGACCCAAACTTAAGAACTCCTGAAAACAATACCTTTTCTCATATAATATATAAAGCTTCAATAGAAAATATAGATGAGCAATTTAATTTTAAGAATTCGAAATTAAATGAATTTAGAAATACTTTAGTTGGAATTAATAATTTAGATTATGAAAAAATAAATAGTTATATAAATGATATGAGTTCTAAGAAAAATAAAGACTATATGGTGTTCTTTAATAAAATTGATGACGATAGATATGAAGTTATTAGAATAGAAAATAATAATTGCTATTATCGGCTTGTTTACGATCCTAATCTTTAGCATTTTCCTTATAATAAAAAGTTTGATTTTGTAACTTTAATATTGTTTATAATAAAAGCTTGATAACTTCCATAATAAGCTATCAAGCTTTTTATTTTATTCAATGTATTTTTACTCTTAATTTTATAATAATTGATTAACTAACTTATCTTTTAATTATATAATAATATTATTACGATTATAGTTATCATAAATAGTATCACTGTGACTACAAATATAAATTTAACATACTTATTTACCGACTTAATTTTAATAGTGTTAATAAACTTTATTAAAAGACATACCATCATTGATATAAAAAATTCTTGCGGATAATACTTTTTATTAATTTTAAGTTCATTTCTCCATTAAGCCATCTTTTATTCTAATAATTCTAATATCTTTTTTACGATATCAACAGAATTTTTAGATGCAATTGAACAATTAGATTCAAAAACATCTACCCCACTTTCATCCTCAGTATCTGTTATTGACCTAATTGCTATAAAAGGAATTTCATTTACATAACAAACATGAGCAATACTTGCTGTTTCCATATCTACACAAAGTGGATTAAATTTTGATATTATTTCACTTCGTCCTTTATTATCTATAAATGCTTCACCAGTTACTATTTTCCCAAATAGTATATTTTGACTATAAGTATTTTCATTCACTATTATCCTACATAACGATAATAACTTTTTATCACTTTCAAAATATATTGTCTTCATCCATGGATGATACTCTGTTAAAATCTCTTCTGCAACATCATGGTATGCTACTTCTGTTGAAATAACTGTATCTCCAATATTTAAGTTTTTATCTATTGCCCCTGCTACTCCCGTTACAATAATATGATTCACTTGAAACTTGTCTATTAAAATTTGAGCTGCAATTGCTGCATTAACTTTACAAACACCACAATATAATACAACAATATCTATATTCTCATATTTACCAATATAAAACTTTAGCATTGCATGTTCTTCTAATTTCTCGGCTGAAAGTTCATCAATAAAAGGTTTTATTTCATCTTCTGAAGGACCTATAATTCCTATTTTCATAAATTCATCTCCAATTTCACCATTTATTTCTGTTATCCTATTAATAATCCATTCTAAAATTAACAATATCTATCGTAAATGTATTTCTACAAATTCTTTTCATGTCCTTTATACATTTTGATAATTTATTAGGATATATTATTAATATATATAGGTTATTACTCTAATAGATAGATTCTTCAGCAATTAATGGACGAATAAAAACTTTCTGAAAAAGGGTATTTTCATAAATTAATTTATCAGCAATAGAAATACTTATTAAAAAGTTAAAAATACAAAAATTATATACCCAATTTTATATAAATTAGATACTTTAAGTGATGTTTTACAATTGATACACTCATATGGTTTGTGTTGAAATATATCTATTTCATCAATCATTACAGATTTGCATGCAGGACATTTCATTTTAAATATTTTCTTAAACATTTTTTGTTACCTAATCAAAATTAAAATAATTAATTATTTCTTTTAAGAATCTTCTTCTCTTATTCCTATTTCTATTTTACCGTAAATTTCATAATACTATAATCTTTTGTAAACATCTTATAATTAAAACAATAATTGCCCTAATCTTACGTATATGAGGAAAAAGGCAAAACTAAATATATGAAAAATAAAGTTAATAACTTAACTTATACATCATTATCACTTCTATCCTTATAATTAATTAAAAGACATAATAAAAATCCCAAGTAAATAAATACTTGAGATTTTAAATTTATTGCAGCTCGAAAGCTCCTGTATAAAGTTGATAGTATTTTCCTTTTTGCTCAATTAAATCATCGTGATTTCCACGTTCTATTATTCTTCCTTGTTCAAGAACCATAATTACATCTGAGTTCTTAACTGTAGAAAGTCTATGAGCAATAACGAATACTGTTCTACCATGCATAAGTTTATCCATACCTTCTTGAACTATTGCTTCAGTTCTTGTATCTATACTTGATGTTGCTTCATCTAGTATTAATACTGGAGGATCTGCAATGGCAGCTCTAGCAATTGCTAATAGTTGTCTTTGTCCTTGTGATAAATTAGCTCCATCACCTGTTATCATTGTATCGTAACCTTGTGGTAAATGCTTAATAAATGTATCTGCATTTGCTAGTTTTGCAGCCGCAAATACTTCTTCATCAGTTGCATCTAGCTTACCATATCTAATGTTATCTGCTATTGTTCCTGTAAATAGATGAGTATCTTGAAGAACTATTCCTAGTGATCTTCTTAAATCATCTTTTTTAATTTTATTAATATTGATTCCATCGTATCTGATTTTCCCATCTTGAATATCATAGAATCTATTAATTAAATTAGTTATTGTAGTTTTACCTGCACCTGTTGCTCCAACAAAGGCTACTTTTTGGCCTGGCTTTGCAAATAATTTTATATTATGAAGAATTATTTTCTTTTCATCATATCCAAAGTCTACATCATCAAATACCATATCTCCAAGCATTCTTGTGTAAGTTATTGTACCATCGCCATGAGGATGTTTCCAAGCCCATATTCCTGTACGTTCTTTAACTTCTTCTAATTCTCCATTTTCTTTTACTTTAGCATTAACTAATGTAACATATCCATCATCAGTTTCATGCTTTTCATCTAAAAGTTCAAATATTCTTTCTGCACCAGCTAGTGCCATAATTACTGCATTAAATTGTTGTGACATTTGTGATATTGGTTGATTTAGATTTCTTGTAAGTTGTAAGAATGATGCAAGAGCACCTAATGTAAATCCACCAACTCCTTTTATAGCTAAAATACCACCAGCAATTGCTGTAAGAACATAGTTTATATAACCTAAGTTACCCATAATAGGCATTAAGATATTTGCAAAAGTATTAGCTTTATATGCGCTATCACATAAATTTTCATTTAATTTATCAAAATCAATTTTTGATTCATCTTCATGACAAAAGACTTTAACTACTTTTTGTCCTTCCATCATTTCTTCGATAAATCCATTAACTTTTCCTAAATCTCTTTGTTGCTTTCCAAAGTAAAGTGAACTTTTTCCACCAATTACTTTTATAACTCTAAACATTATAAAAATCATTACTAGTGCAACTATAGTAAGTGGAAGACTTAGAACTATCATTGATATAAATACACTAACTACTGTTATTACAGATGATACTAATTGTGGTAAGCTTTGGCTTATCATTTGTCTTAATGTATCTGTATCATTAGTATATAAGCTCATTACTTCTCCATGAGGATGAGTATCAAAGTACTTTATTGGTAAACCTTCCATATGCTCAAACATGTCATCTCTAATCTTTTTAAGACTTCCTTGAGCAACAACTACCATAATTCTGTTATATAAATAGGTTGAAAATGTTCCTATATAATATATTACTGCCATCATTCCAATTGTCTTTAATAATGGTCCAAAGTTAGGATTTGATTGACCTAAAAATGGTGTTATATAATCATCTATTAAAGTTTTAAGAAATAATGTACTTGCTATAGTTGCAAGTGAACTAATTAATATACAAATTACAACAATTATAAATTGAAATTTATATTCTTTAAAGACATAACCCAAAAGTCTACTTAATGTCTTCATTGGATTTTTGCTTTTTCTTCCAACTGGCATTTTCCCTGGTGCTCCTGGGCCATGGCTTTTTGATCTTTGTCCATTATTTGGCTTCATCTTCACCAGCTCCTTTCACTTGACAATCATATACTTCTTTGTATATTTCATTTGTTTTTAATAACTCTTCGTGAGTTCCAATTCCATCAATTTTACCATCATTTAATACTATTATCTTATCTGCATCTTCAACTGAAGAAATACGTTGTGCAATAATTATTTTTGTAGTATCTGGAATTGATTCTTTAAATGATTTTCTAATTAATGCATCTGTTTTTGTATCAACTGCACTTGTTGAATCATCTAAAATTAATATTTTTGGTTTTTTAAGTAATGCTCTTGCAATACATAATCTTTGCTTTTGTCCACCTGATACATTTGTACCACCTTGTTCAATATAGGTATCATATTTATCAGGGAAGTTTTCTATAAACTCACTAGCTTGTGCTGCATTACACGCCTGTACAATTTCTTCATCAGTAGCATTTTTATTACCCCATCTTAGGTTTTCTTTTATAGTTCCTGAGAAAAGTACGTTCTTTTGAAGAACCATAGAAACTTCATTCCTTAATGTTTCAATATCATAATCTCTAACATCTACTCCACCAATCTTTAATGATCCACTTGTTACGTCATAAAGTCTTGGAATAAGTTGAACAAATGTTGATTTTGCACTTCCTGTTCCACCTATGATTCCAACAGTTTCACCTGATTTTATATTTAAGTTTATATTTTCTAAATTTAAATTATCTTCTTTTTTACTATAACTAAAGTTAACATTATCAAATTCAATAGAACCATCCTTAACTTTATATATAGGATTTTCAGGATTTTTTAAATCACTTTCTTCTTCTAATACTTCAATAATTCTTTCTCCTGATGATTTTGCCATTGTAACCATAACAAATACCATTGACATCATCATAAGACTCATTAAAATATTACCAGCATATGTGAATAAACTCATAAGTTCTCCAGTTGTCATATTATTTGATACTATCATCTTTGCACCAAACCAAGAGAATAACAAGATAATTGTGTACATAGTAAATTGCATTATTGGTGCATTTAAAATTATTATCTTTTCTGCTTTTACAAACATATTATATAAATTTTGTGAAGCCTTATGGAACTTATTAGTTTCATGCTCTTCTCTTACATAAGCTTTAACAACACGAACACCTGTTAAATTTTCTTGAACACTAGCATTTAAATCATCATATTTTCTAAATACCTTTTTAAAAATAGGATGAGCATTTGAAATTACTAAAAATAAAGAAACACCAAGAAATATAATTGCACCTAAGAATATTAAAGACATCTTAGAATTAATATAGAAACTCATTACCATAGCTGCTACAAGCATAAATGGTGCCCTTACTAATGTTCTAATTATCATTAAATATGCATTTTGAACATTTGTTACGTCTGTTGTTAATCTCGTTACAAGTCCTGCTGTGGAATATTTATCTATATTTGAAAAAGAATAATCTTGTATTCTATAAAACATTCCTTTTCTCAAATTTTTAGCAAATCCTGTAGATGCTTTAGCACCAGTTTTTCCAGCTAAAGCCCCAAATGTTAGGGATATGAATGCCATAACTAACATGATTACTCCAAGTACAGTTACATACTTCATATTTCCCTTCTCTACCCCATTATCAATAATCATAGCCATTAATACAGGTATAATTACTTCAAGTATTACTTCAAAAGCAATAAAAACAGGAGTTAAAATTGAATCTTTTTTATACTCCCTAATATAACTAGCTAATTTTTTAATCATACTATTCCTCCTTTTGTTAGATTTCTAACCTTAGTATTAAAAAATCACTCTATTTTTATTAGCTTTCCACCATACCAACAAAATATAATATACATCTTACTTGAATCTTTACTCGATTAAATTTATTACTTTATCTAGTAAGAGAATTTAAATAAAATCTAATATTATAATCATTTAATTTGTTAGGCTTCTAACTAATTAACTAAAAAAAATTGCATTACTCTGCAATCTTCTTACTTAGCCTTTCTAATATATCATTAAACAATTCAAGCTCTTCTTCACTTAATGAATTATAAATTATAGATTCTACAGTTTCAATTTCTTTATATACAGATTTATGAACTTCAGCTCCCTTATCTGTTAATATAATCTTTTTTAACCTAGCATCTTCACAAACGCTTACTCTTTCGATTAATCCATTCTTTTCCATTAAAGAAAGTACACTCGTTACAGAAGAACGTCTAATATCAAATTCTTCTTCTATTGTTTTTTGAAATATGTCTCTCTTAGGTGCTTGATGAAATATATACCCTAGAATTTTTGCTTGCATAGTGCTTATCCCATATTCTAAGGATACTTTACCTATTCTTCTTTTAATTTTATGAGATAGTATATTGATTTTTCTTCCAATGTGTTTTATTTCACTCATTAATTACACCCACACTTTTGTTAGACTTCTAACTAATTATAAAACTATTTATAATTCTTGTCAATCTAGTGGTTTCGATTACACTAAATATTTAATTTTTATATTAATTTAATTAAATATTTATAAAACATCTATTGTAAAATAATGTAATTTGCGTTTTAATTTCAAGGGTATCATATTTCGTTAGTCCCCTGATTTTTTTATATTGTAAATTTAAATACATCTCATGTTAATGTTAATCGAATGGTGAAAAAGTTAAACTGGCTAACAAAGTCGGATTTAAATACATCTCATGTTAATGTTAATCCATTGATTTTAAGCCTTTCATAAATTATACAATCCTAAGGAATCTTTGTAAATACCTCACTTTCCAAACTTTTTACCAACCTTACTTAAATTAAAGAAACTTTATATAAATGACAGCCTAAACAGGCAATATAACTTATTTTTCAAATACTTCATGAAATAATTACTTGGTAAAATACTTAATATGTTTTTTAACACTCAAATAATATCAAGGGGGTCGCGTAACGCGACCACCTTTGCAATCTGAATAATAAGTCTATTTATAATTTATTCAAATGAATATAATACTAAATCATATAAAAATTATTACTACTTTCCACACACTTTATGTAAGGTTAGCTTGACACTCACCTAAAGAAATGCTAAATTAGAAATGTAAGGTAAACATTACAAGGAGTGATATTTGATGAAAAATAAATTAAAACAATTTCGTGAAGATTTGGGGTTAACTCAAGAGCAATTAGGAAAGCTTGTAGGTGTTTCCAGACAAGCAATTAATGCTATTGAAACTGAAAAATTTGAACCATCTATTTGGTTAGCTTATGATATTGCTAAAGTATTTCATAGTAATATAGAAGAAGTTTTTCTTTTTGAGGAAAGTGAAAGGAAATCAAGATCTGAACAAAGTAGAGGTGTTGTTTAAATGGCTTTAAGACAAATTAGATTATTTGACGATGAAATATTAAGAAAAAGAAGTAAAGAGGTTGAAGTTGTTGATGATAAAATAAGACAAATATTAAATGATATGGCTGATACTATGTATAATACAGAAAATGGTGGTGGATTAGCTGCTCCACAAGTTGGTATTTTAAAAAGATTGGTTGTAATAGATATGGGACAAGGGCTTATAAAGCTTGTTAACCCTAAAATAATAAAAAAAGAAGGAACTCAAGAAGTTATTGAAGGTTGCTTAAGTATTCCAAATAAATGGGGAAAACTTAAAAGACCAGCAAAGGTAACAGTTCAAGCATTAAATGAATATGGCAAAAAAATTATTTTAACAGGTACAGGTGATTTAGCAAAATGCTTCTGCCATGAAATAGATCATTTAGATGGTATTCTTTTTACTGATTTTGTTACTGAATATATAAAATAGCATAGTTAAATTTATCAGTAAATAGGTTAAATTTTCACCGATAAACCTACTCCTCCATAATATGTAATATAGTTATTTAATTTAACTATACTATGAGTCTACAGCAATTTATACAGAATTCATTGATTCAATTATTTCAATGCCTCCTAACTCTACTTTACTTCTTCAAATAACTAATAGTTTATTATCTATCCAAATAATTGCTATAAATATATTTTGGTACGAAATTTAAATAAAATAGGAGATATATCTAAAGTCCTATTTATATACACTACACTTTAACTATCTCCTATTTCTTATTATAATCTTTCTTTTATCTCTCTTTTTATAAATCTACCACTACCTTTTTCCCCTATAAAATTATTATCCTTTACTATAATATTTCCCCTTAAAATAGTATAAATAGGATAACCTTTTACTTTGATTCCTTCATAAGCACTGTAATCAACATTTGAATGCAAATCATTTATAGTTAATTCTTTTTCTATAGTTGGATCAATTATAACTATATCTCCATCTGACCCTACTTGTATTGAACCTTTTTTAGGATACAATCCAAAAATTTTAGCAGGATTCGTACAGCAAACTTCAACAAACTTATTAATGTTGATTTTTCCTTTCATTACTCCTTCTGAAAAAATTAATGGTATTCTCTCTTCAATTCCTGGTGCTCCATTAGGACATTTTGTAAAATCATCTTTTCCAAGTTGTTTATCTTTACTAAAGGCAAATGGACAGTGATCTGTTGCTATAGTTTGTATATATCCATCCTTAATTCCCTTCCATAAAGAATTTATATCATCTTCTTTTCTTAAAGGAGGACTCATAATATATTTTAATCCCTCATTATTTTCCAAATCATATTTGCTATCATCTAAAACTAAATATTGAGGACATGTTTCTGCATATATGTTTTGTTCTCTATCTCTTGCCATTTTTATATAGCTCAATCCTAAATTTGAAGATAAATGAACTATATATAAAGGTGCATCACCTGCCATTGATGATAAATTTATCATTCTGTTTACAGCTTCACCTTCTGCTTCTACAGGTCTACTTAAAGGATGATATTTAGGAGCTTTTAAACCATTTTTCACATAATAATCTTTTAATACCTTTATACTACCATGATTTTCACAATGAACAGTTGTAACTCCATTAAGTTCTTTTAATCTATTTAATACTTTTAATACTTCCTCATCATTTACCATATAATCATATGTTAAATAAACTTTAAAGCTTGGTATCCCTTCATCTTTCACTATGCTTTCCATTTCATTAAGTATTTCTTCATTGACATGTTGAATTACTCCATGAAAACTATAATCTATTACTGCATTTTTATCTGCATATCCATGATATACATCTACTTGATGCTTTAAATTACATCCCTTAGGTCCAAAACCCATATGATCAACTATCGTAGTTGTTCCTCCACAAGCTGCTGCAACTGTACCTGTATAAAAATCATCATTTGCTACAGCAATTCCAACATCTAAATTTAAATGCGTATGAACATCTACCCCACCTGGTATTACATATTTCCCCTTAACATCAATTACTTCATTTGCTTCTTTATTGATACAAGTACTAATTTCTTTTATAATGTCATCTTCAATATATATATCACCTTTATATGTTTCACTTGCTGTTACAATTGTCCCATTCTTTATTAGTAATGACATTAGCTTCACTTCACTTTCTTATATTTAAAATAATATATCTTTACATTATTTATTATATATAAGCAATGAATATGCCAAATTATATTTAATTGTAACAACTCATTTTTTAAGTATAATTTAATATCAATTTGAGAATTGATTATCATTTTGATAAAGCATTTTATACCATGATATCTTTAAATAGATCCTACACAATTTAAAATTATATATTATGCATTTCATGCTAAAGCAATTCTATAAAATCATTCAATAAAATAATAAGACATCCCAAAATTTTAATATTATGAGATGCCTATTTTATTAATATTTTTATTATCTTAATATTGATTGAGCCATTCTTCTATAAGTATGTCTAATTCCTCTTATTGTTACTGAAAGAGCCATTATGTTTTCAGGTAATGCTATTCCAAAAGTTCCACAATCTCCAATATGTTGAATATCAGCTCCTGCCATTTTTGAATTTAATGCTATTTGCTCTATTATACTTTTACTTGAACCTTCTTGAGATGTTCCTATTGTAGTCATTGCAAGTGCATCATTTTCATGAATAAGAGAAATTATTTTCTTTGCTAAATCTAAATCATATCCTGGTACTGTTCCTGGAGCTGGTATTAATACAACATCTGCCCCACAATCTATAAAGCCTTTTATAGCATTTTCATCATATATATTTCCACTTCCTGCTCCATGCATTTTTCCTGCTATAATCAAAGTGCTATCACCTAATACTTCCTTAGCAAGTTTTATTCCTTCGCAAATGGTCTTTTCAGTAACACCTGTATTAGGGTTTCCTGTTAATACTATATAATCAAAACCATATTCCTTAACCTTCTCAAGATTTTCTCTATTTAATGTATATCCTCTTTCATAAGTGCTTCCTGCTGGTACAGGTTCTAAATTTACTCCTATCATTCTACCAACTAGCTTTTTAATATTTTTTATATAATCTTTATTATTTAAATTATCTTTAATTTGATCTCCTATTTTAGCTAAGTTATCTATTGAAGAAAGTAAGTTTGTTCCCCCATCTATTCCAAAAATAAAAGGTTTTTCAAAATTAAATGTATTTAAAGTTATCATATCTGCTCCAAAACTTGCAGCAAGCTCTAAATTTGATACTTCTCTTATAAATGGAGTATAACTTATAATAGTCTCTGACATAACAGTTCTACCTTCTGAAGTCTTTATTATCTCCTTAAGAGTATTCTTATTTAAACTTTCGATATCACTTGTTGTTAATTCAAATATTCTTTTCATAAATCTATTCTCCTTTATAGTTATTATGTAAACTATTATATAATACTTTTCTCCTTTTGAAAACGTTAACCGATATGAACATTATTATAATACTATTTAATAATATGGAGAAAATACATATAATATGATATCCTAATATTTACAAGGGGGTATAGATAATGAAAAAACTAATTTTCTTTTTAACCTTATTATTTTCATTAACAATTCCTATTACTGTATTTGCAGATAGTAAGAATTATTCAATTGATAAACTACTTATTAATGCTGAAATACAAAACAATGGGGATGTTTTAGTAAATGATGAATTTACTTATACTTTTAATGGAGATTTTAATGGTATTTACCTAAATCTAAATTTAAATGGATCTAATGGTTATTCTATTAATAATGTAACACTTGAGGATTCTACTGGATCATATAATTTAGAAAACAAAAATGATAAATCAAATAACAGTTACGAAATTATAAATACTGATGGGAAAGTTCAAGTAAAGATTTATTCTAAAAGTAGTAATGAAGAAAAGAAATTTAAAGTTGAGTATTTAATAAGCTCTGCTGCAAAGAAATATGAAGATTTTAGTTCTTTAAATTGGAGCTTTTATACAGCTTCAGCAGATAATCCAGTAAATAATGTTGAACTAAATTTAAAATTAAATTCCGCAAATTTTAATGCAAATAATTTATATTATACTGTTTATGGTGATGGAATTTTTAATGCAGGAACTTCAGAAGATAAAATTAAAATTACTGGTGAAAACTTAACTTCAAATTTTGGTCTTGATTTAAGATTTCAGTCTGATTTTCTTACAATTCCAATTACAACTTTACCAATTGAAAATAATAACTCAAATATTATGGATAATAATATAAATGGATATTTAGAAAAAGATTCTTCTGATATGTTATTACCTATTTTAATTCCTTCTTCATTGATTTTGTTAATAGCTATAATATTTTATCTTGCACACAAGCGTTCAAAAAGAATTTTCAATGAAGCTTTAAATGAATATAGATCAAACTTTATTTTTATACAGGAAGATATGCTTCCATATCCACCTTCTAACACAAGCCCAGCTTTGGTTGCATATTTATATAACAAAAATAATATTAATTGGCCTCTAGTTCCTTCTACATTAATGTATCTTGCAAATAAAGGTTTTTATATTCTAGATAGCACTATATCTGATGGAGATGAACTTATTAATGTAAAATTTAAAAGAATAAAAGAAAGTTCAAAATGTGAATATTCACATTTAAAAGTTTTAATGGATTGGTTTAAAAAATATGAAGATAGTAATAATGAATTTTCTTTTGAATCTATAAAAAAGAAAATTAATAATAGCCAAAAGGCCGCTAAAAAATTTAATAATTCATATTATGATTTTATAAATGAAGTTAAACAAAATGGAAAATCTCATAATTATTATATAAGTATTAAGAATAAAGAAGTATTAAATAATGATGCTTATAATGAATATCTTAAATGGTCTGCTTATAAAAAATACTTATTATCATTAATAAATACTGAAAATATAGATAATATTAAAGAATCTATAATATATGCTCCTGCATTGGGAATAAGTCATTATGATTTAGATATAGATACTCCTAATGGAGATTCCCTTTCTAATAATAATTTTAATCACACTTTTTATAGTTGCTATATGACAAATTTATTTTTATTTAATGAAATACACAATTCAGTAAATGAGAATTATGGAAATGATACAAATTTCAATAATATCATGGATTTTAGCAATAATAGTTTTAATGACTTTTCATCTGGAGGAGATTTTTCAGGTGGCGGAGGCGGAGATTCTGGCGCATTTTAAAATTAAGGAAGTCTATTTAAATTAGACTTCTTTTTATATTAGGCTTATTTTAGTATTAATATTTTATTTTATTAAATTATTATATTCTAGATATAAAGCATTTTATAATTATGATAATGAACTCAACTTAGTTTTATATTTTAATTTTTCATTATCAAATTCTTAAATAAATCTTAAAAGCCTTCTATTTTTCTACTTTCTTTAATAATATTAAAGTAAAGCAATTTTATATATGTAAAAGGAGTTTTTTATTATGAAAAAAAATATACTAAAGCTAATTACAGCATGCACTGTTGCATTTTCCTTATTTAGTTTTACTGTACAAGCCCAAAATAATGAAAGAGTTACTTTTGGTATTGACTTAACAGATGCTCAGGAATCTGAAATGTTAAAAGAATTTGGTGTTAAAGAAAATGAAGTTAGCATAGATAGAATAACTAATGAAGATATTATAAAACAATTAGGTCTTGATCCAAATGATCAATCTAATTATCAAGGTGGCTGTTATTCCTCTTCATATGTTAAGCTTACTAATAATGGTGGAATACACGTAACAGCTAAGAATTTAACAGAAGTCACTCCACTTATGCTTTCGAATGCTCTAGTTACATCTGGAGTAACTAATGCTGAGGTAAAAGCAAGTTCACCTTTCCATGTTACTGGTACTTCTGCATTATCAGGAATATTAAAAGGTTTTGAAGCTGTTAAAGGTGAAGAGTTATCATTAAAAAATAAAAAGACAGCTCAAGAAGAAATAGAAACAACATCAGATCTTGGAGAAGAAATTGGATATGATGAAGCTGCTAAAGTTATTAATGATGTTAAAACAAAAGTTATAAAAGAATCTCCAAAAAATAGTGAAGAAATATCAAAAATAGTTGAAACTGTTACAAATAATTATACAGTTGAAATATCAGATGAGCAAAAAGAGCAAATAAAAGCTTTGATGGCTAATATAAATGACTTAGATATAGATTATGATAATGTTAAAGATACTTTAAAAAATATAGGTAATCAAATTTCAGAAGCACTAAAAAACTCTGGGAAAGATATTCAAGATAGTGGATTCTTTCAAAGACTTTTTGATGCAATAGGTAACTTTTTTTCTAAGTTTCTTGATTGGATAAAAGGATTAGGAAATAATTAAAAACTCCATACTTACTTATTAAACTAAAAGCAATTAAATTTTATAGTATAATATATAAAGTTCCAACCATTTGCCTTAAATTTGGTTGGAGCTTTATAATTTCCTATGTCATATCCTTAATAATAAAGAATTATATATTTCATGAAATTAAATATGGTTAATTTATATTACCACTACAAATAAGACTATTTATACTAAGTCAGCTAACTGAAATCTAATAACTTTTTTAAGCTCATCTAAGCTTAATTCCACTTGATATCCTATTTTACCAGCACTAAAAATAAATGTTTCTAGTTCTTCAACTGATATATCAATTGTTGTAACAAATGATTTCTTCATACCAATAGGTGAACATCCCCCGTGAATATATCCTGTCAATGGTAGTAATTCTTTTGATTTTATCATTTCAATAGATTTTTCACCAACGCTTTTTGCTGCTTTTTTTAAATTCAACTCTTTTTCTACAGGTATTACAAATACATAATAGTTTTTTGATTTACCTACTGTAACAAGAGTTTTAAAAACCTGATTTGGGTCTTGCCCTAAAACGCTAGCAACTTCTACTCCACTTATAGCATCAGTATTTACATAAGAATAACTATTATATTTAATCTTCTTTTTATCCAAAATTCGCATTACATTTGTTTTTTCATCCATTTAGTATCCCTCCAAACAATACAATTATATCACTTTATAAAAACATTACCATTTTAAAACACTATAAGATTATTTAATAAAAATCACTAGTACCTCTAGCTAACTTTCTAAAACATTGTATATCTATAATTATTCTAATTTTATATTGTAATAAATAACGCCTTATTAAATCGTTTTCTAAAATATATTTCCATGCTAAAATATTAATATATAAATGAAATGAATATAACCTAACTTTTCATGTTTAAACTATATTTATCATATATTTAAAATAAACTCTACTTAATATTTATTAACATTAAAAGGGAGATTGAGATTTATGAAATTACAAAAAGAACTGCAAATTTTGCTAGAAGATTAAAATTAGAAAATGATGTATTTTTTACAGGTGGACTTGCAAATTCAAATTCATTTAAAGAAATATTAAGTGATTATTTAGAATTCAAAGTTGTAACTGATGAATTAAGTCAATATGCAGGAGCAATTGGTGCATCAGTTATAGGCTACAAGAAACATAAAAAATTATATACTAAATAAAGATAGCCAAAATTTTGGCTATCTTTATTTTATTCTATATAAATGTTAGAAAACTCCATATCCATGGTTTGAACTAACCTATTATTTATAAGATTCATATCTAATAATTCAGTATCATCTGAAACTACTTTATTAGGAAGGATAATAATAAAAGTACTACCTTTTCCCAATTCACTTGTTAATTCTATTTTTCCGCCCATAGAATTTATAAGCATTCTAACTAAGCATAATCCTATTCCTGTTCCTTCAGACTTTCTTGTTAATTCATTATTCACTTGTCCAAACCGATTAAAAATAATTTCTTGTTTTTCTTTAGGGATACCTACTCCCTCATCTTTAACTTTAATATTAGTATAGCTAGCATCACAATCTAGCTCAACCTTTACAGTCTTACCATTTGGAGTAAATTTAATTGCATTTGATAATAAATTCAATAATATTCTTTCATACTTTTCATCATCAACAGCTATAATTTTTTTATCAATATTACAAGTAAATTCAAGATTAATATCCTTTCTCACAGCAAAACTTCTAACAGATTCAGTAATTGCTTTAGACATACTTACAATATCATAGTTGCGTAAATTTATATTCAAATAGCCAGCATCAGCTCTTGTTATATCTAAAAGATTATTTACAAGCCTTAGCTGTTGTAATGTACTTAGACTTATTTTATCTATATAACTTACAACTTTTTCAGGTAAATCTTTTCTATAAACTAAATTTAATAGTTGAGTCGTAGAACTCATAACTGTTAATGGTGTTCTAAACTCATGTGCAATAAAAGAAAAAAATTCCTCTTGAGTTTTTAATATTTCTTCTAGTTCTTTTTGATGACTTATATTGTCAGTTATGTCTATTCCAACTTTTATAATTTCCTTTATTTCACCATCAACATCAAATATATATTGATAGAAAGTTTCTATATATATATCTTTCCCATTAAGCACCACTTTAATATTACTTCCCCTAATCATAGAACTATTTTTTTGTTCTTTATCTAACATTTCTCTATCATTACTTGGAATTTGTAAAAAGGATGAATAAGTATTCTGATTAGAATATATTATTTCTTCTTTTACTTTTTTATTATAATGTATTACTTTAAAATCTGGATATGAAAATCTACATATAAGTAAATCTAAACTATCTATAATATTAAAAAAATTATCTCTTTGCTTTTTTAAATAATTTTCAACTCTCAATGAATCATTTAAACATCTAATACTAGATATTGCTCCAACCAACTCATTATTTTGATTATATAAAGGATTGCAACTTATATCTGTTTTGATAGTTTTATCAGGTCTTTCACATATAAATCTCATACTTCTTATAATTTCTCCATTCAATGACCGAGAAGATGGTAATTCACTTATATGCAATATATTCCCATTCAAGTCATAGTACTTAGTATGAGCAAGTGTTTGACCTAATACTTTTAACTTATCAGGTTCATAGAAAAAATCTTTAGCTGCTCTATTTAAAAATTCAACTTTCCCCTTTTTATCCAAAAAAATTAACCCGTCGGTTATATTTTCAACTATGTTTTTATATTTAAAAACTTCTTTACTTAATTTAGAATTTTCTTCTTTTAATCTTGTATTTTCCTCCTTTAATTTTAAAATTTCATTTTTTAGATTTTCTTTTTCAATAGCACTTTCTGTTACATTTAAAAGTGTTATTATTAAAAAAATCAGTGAATTTTCTTCCTTTACAGGAGTAATTACACATTTTAAGTAATCTATATCACCATTTTTATTTTTATGAATAAGATCTTGAGACATTTGTATTTTTCCGCTTTCTATAGAATTTTTTAGAAGATTTAATACATTGTCTTTATCATTTATATCCATAATTTCTTGTAGTGACATCTTTAAATATTTTGATTTTTTAATACCTATGCCTTCTAATATATCTGTATAAAACTTATTCGATCTAATTAGCTCTAAATTAGGGAAGCTATAAACACCAGTCCCCGACTTATCATCATTAATCAAGTCATCTAATGAAACTACTCCGCTTAAATCATCTCGTTCTAATTTAGAATCTTTATCACAAAAATTAACTAAATTACCCATATTTTTCACCCTAATCCCATATAAAATATAAAATAAAATTTATTATTTAATAAGCAATATATATAATACCATATTTTACGAATTTTTACCACATTTCACCTTAAAAATGCAAATCCATTCTACATTATAACTTTATACTCCACATCACCTAGAAAATAATTAATAAATATATATTTTATAGTATTGTTATATATTTTTCAATATTTGTATATTTGAATATATTATTCTCTTGATTAACGGTAGAAAACTTAACTCAATTTTTCGTTCTATTCTATTAGAACTTTAATAGTTTTAGTTATTTTCAACAGTTCTAAACCTATACTAAAAAATATAACTTTAATAATAATCTATATTTTAAATCATTTATATTTTTTATTTTGTAAAATTCCCTTTATTTTTTGTTAGTAAAAATATTTAATATATATAAAACTAAAAATAACAAATAAAAGTATACTTAAATAAAATAAGTATACTTTTAAATTAATTTTTATATTTTTATATTTATTAATATAAATGTTTTATGTTTAGCTTTATGAGTTTACAATTTCTCCTCCATTAACATGAATAGTTTCTCCTGTTATGTATGATGCACCATCACTTGCTAAGAAAACATAACTTTCCCCAAGTTCAACTGGCTGAGCTGCTCTTTTCATTGGGCTAGTTGTACCAAAGCTAGCTACATCACTTTCAGCAAATGATGCTGGAATTAATGGTGTCCATACTGGTCCTGGCGCTACAGCATTAACTCTTATCCCTTTATCAGCTAAATTTAATGCTAATGATCTTGTAAATGAAGTTAACGCACCTTTAGTCATTGAATAATCTATTAAAGTCTTATGCCCATGGTAAGCAGTAACTGAAGTAGTATTAATAATACAGTCTCCTTCACTTAAATGTTTTAAAACTTCCTTTGTTATAAAAAATGCTCCAAATACATTAGTTTTAAATGTTCTTTCAAACTGTTCTTTAGTTATCTCTGTTAATGCATTACATACATGTTGTTCAGCAGAATTATTTACTAGTATATTAATTTTATTGAACTTACTTACTACTGAATTAACAGCAGATATACAGAAATTTTCATCACCAACATCACCACTTATTAAAATACATTCTCCATTAATGTCTTCTATAAGCTTTTTAGTTATTTCAGCATCTTGATGTTCATTTAAATAAATTATTGCTATTTTGGCACCTTCTTTAGCAAATGCTATAGCTACAGCTCTACCAATTCCGCTATCTCCACCTGTAATAATTGCTACTTTATCTTTTAACTTATTGCTTCCTTCATTACATGTAACTGACTTAAAAATTGGTTTTGGATTCATATTTTCCTCTATTCCAGGCTGTACACTTTGATGCTGTGCTGGAAACTGTGTAGGATAATTATTATTCATTTGATTTCTCCTTAATACTATAATTATTTTTAAACTTTGCATTAGCCTCTACGCTTTCTAAGTAATTAGTCTTATTAACTATATTCTTTTCGAAGCTTTTTACAGCGTTTCTAGTAAAATTTCCTATATTCATTAAATCGCTATACTCTTCACTCATAATAACTACTCCTTTCTATATGTTAATAATTATATTTTTTATAATTTACTGAAAAAATATACTTTTCTGAATCTTATATTCTTCATATATTTAGCTATCAGTGATATAATATTTTTATTATATAAAATTTACTAGAGGTGGAATCTTATGTATTTAAGGGAAATTGAGAAAACCAGAGAAAAAATTAAAGATGTTATTAACAAAACTCCAATTTTGTATAGTCCTATTTTTTCAAAAATGACAAATTGCTCTGTTTATATGAAATGTGAGAATCTACAGCTTACAGGAGCTTATAAAATAAGAGGCGCACTTAATAAGATTCGTTCTTTAAGTGAAGAAGAAAAAAGCAAAGGTGTTGTTTGCTCTTCTGCTGGTAATCATGCACAGGGTGTTGCATATGCTGCAAGCCTTTTAGGCGTTAAATCTACAATAGTTATGCCAAAAACTACTCCCTATCTAAAGATACAATCTACTAAAGACTTTGGTGGTAATGTAGTTCTTCATGGAAATTGCTATGATGATGCATTTTTAAAAGCTAAAAGTATTGAAGAAAATAATAATTCAGTATTTATACACCCTTTTAATGATATTAATGTAATTTATGGTCAAGGGACAATTGCTTTAGAAATACTAGAAGAAATAAGTGATATTGATATAATCTTATGCCCGATTGGTGGTGGTGGATTAATCAGCGGAATCTCTTTAGCTGCAAAAGAAATTAATCCTTTTATAAAAATTATAGGTGTACAAGCTGAAGGCGCAAATGCCATGGAACAAAGTTTTAAAAATGGTGATTTAATATCTTTAGATTCTGTTAATACTATTGCTGATGGTATTGCTGTTAAATCTCCTGGTGATTTGACATATAAAATAATAAAAGACTATGTTGATGATATTGTTACAGTTTCTGATCAAGAAATAGCTGAAGCATTTTTAATATTATGTGAAAAACATAAATTACTTGCAGAAGCTTCAGGTGCTGCATCTCTTGCAGCATTAAAAAAGTTAAACTATACAGGTAAAAAAATAGCTTGCATAATTAGTGGTGGTAACATTGATATGATTACTATTTCATCTTTAATAAATGATGGTTTAGTTGAAAGAGGTAGATTATTTTGCTTTACTCTTGAACTTCCAGATACACCTGGACAACTTCATGAAATCTCTAGAATGCTTTCAGAATTAAATGCAAATATTGTACAGTTAGAGCATAATCAATTTAAAGCTTCTAATAGATTGAAAAATGTTTTATTAGAAGTGACTATCGAAACTAATGGTATTGAACATATAAATTTAATAAAAGATGCTTTTATTAATAAGGGATTCAAAATAAATCAAATGTATTAATATATTTAATAAAAATTTAATTTCCAAAACAAATTCTATTTTATTAAATAATGACTTTATAACATATTTGAAAAAGGAAAATATCAAATTAATATTATAGATATGGAATAAGTAGATAGTATAAGTACTTATTCCATATCTTTTTTATATACTATATTAATAAAATTATTTTGATAGCATCTGATTAAATATTCCTTTTTTAAAATTTCTTAATTTAGATATATCATGATTTTCAGAATACACCCCAACAAATATTAATGTTAATCCTAATCCCACAGATAATCCTTTTATAAACTCAGGTAATAAATCAGTATAATTTCCTAATAAGAAAACACCATTAAATAATAAACCAAAATTTATATATTTATTAAATTTCTTCATACAACTCCTCTTCTCCCTTTTATTAATGCATATATATTATACAATTCTTACAATTTTCTGTATAAAATAATTTATTATTTTCCTTATATTTAATAATTTATATACACCTTTTTGTTAGTAATTAAATAAAAAATTATTTTTACATAGCGTTATCTATTCTAAAATTAAGTTAATAGCTAAAAATGCAAAAAGATTTACTGCACTTTCTAAAATATCTTCATCAAAATTAAATCTTGGACTATGAAGTGGGTATATTATCTCTTTATCTATATTTTTTGTTCCAACATATATGAATAAAGAAGGTACTCTTGTGCTAAAATAGCAAAAATCTTCTCCTGTCATAGAACCATCCTTTAAAATAGATACTTTATGACTTGTTTTACTTAGTATATTTTTAGCTTTTACTACTAAATTTTCATCATTTATAACTGCTTTTATAGGTTTTGAACATGTTATTGTATATTGGGCTCCTTGGCTTTCTGTTATGCCTTTTGTTATGCTTTCTAGCAAGTTAGTTATTTCAACAACTTTATCATAACTTTCTGCTCTTATTGTTCCTTCAATTATCACTTTGCTAGAAATAACATTATAAGATCCATTTCCTATAAATTTCCCTATTGTTAATACAGCATTACTAAATGGAGATGTTCTTCTACTTATTATTTGTTGAGAAGACATATAAACCTGATTTGCTATAGCTATAGGATCTATAGTCTTATGAGGTTCGGCACCATGTCCACCTCTTCCACTTATCTCGATAATAAACTTATTTGCAGCTGCCATTGCTCTTCCATTTACAATCCCATATTCTCCAGAATTAATTTCTGGCCAAACATGTCCTGCTATTGCATAATCTACTTTAGGGTCTGATATTAGTATATCATTACTTTTTAACAACTCATCAGCTCCACCATAATCTTCTTCTGCTGGTTGAAATAATATCTTTATATTGCCACTAATTTTATCTTTTAGCTTATTTAAAACATATGCCGTTCCAAGCATCCAAGTAACATGACCATCATGTCCACATGCATGCATTATTCCTTTGTTTATTGATTTATAACTACAATTATTTAGTTCGTCTATTGGTAATGCATCCATATCAGCTCTTAATAAGATAGTTTTCCCTGGCTTTTTTCCTCTTATAATTGCTAATACAGCAGTTTTATATATATCATTACTAACTTCTTTAATTCCAAATTCCTTTAGCTTTTTATATATAAATTCACTAGTTTCATATTCCTTTAATGATAGCTCTGGATTAGAATGAAGCCTTCTTCTGATATTAATTAAATCATCTTTTATTTCATCAACAATATTCTTAATTTCTTCTTCCATCAGTCTCCCGCCTAACTAAATATAATCATTATATAATATACATTTCAGTGTATATGGTTGCTATAAAGGTTTTATATTTCCTAAAATATATTATTAATTAATTTGGATTACAGTATTGATTAAGGATTAAGAGTTAAGAATTAATAATTAAATACATCATAACTAATTCAATTGTCAAACAATATTATCATTAACTTATATAATTATTTAGTGCTTAAATTAATGTTTTAAAGTATTTACAGTAATTTAAAAGTAATAGTAAATTACTATAAAAAAAGTAATATCTAATGTTACATTAGATATTACTTTTTTGTTTATTTCATTTTTCTTTTTGCTTTATTAATTTTTTTATATAATTTTGCATTATGAACTATATCCATAAAGTCATCAGCCATTTCTAATAATAAATTGCCTTTTTTCTTAGCTCCTTTAAGATTTCTCTTAACTTTTCTCATTAGTTTGCTCATGTTTAACACCTCCTAAGGTTGTACTTTACATTTATAGTTTCCCCTTAAGAGTAAATTTTATTATAGAAATTAAACTATTGTAGTTATTATAGTATTTACAAAATCTTCCTTTTTAGAATTTAAATACTCTCCATAATAATCATTATTTATATCAACATTCATTGCAATTATGCTAGATAATATAAAGCTATCTATATCTATAGAGTATCTAACTTCAATTTCATTTTTAATACTTCTAAATTCTTCAATTCCACCATCTTTTCTATATTTTCTAATTAAAGAATCTAAATAAGTGTTATATTCCTTTATCTTATAAACTATTTTTTGAACGTATTTCTTTTTAGTTTTTATATAATTTTTTTCATATTCTAACTTTATTTTAAGTAAGTCTGAAATCGAATATTTTTTTTCTAGTACTTCTATATATGCATATTCATTTTGGAAAGAACTTTGTAATATAAGAAGTGCTAATTCATTATCACTTTTTATAGTTTCTAAAAGTTCTTTTCCTCCCACTATTTCAATAGCTTTTCTAAGCTGTTTTATTTTTTCTTCTAACATCTTATTATTAATAGTTAACATACCATTCTCCTTAAATAAATAACTTTTCCTTCGTAATTCATTAATTATTATATAACCTAAGGAGTTTATTGTCTATTATATTATTAACCTCATTATATTAACTTTTATAAAATATTTATGCAATTTATATCTAAGTTATAAGTTACATCCTTACGCTCCACAATTACCTTTATCTTTTCTCTTATTTCTTTATCTTCCATAACTTTATCTAAAAGTTCTTTTGTAGGATTTATTGCATATGGTATTCCTACAGAGTTGAACATAGTTATGTCTCCAGATGTATCTCCATATGCATAACTTTTGCTTAAATCAATATTATATTTTGCTTGTAATTCATTAATAGCATTTAATTTGCTTTCATGATCCCACATAGGAATTACTTCACCACTATATTTATTATCACCATCTAATTTATAGATTGTTCCTCTATAATCATCCATGTTATATTTCTTGGACATTTCTCTTACTAATTCGCTTGGAGATCCTGATATTGCAATAACTATATGCCCTTGTTCCTTATGCCACTTTATTCTTTCTCTACTAAAGGTATATACTCTATCTCCTTTTTGCTCTATAACCTTTTTAGCTATATAATCTATGTGATATTTATCTATACCTTTTATTGCTTCAACATAAACATCTACCATCTTTAAAAGATAAGTGTCATAATCACCTTGCCTTTTATCCCATTTTATATATGAAGGTCTTACGTCTTTATACCATTTATTTTCACTTACTAGTTCATATTTTATTATTTTTTTAAATACTTCTGTAATTAAACCTTCTCTATATATAGTCCCATCAATATCAAAAAATGCTGCTACGTTTTTCATAAAACCCCTCCTATTTACTTTTTACTATCTATTATATATTAAATTTTTTAAATTTCCATAATTATTGGTATAATTGTTGGTCTTCTTTTTGTTTTATCATAAATATATCTCTCTAAAGCTTTCTTTACATTTGTTTTCATTAAATACCATTCTAAAATTTTGTCATCTAAACAATTTTGCAGTTCATCAGCTGCAATCTTCTTTAATTCTTTAATTAATTCTTCTGACTCTTTTACGTATACAAAACCTCTTGTTATTATATCTGGACCTGCTATAATGCTATAACTTTCTTTTTCTATAGTAACCACCATATTAACTAATCCATCTTGTGCTAAATGCTTTCTGTCTCTTAATACTAATGATCCTACATCGCCAACTCCTAATCCATCAACTAAAACAGTACCTGTAGTTACTTTTCCAGATATTCTGGCACCTTCATTACTTATTTCTAATACTTCTCCACGTTCTACTACAAATACATCTTTAGAATCCATCCCTAGACTTATTGCTAAATCTTTATGATGCTTTAAATGTCTGTATTCACCATGAACTGGCATAAAGTATTTTGGTTTTATTAATCTATGCATTAGTTTTAACTCTTCTCTGTATGCATGACCTGATACATGAACTTCTTCTAAATCTTCATAAATAACATCTGCACCTTTTTTAAATAATTGATTTATAACTTTTGAAATTAATTTATCATTACCTGGTATTGGTGATGCCGAAATTATAAACAAGTCATCCCTTTCAATTCTTATTTTCCTATGAGTTCCAAATGCTATTCTTGCAAGTGCTGCCATTGGTTCACCCTGACTACCTGTTGTAATTATAGTTATTCTTTCGTTAGAATAATTATTTATATCATCTATTTCAATTAACATTCCTTCTGGTATATGAAGATATCCAAGCTCAAAAGCTACTTTTGATATACTTTCCATACTTCTTCCTGAAAATGCTACTCTTCTATTATTTTCTATAGAAGCATTAATTATTTGTTGCATTCTATGTATATTGGATGCAAATGTTGCTACAATTATCCTCCCCCTTGCCCCTCTAAAAATTCTGTTAAAAGTATTACCAATTGATTTTTCTGACATTGTATGCCCAGATCTCTCAACATTGGTACTATCAGCCATTAATAAAATAACTCCCTTTTTTCCTATACTTGAAATTCTATCTATATCTATAACTTTATCATCTATAGGTGTTAAGTCTATTTTAAAATCACCAGTATGAAATATAACCCCAAGAGGAGTACTTATAGCTAAACAACAAGATTCAGCTATACTATGAGTACTTTGTATAAACTCGATACTTATATTTTCTAAATCAACTTTTGAACCAGGGTCTACACTAATTAAATTGCTAGTTTCTATTAAATCATGTTCTATTAGTTTATTTTTAATAATTGCTAATGCTAATTTTGTTCCATATATAGGTACATTTAATTGTTTTAATATATATGGAATTGATCCAATATGATCTTCGTGCCCATGAGTAATAAAAAAGCCTTTTACCTTGTCTTTGTTTTGTATTAAATATGTTATGTCTGGAATTATTAAATCTACTCCATACATTTCTTCGTCCGGAAAAGCCACTCCACAATCTACTACTATTATTTCATTTCCAACTTCTATCGCTGTAATATTTTTTCCTATTTCTCCTACTCCACCTAAAGGAATAATTTTAACAGATAAATCATCATTCATTGAAAAAACCTCCTATTCTATTAAGAATAGTATTTCCTAAATATTGATTTAAAATTATAGTTTGCATAGGAATTTTGTTAATTTATAAAAAAACTATCTCTAGAATATTCTAAAGATAGCTTTAAGTTTCTAATTATTATAGTATAAACTTTCACTTTGATACTCTGGATCACAAGTTATATCTATTCCAAGTCTTCTAAAAGTTTGTTCATCATTTGTGGTTATAATAGTTGTTGAATGAGCCTGACAACCTTTTAGATCCTTTAGCTTATCTAGTGCAACTTGAGCTGTTGGATTAGTTGCAGCACATATGCTTAATGCTATTAATATCTCTTCACAATTTAAAACTGTATTATTTATTCCTAATGTCTTAAGTTTTAAATTTTTAATTGGTTCTAATATTACAGGTGATAAAAGATGAATATCATCTGATATATTAGCAAGATATTTAATTGAGTTTAATATAACTGCTGCTGAAGCATCCATAATCTTTGAACTCTTACCTGTTATAATAGTTCCATCCTCAAGCTGTAATGCTACTGCTGAAAAAACTTCACCTTTATCTGCTAAACTTCTAAGTCTTAATAAATACTCTCTTGCTGGAACAACTACATTTCTATCAGTTTCTTTTAAATTTAGCTCTTCCATAATTAATTTAGCTCTATCAGATGTTTCTTTATCAACATATCCTTTTTTGTATTCACAAATAGTTTTAAAATATCTTCTTATTATTTCTTGTCTTGATGCTTCTTTAACTACTTCATCATCTACTATTCCATATCCAACTCTATTTACTCCCATATCTGTTGGGGATTTATAAACTGACTCTTCACCAGTAATCTTTTCTATAATTCTTTTTAATACTGGGAAACTTTCAATATCTCTATTATAGTTTACAGCTACCTTGTTATAAGCATCAAAATGGAATGAGTCTATCATATTTACATCTTTTAAATCTACAGTTGCTGCTTCATAAGCTATATTTAAAGGATGTTTTAATGGAACATTCCAAACTGGGAAAGTTTCAAATTTAGAATATCCTGCAACATTTCCTCTCTTATTTTCATGATATAATTGACTTAAACATGTAGCTAGTTTACCACTTCCTGGTCCTGGAGCAGTAACTACCACTATTGGCTTAGTGGTTTCTATGTAAGGATTTTTTCCATAGCCTTCATCACTTACTATAGTATCAACATCTGTTGGATAACCCTTTGTAGCTTCATGCTTATAAACCTTTATCCCTCTACGCTCTAATTTGTTTATAAAAACAGTTGTTGCTGGTTGTCCATTATATCTTGTTATAACAACACTATTTACATCAAGTTCATAAGCTCTTAAATCATCTATTAATCTTAAAACTTCTAAATCATATGTAATACCAAAATCGCCTCTTATTTTATTTCTTTCTATGTCTCCTGCATATACACAAATAACAACTTCAACTTTTTCTTTTAGTTTTTGTAAAAGCTTTATTTTAGCATTTTCATCAAATCCTGGCAAAACTCTTTTTGCATGTAAGTCAAACATAAGCTTTCCACCAAATTCTAAATATAATTTATCATAATTATTTACTCGCTCTAATATATATTTAGATTGCTCTTCTAAATATTTTTTATGGTCAAATCCTACTTTCATCTTAATGCCTCTTTCCTTTTTATTCTTTATGTTACCCATTAAGTATTAATTATACAGTATAATTTTTTTTCTTTCTACATTAAGTTAAAAAATGAACAGATATAAGTTTACTAAAAAAAGAACAATATAAAATATACTTACCTTTAAAACTGATATATAATACTTTATATAATTACATTGCTTTAATTTAAACTTTTATATTTTCTATATTAAATTAAAGTATATGCTTATTAGGGTTTATAAGCATATACTTATAGGTAAAATCATTATCATTTTTCCCTTTATATTACACTCGGGTTTTTTAGGAAGAATTATATTATTTTTTCTCAAAACTTCTAAATATGGTTCTATAGAATCTAATATTTCTTGATAATAATCTTCTTGTGATGATTTTCTTAATAAACTTATGCATTTATTATTATCTTCTTTTATCATCATAACCTTACCAAATATTTTGCAAGAACAATGAACTAAATCAAATATGTGAGAGTGATTACTTAAGAAATTATTTTCACTTATTGTTAGAACTAATGATGCTTTTTCATTTTGAATTACTAAATCATAACTTCCCCTTGCAGTTATGGATTTTCTTAATCTTTCTAAAAGCTTACAAATTATATTAAAATTTAAAGTCTTTAAATTTTCCTTTTCTAGTAGTGTGTTTAAAAAATCTACACCATAGCAATTTATACTATCAATTAATGTATCTATATAAAATGGAAGTGAAATTTCTTGCACACATCCACTAATTTGTACATAATCTCCTTCTTTTACCTCTCCATTTTCAATAGAATTACTGTCTACTTGCTTAACGTTCTTGCTAGTAATCATATTATTTAACAACTCATTATGCAGGGTAAAAATAGTAGTGATTTTTTTTACTTCTTGCTCATTTCTATCAAAATCTCTTCCTTCAAAACCTAAGCTTTTATCTCTTCCATTTTGATAGTGGTCTTCATAAGTTTTATGTTTAGTTTTATATCCATCTATTTTATCTCTATGATCTCTAAAATCTGAGCCATTTGATTCTCTATCTCCTATTTTTACATTGCCTCCAAATGTTCTATCCTTAATCCTTCTATATGTTCTTATATCAATATAACCTCTTAACGCTACTGAATTTAAATTTTTGATTAAAGCTTCATCTAAATATATTAATAAGTCCAACATAAGTGTCCCCCTAAAGCAATTATATACTTTTACACCATATTATATTAGACTAAATCTTATTTAATAACTTAAGAAATTATTTTTTATTTTTATTTAATAAAATACTTTCAATTTCATTTAAAAGTTCTCTATCCCCATTTTCTAATATAAGATTACCTTTTTTGCTACCTTCTATAATTCTTAATATTGTCACTTCATCTTCTAATTCTTTTATTTTTTTATTAATTTCAATTTTGTTCTTTTTAGATAATTCCAAAGAATATACTTCATTGCCACAAACTAAGCATTTTCCATATAGTTTATCATAAGTAATTTTCCCTATATTAAATTCTTTACTTTCTTTGCAACTATTAACTTCTATATATTGAATCTTATTACATTTCTCACAAAAACATCTATTTTGTTGCATAACTTCACCTCTAATATATTATATTAATATATTGTATCATACACTTTATTATTTTTTATGATTTTATTGGCATTATAATAATAAAATATTATCTTCTGTAAAAATTTATTAACTATTTATATACGTTATTATATATATATTCGTCCATTTATTCTTTTATCAAAATTACTCCACTCACCACTCTCTACATCATTTGATATTATACTTATCTTATTTAATGTAGCATCAACATAATCAGCATAATGAACTATATAGGCTTCCATAGAATTTGGCTCTTTAGGAGATCCAAATTCAGGTTTACCATGATGCTGAATAATTATAGCCTTTAATCTATTAATAAAATCATTAGAATAAATCTCTCTATTGCTATTAAAAGCTTCTTCTAACATATTTAACCCAATAACAATATGTCCTTGAAGTTCTCCTTCTAATGTATAAGAAAATGGTCCATCATAAACCATTTCTCTTATTTTTCCTATATCATGTAATTTTGCTCCTAATATAGCTATTTCTTTATGTTTACAATCATATCTATAAGCTAACTCACGTGCTAGGCTTGTTACTGCTAAAGTATGCTCAGCTAGACCTCCTATATAATTATGATGATTAAATACTCCACCTATTGCCTTTTTAAATTTATCTATAAATTCTTCATTACCAAAAAAATAATCATTAATTGTTTTAGCTTCTAAGCTTTTAAATTCAAATTTACTTATATCATTTAATTCATTCATAATTTCATTTATTGATCTCTTAACTGAAGGTAAGTAATCCAATATATTTATGTCTGAAATCTTTTTTATAAAATTAACTTTAAATTTTGATAAGAGTTTTCCTTTAACTAATATAACATCTCCAATATTTATAACTGTATTTATATTTTTTATATAAGCTTTTACTTCTCCTGAATTATCTCCAATAACTGCAACAAAATCATTTTTATCATAAGATAATATTTTTATCACCATAAAAGTAGTTTCAATAGTTTCATTCATTTTTGCATCTTTTAAATATAATTTTTTCATATATACCACCTTATTTATCTTTTACTTATAAATTATTATTAGCCTATATGAAAAAAAAATTCTTACATAAATCTGTATTTCATATCAGATTTTAATTTTAATAATAAAAGGATGCTAATGCATCCTTTTACTATTTTACTACCAACAGCCACCTAGTAATAATAACCATAATAATGGAAAGAATCCTCCACAACCGAATCCACAATTACCAAATCCGCCACAGCCACCGAAACCTCCACAGCCTCCGCAGCCTCCGAATCCGCCACCACAGTTATTACAGCATCCTCCGCCACAACAGTTATTTCTACAGCAGCACCTGTTACAACAAGATCTTCTTGACATGTTAATCAACTCCTACTCTTTTGTATAGTACATTGTATTCATTACATATTGTTTGTGTTCGGTAATATTTCTTTTATTTTTATTATCATTTACGAGCATATTACTTAAATGTACATTCATTAAATTATATGATAAACTATATTATATATAAGGAGGGTATTATATGGATAAAAGAAATAGATTAGTTGCACCTAGAAATGTAGTAAACACAAAAATGCTTTATAGCTTCTATATATTAAAAGAATTATCAAAAGGCAATGTTATATTTGGAAATAGGGTTCTTGAGGAATTTAGAAATAGATTTTCAGAAACTTCTCTGCCATTTCCTGTTTCATCTAGTACAATATATGAAACTCTTTATGACTTAGAATTAAAAGGATATGTTAAAAGCTCATGGACTGGTGATGAATTTTTAAATAAAAGAAGTAAAAAAGTATATTCTATTACAGACAGTGGAGTTGAATATTATAAAAATCATATTGCAGATTATATTAGTAACTTAAATAAAACTAAAGCTACCTTAGATATAATGATAGATATGCTGATGAGATGATCAGCATTTTTTCTTTTTATTAATAAAACTTCTCTTTCAAAATAACTTGTAACTTTTCTTAGCCATAGAAATATTATAGTTAATATATATGTTTTCAAGCTTTTCATTTTATTTAAATTAATTTACTAACTTTAATACTAATAGAATTAATTTAAACTTATATAATTCAAATAAAATCTTTAACATGTTTATTAAATTATAACAATATATTATAAATATATTTTATTTGTTTAATTACATAACAAAATAGCTTTAAAACTTATATAAGTTGTATTTATATTTATTTAAATAATATCAAGTACAGCTTATATAGTATTTCTAAGGAGGAATATTATGAAGGAAACTAGAAATATTGATAATTTTTTCAAACTACATCTCAATAATTTTAATATTTTAGAAAAAGATATAATTTCGTTTGAATTAAAAAATGATAAATTATCTCTAAATTTTGATAATATCAACTATCTACCTACAAACAAAATATCTGTATTTTTAAAAAATATTAAAACTCGTGAAATATTTAAATGCTCTTCTGTTATAAACGATAACATCTTAAGCATTGATTTAAGCAATTTAAAATATTTTTGTACTGATTATGAGTATAGTATTATTATAATTAATGAATTTAATAACTCATCAACAATGATTTATCCTAAATATAAAAATAATGCTCAAAACTACTCTATAATTGGTAGTTCATTAAATCAACATATTAAATGGTTTTTAAGATTATTGGAAAATGGAGAATTTAGATTATCTACAATTGTCTTATTTCCAAATTATAATAATATTGAAGAAAATATTTCTTCATAAAAATAAGGGTACCTAATTAAGGATACCCTTTAAAAATATTTACAATTTAAATTTTCTATAAAGCACTTTTTAGAACAATATATATTTAAATCTTCTTTATCTATGTATGAATCTTTAATATTAATAGCTTTATTACAATATTTACATTTTAAAGTTATTTCATCTATTCTATCTTCTTCTAAATCATCATTATTAATTTTTTTTATAAAATTCTTTAAATGGTTCATAAATATCCCCTACTTATCTAATAAACTAACATTAATTATTATGATAGACAAGTATAATTTATGTCTTTTACAAAAAGGTTCATAATAAATTATTATTTCTTGCAATAATAAAATAATCTTTTATACTTTCTTCATCTATATTATCTTTATCATAAAACAGTGGAAACTTTAAATTATAGTTTCCCCATATTGTAACTGGTCCTTTAGTAAAATAGAATGTTATAAAAAATAATTCTCTAGTGCATAACTTAGTTAATAATTTTATGTATTTTTTGTCACTTATTTCAAAAAACATATCATTTATAGTACCTGAATTTAAAATTTCATTGAATAGTTTTATTTCTTCTAAATCAAGATTATTTTCAATAAATTCAATACTATCTTTATCTAGTTTGTTTTTATAAAAATCTACTATTATTTTATTTTCATCGTAATTTAAATAAAAAAAGCTTTCTAATGTTTTAATAAAATCCTCTTCAATTTCTTTATTTTCTTTATATTTTCTAGAATAAAGCTCAATATAATTAAATTTTTCAAATCCATCTAAAATATTATTAAACTTTATTTTCACTATTTTATCAAAATCTATTTTATTTATGGCTTTAATCCCCATACTTCCCCCTATTTAATTGTTTATTTATATAATTCTGTTCCATTCATAAAGTTGTTTCCTAACTTCACTAATTAATTCATTTAAATTTTCTGTTTCAATTTCTGTAACTTCATTTAAAGTATTATTTTTAATTACCTGTTTATATTTTATTATCTTATTATGATTGTAGTTCCAAATCTCTTGTATTTTTCCTTTTTCTATTTCCATAACTATTCTCCTTTTATATATTAAATATTAAAGGATAATATTAAAACTTAAAAACAGCCTTTTTTTCTCCTACAACATCACTATAACAAATACCTATCTTTTTCTTAGTAATTTTACCTTTTTCAAATAAATATCCATTATAGTAACTCTTATCATTTAGTATATCCCTAATTATATAAATTACTAACATATCTTTTTTTATTTCTAAATATGACGTATTAATTATATTGTTAAGATAATCTATACGTGCATTTGATGAAGTTTCTAATATTTGTACATATGCTTTATCGGGATCTTCTTTTACTTTATACAATAAGTTTTGTATTACCTCCAAATCATTAACTAAATCATCTTCTCTAAAAAGCTGTAATTTTATAGAACTTGAGGATAATGTATTAAAATCATAATCTTTCCATGCTACTTCAATATTACTTAAAGAAGCTTCATCATCATTATTTATTCCCTTGTGCATTACTGAATAGCCTAAAAATTGTCCAAGCATTATGAAATATTTAATTTCTCTTTTTACTGCTTCAAATCTACTACTATTCTTATTTAAACCGAAATTTGCATAATTTCTTATAAATCCATTAAATATATTCATTAAATCAAAGTCTAACATATCTACTCCCTGTCCCAAATTTATATATAGTATTCTATCACTTATATTCAGATTATTCCACCTAATATAAATTTTTATTTTATTATTAATATATGTTCAAATTAGTAATAATATATCTATTTCTTTAACTAAAGTTACAGCTAGACATCCTTTTTATTTTGTTCCTATTATATAAATGAAAAAATTTCCTAATGACTAACCAATCTTAAGGCTTCTATATAAAGAAAAAGAGAATAAAATATTCTATTCTCTTTTTCTTACTTCTTACTATATTAATTTTTGATCAAATACTTTATCTAAATTAACCTTTTTAATTCTATCTTTTATTTCTTCTCTATCAACAGTATACAATCCTAATTCTTTCATTCGTTTAAAGTATTCTGCTCCTGCAAATGTATATCTATTTTTTCTACCTTCTCTTGTTCCTGCTTTTTCATTTGCATAAGATATTATATCCCCTATAGCTATTGATCCTGGTAGAATTAATAGCGGTATTCCCATTGCAAGCCTTACAGCATTATGCCCAGCTAGGCTACCAGTACATATTGCTTCTGTATGCCCAACAAAAAGACCAGATTTTTCACCTGCACAAAATAAATTATCTACGCCTTTTACTTTTAGATCATTAGTTCTTGGCGCAACTGATAAATATCTTATTGAATTTCCTTTACTACCTGCATATGGATCTACATATTTTGCATTTTCTAATCCTTTAATTTTTCTTAGTTTCTTCAATGGATAGTACGTAGTCATAAGTTTAGCATGTCCAGTATCTAGAAGAATTATATTTTCTGCAAATTCTTTTAAGGCATATTGTTGACATACTTTGGCATTAAGCTTATCATAATTTACATCTTCCTTTGGAACTTCCAAAATAACGCATCCAGTCTTGTCTAGTTGTTCGACTATTTCCTTTGATAAACTTTCCTTAGCTAATTTACAAGATCCTGAAAAAGCACCTAATGTATCTTCATCTCTTTCTCCTTGTATATCGGCTACTCCACATCTTTCACTTATACTAAGTCTTGGTCCAAAAGCTGGACATCTTAAGACGCACATTGAACATCCATTTCCATATCTTAAGCAATTTCCCATTGGACCTGTTGTTCCGGTAGTTTCAATAAATACATCTCCTTCTTCATAAGTACCATCACTAAGATATATTCCTTTTATCTTACTTCCTTCCAACTTAACATCAGTAACTCTGCTTTCTATATGAATATTTATACCCATTTCCTCTAAATATTTACTTACTTTACCTTCAATTAAATTTACGTCATATAATGTTGCATGCTTATGACCTGGAAATTCTATATTTTTATGCCTTGCAGTATCATCTACAATATTAATTAAATCTCCAGCCCCAAGCTCTATTAATTCTTCTGAAGCTGTCCATCTTCCGTTATTTCTCATTATCCCCCCAACATTTCCAAGACCTAATAATAAATCTGTCTTTTCATATAAATGCACTTCTGCTCCTGCCTTCTTTGCAGTGATAGCTGCGGCGCATCCAGACCAACCTCCACCGACGATAATTGTCTTTATCATATAAATCTTCTCCCTTCAAATACATTCCTTGGATCAGCTTGAACTTTACAAAAACGTTTTACTCTATGCCCAGAAAATCTAGCTGTACAACTGCCACATACTCCTTCTCCACAGCACATTTTTATATTATTGCAACAAGATAATTGAATATTTTCTCCTTGTATCGTATCTAAATATTCAATTATTTTTACAGTTAATATATCTGCTCCAGCAATGTGAATATAGTTTACATTTTTATCTCTTATATAAGATTTTATAAGAACCTTTACTTCATCAGTTAATTGCCCCTTATCTAGCACTGATTCTTCTATCATATTCAAATCATATTCTGATAAAAATTCTTGAACATAATTATCTTTATATGGCGCCTTATCTAGAATTAAATTTATATTATTATTATTTAAAGACAACTTTCTAATTACTGGCATCACAGGAGCCATTCCAATCCCTCTAGCTATTACTAATACATTATTATTAGTTTGCTTATTTAAATTTTTAAGTCCAAATACTCCATTCCAGTATGGACCTCTAATAGTTATTTCTTCACCTTCTTTTATATCTAATAATTTCTTTGTTTTAATTCCCCTTATTTCAATCATTATAGTTACTATATTTGTTTCTATATTAGATTCTAAAATAGAAATAGGTACATCAAAATAAACATTTTCGTTTGTTCTTATAAATATAAAGCTTCCAGGCTTAACTAAATCAATTGCTAATTTATGTGGAGCTTTGAATTTTATTAAAAGAACATCATCTTCATAAAGAGTCTTTTTTTCAACTAAACAATTATATGTTTTTCTTCCCTCTTTTGCCTTAGATCCATTATTTATAAATTCATGATATATACATACTCCATTCCAATTTAAGCAATCACAAAAGCAGCTTCCTTGTAATTGAGAGCATAATATACATTCATTTGATTCCGCCAGATGACAAGGACAAAACTCTGTTCCAGCATCTATACAATCAACAGCTTCTTTCATTATTTGAATCTCCCCACTAGATTTCTTACATATTAATAGATTATTTTCTATTTTTTATTTTGTTACACTATATTTATATATAATAAAAAAAGTAGAAGATACCTCTTCTACTTTTTAAAGATTATATTTTCAAACTCTTCTTTACTCATATTTATATTGCTTATTAACGGAAATTTATTTTTTTCTTGTTTTTCATCTTTTATTGATATTTTCCCTAGTATATCTCCAGTTTCAACATCCGAAGTCCTATTAAACACCTCTACTTCAACTATATCCTTTTCTTTATATCCATAAGTTATATCTTCTTCTTGTATTATATTACCCAATCCTGCAAGATTTTCTTTTTGTAATATATCTTTATTAGATATTTCTGCAAAAGTATTTGTGCTTATAACATAATTAAAGATTTTTTCTGTTACATTCCATCTATCTACACAATTTAAAACAACAATAATAATATTTCTTCCATTGTGGTTAACAGATGAAACTAAGCATTTCCCTGCTCCGCCTGTATATCCTGTCTTTACCCCATTTGCACCAGGTATTCTATACAATATTTTGTTTATATTTTGATAATCTCTTGTAAAATTATATTTATCTTTATATATAACTTTTTCTCCTACAATTTCTCTAAAAACATCATATTCCATTCCCTTAGCTGTTAAAATTGCTAAATCATATGCCGAAGAATAATGTTTTGCACTATCTAGTCCATGAGGTGATTCAAAATGTGAATCTATAATTCCTAAACTTCTTGCAAAATCATTCATTATATTAGAAAAATTTTCTACTGATCCGCCTATATCTTCTGCTATTGCAATCGCAGCATCATTACCAGATCTAAACATTAATCCAAATAACAATTCTCTCATTGTTATTTCTTCACCAGCTTTATATCCTACAGTTGAACCCCTAATAGATGAAGCATTTTTACTGATGGTTACTATTCTATCTAAATCTCCATAATTTATTGCTATAAGGGATGTCAAAATTTTAGTAGTACTGGCCATTGGAACAATTTCATATCCACTTTGATTCCATAGTACTTGCCTACTTTCTGCATCTATAGCTATGGCATTTCTAGCCGAAACCCTTAATGGAAGTTTACTGTCAACTTTATTTCCGTCAATATCAATATAATCTTCATCAAGCATTTCTACTGTCTCATCATCCATATCTACATCATCATCAATAAATGCTTTTACTGAATAAATATTCCATTGTAATGTCAATAATACTAATAAAATAGTAAAAATAACTTTTTTTAAAACTTTCATAAAATCACCCTCTACACTAACCATCTATGAGTAGTTTGTTCTAAAAGTTATTTTTTAAACATTTTTTTGTTATTTTTTTATTTTTAATTATAGTAATTATTAGAATAACATAGAAAGGAGTGTGAAAATGGCTTTAATATTAACACTTTTAATTATTATATTACTACTGATTTTTCCTATACCAATGAAGATTGAAATTAGTTTTAAGGAAGGTATATTTAAATTAAAATTGTTTAATTTAAATATTTTTTCATCAAATAACGGTGTTGAAAATAAATTATTAAAAAAACTAATTAATAAAACTAATATAGATTTAAAAAAAGAAACTACAATAGAATATAAAAATAAAAAAGCCATTAAATCCTCACCCCTTAAACGTAAAAAAGTTATGAAGAAAATATCGATACGAAAGTTATATACCAATATTTCTTGTAATAAATTTAAACCATTTATAAAAATAAATGGGCACTTAACTTTTGGTATTGATGATGCTGCATTTTGCGCAATTCTTTATGGATTATTATGTAATACTCCAACATTACTTAGATTAATATTAGAAAAAGTATTTAAAGTTAAGGATATAAAACTTAATATTACTCCTAAATTCAATGTCAATACCATATATTTTGGTATAACTAGTATATTTTACTTTAATGTTGCTAATATTATATATATATTATTTTTAATATATAAATCTTTTGAAATTAAGGAGGTGACTCCCGAATAGGGAGATATATTATGTCAAATGAACATCCTGTTGAAAATTTAATGAGAAGTACCATGGAAAATCTAAGAGATATGATAGATGTTAATACAGTTATTGGGGAAGCCGTAGAAACACGTGATGGTAGCTATATAATCCCAATATCAAAAGTAACCTTTGGTTTTGCATCTGGAGGAAGTGAATTTGGAAATCAATGCAGTCCAGCTCCTGATAAAGAAGCTAAGCACCCTTTTGGTGGTGGTTCTGGAGCTGGTGTTACAGTTAAACCTGTTGCATTTTTAGTTCTTAGAGATGATGCCGTAAGGCTTCTTCCTGTTGATCAAAATAATACATATGATAGAATCGTTGATTCTGTCCCTCAAATCCTTGATATGTTTAAAAACTTCTTTAATAATGATAAAAAGAAATCAAATTCTCAAAATTCTAATGTTGAAGATACAGTATGTAATTGTAACCCATGTGATGATAGTGATTCATCTTCTAACAACCTGTTCTAGAAATTTATAAGATATATTTTAGAAAAATTCTAAAATATATCTTATATTTCTTTCATCATATCATTCATAATCTCTACTGTTGCTTCATCATTTTCTGAATACAAGTCTAAAGATGGCAATTCATTTAATTCTTTTAATCCAAATTGTCTTAAAAATTCTTCAGTCGTTCCAAATAAAATAGGTCTTCCAGGAACATCTAATCTTCCAACTTCTTTTATTAAATCTTTTTCTAATAATTTATTAATAGCACTTTCAGATTTTACTCCTCTTATTTCATCTATATCAACTCTAGTTATAGGTTGCTTATACGCAATTATAGCTAAACTTTCTAAAGAAGCTTGTGACAAAGATTGTCTCTTATTCTTTTTTAGTAACTTTTGTATATAATCACTATTTTCAGCCTTACTAACTAGTTGATATTCACCATTTATTGATATTAATTTTATTCCCCTTTTTTCTTCTTCATAATCTAAGATCATTTCATTTAAAATATTTGATATTATTTTAGGTGAAACTTCTATAGAATTACTTAAATCCTTAAGAGTTAAAGGTTCTCCACTTACAAATAATAACGCTTCTATTGCAGATTTTATTTTAGGCTTTGATGAAATTTCTTCAAATTCATATTGCCCAATTTCAGTTTTATTCACTTAATTTTCTCCTTTCAATTAATATGTCATCAAAATTGTCATTTTGATAAGCTTTGATCATTCTAAGCTTTATAAGTTCAAGAAGAGCTAAAAATGTTACTACAGCTTCTAACTTACATTCGCTTTCTCTTATTATATCTCTAAATTTAACAATTTTTTCATTTTCAATATTACGTAATAGCTCGTCCATTTTATCTTCAATCTTATATTTATCTACATAAATTTTTCTTTGAATTACATTTTCTTTATTTTGTTTCATAAGGAAATTTTCTATTAACTTATTATAAATATTGTAAAGATCAAGTAACGTAATATTTTTAAATATATCTTCTTCTTTTTTATCACTTTTGATTTCTTCAATTATTTCTGGCTTTTTTGTATATATATCTCCAGAATTTATGTATTTTTCTCTAAAGAATAAAGCAGCACCTTTAATTTTCTTGTATTCTATAAGCTTTTCCATAAGATTTTTTTCTATGTCTTCTTCATTTTCTTCTGAAACCTTAATATTAGGCAATAGCTTTTTAGATTTTATTTCTATAAGAGTAGCTGCAACTACTATAAATTCTGATGTAATCTCTAAATCCATAATTTTCATATCATCTAAATATTTTAAATATTGACTAGTAATTTTATATATCTCTACATTGTAAATATCCATTTCATTTTTTTTAATTAAATGCAGCAGCAAGTCAAATGGACCTTCAAAGTTTGCTACCTTTACTTTTGGCATTTCCATAAATATCATCCGCCTTTGATAATGCTATATTCCTTCTAATATATAATATCAATTTTAATAGTAAAGAACAACCTTTGTTTAAAATTGCAAAGCAATTTTAAAGTGAAAAGTTAAGAATGAATAATGAAACGTTTATGATGTTTTGCTACACGGAACTTAAATTATATATGAAAAATACTTTTATTTAAAAACCCAACAGGGATTTTCTCCTTAATTCTTTTGCTTTGCAAATGATAGAAAATATAAAATATCGGATATAAGTATTTTCACTTAATATCCGATATTTCATTATGTATATTTTAAAATATAATTATTTTTACTATACTCCTTTTTTAAACATGTTTTTCATATTGAATTTGAAGTTTTCAAATATTCCACCAAGTTTTATATCTCTATCTGAATATAATTCTACTTCTCCAATCTTTTCTTCTCCTAGATAAACTTCACATTTACCTACGACATCTCCTTGCTTATATTCCTTTTTAACTTCATCTATTACTATTCTCTTTTCTAATTCTGTATTTGTTCCCTTTGGTACTATTGCAACTAAATCTTCCTTTGCTCTAGCAACTAAGAACTTATCAGTTTGTTTGCTTAAATAAATATTCTCTACATCTTCATCCTTGGATAAAATCTTTTTACCTTCAAATTTAGAGAATCCATAATTTAAAAGCATTCCTGCATCTCTATTTCTTACCTTATATGTTGGTGCTCCCATAATAACAGATAGCATTCTAACACCATTTCTAGTTGCTGTTGCAGAAATACAGTATTTTGCTTCTTCAGTATATCCTGTTTTTAACCCATCGCAACCTTCAAAAAATCTTACAAGCTTATTATGATTAACTAATTCTATAGGTGATTTTCTTCCTTCAGATATAGTTTCCATATAAATTCCTGAATATTTTAATATTGTTGGATGTTTTAAAAGCTCCAAGGACATTATTGATATATCTCTTGCTGTAGATAAATGACCTTCTGTAGGTAAGCCATTACAATTTTTAAATGTTGTATTAGCCATACCTAATTCTTGAGCTCTTTTATTCATCATTTCTACAAAAGCTTCTTCTGTTCCACCTAAATATTCAGCTAATGCTACAGCAGCATCATTCCCAGATGCAATGGCAACACCTTTTAATAATTCTTCTACTGTTCTTATTTCTCCTGTATCTAGGAGCATTGTGCTTCCACCCATTTTCTTAGCATTTTCGCTACATGTTACCTTATCTTGTAATGTTATCTTTCCGCTATCTACAGCTTCCATAGTTAAAAGCATAGTCATTATTTTTGTTACAGATGCTGGAGCAAATTTTTCATCGATATTTTTCTCATAAAGAATTTTTCCACTTGTTGGCTCTATTAATAATGCTGATCTCGCATCTACATTTATTCCTTCATCACTAAAAACCTCTGTAGTCCATTCTTCATAAGTTTCTATAGACATATCATATGGTTCTATATCTGCCTTTACTGGAACTACAGATATAGATAATAAACTTAAAACAATTGCGACAACTTTATTCATAAATTTTTTATTCATTATATTGCCTCCCTTCAAAGCTTATTATTACCAATAAAAATAAAAATATGATAAAAAGAACTAAATTCTTCTTATCATATTTTTTTATTTATTCTATAACATCATATATTAGAGGAATTTCCTTATCTAGAGAGTTAGATATAATCATGTTCTTAATTATATCATTCTTAGCTTTTTTTATGTTACTTTCATCATTACTATGAATATAAGCTAGTATATCCCCCTCTTTTACTTTTTCACCTCTTTTTTTATTTAAAACTATACCTACAGATAGATCTATTGTACTTTCCTTAGTTTCTCTTCCTGCTCCAAGTTCCATTGCAATTAACCCAAAGGCTTCTGCATTTATTTTTGAAATCACACCCTCTTGAGTGGCTTTTACTTCAACTATATATTTTGCTTTAGGGAATTTATTAGTATCATCTACAAAACTTTCATCTCCACCTTGGGCCTTAACAAATTCCTTAAGTTTTTTTAATCCCTTACCATTATTAATATTTTCTAGTAATAATGCCTTACCTTCTTCGAAGTTTCTTGCTTTATTTCCACAAACAAGCATATAACTACCTAAAGTTAATGTTAATTCTAATAAATCTTTAGGTCCATTTCCTTTTAATAATTCTATAGCTTCTTTAACTTCAAGAGAATTACCTATTGCATATCCTAAAGGTTGATCCATATCTGAAATTATACCTATAGTTTTTCTTCCTACTGAACTTCCTATATCAACCATTTCTCTTGCTAGATCTTTAGCATCTTCAGGAGTCTTCATAAATGCTCCATCTCCAACTTTTACATCTAATACTATAGCATCTGCTCCTGAAGCAATTTTTTTACTCATTATACTTGATGCTATTAATGACATATTGTCTACTGTTGCTGTAACATCTCTAAGGGCATATATTTTCTTATCAGCTGGAGCAATATTTCCTGTTTGTCCAGTTAATGCTATCCCTATTGTATTTGAATTTTTTATAAATGTTTCTTCAGAAAGTTCTACCGAAAATCCATTAAATGCTTCTAATTTATCAATAGTTCCACCAGTATGCCCTAACCCTCTACCAGACATCTTAGCAACTGGAACTCCAAGCGATGCAACTAATGGTGTTAAACAAATGCTGGTCTTATCTCCAACTCCACCAGTAGAATGCTTATCTACCTTTACTCCATTTATTGAAGATAAATCAATTTTATCTCCTGAATCGACCATTGCCATAGTTAAATCTGCAGTTTCTCTTTTATTCATCTTATTAAAAAATATAGCCATAAGTAATGCTGATGCTTGATAATCTGGAACTTCTCCATTTGTAAATCCATTTACAAAAAACTCAATTTCTTCTTTAGATAATTCTAGACCTTTTCTTTTTTTTAATATAATGTCATACATTCTCATAAGAACATGACCTCCTACTTTAGTATATTATTTTAAAATTTTTATCTATTTAATTTGCTATATTGCAATAATAAATTTGCTTTTCTTAATTTCTAGAAGCTACTTTACATTCTTTTTGTATTTTAAAATTCTTAATTTAATACTTTTAATTTATCTAACTTCTTAAATTATATTATTTCATATAAATATTCCATATTATTATGCTCTAGGATGGGAATTTTTATATACAATATTTATTTTATCATTATTAATTATTTCATAATATGTGTCCATATAAGTTAGAACTTGATTTCCTAAAAGTTTTTGCACAGCTCTTACATTAGCTCCATTTTGTAATAAATGTACCGCAAAAGAGTGTCTAAAAGTATTTAAATTAACTTCTTTTTTAATTCCTGCTTTATGGGAATATTCTTTTACTATTCTCCATACACCTTGTCTTGTTAAATGATTTCCATTTAAATTAACAAATAGGGTATCAACTCCTGCAGATGCAATTTGATCTCTTATTTTTAAATATTCCTTCAATGCTTCTGTAGCACTTCTTCCAATTGGAATAAGCCTCTCATAATTTTTATTATCATGACATTTTACAAAGTTTAATTCTAAGTTAACATCCTCAACATTTAATCCAATTATCTCTGAAACCTTCATTCCAGTAGCATACATAAGTTCCAATAAAGCATTATCCCTTATTCCCTTATTGCAATCTTTATCTACAATTTTAATTATTCTGTCTACCTCATCTATAGTTAGTATTTCAGGCAACTTTTTAGTTGTAGTTGTATTCTTATAATATATCTTAGGTATTTCACTTACAACTTTTTGATCTTTCAAATAATTATAAAAACTTCTCAGACTTATAACTATTCTATTTATCGATCTTTCAGACTTACCTTGACTAAGTAAGTATTGTATATATCCAAGTACTGATACATTATCCGTTTCATCAATACTCATATTTTTACTCTTTAAATACTTAACATATAAGTTTACATCAGTTACATAGGCATAAACAGTGTTTTCACTTTTATGACTTTTTAATAAAGCTTCCTTATAATTATTCACAATTTCTTTCATAATTCTCCCCTATCCTAATACATTATTAATTCGACAAAAAAATTCTTATTCCTTCTTTATTTTCATTGGATTAGGTTAATTTATAAACTTTCGTTACTACCATTTTTATTAACCCTGGGCTCATATAGCACTCAATTATAACCCCTATGGCAAATAGGATAACAAAGAAACTTAATTTCATTACTAGTCCATTAAACATCAACTTACTACTTCCAATTCCATTAAAAAACTTTTCTTTTAACTTTACTGAAGATAATTCTAAAGAAATAATACTTATACCTATAAAGAAAGGTATATAAAATATGTTTTGCGGAACTGTCGATGCTAGAGCAAGCCAAACACCTTTACCTTCAAAGGTAGTTAATAAAAAACTAAAGGTATAACCTAAAGTAAATCCCTTTATTAAATCTATTATTAAAATTATAGGTGCTCCAAAGACAGTAAATCCTAGTGCTATTATAAGTAAAATAATCACTATATTATTTTTTATTATGCTTATAAGCAATTCATTTGTTTTTACCTCTTCAACATTTATACTTTTAATGAATCCTGTAAAGTAATCAGCTAAATCCTTTGCATCTACTCCATCCATATATTTTATGGTATATGAACCTAGTAGTATACCTACAAAGAAAAAAGTTAATACAAGTAAATAAAATATTTTATTTTCTCTAAAGTTTGAATTCAACTTTTCTATTAAATTCATATTATTCCTCCTCCATAGTTGCTATAGAACATAATATGTTTAAAGTTTCCTCATTATTCATAATTGAATATATGTAAAATATTTTTTTATAAAAAAAATAAAAAAATAGAGATAAACTACAAGTAATAGTTTATCTCCATTTATTTTTATCATATTAAAGTTTATAAGTATGAAAATACACTTATGGTTTTACCATCAATTATTTCACCTTTTTTTATCATTTCTTTAACATTATTTATATTTAATATTTTTACACTTGTAAACTCGTCTTCATCCTCATTTTTTTCACCTAAAGATAAATCCCAAGCCTTATATAAATGTATAATTTCATCACAAAAACCAGGTGCTGTTGCAATAGAACCTAAAAATTCTATTTCTTTTGCAATATATCCAGTTTCTTCTTGCAATTCTCTTTTTGCACACTCCATTGGATTTTCATTTTTATTAAGCTTTCCTGCTGGTATTTCTAATAATATCTTATTTAATGGTAATCTAAATTGTTCTACTAATATTATATTTTCAGAATCTAGAAATGCTATAACTGCACAAGCTCCTGGATGTTTTATAATATCTCTATTGCTATTTTTACCATTAGGTAACTCTACATCAATATTTACAAAATCTATAAAATTTCCTTTATGAATTAATTTTTCATTTAATATCTTTTCAGTTAAATCCATTATATTTCTCCTCATATTCATAAAAATTTTCTTAATAAAATTAATCATAGTAATTCTAGGCTAATTACTGCTGCTTTGACTAGTTAATTATTTAAATAATTCATTATATTTATATGTATAATTTTAATTCTACTTTAAATTAACCATTAACAAATTATTATAATAATTTAATAAAATCTTTAATATCTTCGACTTTCTCTTTAAAAATCATACTTATTCCGAACTCTTATTTATTGGTATATTTTCTTAAAAAACTAATAATTATATCAATTGTATCTTTGCAATAAAACAAACTGCCGCCATGATCTGCATCATCTACACAATAAAAATCTACATTCTTATTATGACTTGAACACTTTTCGTACAACTCAATACTTTGTTCAAATGGAACAACTCTATCTTTATTGCCATGAATTATTAATAGTGGATCATCATTTGAATAATCATTAATATAAAAAATAGGTGAAGCTTGTAATGCTAAATCCAAATTATCTGAAAGACAATCAACCCCAATTATATCAGTTGCCGGTGAATTTCTTTCATGATCAAAAGCTGAACAATATTTATTCATAGTAGCCAAATTACTTACTCCATACAGATTTATAAATCCCCTTACGTCACATAACAGTTCATTTGTATAATCTATTTTATAATTATTCCAAGTTGCCCAACATAAAGAAGCAGTATGTCCTCCGCTTGAATCACCTGATATAAATACATTATTTATATCAATATTTAACTCATTACTATGCTTTTGAATATATCTCATTGCACATTTTGTATCTAATACTTGTCCTGGAAATAATGCAACATTACTTGGACGATACTCAACAATAGCTAATACATATCCACTAGTAACAATATCTTTAAAATCCAAAACATGCTCATTTAAATCTTGTTTCATCCATGCAGACCCTTGAACATGAAGAAATAAAGGATACTTTTCATTTTCTTTAAGCTGTTCTGGATAAATAAATCTTAATTTTAATTCCATACCATCTTTTTCACAGTAAACTATATCCTTTCCAATAAACGCTCTTACATTTTTTTTATCGCCTTTTATTACCTTTGTTCTTCTTGGATAATTTGTTACCTTTGGCATATCATCATATGTATATTTGATAATTGAATCCTTAACATTACCTCTCATAATCTGACTCACTTCCTGTGAGCCTTTAATTTACTCATAGTATTAGTATATCATTTATTTACAAAAATTTAATAAATAATTATAATATAAATGTGCATTTTCTTTCCAAGCTCTAGAATTTTATTAAATAAAAAACACCTCCTAAACAGTATGGAATAAACCCAACTGATAGAAAGTGTTCTGTCTACTTAAGTTAATATTAATTTATTAGTATAAAATATACTTTGTTGCTATAAACAACATAGATTTAACTTTTTCAAATTACTTGTTCAACAGCCATTTTACTGACTTTAATAAGTATTAGCTAACTTTATTCTTAAGTCTTAGCTTGTCAGCTATGATTGCTATGAATTCACTATTAGTTGGCTTACCTTTTTCATTGTGAATTGTATATCCAAATAGCTTGTTAATAGCATCAACTTGGCCTCTTCCCCAAGCAACTTCGATAGCGTGTCTTATTGCTCTTTCAACTCTTGAAGCTGTTGTGTTATACTTTTTAGCTATTGATGGATATAATTCCTTTGTAACAGCAGACAATAATTCCATATCGTTAACAACCATTGTAATTGCTTCTCTTAAATACATATATCCCTTAATATGAGCAGGCACCCCAATTTCATGGATTATGCTTGTAATTTCAGTTTCTAAATCTACTGGTCCTCTAGATTGATGCTTAACTTCTTGTTCTATTACAGTAGATTGTTTCCTAATTACTTCGTTTGAAGATCCATTAAACATTTCTCTTATTCTCTTAGTGAAAACATCCATATCGAAAGGTTTTACAACATAATAATCAGCACCTAAAGTAATAGCTCTTTGCGTAATTTTATCTTGTCCAACTGCAGAAAGAACTATAATTCTTGGCATTTTTTCTAAATTCATTGAGTTTAATTTTTCAAGCACTCCTAGACCATCTAAATGTGGCATGATTATATCTAAAACTACTAAATCTGGTTGTTTTTCCTCTATAAGAGCTAAGGCTTCCCTTCCATCCTTAGCAACTGCAGTAACTATAATATCTCTTTGATTTAATAAATAATCGTTTAAGATACTGCAAAACTCCTTGTTATCATCAGCTATTAAAACTGAAATTTTTGAATCATTCATACTTTTCTCCCCCATCTTCCCAAAATACTCGAATTAATCCGAGTACATACTAAGTTCTTTTAAAAATTTATCTTTTAAAATTCATCTATAAATATTATATATAGACATAACAGAAAAAAACAATCCTTTTCAAGATTAATTAATATCATTATAACACAATTTATTTGATTTTAATAGTTTTTTTACATTTTTTTCAAAATTTTATTATAATATTTATTTTTTATATAGATAAATTTCATTTTTCTGACAGCAAAAATGATAAGAGTACTAATATACCCTTACCATTTTATATAATTATAACACTAAAAGTATTATAAAACTATTCAAATTTACTAATATTTTATTCAATTATCCCTGCATCTTTTAGCATCCATTCAATATATATTCCATAACCTACATCTGGTTTATTTATTAATACATGAGTTACCGCTCCAACTAATTTATCATTTTGAATAATAGGGCTTCCACTCATTCCTTGAACTATTCCACCTGTTTTTTCTAGAAGTTCTTCATCTGTAACTTTTATTACCATACTCTTAGGTCCAGGTTCCTCTTGAGGTAATAATTTTACTATTTCTATATCATACATTTTAGGACCATTTTCATCTATTGTTGTTATAATCTGTGCTGCTCCTTCTTTTATCTCATTTCTAAATCCTACTTTTAATGGTTTATTAAAACTTTCATTAACCAAGTCAGTACTTGCTTCACCAAATATACCCGCTTCTGTATTCTTTTCTATTTTAGCTAAACTTTCTTTTTCATTCACAAATAATCCTTTTAATTCTCCTGGTGAGCCTTTTTCCCCTTTTCTAACACTTATTACTGAAGAATTTAATAAATCTCCATTTCTTACTGTAAAAGGTTTATTAGTATCACCATCTGTTATAGGATGCCCTAAAGCACCAAATATTGAAGTATTTTTATCATAAAATGTTAATGTTCCTATTCCTGCAGTTGAATCTCTAACCCAAAGCCCTAATTTATACTCATTATTTTCTTTTTGTAAATCTATTTCTTTGCTTTCTATATTACCATTTCTAAGATAATCAACATTTATTTTAGAATTATCTAGATTTTTAATTTTTTTTGATAAATCCTTTGAGCTTTGTATTTCCTCTCCGTTAATCTTTATAAGTACATCTCCAAGTTCTATACCTGAATTTTTGGCAGGACTTTCAACCTTACCTTCTAATGATTCTATATCAGAATGTCCCACAACTAAAACACCTTTAGTTGATAACTTTATTCCAACACTTGTTCCACCTGGATACACCTCTAAATCATTCACTTTAGATACTGCAACAGACTTAATAGGAATAAGACCTAAAAGTTTTACTTGAAGCTCATCCTTCTTTATTTTGCTGTTCTTCATAAATATATTATCTGATAGTACTACATCAGAAGTTGAAGAAGCTTCATTTACATATATTTTTTCTGGAATACTACTTAAGCTAAAGAAAGTAATTAAACCCAGAATCAACATTGGAGTTATTATTACGCCTAAATATTTTAACTTTTTCATCCTCATATCATCTCCTCCTTTGCTTCTGTATTTAACTTTCCCTCATCTACATTCTTATATGCTGTATTAAGTTTGTTAAAAACGTTAAAAATTTTAAAGATATAACTACAAAAATATAAAAAAATAAAATCATGGTAAATAACCATGATTTTAGTGTATTCATTTTTTTATTAAGTTATGTATCATATTTATGAATAACTTTTTAATATTTCTTGTTTTTTTAACTCTGCAAAAGCGACCATTTCTGAAGCATTTTCTAAAGTAACATCACTTACTTCATCTCCACTGGTCATTTTTGCAATTTCTTTAACTTTGTCATATTTATCTAAAGTTCTGATTTGTGTAAATGTTTTTTCATTTTCAACTTTTTTTGATACAAAATAATGACAATCAGAAAGTGCCGCTATTTGAGGTAAATGCGTTATACACAACACTTGATGTTTAGTAGAAACTTCATACATTTTTTCTCCAACTCTTTTAGCTATAGTTCCACTTATTCCAGTATCTATTTCATCAAAAATAAGAGTTGGTATTTTGTCCTTATCAACAAAAACACATTTAAGTGCTAACATAATTCTTGAAAGCTCACCACCTGAAAGAACTTTTTCTAGTGGTTTTAAAGGTTCTCCTGGATTTGTAGAAATCAGAAATATAACTTCATCAAATCCTCTAGAATTAAATGATTCACATTTTTCTATTGATATTTTAATTTCTGCTTTTTCCATTCCAATATAAGATAGCTCATACTTTACTTTTTCTTCAAGATTCGCAGAATTTTTTTCTCTTATATTATGCATTTCTTCAGAAACTTGTCTCATTTCTTCTTCTAATTTTTCTTTTTTTAAATTTAATTCTTTAATTATTTCTTCAGAATTAATTAGTTCATCATATTGTAATTTTAACTTTTCTAAATAACTCAAAATTTCTTCTACTGATTCCCCGTATTTTTTCTTATATAAACTAATTTCATATATTCTAGAATTTATCTTTTCTAATTCAAATTCATCATAATAAATTTCAGATGATAAATCTCTTACTTCTCTTGAAATTTCCTCTAAAGTGTAAAGGGCTTCTTCCATTCTTTCTCTTTTATCTATTAATTTTTCAAAATGCTTTTCAACTATTGATAATTCATTAACAGCTTTTGATATTCCTTCAATAACTGAAATACCTTCCATTGGATTATCTAAAACAGAATAGGTTTTACTTAGAGCTAAAGAAATTTTTTCAGCATTTGAAAGCAAATTAAATTCCTCATTTAAACTTTCTTCTTCACCAACTTTTAATTTAGCTTTTTCTATATCATCAATTTGAAATTTTATATAATCCACTAACTTTTCTCTATCTGCATTACCATTTAACTCTTTTATCTTTTCTAAAATCAAATTTTGTTCTTTTCTTAAGTCTTCAAACTTTTCTAAATATGGATTTAATTCTTCTCCTATAAAATCATCTAAATAATATATGTGAAACGCTCTATTTAGTAAATTCTGATTTTGATGTTGCCCATGTATATCTAATAGTTTTTCTCTTATTTTCCTTAGATATGAAAGTACTACTGATTTTCCATTTACTTTTATTATGCTTTTACCAGATAAAGTTGTTTCTCTTGAAATTATTAATATTTCTTCATATTCAAGATCTAGCTCTTTTAAAACTTCAATGATCTCTTCATTTTCAAGTGAGAATATTGCTTCAACAAAAGTTTTCTCTTCCCCATATCTTATTAAATCCTTTGAAAATTTTCCACCTAAAACATAATCTATAGTATCAATTAATATAGATTTACCAGCACCTGTTTCTCCTGATAATATATTAAAGCCTTTTCCAAATTCAACACTTAATTCCTGAATTAAAGCAAAGTTCTTTATATTTAATTGTAATAACATATTATATCACCTTTAATTTTATAAAATCATTTTTCTAACTTTCTCTACTAATTCTTCAGCTTTATCTAAACTTCTTACTAAGATAAAGATTGTATTATCTCCAGCAATTGTTCCTGCAACTTCTGTATCAAATAATGTATCTATTGCTTCAGCAACTGCCATAGCAGATCCAGTTAGTGTCTTTACAACAACAAATTTATCTACATTTTCTACTGATACAGCAGCATTTGATAAAATGCTCGATAACTTATCATTTATATCCTTTGATTCCTTAGATGATGCAACATATCTGTAATTTCCTGAAGCCCCTTGCATCTTTATTAACTTTAGTATTTTTATATCTCTAGAAACTGTTGCTTGCGTTACATCAAATCCTGCCATTTTTAACTCTTCTGCAAGCTCTTCTTGTGTTTCTATATCTTTTTCACTAATTATCTCTAAGATTTTATTATGTCTTTTTGATTTCAAATTAATCACCTTCACATTCTTTCCAGTTATTTAGAATTTTTGCCCGTAGTACTTTAAAATAATCATAATCATCAAACAAAACTATATTTGCATATTCTTCTGCTTTTTTTATTTTTATTATAGTTTGATTTGTTGTTTTTATAGCTTTTTGTCCATCAAAAGTTATATATACTTCTTCTTCTTCATTTTCTGCTTTAATTTCAATTTCGCTACTACTATTTAAAACAATTGTTTGCATTCCTTTGGGATGAGGACAAATTGGAGTTAAAGTTATTACATCTACATCTGGATAAATAAAGGGACCTCCAGCTGAAAATGAATATGCCGTTGATCCAGTAGGTGTTGCTATAATTAATCCATCACCTTTAAAATTATAATATCTTTTACCATCTATAAATATCTGAAACTTTACCATTCTTGATAATGTTCCTCTTGCTACAACTATATCGTTTAGAGCCAATGATTCATTTTTTATGCCTTCTAGAGGTAAATCGCATGTTAAAAGCATCCTTCTTTGAGAAATATAATCCCCTTCTTTTAGTTTTATAAAAGCTTTATCCATTTCAGAGACTTCTATACTTGATAAAAAGCCCAAATTCCCAATATTAATCCCTAAAATAGGTACATTTAATTTTCCATTTATACCTCTAGCAACACTTAAGATAGTTCCATCTCCACCTAAAACTATTATAAGATCAAGCAGCTCCTTAAATTCATATTTTATTATATCATAACTATTTAACATAATTATTTCTACATTATTAAAATATTTATAAAGCTTTTCTTTTACTTTCATAGCAATTTTATTATTTTTATCTTTAGATGGATTGATTGCAATGGCAACTTTCTTCATAATCACGCCCCCTTATACTGTATTAATATCTCATATAAATTTCATTTAAGACTTCAAGTATTATCCTGAAGCCTTAAACAAAAACTATTTTTAATATATTTTATAGTGAATTATGAGATTCATTTACTATTTTTTCTATATCATCTAATGTAAATGTTGATTCTTTCTTTGTGTCTTTAGTGAAATAAACTAAATATTCGATATTTCCCTCTGGTCCCTTAATTGGAGAATAACTAACTGATAGAATATTTAGGTTTTGACTAATTAAAAATTCTACTATGTCTAAAACTACTTCTTTATGAACATTTATATCCCTAACTACACCTTTTTTTCCTACTTTTTCTTTTCCAGCTTCAAATTGAGGCTTTATTAATGCAACAACTTCTCCACTTTCATTTAATAAACTTAAAGTTGCAGGCATTATTTTCTTTAGTGAAATAAAAGATACATCTATAGAAGCAAAATCTGTTAGTTCTCCTAATGTTTCAGGCGTTACATATCTGATGTTAGTACGTTCCATACAAACAACCCTAGGATCTGTTCTAAGCTTCCAAGCAAATTGCCCATATCCAACATCAATTGAAAACACTTTCTTTGCATCATTTTGTAACATGCAATCAGTAAATCCTCCAGTAGAAGCTCCTATATCCATACAAATCTTATCTTTTAAGTTTACTCCAAATTCCTTTACAGCTTTTTCAAGCTTTAATCCACCTCTACTTACATATGGTATCTCCTGACCTTTAAATATAATATCTGCATCGACACTAACCTTTTCTCCAGCTTTATCAACTCTTTGCCCGTCTACAAATATTTTACCAGCCATTATGTTAGTTTTAGCACGTTCTCTTGATGTGAATATGCCTTTTTCAACTAAAAGTATATCTAATCTTTCTTTTTTCCCAGACATCTTTATCTCCTTTTTTTGTTAAGTTCTATGATAACTTCTGCTATTCCTTCTGGATCTAATTTATTTTCTTTATATAATAAATCTACATTTCCTTGTGGAATAAATTTATCTTTGAATCCTAATGCTTCAAATTTATTTCTAAAGCCTAGCTCATATAACTTCATTAGAACATAGCTACCAAATCCACCATTAGTTATATTATCTTCAATAGTCACTATATCATAGCCTTCTTCTACTAAACTCTCTAGCATATTATTATCCAATGGTTTTACAAATGTAGCATTTATTATTGTAGGATTAATGCCATTAGCTTTTAATATGTCTTTAGCTAGTAATGCATGTTGAAGCATTTTTCCTACTGCAATTATAGCAATCTTTTCTCCACTTATAATTTTTTCCCACTTACCATAACTTATTTTTGTTAATGGATTCATTTCAGTACAACAATCTGCACCCCTAGGGTATCTTATAGCTACTGGTCCATTTTGTGTAAGAGCCCACTTTAACATAACCTTTATTTCATCTAAATGTTTTGGCGCCAATACAGTCATATTGGGAACTTGAGATAAATAGGATAAATCAAACATTCCTTGATGTGTTTCTCCATCCTCTCCAACTAATCCTGCTCTATCTATTGCAAAAATAACTGGCATATTTTGAATACACACGTCATGAATTAATTGATCGAAGGCTCTTTGCAAGAATGTAGAATATACAGCAAAAATAGGTTTTAAGTTTGCACTTGCAAGACCTGCTGCAAGTGTTGTTGCATGTGCTTCAGCAATCCCTACATCAAAAAATCTATTTGGAAACTCTTTTGCAAAACTCTTAAGTCCTGTTCCATCAGGCATAGCAGCAGTTATTGCAACTATTCTATCATCTTCTTTTGCTAAATCTATCATAGCATCACCAAATACCTTTGAGTATGATCTTTCGCTAGGAATATATGCTTCTCCACTTTCTAAATCAAAAGGGCTTACTCCATGGTACTTATTTGGTTTTTTTTCTGCTAATTCATAACCTTTTCCTTTATTTGTAACCACATGTATTATAACAGGCTCATTAATTTGTTTTGCCTTTTCTAATACTTCCGTCATCATTTCTATATCATGTCCATTTATAGGTCCTATATACTTTAATCCCATATCTTCAAAAAGCATAGATGGCACTACAAATTGTTTAATACTATCTTTAAATCTTGATATACAACTTGCAATTTTTTTACCTGCTTTAGAATTACTTAAGGTTTCATTTATATTTGATTTTAGTTTATTATATTTAGGTTCCATCCTTAAGTTATTTAAATGTGTTGATAATCCACCAACATTAGGTGATATAGACATTTGATTATCATTTAAAATAACGATCATTTTTGTCTTATTAAATCCTACATCATTCAATGCCTCTAAAGCCATTCCACCTGTCAATGCTCCATCACCTATAACTGCAATAACTTCATTATCTTCATTTTTAATATCTCTAGCTCTTGCCATTCCTAGTGCAGCAGATATTGATGTGCTACTATGTCCTGTATCAAAAGCATCATATTTACTTTCACATCTCTTTGGGAATCCACTTAATCCATTATACTGTCTAAGATTATTAAATTGATCTTTTCTACCTGTAAGTATTTTATGAACATAGCTTTGATGACCAACATCCCAAACTATTTTATCTTTTTCTAAATTAAAACTTTTAAATAGACTTATAGTCAGCTCTACAACTCCTAAATTAGAAGCTAGATGTCCTCCTGTTTTAGATACACTATCTATTAAAAATTCTCTAATTTCTCCAGCAAGTACTTCTAATTCAACATTTGATAACTCTTTAACTTCTTTTGGAGAAGTTATCTTATCTAACATTTTACCCATAATTAAACCTTTCTTTCTATTAAAATTCTCTATTTAATAAATCTAAAGTTATTGTTTCTAAATTTATCGATTCTACAGAAAGGCCTTTCAACAATTCAATACATTCTTTTGTTAAATTTTCACATTCTCTTTTACAATATTCTAACCCAAATAAAGATATAAAATTGGATTTATTATTATTTTCATCGCTTTTAGTATTTTTACCAAGCTTTGAAATATCCCCTGTTATATCTAAGATATCATCCTTAATTTGAAATGCTAAACCAAGCTTTAATCCGAAATCATTTAAAATTTCTATATCTTCTTTAGGAGCATCTGCAAGTATAGCTGCTGCTACAATAGATACCCTTATTAGTTCTCCAGTTTTTTTACTATGCATATAAAGAAGTTCTTCTTTAGATATTAACTTTCCTTCATTTATAACATCTACTATTTGCCCGCCTATCATTCCTTCTGGCCCTGCTGCTTCTGCTATTTCCCTTGATGCTAATAGTGCTTTAGAACCATTTTTTATAGAAAATTTCATCATTAAACTCATTGCCTCATTTAATAGCATATCTCCTGCTAATACGGCTATATTTTCACCAAATTTTTTATGATTAGTCGGCATTCCTCTTCTTAAATCATCATTGTCCATACATGGAAGATCATCATGTATAAGAGAATAGGTATGAATCATTTCTATTGCTGAGGCCATTTCTATTATGTCTTTATAATTTTCTTTGTATAATTCATAAGTCAATAAAAATAATATAGGTCTTATTCTTTTGCCTCCTATATTTAAACTATAACTTGCTGAATCATATATAATTTTATTATAACTTCCTTTGTCATTAAAATATACATTTAAATACTCATTTATAAAATCTCTATGTTTTTCTATAATATTACTCATTCTTTAGCTCCACTTCCATATTCTCTTTTATTGTTGTTAGCTTTCCTTCTAAAGAATTTAGTGTCTTGTATAATTTATTAATAAGTTTAACTCCACTCTCGTACTCTTTCATTAACTCTTCAAGCGGAAGTTCATTATTTTCCATATTACTCAAAATAGTTTGTAGGCCTTTAACCATATCATCGTAAGATTCTTTCTTTGCCATAAACTCTTCAACTCCTTAATCCATGGAAATAATTTTTCCTTTAACTTTTCCATCTTTAAATATTATATTAAATTCATCTAAATCCTTTATATCTTCTTTAGATGAAATTATATTCTTTTCATTATCTTCAATAAATGTATATCCTTTTTTCAACACATTTATTGGGTTATGAGCCTCTAAAATATCATTTAACGATTTAATTCTAATCTTTTCTTTTTCCATTCTACTGAAAACTAATTTTTTCATTCTATCTTCTATTCTATCTAGTTCCAAATAAGAATTAGATAAAATTACTTCTGGACTATTTAAAGATAATATTTTTTTATAATTCGATAACTTTTCTTTTTCATAACTAAATTTATTAAATACTATTTCATTTATTCTTTTGTTATAGCTATCTATTTCATTTATTATATCAATTTCTAGTGGCACAGCAATTTCTGCAGCCTGAGACGGAGTTGATGCTCTATAGTCACTTACAAAATCAGATATTGTAAAATCAACTTCATGCCCAACAGCTGAAATTATAGGTAGCTTAGATTTGAATATTTCTTTAGCTAAAGCTTCCTCATTAAAATTCCATAACTCTTCTATTGAACCTCCACCTCTACCAATTATTATAACATCCACACTTTTAGTATCATTAAAATATTTAATTCCATCGATTATTGTTCTGTAAGCGCCTTCACCTTGAACTAGAGCAGGATATAATACAATATCAATTAAACTACTCCTTCGCTTTGATACATTTATTATATCCCTTATAACAGCTCCAGTTTCTGATGTTACAACCCCTATTCTCTTTGGCATTCTAGGTATTGTTTTTTTATACTTCTCATCAAAGTAACCTTCTTCTTGAAGCTTTTTCTTAAGTTTTTCAAATTTTATATGTAGTTCACCAATACCTTCTTTTTGTAACTTTTCTATATATAATTGAAGTGATCCAGTTCCTGGATAAATTGAGCACCTAGCATTAGCTACAACTTCCATTCCTTCAGTTAATTTAAAGTCTAAATCCACGCTATTACTTTTAAACATAACACAATTAATTTTACTTACTGAATCTTTTAAAGAAAAATATATATGTCCACTACTATGATATTTTAAATTTGATATTTCTCCCTTTACTAAAAGATTGTTTAAAATAAAATCATTATCTAATGTCTTTTTGATATAGTTATTAAGTTCACTAACTGTTAAAGTTTTAATTCTCATTGTTCTCTAACGCCTCACATGAATTTTTTATAAGTAGAGTCGTAGTTAAAGCTCCAACTCCTCCTGGAACTGGTGTTATCTTTTGTACAATCGGCTCTACTTTATCAAAATCTACATCTCCAGTAATTTTACCATTTAAAGATGAGGTTCCAACATCAATTATTATAGAATTACTATTTACATATTCATCAGTTAAAAATTTAGGCTTTCCTATTGCTACTACAATAATATCTGCTACTTTACAAACCTCTTTTAAGTTGTTAGTTTTTGAATGGCAAATTGTAACTGTAGCATTTTTATTTAATAATAATTGTGATACTGGTTTTCCTACAATATTACTTCTTCCTATAACTACAATATTTTTACCCTCAAGTTCAATATTTGATCTCTCCAATATTGTTATTATTGAATTTGGGGTACAAGGCAAATATGTTTTTTCATTACAATATAATTTGCCTTGATTAATATATGTTAAACAATCTATATCTTTTGCTGGGGAAATGGCATTTATTATTTTCTTCTCATTAAATCCTTGCGGAAGAGGAAGTTGCAATATTATTCCATCTACTTTTTCATCAGAATTTAATAGTTCTATTTTTCTTAATAGTTCCTCTTCTAATATATCTTCATTAAGTAATAGTTTTTCAAAATTACAACCAAGTGAAGTTGCTACTTTTTCTTGACTATTAATGTAGTAGACAGATCCACCATCATTTCCTACTAAAATTGATACTATCTTTGGAGGTCTAAGCCCTAACTCTTTTCTTTTTAATATGTACTCTTTTATTTCTTCTTTTACATTATTTGAAATTTCTTTACCATTTAAAATTTTCCCCATGAAAAATACCCCCATTACATTTTATAAACTCTTAAATGCTTTATCTAAAACTCCATTTACAAATGAAACACTTTTTTCGTCTGAATATTTTTTTGTTAATTCAATTGCTTCATTTATAGCAACCTTTTCTGGAACGTCTTCTACATAAAGCATTTCTGCAATTGCTAATCTCAATATTGAAAGATTAACCTTTGATACTCTATCTAGCTTCCAATTTGTTAATGCTTCTTCTATTTTTTTATCTATTACAGTTATATTTTCTTCAACCTTAGCTAAAATCCCTTTTATGTATTCTAAATCTATAGTTTTTAAATTCATTTCATAATCTTCTATAAATGTTTCTATTGTTTCCTCTAATGTATTTTTGCTTAAAGTCATCCCAAAAAGTAATTCCATGGCTATTTCTCTAGATCTTTTTCTATTCATCTTATCCTCCTAAGTGTTCTTACTACTAATATTATTAACCTTCTAAAACTTTCTAATCATAAATATACTACAACAAATTTATTTAAAGCACAAGGAAAACACCCTCTGAAAAATCAGAGGGTGAAATTAATTTTCCTTACTTTCTTCTTTTTCAGTTTTTGGTAAGTAAATGCTTTGAACATTTATATTAACATATTCAACATTCAATCCAGTCATTGCTTCAACAGTCTTTTTAACATTTTCTTGAACTGCATTTACTACTTCTGGTATTTTTACACCATACTCTACTGCTAAATTTAAATCTATTATAGCACTATTTTCGCTTAATGTTACTTTTACATTTTTTCCTACATTCTTCTTACCTTTTAGCAATTGTGATATGTTGTTACCACCCATTTGTTGTAAGTCTTCTACGCCTTTAATTTCTTCAGCTGCAATTCCTGCTATTACACTAACAACTTCATCAGAAATTTTTACTCTCCCTAGATTATCATCATAGTTTTTATTTTCCATGTACTTACCTCCTAAGCGTTTTGATGACAAAACTCTTTTTTTCTTATGTTTATTATATCAAACCAATAATTATATTACAATGAATTATTTCTTTGATTCTATTATCACATCACTAATCCCAGAAACATTTTCAGCTATTTCTTGAATTGCTGCACTATCAGCTTCTGTTACTTCATCAGCTTTAACAACTATTCTAACTTTATTACCTTCTATTGAGCATAATGCATCTTCAAATCCTTGATTTTTAACATTTACTTCTATTCTACTTTCTTTATCTATAAGCATAGTCTTTTCTCTTAATTCATTATCTGCAAGATCTTTTTGTTCTTGAGATGTATTTACATCATTTTTTAATGAAGTTAATTGTTGAATTGTTGCTGCGTCCTTTTGATCTCTTTCACTTCTTAAGCTATAGAAATAATCTTGAGTTCCTAAAGTTTCCTTATCATCTTTCTTTTCATTATCCTTATCTTCTTCTGTTCCTTGTGATATTACTTGGCTAAAATCTGTTGGATCATTTAACCCCGTCTTATTTAATTTTGCTGCAATAACTCCTACACATACTATAAGAGCCATTAGTGTGAAAATAATACCAAATTGTTTTTTTGTCATTTTAATTTCCCCCCATCTTTTTTTCATTTTAATTATATGCTAATTTTTCATAGGATATACATTAACCTTATCTATAGAAATTCCATATAAACTAGACACAGCTACCTGTATATCATATTTAACTTTACTACTGCTTGCGCCTTCGGCTACTATAACCACTCCACTAATTTCTGGCTTATTAGTCTGTAAAATATATGGTTCATTTTTGCTTCCATCACCTGCCATAACAACTTTACTTCCATCAGTTTGCTGAGTATTCGTTCTCTTTCCACCTTGATTATCTGTTTCTTCTGTTGTTGCTTCTTGGGTAGTATTTTCTGTTGCTGGAACCTTTACTTCTCCACTTTTAAAGTAAATCATAACCTCAACTTCTCCTACGTTCTCTATTTTTGTTAAAAGATTTTTCAACTCTTTTTTTTCTTGAGCTTCATAACTATCAATTATTTCATCTGATTGATTTTGTAAATCAGATGAATTTTGCGTAGTAGTGTTTACACTTGTTGGTTTTGTTTCTTTTTTTCTGCCCGTTGTCAAAAAGCTAATAGCTAATAAAACAAAAGCTAAGACTAATGCAATACAAACTGCATTTAAAAACTTTTTATCATTTATAACGTTAGCTAGCTCTTTTTTCCAATCACCTTTCCCCATTTTCTCACTCCCATCAATTTACTTTATACACTTCTATTTTATCTTGAGAAACATTTAAAGCTTCTGCTAAGTAACTTATTATTTCATCTTCGTTATTTACTTTTCCATCCTGAGAAGATACGCTTTGACTGTCTTCCTGTGCATTTATAATTATCTTTTGTACTTTCGAAACATCTTTATTTTTAACCCCTATTTGAACTTTTTCAATAGAGTAGTTAATGTTACTCATATCAACTTTACAATCTATGTCACTAATAAATTCTTTATCAGAAAACTTTTCTTTTAAAAGTCTATTACAATTTTGCTCTAAATTTTCCTTAAATGCATTTTCATTATTAATCTTATAATTCTTACTTACTTCGACACTTTCATTTTCTCTAAGCTCTATATAATTTTGTATCTGTAAAGAAATACTTTCTTCACCTTTACTAAACAAAGAAATTATTGGAGATAACATAACAGATATAAGAATTAAGCCTAAAACAAATTTTAAGTACTTTTTCATATTGTTATCAGGAGCTATAAATTCAATTGCCGTCATTAATATAAGCATAGTAACTAGGGTTATTACAAATCCTTTTATTTCTTCCATATCCCTCTTTACCCTCCTATAACAAATTTGCCTGCTGATGCCATAATTCCAAGTAATACAAAGAACATGAGGCTTACCGATAATACACATGACATTATAAGTATCAAAGAATCACCTGCTGATGCTATTGAACTTGTTATTCTTTTATCGCTTATTGGCTCTATAATTGCTGCTGTCAATTTATATACAAATGAAATTAATACTAACTTTATTATAGGATATAGCATCATAAGTATTATTATGATTAATCCTATAGAGCTTACAGCATTTTTTATTATTAGTGAATATCCTGCTACAGACGCTATAGCATCTGAAAAAGCTTTTCCTACTATAGGTATAAAATTATCTATAGCAAATTTAGCAGTTTTTAATGTAACAGCATCAATAGTTGATGATGTTATCCCCCTTACCGTTAATAATCCTATGAAGATAGTTAGAATTATACCTTGAAGCCATATAGTAATTTGCTTTGTTAATTTACACAAATTACTTATTTTATGTTCCGTAGAAATATTGTTTGCAAATTCTAAAACAAAGGTAATAAGTATTAATGGTATTATTACTGTTGTATATATTCTTGGAATAATTAATGTTGCTCCAACTACTATAGGATCCATAGTTGCTGCTTGTGTAAATCCTCCAATTGTTCCAATCATCATAACTAATACAGGTAAAACAGCACTCATAAAATTTGATAAATCTTGTATTATATTAATTGCTATATTTATAGAAACTATGAAACTTCTAGATAATATAACTATCAGTAAAGCATAACATGCAAAGAATGCTATATTTGATATTCCTTCATTTGAAAATGCTGTTTGTAAATTTTTAAGTAGTGCACATATTATTGCAATTACTATTATGCTTATTGATAATGCAAGTACTGTTTTAACTTCCTTAAATAAGAAACTTATAACAGCATCGCTAATAGTTTTAAATGATAAATTTCCTTCTCCATTTTTTATATATCCCTTAATATAATCAACTGGATCTAGGTCATTCATTATCTCAATATCTAATTTCATATTATTTATATAGTTATATAGTGAATCTAATTTATTATTGACTTCCTCATTTTCTATCTTAATTTCTTCCTTAGATGTTTGATTATTAATATTTATACTATTAATATCATTTTCATTAGCTAAAGCACTTTTACTAGGAAGAACTACAAAAGCTATAATAATTATACTTATAACTAATATAATTCTCTTTGTGAAAATATTTTTTATCATAAAAACACCTACAATATTTGTAAAATTGATTGAAGGACAGCCATAAGTATTGGTATTGCTAATGTTAATATCAAAATTTTAGCCGAAAATTCAACCTTACTAGCTATACTAGCAGCTCCTGCATCTTTGCATATTTCACTGCAAAATGTGGCTAAATATGCTATAGCTAGTATTTTTAAAACAACCCCTATATATACCATATCAATATTAGCTTTATCTGCTATATTCTTTATAAAGTAAATTACATCATTAAGTTGTGTAATTACAACTAAGAAAATTATAGCTCCTGCAGATAAAGATATTAATGTTGATATATCGCTTCTTTTATCTTTAAAGAGAAGAAACATAAATAATGCAGCAAAAGCAAATGCAACAATCTTAATAATATCCATAATAACACCTATAACATAAACATAGTTCTTACAGTATTAAATAGATCTCCTATAAGGCTTATTACTGTAATTAGAATTATTACTATCCCTACAATATTTGCTATTGTTGCAATTTCATCTTTACCACTAGCTTTTAATACTTTCTCTAAGACTACAAGAAGGACACCCATAGCCCCTATTTTAAATATAATAGTTACGTCTAGCATTTATTACCCTCCTACTAAATTAAAAAAATCGAAATCATAGCGCCTATACATACCCCTATAGCTCTATACATCTTTACATTTTTCTTTGCTAATTCTTCAGCAGATTTGCAGTTTAATTTCATATTTTCTATTGTTAGGTTAAATAATTTATCTTGTCCGTAAACTCCTGATTCCCCAAGTGATCTCAAAAAATCTTTTATTATTCTTTTATCCTCTTCATTTAAATTAAATTCTGATTCATTGTTTTTGTACTCATTTTCAAAGGCTTCATATACGCTTGTACTTTCTCCATTCAAAAGCTTATCTGACACAGCTGATAAAATAGAATTTATAGGAGCTTCAACCTTTAATGAAATATATTTTAAAGCTTCAGGAAGAGGTGTATTTGCATATATTACCTCATTATTTAAAAACAAAATTGATTTTAATATCGAATTAAGTTGCTTACTCCTCTTTTTAAAATTTTCACCATAGTAAAATCCTATATAGGTACAAGATAAAAATATAATGATAACTGCTGTTATCTTAAGCACTTAAATTCCCCCTCCAATCCTATTGAATATATTTGCTCAATTGCTCCTACGCCATTTCTATTGCTTAAAATTACTATTCTATCTAAAATAGAATTTTCTAATAAATCTTTAAAAACTTTTCTTTTATATATATCATCTATACTATATCCATGAATAGTAACTATAATATTAACTCCAGAATTAAATGCCATGTGAAGAGCCTCTATATCCCCATCACTTCCTATTTCATCACAAATCAGTATATCTGGAGATAAGCTCCTAATAGCCATTATCATTCCATCTTTTTTTAAGCAATTATCTAAAATATCACTTCTAATCCCTACATCTAATTGTGGAACTCCATTAAAACAAGCAGCTATCTCACTTCTTTCATCTATAATCGATACTTTTTTCCCTTTCAAATTTACAATAGGCATCCCAGTTGAAATGTTTTTAGCTATATCTCTTAAAATAGTTGTTTTACCACATTTAGGTGGAGATACTATCAAGGTATTAAATACTCTGTCTTCTTTAGTTATGTACTTCATAATTTCATTTGAGCATCCTATTACTTCTCTACATATTCTTATATTTAAAGAAGATATATTTCTTATAGTTCTTACCTCTCCATTTACTAAAACACATTCTCCAGCTATTCCTATTCTATGTCCACCTTTAATTGTAATATATCCTTGCTTTATTTCTTCTTCATAAGCGTATAATGAATAATTTGATATCTTCACTAAAATTTGTTTTATATCATCAACTGTAGTTACATATTTTAATATTATTTCCTTATATGCTAAATTAACTATTATCGGCTTATGAGCTTTTATCCTTATTTCTTGGACAGGTTCTTTTAAAAGTATTTCTCTTAGTTCATTACTAATCTTTAAAGGCAATACCTTTAAAATCTCCTCCTCATTTCTCACTTCATCACTTCCTTTTCTAATGTTATATATCAAACTTGTTTCTCTCTATAAAATAATATTCATACTTATAATAAAATATGTAAAATATTTTTAATTAACTAAAAAAAATTAAAGTTAATTATAGAGATATGTTTTTTATAAATATCTATTAGTTTAATTAATATTTTAAAACTCTTTCTTGTATTCGTATATTTTTTTATATTTACTTAAGTTAATTATTTATATAATTAAAATCAATATTAATATACTTATTAGATGAAATATTAAATACTTATTGTAACTCACAAATCAATATTATTTTGCTATTAAGCTGTAATATAAGTTATTTTAAATTTCATTCTCAATATAAAATCTTATTAAAACAAAAAAACTATCAGCTAACCAACTGATAGTTTTTTTGATAATAATTTCTTATTCTTAATTTAATTAAATTGCTTCTTCCTGACAAAATGGACAAGGTATTGATTTATTGTTATCTATAGCATCTTTTTCAACAAAAAGTGGCTTATTGCAATTTTTACAATTTACTTCGATATATTCATCTTCCATTTCTATAAGATCTTCTATTGAAACTTCTTCAAATAATTCATCTTGTAAACCTGTAAGATCTTCATCTATGTATTGCACATTTTCTTCTAAATAATCTTGTCTATTATTCATATCTTCAATTACATCTGACATTTCATCTAAAACTGATAAAATACTGCTAAAAATATTTTGATATTTATCATCACTTATGTTAGTAACATTAGTTTTAATATTTTCTATTTTATCTTTTATATCCTTCACATCTTCACTTCCTTTTAAATAGAAATACTGTCTATTCAAATTATACCCTAATATTGGATATTTTATATATAAATTTATGTTTATTTAACTTTTATTGTAATTTTTATAGAATAAAAAAGCTAAGTAAAAACTTAGCTTTTGTTATTATACTCTTTCCATGTATTCACCAGTTCTAGTGTCTACTCTGATTACGTCTCCTTCATTAACGAACATAGGAACATTTACAACTGCACCTGTTTCTAATGTAGCAGGCTTCATTGCATTTGTAGCAGTGTTTCCTTTTATTCCTGGGTCTGCTTGAGTTATTAATAATTCAACAAAGTTTGGAGCTTCTACTGAGAAAGCTTCTCCTTTATAGAACTTTATTACAGCAAACATATTTTCTTTTATGAACTTTATAGCATCTTCTACTTTTTCGTAGTTTAATGGAATTTGTTCAAAAGTTTCTTGATCCATGAAGTAGTATAGTTCTCCATCTGAATAAAGGTATTGCATTTCTTTTCTTTCAATTACCGCTTCTTGTAATTTAGCTGTTGGGTTAAAAGTTGTATCAGTAACACCACCAGAAATAACATTTCTTAATTTTGTTCTTACAAATGCTGCACCTTTACCTGGTTTAACGTGTAAGAAGTCTATTACTGTATAAACTTGTCCTTCATGCTCGAAAGTAGTACCTTTTCTTAAATCTCCTGCTGATATCATTAAATATCCCTCCAAAAACTTTATTCCATATATTTAGTATAACTCTTTGTTACCTAAATAGTCATAACTTCAACAATGTTTATGACATAACAAAAATATTTTATCAAAATTCACAAATAAATGCAATTACTTATAATAACTTCTAAAAAATATTGTCATTATTTACTTTTTAACTCCATCTCTAGTAATATATTTTCTTTGTCATAATTTAAATTATAATTATTTATATAGTAATCATCTAATTTATTTAATGCATCTAGAATCTCATTTTTATCACCTTTTAAGACGCATTTTACTATCCAATTACTTTCATCTATCTTATTATAACTTAATATCGTTGAATTATTTACATCATTAAATTCATTCTCTATATCTTTTATATATTTAACATTTTTCACTTCCGTTATACATGGTACAACTTCTTTAGATAAATCTTTTTTATAAAAAATTAATAGACATACTTGGATAATTGTTATAACTATAACTATCAAATGCAGTGTTTTAATTCTTTTCATATACTAACCTCTAATGTGAAATCATTTTGTTCATCTTTAATAATGGATTTTATCTTTATTATACCTTTCTCTTCTATTATAAAAACATCTTCTTTTCCCTTCACCTTAATGGATCCATTATTATTTTGTATATTCATACTTAAAATATTAGGTAAGATATTATTTATCAATTCCTTTATATCTTCTTTTTTAAAACCTTTTTCAGTATTTATATTATCATCTAAATTATTATTATTTACTTCTACATTTTCTTTATTATGTAAAACTCTATTTGCTGATGTAGGAATAACTATTATATTTAGCATTAATAGTATTAATATTAGTTTGTTATTTTTCTTATTTTCATTTATACCTATCTTCTCTATAAACTCATTTGGTATAAAGTTCTTATTTTTTAAATATTTTTTCATAAATTTTTTCTCCTATATTTATAATATAGTCATAATTATTATCAGTCACATCTTTTATACTTTTATCAATAATTAGCTTTTTATTTTGAGTTTTATACTCTATTATAAATTTCTTTATATCTTCAGCATCATTAGTTATATAAGAATTTTCAAGAGCTCCATTTTCTATATTTATTAAATGAAATAATCCCTTAATTCTATATATTATTATTGATGATTTGCTTCCCTTTATCTTTTTTATAATATATTCTTTTACTAAAAATTGTACTGGCTCTACCTTAAGATAATTAATATCTTTACATAAATCAAGTAAGTTTTCACATCTTATAGAATAGATATAAAGAATCTTTGAACTTTTTAAAAATTCATAATGAAATAATAAATTTTTCTTATCTGAGAAATCCTCTGATATCTTCTTTTCAATGAATCTATCAACATTTATTCTTTTATTATAAATTTCATATTTCTTTATAAATATTTGTTGTGATAAGATTAATAATTTTCTTTTGCTACCTAGCTTTTCTAACAATGAATTTATATTATAGCACTCATACTCATATCCATTGCAATAATACTTATTTTCAAATATACCTATAGAATTAACCATTTTTTTACTCCTTTATATAAATATATTTAGTTTTATAAGTAGTTGGGGTAAAATAAGTTTTATTATCAACTCTATTTTCATTTAATTCAATATACATAGCTGAATTTTCCTTTTTCTTTTTTAAGTAATAGCTTCCATCTTGGTATATGAATTCTACTTTTGTTAATTCAGGATAATCTTCAGATTTTTTTTTATTCACTTCCTTTAAAAGTTTTTCCTGATCTAGATTATTACCTTCTGCCTTAGTATTTATAATTTCTAAAACCCTTTCTTCATCTACTTCTAGAGTATACAAATCCTTATATGTTAAATAATTTTGAGATTTTAAATAGTTATTGTATATTATTTTTATTGAAAGGTTTACAATAAAAATTACAAATAAGAACACTATTAAGCTTTCAATAAATGCATATCCTCTTTTTTTAAACCCATTTTTTATATGCATATTACTCTTTCCTCACCACTAAGACTATTTATCTTTAAATAATATATTTTCTCTTTCTTCGTTATTATAAAACTAGACACTTCTCTCATTATTATGTTAATACCTTTTCTTTTGCCATCTTTATATGTTTCTAAAACTATTTTTCTATTTACATTATCTAAAAAAATTCTTTTATCTTTAACTTCATTTTTATTGTGATCAATTTTGTATGTTATTTTTATCATAGCATTATTATTTAAGTCACTCTCTTGAATCTCTATTGATTTAACCATTTGTGTTTTTAGCAATCTATCGATATTCAATATTGCATCATCAAAAGAATCTTGTGATAATGCATCTTTTATTAATTTTGTATAGTTTTTATTAGCAGTTAAGGCAATTTTAAAAGATAAACTAAGTAAAATTAATTGGATAAACATAACTAAAATAAGTTCTATTAAAGTAAAACATCGCTTTCTTTTATTACTTTTACTTCTTTTCCATCCAATAAGATTTAATAAATTCTCTTTCACATAAAATCCCTCCCTCTTCATCACTAACTCTTATTTTTAATAAAATTGCTTTTGAAGCTTTTTCACCAGTAAAAATGGAATTATTTAACTTCTCCAATGTAATACCATTCCCCCTCTCTATCTCTAGTATAGGTGTGGTAATAAGTTTATTTAAAATATCTTTTGAGTAGTTATACGATAATTTGCCTCCATTAAAAGCTCTATTTAGTTCTTCTAATGTAACATTATATTTTATTTCACTTTCTATTGCATAAGCTACTCTATCTGCTTCATTTTTTATATTTCTTATTTTTCTAGACTTAGCAGCAACTATTCCAATTTCTACTGCTAAAGTTGCTGCAATTAATAAAATCCCAAGTGCTACTATACTTTCAACCAAAGTACTTCCTTTTTTCAATCTATTATATCTCCTTCATTTTCATCTATATCATTTCCTCTTATAATATCATTTCCAACAGATACTGTTATTTCTATAAATTTATTATTTTTATATGATAAACTTATAGTTCCTGCTGTCTTTATAAAACCTTCTCTATTAATATTATTAATTCCACCTTGAAAATTTGATGATACATTAATATCATTATCCAGCTTTAATATCTTTGTTAATTTATGATTTAATTCAAGCACTTCAAATACAACTTCTTTCTTGTTCTTATTTATAGCTATATTTCCAACCACTTCATTTTTCCTACAATAGCTCTTTGCAAAACTTAACAATGCTCTAACTTCATACACATTATTTTGAAGTTTTAAACTTTCACTTTTATCCTTAAAATATTTAACACCACTAAATCCAACTGTTGCCAATAATGCAATTATTGATAACACTATTATCAATTCTATAAGTGTATAACCACCTTTTTTCATTATAATCCACCATCTAATAATGAACTAAATAAAGGAACAATAAATATCATTAAAAAAATTATTACAAAAGCACCCATAATTAAAATTGATGCTGGTTGTAGAATTGCCATATATCTATTTATATCTGATAATAATTTCTTTTCTAAATGAGTAGAAAGGGATTTTAATCTTTCATCCATAGCTCCACCTTCTTCTCCCAGCTTTATTATAGAAATTGTATAATTGGAATAGTTACCTTGTTTCTTTAAGCTCTCAGATATTGTTTCACCTTTCAATATACTTGAATTTAAGAGTATGAATTTTTCTTTTAAATTTGAATTTTTAAAGCTTGTTGCAGAGTACATTAATCCATTTGACAAATTCACACCACTTCTAATTATTATAGATAGAAGTGAAATAAAAACAAATTCGTTAAACTCTCTAATTATTTTTATTTTATTAAATAACACTTTGATATACTCTTTTAAATAAAACCTATAGATTATATATGGTAGCAAAATTCCCCAAGAAAGAAAGTATATCAAAGAATATATTGGATTAGTTTTTATATAATTTACAATATTATAAAGAAACTTACACACACTAGGTATTTCTATGTTTAAGTTAAGATAAAAATCATATAAACTAGGTATGGTTACAAAAGCAATGAATATAAAAACTGTAATAATAGATAAGAATAATAAGATTGGATATGATAAAACATTTTTAATTGTAGATTTGATAAAGCTAATTTTATCATAATACTCTTCTAACCCCTTTAAAACTTCCGATAAATTACCACTTTTTTCTCCCATAGAGACCATTCCAACAAAAAACTCTGGATACAAATCATTAAATTCGTTAAAGCTTTCATTTAACGATTTTCCTTCAACAATAAAGCCTTTAATATTTTTCATACTTTCTCTATAAGATTTTCTTAATGGTAATTCCATAATTAAATCTATCATAATTAAAAGAGAAATTCCTTCTTTATGAAGCATTGCCATATTCCCTGATAATAAGCTTAAACTATTAAAATCGGGCTTATTAAATATCAATTTTATTTTCTTCATAACTAATACCTTCTTCTATTATGAAATTATTGTAATCTGTAACAGATATTTTTCCATCAGTTAATAGGTCATTTAAATTATCTATCATTTCTTCATTATTTAGACCTCTTATTTCCTGGAAAATATTTGAAATATTTTTTTTGATTTCTTTATCAATAAATATAACTGAGCTCACTACTTTTCTCCCTTTATAACCTGTATAGTTACAATTACTGCATCCAATAGATTTATAATTTATTACTTCTTTTCCTTTAAAATAAAATTTTATGTCTTCTCTTTTGCAGTTATCACAAAGTACTCTTATCAACCTCTGTGAAATTATTCCAATCAAAGAATCCTTAATTAAATATTGTTTTACCCCCATATCTTCAAGTCTAAAATATACTTCTTGGGGAGTCTTTGTATGAATTGTAGAGTATACTTTATGTCCAGTTAGAGATGCAGTAACTGCCATATTAGCAGTTTCTTCATCTCTAATTTCTCCAATCATTAGAACATCAGGATCTTGTCTTAATATACTTCTTAGTCCAGTTGCAAATGTAATGTTTGCTTTCCTATTTAAACTAACTTGATTTATACCCTTAATTATTACTTCCACTGGATCTTCTAAAGTTGTGATATTAATATCTTTTTTATTAATTTCTTTTAAGATACAATATAGAGAGCTTGATTTTCCACTTCCTGTAGGGCCATTAATAATTACTAATCCATTTTTTAGTCCAAGTATCTTTTTTAATTTTTTTATTTGATTTGTATTTAAATTTAAACTATCAATATTATAATTAAATATTTCTCCATATAGGATTCTAATTACTAATTTTTCGCCATAGATTATCGGAATAGTAGATAATCTTAAATCATAGTTCTTTCCATTTACTTTTATTAGACTTTTACCATCCTGAGGCCTTCTTTTTTCTGTAATATCCATATTCCCACATACTTTTATTTTGGATAATAATTTTTGATATTCTGCATTTTTTATTTTTGTAACTCCTATTAATATACCATCAACTCTAAATCTTATGAAAACATCTTCCCTATGGGGCTCAAAATGAATATCTGATGCATTTAATTCTATTGCTTTAAGTAATAATACATCAAATAGCTCCTCTAGTTCTCCTAAAAATATATTTTTAATTAGTTCATTAATAAAGTCTTCACTTAATTTTATAATTTTTATTTTTTTTATTAAACAAAAACTCTATTTCCTCTTTATTTTCTAATATCTCCTTTGATGCTAGTACTATTACTCTATCTTCCTTTATCATAATAGGTAAACATATATTTTCTATAGCTTTTAATTTATTTAATTTTCTAGCTATTTCTAAATTAACTTTCTCCAAGTCAAATTCAAAAATACTCATATAACATCACCATTTAAATTTATATCCAATAAAGTTAAAATTATACATATAAAATTAAAGAAAAAAGATATTTATAAAATAAATTATAAATATCTTTATCTACACTCTATAAAATTGTATGTTCCCGACTCACCATCAATTATGCTTATAGCATCATTAGTACATCTATATACTTTTTCTGTTATAACATCTTCACCACCAACAAAGATTATATTACCATCCTTATCTTTAGAAAGACCTTTTTCTAAATTTATTAATTTTGGGAAATCATACACTAATCTCCTAGCTTTCTTATCATGATACTTGTATAATGAATAGCTATTATTTTCCAGTTTACCCAGTATGAATATACCATCTGGAGTAGACTCAACATCACTAACATCCAAAACATCTTCTATTACTTCATTAACTTCCCCAGATTCGTCTATAACTTTTAATATCTTTTGTTTTCCTTCTTTTTCTTGAACAAAAACTATTCCATTATCTAAAACTTTTAAAAATTCAACGTATCCTAAATCTAATTTATATAAAAGCTTTTCTTCATTATTATTAATGTTATAAGTAAATATTCCATTAATTTTATCTTCACTTATTCCATAATATACTAAAGTATTTTCATTTAGCCAGTCAACTAACTCACCTGAAATTGAAACCTTAGTATCAATTGATATATTCTTATTTTTAGACAAATCTTTAATTTTTAAATCTAAGAATTCATCCTTTAAAAAATAAGCTAAATATTCTCCATTTTGTGCTATCTTAGGTGAAATGACTTTCTTCCCGTCTTCTATTCTTTCTTCTTTTCCTAGATATTTTATTTTATATTCACCATTTTCATTATATATAAAATTACCACTTTCTAAATCATAAGCTGTAATTATATATTCAGTATCTACTTTTTCATATTTATCATTTGTTAAATTATAAATTTTGTATTCCCCTGAATTTTCTATGGCAATTGCTCCATTTAGTATATCAACTTTATTTTCTTCTTCTATTTCACTTTTACATCCATAAAGAAATATACTTATTAACAAAATAAAATTAACAAGGAAAATATTCCTTATTCTTTTTTTATTCATCTTTTACCTCTTTTAATTAATATAGCTCACCTTTACAAATAAACTCTGCAGATCCTATCATATATACATCATTATTTATAATCTCTACCACTAAATTTCCTCCTAAAGTTTCTACATTAACCTTATTTGAGCATACCCCTAATTTTTTTAAAGCCACAACTGAGGCACAACATCCTGTTCCACAAGCCAAAGTAGCTCCAGCACCTCTTTCCCAAGTTTTTACCTCTATATTGTTAATATCGATTACTTTTACAAAATTAACATTTGTTCCTTCAATAAATAAACTATTTTTTTCTATAGCTTTTCCTTCACTAATATTATATTCATCATTATTATTAATTAAAATAGTATGAGGTACTCCCATCAATAAGGTAGTTAATTGATATTCCTTTTCTTCAATTTTAATTACTTCATTTATTAATGAGTTTTTATTATTTAAAGGAATATCTTTGCCGCTGAAACTTGCCTTTCCCATATTGACTTTAACTAATTCAACCTTATTTTTATCATTTATATAAAGTTCTACAAACTTTATTCCATCTCCAGTTTCTATGCTAATTATATTCTTTTCCACTAACTCATATTCATATAAATATTTTGCAAAACACCTAATAGCATTTCCACACATATTAGCACGAGATCCATCACTATTTATTATTACCATTTTAGCATCTGCAATATTAGATTTTCTTATTATAACTAATCCATCTGCCCCTATTCCAAATCTTCTATTACAAACAGTTTTAGCAATTTCAGTTTCAGTTTTAATCAGCTCATTTTCATCATCTCTAATAAAAATAAAATCGTTTCCTAATCCTTGCATTTTTATAAAATTCATAAAAACTCCCCCCTTAACCTTATATGCCATTGATAAATTTGCTAATTAAGTGTTATACTATCTTTATCTTATTACCAAAGAAAGGATGATACTTATGGCTTTGGATGGCATCTACTTATATAGTTTAGTATATGATTTAAAAAAATCAATATTAAACTGTAAAATAGATAAAATTAATCAACCAGAAAAAGATGAAGTAATTTTAACTCTAAGAAAAGATAGACAAAATATAAAATTATTAATTTCAGCTTCTTCTAAGTTTCCTAGAATTCATTTAACTAATATAAGTAAGCCTAACCCCTTACAAGCACCAATGTTTACAATGGTTATGAGAAAATATTTAATTGGTGGTCGAATAACAGACATAACTCAATTAAATGGTGATAGAATTCTTCAATTGCATATTGAGTCTACCGATGAATTAGGATTCGATAGTAAATATATATTAATAGTTGAAATTATGGGAAGGCATAGTAATATAACTCTTGTTAGAGAAAGAGACAATAAAGTTATGGAATGTATTAAGCATATTTCGGCTGATATAAATACTTATAGAGTTTTATATCCTGGTGTAAATTATGTATATCCTCCTAGCTCTAACAAACTAAATCCCTTTGATTTCTCAATTAATGATTTTGATTCATATTTAAATAATAATGATATAAGTATTGATGAAGGAATATTTTCGAAGACATTTACTGGTATAAGTAAATCTCTATCAATAAGTATATATGAAAATTTCCTACAAGATAATAATACCATAAATCAAGAAAATATTTTTAATTTCTTTAAAAATTTTATGATAAATCTAGAAAATAATTTTAATTTTAAGATCTATAAAGATAAAGAAGTTTTCAAGGATTTCCATTGTGTCAAATTAAGTAATTTAGAAAGTGCTTATTCTTCAATATCTTTTGAAAATCCAAGTGAATTGCTTGATGAATTTTTTACAGTAAAAGATAAACAAGATAGATTATTAAATAGATCTACAGATTTGCAAAAATTAATTTCAACTAATATAGATAGATGTAACAATAAAGCTAAGAAATTAAAAAATATTCTTAAAGAATGTGAAGAAAAAGAAACATATAAGATTAATGGTGATTTATTAACCTCATATATATATATGTTAAAAAAAGGATTAAAAGAAATATCCTTATTAAATTTTTATAATGCTGAAGAAGACTATGTAACTATAAAACTGGATGAAAATAAGACACCATCTGAAAATATACAATATCTTTATAAAAAATATAATAAACTAAAAAAATCTGAAGAATCTGCATTAGAACAATTAGAAAAAAATACAGAAGAACTTGAATATCTAAATTCAGTTATGACAAACATATTAAATTGTGAAAGCTATATTGAAATAGATGATATAAAAAAAGAATTAATTGAAACTGGATACTTAAAATTCAAAAATACTAATAAAAATAATAAAAAAGATAAATCATCTAAGCCTATACATTTAATTTCTTCTGATGGAATAGATATTTATATTGGTAAAAATAACATTCAAAATGACTATTTAACATTAAAGTTTGCTAATAAAAACCATACATGGCTCCATACAAAAAATATTCCTGGATCACATGTTATACTTTGTAGCGATAATCCATCTGATATAGCTTTAGAAGAAGCTGGAATACTTGCTTCTTATTATAGTAAAGCTAAAACTTCTACAAAAGTTCCTGTTGATTATACTAAAGTAAAAAACTTAAAGAAACCTAATGGCTCAAAACCCGGTATGGTTATATATCATACTAACTATACTTTATATACAGAACCATCATTCTATAGTAATTTAAAAATTGAAAATAATAAAATAATAAAATAATAAAAAAGAAACCATATCTTGTATTTGCAAATATGGTTTCTTTAATTTAGCCTTCAATAAAAATTTTATACTTAATTAAATGCATCCAATAATTAATAATGTTTTGTTGCTTTTGTAATTTGTAGTATTACTTAAATTAAATATTATATATGATTTATGAGCATATCACCATCATTTTTAATAAGCTCATTATCAAAATATTGGTAGTAATAGCATTTTAATTTACCATTATATAATTTCCTATTTTTACTTGATTTTTTTCCAAATGGCCCTTCAAAGCCTTCATAAGATGTAAGAATATTATAATCCCAATTGAAAAATTTCTTTTTAAAACTTCCAAATGTTTTATATAACTGCTCTACTTCTTTTTTTTCTCCTAATCTTTCTCCATATGGAGGATTAGAAATTATAAATCCATATTTATTACTACTTGAAAAATCCTTAAAATCTCTTCTTTGGAATTCAATATATTTTGAAACTCCTGCCTTTTCAGCATTACTTCTTGCTACTTTAAGAATTCTACCATCTATATCATATCCTATTAACTTAATATCTTTATTTTTAATTGCTCTTTCAGCACCTTCTCTTACTTGTTCAAAAATATCTGAATCCATTGTTGGCCAAGTTTCGCACGTAAAACTTCTACACATTCCAGGTGCAATATTTTGCATAATCATAGCTGCTTCTATAAGGATAGTACCTGAACCACAAAATGGATCAACTAAAACAAAATCTTCCTTCCATCTTGAAATAAGAACCATTGCTGCTGCTAAAGTTTCTTTAAGTGGTGCTGCACCTGCCTCTTCTCTATATCCTCTCTTATGTAATCCTGGTCCTGATGTATCTATAGTTAATGTTACTACATCTTTTAAAATTGATACTTCAATTTTATATAATGGACCACTTTCTTCAAACTGGTTTATTCCATAAGAATTGCTCATGCTATCTACAATAGCTTTTTTTACTATAGATTGACAATCTGGAACGCTATGTAAAGTTGATTTAACAGATTTACCATTAACATGCATTATACCATCTTTAGGTATTATTTCACTCCATTTTATATTTTTTGTACCTTGGAATAGTTCCTCAAAACTTCTTGCTTCAAACTCTCCCATTTTTATTAATATTCTATCTGCAGTTCTTAAATGGATATTAGCTATTGCAATATCCATTTCATCTCCAGTAAAATGAACTTTACCATTTTCAGTTTTTAAATCTTCATAGCCTAAAGCTTTTAATTCTTTTGCTGTAATACCTTCTAAACCAAAGGTAGTAGTTGCAATTAAGTTATATTCCATATTTTTCTCCTCTATTTTCCTTCGTAAATTTTTACTGAATCATTTCCATCGATTTCTGCTATTTCAACTGCTATTATTTCACTCTTAGCCGTAGGAAGATTCTTTCCTACGTAGTCAGCTCTAATTGGTAGTTCTTTATGACCTCTATCTATTAATACAGCAAGTTGAATTTGTTCTGGTCTTCCAGAGTCAATTATAGCATCAATTGCTGCCCTTACTGTTCTACAAGTATATAAAACATCATCTACCAAGATAACCTTTTTACCTATAACCTCTACCCCTAAGTCAATATTATTTACTCTTGGTGTGTCTTTTATCTCTGTAATATCGTCTCTATATAAAGTTATATCTACATAACCAACAGGAACTTTTACTCCTTCAATACTTTCTATATTTTTTGCAATTCTTTCTGCTAAAGGATATCCTCTTCTTTTAATACCTACTAAAACTACGTTTTCTACACCCTTATTTTTTTCTATTATTTCATGAGATATTCTTATTAAGGTTCTTTTAATAGCTTTGTCATCTAGCAAATTTGCTTTTAATTTCATTTAATCCACCTCTATTTTCTTATATTTTCTAATAGTTCTAAATAATATTTAGGTAAGTCTGAATCAAACTCCATATACTCATTACTTCTTGGATGAATAAATCCTAATGTTTTCGCATGCAATACTTGCCCTTGTAATTTAAATTTTTGCTTTTTATTACCATACAAAGGATCTCCTACTAAAGGATGACCAATTGAAGCCATATGCACTCTTATTTGATGTGTCCTTCCAGTTTCTAAAGTACATTTTACTAAAGCAGTTCCATTATTATATTGTTCTAGTACATTATAGTGAGTTACTGCTCTCTTACCATCCTCCACTATAGCCATTTTTAATCTATCTTTCTTATTTCTTCCTATAGACTTATCTACTGTACCTTCTATCTTACTAAACTTACCTTCAACTAAAGCATAATATTCTCTTTTAATAGTATGATCTTTAAATTGTTTAGCTAAATGATTATGTGCATCATCATTTTTTGCAATAACTAATATTCCAGATGTATCTTTGTCTATCCTATGAACTATTCCTGGTCGTATAACTCCATTAATACCTGATAGATCCTTACAGTGATAAAGTAACCCATTTACTAATGTACCACTATAATTCCCTGGAGCTGGATGCACAACTACTCCTTGCGATTTATTTAAAACTATTACATCTTCATCTTCATATATTATGTTAAGATCTATATCCTCCGGTTCAACATCAAGTTCAATTGGTTCTGGCATAATTACAATAATTTCATCTTGGTTTCTCAATTTGTAATTACTCTTGACTTCTTTATTATTTACTAATACAACTCCTGAATCAATTAGTCCTTGTATAAATGATCTTGATTTTCCTTCTATAATATTAGATAAATATTTATCTATTCTAAGTCCTATATTTTCTTCTTCAGTTATTTTAAATATTAATTCATCCATTAATACGAATCTCCACTTTCTTCATAATTGTTAACTCATTATAATTCTTAACACATTATAATACATTAAAACATTACACTCAATAGTTTAAAATTTATTAAAAATAAAAAATCCGTATTAAACGGATTTTATGTATTAGTTTTTAGCGAAAAAGCTCTTTATTTCGTCCATATCCTCAGTATAAACTTCTTCTAATTCCTCTATGTTTTTACTGGATAGTTCTATGCTTTTTTCTACAGCTACTTCTTGTAACGGCTCTGCAATATTATAATTTTTAGTTAAATCTTTTTCTAATTCATCAAAAGTTTCAGTTTGAGCATTCATAAAGTTTCTAAATTTAGCTCTAAACTTTACAAATTCTTGCTTAACTTTCTCATATTCATCATTTATTGAAACTACATCGTTATGAGCCTTATCTAAAATTTTCTTAGCTACATCATTAGCATTTTTCAAAATCATTTCAGATTCTTTTTGAGATGCTTCTCTAGCTTGCTCAGCTGCATTTTGAGCCAATAGCAATGTATTTTGAATAGTATTTTCTATCTTAACATAATGTTCTAATTTTTCATTTACTCTTGATAAATTTTCTTTTAATCTTGAATTTTCTTTATAAAGCTCTTCATAATTTTCTATAATTTCATTTATAAATTCATCAACCTCATCAGTATCGTATCCTCTAAATCCCTTTTTAAATTCTTTGTTACTTATATCCATTGGAGTAAGCTTCATAAAATCACCTCTACACATTATATATATTTTTTAATTACAATTCTCTTTTTACCACTTCTAGTTCCGCCAATAACATCTCCAATTATAAATTTTCCAATTCCTCTAATTGTAATTCTAGTGTCTTTCACAATGTCTTGACTTTTATCTTTTGCTTTTACATAATTTATTAAAACCTTGCCACTATCTATAAGCTCAATAGCTTTTGCTCTTGACAGGTTGGAGAGTTTTGCAACAATACTATCAGCTCGTAAAGAAGAAACATTAATAACTATTTCTTCAAAATTAACAGATGGTATATCACTAATATTATCTATAACCTTTATCTCTATTGGGGATTTCCCAATATGAGATAAATTACTTATTATATAACCACTTATTTCATCTAAAACAGGCAAATATGCCTTATTTTCTTTTACAATTATATCACCTAATTTATTGCGTTCAATTCCTAATGATAAAATTGAACCTAAATAATCCTTATGCTTTAAATTAGAAAAACTTGATTTGTTCTTAATTTCCAATATTTTTATAGGATAATCAACATTGTAATAATTATTAAAACAAATCATTCTTCTTTCACACTCTTCAAAGAAACCATTTGCTTCAAATGTAATTTCATTATTACAACAATAATTTTCAAAAAAGCTCCATATATTAGGTGAATAAAAGCTATTTGTAAAAACAGTTATGTCTTTTTCATAAGCTATCTTATATTTTTCATATATTTTTATAGCATCCTTTGCATCATCTTCATTAAAACTTTTTAATATTGTTTCTTTTTTAAGCATTAAAATAACACCCTAATATAAGATAATAACATAATAGCAAATAGCGGTGAGAAATCAATCATACTATTTCTTAAAAGTTTATCTTGTAAAATCCTAAAAGGTTTTAATATCGGACTATTAAATGATGCAATCAGCCTATAAAAATCATTTTCTCTAATACTTGGTAAAATAGACATTATAACTTCTGCAAAGATAGTTATCTCTAAAACTCTTGTTATTAAATTTATTGCTGCAAATATTATTCCTATTTAAATCTCCTCCTACTTGTTCCAATTAAATAATGCCTTTGAACTAAGTTCATTTTTTAATTCATTTGTAACTTCTACATTTGAAGGTGATAATAAGTAAACCCTTTGTTCAATTTCTTGTAAAGTAGCACCTAAAACATAACAAGATCCACTTATAAAATCTACTAATCTTTGTGCTACTTTTGTTTCTAAAGTAGTAGCATTAACTAAAACTATTTTTCTTGCTTTAATTGCATCTGCGATTTCTCTAGCATCATCATAATTAGTAGGCTTTGTTACCACTACTTTAGCAGTTGATGCAGTATGAATATTTACCACTTTATTTCCTTTTTGCTTTGATATAATTGGCTCAATTTCCTCTTGTACTTCTTCTTCCTCTACTTCAGTATCTTCTAAATCTTCAAAATCATCCTCATATTCACCAAGACCAATTATTTCCCTAAACTTTCCAAACATATTACCCATTCTTCAATCCTCCCACTACATTTCTTTTACCAAATATTCCTTCTCCAACTCTTATCAAGTTAGAACCTTCTTCAATAGCTATTTCATAATCATTTGTCATTCCCATAGATAAAATCTCCATAGAAATATTGTTATATGATTTTTTACTTAAATCATCATATATACTTTTCATTTTCCTAAAATAATATCTATTTTTATCTTCATTTCCTTTTGGAATTATGGCCATTAATCCTTTAATCTTGCAATAATTGCAGATTTTAATTTCATTTATCAAATCATTTAGTTCTTCTTCAAAAATTCCACTTTTACTTTCTTCTTTACCTATATTAATTTGAATTAAAAGATTCGCTATACAATTTTTTTTAGAAAATTCGCTTTCTATCTTTTTTAATAGCTTAATACTTGATAAAGAATGTATTAAGTAAACTTTACCAACTAAATATTTTACTTTATTAGTTTGTAAGCTTCCTATGAAATGCCATCTTATATCTTTTTCAAGAGATTCTTCTTTATCAATAAGTTCTTGGACTTTATTTTCTCCAAAATCTCTTTGACCAGTTTTATACGCAATTTCTATATCTTCTATAGGCTTAGTTTTTGAAACTGCTACTAGTGTGACATCCTTAGGTAAACTTCTTTTTAATTTAATTAAATTTTCTTCTATATCCAAGTCATTTCCTCCTAAAGAAGTTATTTACACATTGTAAATATTCTTCAAAAAAACTTAAATTCCTTCAATTTTAAAATATTTTTTAATAAAATTTTATTTTTCTTCATATCTTTGCATATATCTTGCTTCTACGCTTTGCTTTGTAACAGGAACAATTATCTCATTCCTTACTTCTATTTCTACACTTATCTTTCTTATAAGCAATTTTTGTATAAAACTAGTCTCTGATAATAAATATGCCTTCATTTCTTCTGGATTACCTATAGCATAAATATAAAATGGGGCAGAAACACTTGATTCATCTTCAAATCCTATAGCAGCTGAAAAACAAGCAACTCCAGTATTAGGCAATATCCTATGATCATTTATAGCTATAGCTTCTGCACCCGCATTTTTTAATTCGTTTAGCACCATTGCCATATCTGCATCATGCAATATTTTTCTTGCTATATCTTCATTAGTATCAAATTTAAAATCTATATCTCCATCTTTTATCTTAATCACTAATCCTGATCCTTTAACTGATGCAATTCCACTTAAAGATCCATAATCAACTAGTTGACTTTTCATATCTTCCACTAATTTTTCTTTTTTTTCAGGATCATTTCCTTTATATTTACTTATTTTATATCTATAATCTATATTTTCACTTTTTATGCTTTCTATTTCCTTATATAATTTACTTCTTTCTTCTACTGCATTTTTATATTCTAATGCATTTAAAGAGATGCTTCTTCCTGTATTATTTAAATTAATACTATTTATTATTAAAAATCCTGTTATGATTGTAGCTATTAAAATAAAAAATCCTGACTTTATATTTTTCATTTATTCACCTCGTTTACGAGATTTTAACTTTTCAATTAATAGTCTTCTTATAACTGCAAAGTTATCAAATATTCTACCTCCAAAAACAATAACCGCTGCTATATACATTGGAATTCCAAGTTTATCTCCTAAGTATGCAAGACCTGCTGCTAAAGCTGCATTACCAAAAAAACCAGAAATAAATATATCTGACTTAAAGTTTTTTGATAAAGATGCTCTTACTGCTCCAAAAACAGAATCTAAGCAAGCTAAAATTGCAACAGACATATAGGGAGATAATGTATCTGGTATATTTACGTCTAAAATTAAACCTAAAAGCACACCTATCAATAATCCTATAAATGCTATCATATAATCCCCCTCCTTTAATCCACAGGTCTAATAAATTCACTTTTTAGAGACTGTGTAGTTTTATTTATAATAATTTCATCACTTTCTTTTACTTCACTATTATAATTTTGCAGCGCACCATACTCTAGCACTCCAACAAAAGTTACTGCATTTTTTAAGATTTGTTTATCACCTATGGCCTTTATTACTATCTTATCATTTGGATCTATTTTCCCAGCAGTCCCTACCCAAATCCAATTACCTGAATTTTTAATACCACTTTGAGGAGTAATTATATAGTCATTTACAGATATAGCCTCTGCTTTTGCGAATTTTAAAGAATTAACTATATAAACTATTTCTTCTTCACTAATAATTCTAGTTGAAGTTGAATTATTTGATCCAAATATATTATTTTTAGAAGTTATAGTTATAACTATACCAGGCCCCTTTACATCTAGTAATCCTAAGTTCATTCTTGAACTGTCAAGTTGTTTTTTTATTTCCGCTTCAACTTCGCCTTCCTTAGCTGCTGTTTCTTCTAATTGTTTTAATTCCTCTGACAAGTTATTATTTGATTTAACTAATTCTTCTTTTTCCTTCTTTAAAGCTTCTATCTCAGCATTTATATTTAAATTTTGCGTTGCTATATTACTTTTATTTTTTTCATTCAACAGCTTAAATTGATGTGCAAGCAAAAATCCGAGAAACGCACAAACAATAGCTATAAATATTTGTGATGTAGTTCTTTTCATATAGTTTCCCCCTTATCTAGTTAATTTGCTTTATAACTGCTGGCCCATTAAAACTCATATCAATATAACCTTTTGAAATAACTCCTTGTTCAATAGCATTAAGTGCTAAATTCATTTTATCCGTCAAGTCACTACTATCACCAATCATTATTTCTATATTTCCTATATAACATACTATATTATTTAAATTTTCAATTTCTATTTGAGAAAAAATATACTCTTGTGGCATAACTTCTATTATGTTATAAAATTTTTCTAGGGTATCTAGAATATTTATATTATCTGATATCTTATCTCCAACGGTTTTCCCAGATAAATCAATCCCTGTTAGCTTAATTAAGTTTCTATCATTCATTTTATCTAATTCTTCAACTATTACCCCTTCATTATTAATAGCTTTTATTTTTCCATCACTTTCGAAATAATATGCAATTTTATTTTCTTTTATGTTTATATTTAAAGAATTTATTCCCTTTTTATTAACTTTAATTTCTTTTATATATGGATTTTCTTTTAGCTCTTTTTCTATTTCATTATAATCTATAGTAAATATATTTTGTCCTATATAATATTTCAAGTTTTCTTGTAAGCTCTCATTAGATAATGTAACTAAACCAGTTATATCTATTTTCTTTAAATTAAAAATTGGAGATTTATATATAAATATTATAATACCGACTATAATAACAAATAAACCCAATATTAATCTCTTAATTATTTTATTCCTCTTTTTTCTTCTTATAAACTTATTCGACTTATTATTCATAATTCCCCTACTTTTACATAATATAATGACATACTATAATAATATCACTTTCTGGGTATTTTTTCATTATTATTTTTACTAAATTTAAATTTTTTATAATAATTTAATATTTTTTTAATTATTTTAATAACTGCAAAAAAGTGTATTAATTAGTTTCCTTATTATGTAACTTGAAATTTATCAGTATATAACAAATTAAAACTGTATAAAAGAAGGTATAAAGTCGTATATTGATTTTAAAAGTAGTAAATAATTTATATAACTTATTCTTTAAAACATTATACTTTACTAACTATTAAATAAAAAAAGAGTAAAGATCTTATTAATATCCTACTCTTTTTTATTTAATAGTTATACTTCTTTTCCTTGTACTTGCCTTGATATGTTCAAAAGTATTCCCATTGCCATCATATTTATTACTAGTGATGTTCCACCATAACTAATAAAAGGCATTGGTACACCAGTTACAGGCATTGATCCTGTTACAACCGCAATATTAATAATAGCTTGAACTGCAATTATAGATGTTATTCCTATAGATAAAAGTGTTCCATAAGTATCCTTGGCTTTCATGGCAACTTTAATTCCCCTCCAAACAAAGAATACAAATAATGCAACTATAAATAAACATCCAATTAACCCAAGTTCTTCCCCTATAATAGAGAAAATAAAATCATTATGTGGTTCTGGCATATATAATGTTTTTTGTCTTGACTGTCCAAGACCAAGTCCTGTTATTCCTCCAGCTCCTAATGCATAAAATGATTGAATCAACTGATAACCATCTCCAGCTGGATCTTTCCATGGATTTAAAAAGTTAAGCATTCTTGCTCTTCTATAATCTTCTCCAAATATAAAAAACATAACAGCAACTAATAACACTGGAGCAACTTTCCCAAATAAATCTTGGATTCTCCCACCTGCTACAAATAACATTATAAATGTAACTATCATTATAATAGCTGCTATACTTAAGTTTTTTTCTAATAATATCATACCTGCGAAAAAACCTGCAACTCCTAAATATGGTACTATACCAGTCCAGAATTTTTTAACCCCATCTCCCTTTAAATCTAAGCTCATTGCTAAAAATAAAACTACTACATATTTAGTAAGCTCAGATGGTTGAAAAGATAATGGTCCAAGTTGTATCCATCTCTTTGCCCCATTTACTGCTGGAAAGAAAAATACTGCTACTAATAACGGTATAGTTATAATTAAAAGATGAGGAGTAAATTTTTTCAGCTTATGATAATCTATACTGGCAATAAACACCATAACTACTAACCCAGTAATAGCCCAAATCAGTTGCTTTTTTAAATATAGCATGCTATCGCCCTCTTTAAACATAGCATAATATGAACTTGCTGAATATATCATAATTACCCCTATTGCTAATAATAATATAACAGCATAAAATATACAATAGTCAATTTCGCCCATTCTTACTTTTGGCTTTTTTTCTCTCATAAAACTCCTCCAATCTAGTGATTAAAGGGCTATAAATCCTACAAAGCATAATATTACAGTTACTATAGCAAAGACTGTAACGATTTTCGTTTCACTCCATCCTACTTGCTCAAAATGATGATGAATTGGTGCCATTTTAAATAATCTTTTTCCTCTTAACTTGTATGATGAAACTTGTAAAATTACTGATAAAGTTTCAAATACATATATTCCACCAACAATAAATAATATTAAAGGTAATTCTAAAATCAATGCAATAGTTGCTATTGCACCTCCAATTGCTAAAGATCCAGTGTCACCCATAAACACTTTTGCAGGATATGCATTAAACTTTAAAAATCCTAACAATCCTCCTGCTAATACAATTGAAAATACCGCTAATGATTCATGCTTCATTGTAAATGCTATAACTGCAAAAAATGTTAAAACTAAAACACTAACAGTAGATGCTAATCCATCTAATCCATCTGTTAAATTTACTGCATTTGTCGCACCAGCATAGTATACTATTACAAAAGGAATATAAAGAATTCCAAGTGGAATTTTTGTATCTATAAATGGTATTCTTAAAGCCGTTCCTAAATTAACATATCCATATACTGCAATTGCAGTTGAGAAAATGATTAATAGCAACATTTTTTGCCATGCTTTTAATCCTTCATTTTGTTTCTTTATAATCTTTAGAATATCATCTAAAAATCCTATAAATCCAAAAGCAAGTAATGAATATAGTGCAATCATTGCTTCATCTGTAGGACTAAATCTCATTACCACCATAACTATTGCTGTTGAAATTATAAATATAATTCCCCCTATAGTTGGAGTTCCTGCTTTTTTTAGATGGCTTTGAGGCCCTTCTTTTCTTATATTTTGACCAAACTTTAATCTTCTAAGCATTGGTATAGTTATAGGACCCAGTATTAATGATACTATAAATGCTAATACTAACCCTATTGTTAAGTTAGACGTAAATATGTCTATTATTTTATCCCCCATTGTACCTGCCTATAAAGGCAGTTCACCTCCTTCGTTATATTGAGACTTCTTCTAATGAACTAACTATATCTTCAAACTTCATACCTCTTGAAGCCTTTACTAAAACTACATCATTTTCTTTTATTATAGTATCTAATTTATCTCTACATTCTTCTTTTGTAGTAAAAGTAATGATATTTTCTTCTGTAAATCCTTTTTTAAAACAATCTTTGTATTCTCCTATTGCTATTAATAAATCAACTTTATTTAAAGCATAGTTTCCTACTTCGATATGTGACTTTACAGCTTCTTCACCTAATTCATTCATAGTCCCAAGTATAGCTATTTTTCTTCCTATTTTATAAGTACTAAGTACATCCATTGAAGATTTCATTGAATCCGGGCTAGCATTATAACAATCATTTATAATTGTTATTTTATTTTTCTTAATAACTTGTAGCCTCATTGATGTAGCTTCTAAATTTTTTATACCTTTTTTCATTTCATCAAAAGTAACATTTAATTTTTTAGCTACCCCTATAGCAATCATTGAATTTAATATATTATGCTTCCCCGCCATAGGAATTGTAAATATACTCTCTTCATTTTTATCTTTAACAGTAAATGTTGTTTTATCTTCCTCTAGTATAATATTAAATGCACATACATCATATTCATGATTATAACCAATTTTTAGAATTTCAAAACACTTATCTTTTATTTTTAATAAATTTTCATCTTCTCCATTTATTATAAGAGTGTTTGTTTCATCAAAATAATTAAATATTTCACTCTTAGCTTTTAATATATTTTCTTGAGTTTTTAAATTTTCTATATGAGATAATCCTATATTTGTGATAACTGCTATATCCGGTCTTGCACAATTTGCAAGAACATCTATTTCACCTAAGTTACTCATTCCCATCTCTAAAACAGCTACATCTATGGAATTATCAAGTTCTAAAATCATAAGAGGCAAGCCTATTTGATTGTTGAAATTTCCTTTAGTCTTAAAGACATTGTATTTCTCGCTTAAAAAAGCAGCAATCAAGTCCTTTGTAGATGTTTTTCCACATGATCCAGTAACTCCAACAACTTTTACACCTAGCTTCTTTCTATAATAATGAGCAAGATTTAGTAAAGCTTTCTCAGTATCTTCAACTTTTATTATTGTTTGCAGATTTTGGGTGTTATTTACATCAAATAATATTTCATCAACTATTGATATAGAAGCTCCTTTTGAAAAAGCTTCCACAACAAATTTATTTCCATTAAACCTTTCGCCTTTTATAGCAAAATATATATTGTTCTTTTCTATTTTTCTTGTATCAATACAAACTCTATTGAAATCAGTTTTTCCTTTAACTATTAATTCACCACTCACGGCTTCTAAAAGTTCATTTAAAGATAATTCCAATTCATCCACCTCTAATTATTTCTTCTTACTTATTAAAATTTCATCTACTACTTCTCTTTCATCAAAATGAATTACACCTTCACTTGTGATTTGATAATTTTCATGACCCTTACCAGCTAAAACAACTACATCGCCTTCTTCAGCCATTCCAAGGGCAAGCTTAATTGCTTCCACTCTATTTTCAATCGCTAAATAATTTGATTTTATAATACCTGCAACTATTTCTTTTATAATTGCCATCGGATCTTCTTCTCTAGGATTATCTGATGTAATTATAGCTAAATCTGCAAGTTCTGTTCCAATCCTTCCAAGTTCAGCTCTCTTTACTTTATCTCTATCTCCACCACATCCATATACAGCTATTAATCTATTTTTAGTAAATCCTTTTAATGTTTCTAAAATATTTTTTAATCCATCAGGAGTATGCGCAAAATCTATTATTATGTCATAAGGTATGTCATATTTATAACCTATTCTTTCGCATCTACCTGGTACAACAACATCTAATAAGCCTTTCCTTATTGACTCATTGCTAATTCCTAAAATACTCATTGCGCCTACTGCACCTAAAGCATTATATACATTATATCCTCCTGGTAAAACTGAATTGAATTCTTCTCCATTTATTTTAAAATGTATATCTCCTTCTTTTAACATAAGATCTGATGCTTTAAAGTCACTATTATTTTTTATTGAATAAGTTTTGATTTTCTTATTTTCTAATTTTTCAACATCTTTTAACACTCTATATCCAAAATCATCATCAACATTTATTACGCAAGCTTTACTTCTTTCAAACAATTTAAATTTTGCATTGTAATAATTATCAAAAGATTTATGGAAATCTAAATGATCTCTTGTTAAGTTTGTAAATATTCCAACTTCAAACTCACAACCATAAACTCTATCTAGCTGTAATGAATGTGATGAAACCTCCATAACACAATACTCACAATTCGCATCTACCATATCCTTAAATAATTTTTGAAGTTCTAATGATTCAGGAGTAGTTCTTTCAGATTTAAGCTTATTTTCTCCAATATAATTAGCTATTGTTCCAACAAGACCTACTTTCTTCCCTGCTTTCTCAAGCATTGATTTTAGTAAATATACTGTTGTAGTTTTACCATTTGTACCTGTAACACCTATTAATTTTAAAGCTTTTGTTGGATGACCATAATAATTTGCTGACATCGTAGCAAGCGCTTTTCTTCCTTCCTCAACAAGAACAACTGTTATATCTTTACTTTTTATATCTATTTTTTTCTCACAAAGTATTACTTTTGCCCCTGCTTCTATAGCTTTATTTGCATAATTATGTCCATCAACTTCGAAACCCGTAAGACATACGAATAAGTCACCTTCATTTACTTTTCTACTATCATATTGAATGTGATCTACTTCTTTTTCTACTGTTCCTTCTAATAATTTATAATCTACTCCCTTTAATAAATCTAATAACTTCATTTCACCATCTCCTTAATATTCTAAAAAGAACTCCCTATGTCTTTTGTATAAAAATTTAGCATGTGAGTGTCCCACATGCTAATGTAAAGGGATATTCTAAATTAATCTCCATATTCTTCGTTTAATACAAGTTTTACATTCGTTCCTTTTATTATCATTTCACCCTTTGGAATACTTTGCTTAACTATTGCACCTTCACCTTCAAATGTATAATTTATGCCTAAATCATTTAAGATTTTAGATGCAGACTCTAAGGAGTACCCCCTTAAATCAGGCATAACGACATTTTTATTATAAGACTCTGAGTCTCCTGTGTCTATATTAATCTTAGAATTTTCTTTAACTGTGTATCCTGGATAAGGCTTCACACTTGTTATTATAGACCCATTTCCTTCGATATTATACTCTAAATTATATTCTTTTAATATTTTTTTTGCTTCTTCTATTTTAAGTCCTCTTATTTCAGGAATAACTACATCTTTAACAATACTATCTATATCATCCTTTGATATTTCTGAGTTCATATAATTAAATATATCTGTAAATAATTCATTAGCAAGTGGAGCTACTATTTGTCCTGCATAATAAGTCCCTGTCCCAGGTTCATCTATAGAAATAAACACTGAAATTTGTGGATCATCAGCTGGTGCAAATCCTGCTAAGGAAGATATATATTTACCTGATTCATATCCACCACCATTTGGATTAACTTTTTGAGCTGTTCCTGTTTTAGCCGCAATATGATATCCTTCAACGTAAGCCTTGCTTGAACCTCCATATGAAACTACTCTTTCTAAATAATCTCTTAAAATAACAGTATTTTCTTCACTTAAAACTTCTGTTACTTTTGGTTCAAATGTTTTATCAACAACGACATTTCCATTTTCATCTTTAGAAGCAACTTCCTTCATTATATGAGGTTGGATTAACTTTCCACCATTTACAATACTATTGAATGCTGTCATATATTGAATTGCATTTACTGTGTTTGTTTGACCAAATGAAATTGTTGCAAGATCAGCTTCATTAATATTTTCTGTTTTCTTAACAATTCCCTTTGCTTCTCCTGGTAAGTCAACTCCACTAACTTTACCAAAGCCTAATTTAGCTATATACTCATTTAACTTTTCTTTTCCTATTCTTTTACCAATTTCCATAAATCCAACGTTACATGAGTTTTGAAGTATTTCTGGTAGTATTTGTGTTCCATGACCTGACGTTTTCCAACATTTTATAGTATGAGGACCAACCTTTAAACTTCCGTTACAAGTAAATGTATCTGACTCCTTAACAAGACCTTCTTCCAAGTTTCCAATCATAGTTACAACTTTAAAAATTGATCCTGGTTCAAAAGTATCATTTACTAAATGATTTCTCCACATTTTTTGAACTTTTTCCCCTGTAGTTGAACCTTCATAATTTTCTGCGCCTTCATATGGATTATTTGGATCAAAATCAGGTTTATTTACCATTGCTAATATTTCACCATTATTAGGATTCATTATAATTATAGAAACTTGTTTTGCCTGGTTATCTTTATAACCTTTTTCAGCTATTTTCTCCGCAAAAGACTGCAAATTAGCATCTATTGTTAATGTAACATCCTTTCCATCTACTGGAGCTGTAAATTTGGATATTGTATATGGTAATTCATCATTATACTTATCTAATTCTGAAATACGAAGTCCTGGAGTACCTGATAAATAATCATTATACTGTAACTCTACCCCAGTTAAACCTTGACCATCAATATTAGTACTACCTAAAACATGGGCCAAAAAGTTTCCATTTGGATAATACCTTTTTGTATCTGGAGATACTATTACTCCTGGTATGTTTAAATCTTTAACTTTATCTGCCTGTTCTTTTTCTATTCTTCTAACTAATGTTGCTGCACCAGCATTAGCCCCACTTGGTAGCTTTGTATTTAGCTTTTTTAAAACTTTTTCTACATCCATTTCTAAGGCTTCTGATATTTTAGGAGCTATGGAATCATTCGTTAAATTTTCTTTCCTTAAATGTGATCTTATTGAATTTAAGTCAAAATCTACTCTATAAACATTTGCAGATACTGCAAGTTCTACCCCATTCCTATCAAGTATTCTGCCTCTTCTCGCATCAATTTTAACTTCACTTGTCCACTGTTCTTCAGCTCTTGCTGAATAATCTCCTCTTTTAACTATCATTATGTAGGAGAGTCTAATTATTAAAAGAGCAAATAAACACGTTAATGCGGTAAGCGCTAATGATATTCTTTTTTTCATTAGCGCTTTATCTCTATAATTCTTCTTATTCACATCAATGCCTCCATGTAATTTTTTAAAAACATGTCGAGTGTAAACTTAACACTCTTTATCTTGGCAAGTGTACTATTTTATAACTTATGTTTATTCCCCTAAGTTAGCAAAAAAGTTTTTAGTTAAATCCACTTCTACTGAATCATTTTTTTCAGGAATTTTCATTCCTGATTTATTTGCTATATCTTTTATATCTGCTAGTGATGAATATCTTAGTAAGTTTACCCTCAATGCTTCTCCTTCCGCAGTAACAGTCTTTATTTCACTTTTTACTTTTGAAAGATCATTTTGCATTCTATAAACTTTGCCATCTCTTGCAATAGTACTAACACCTAATATTAAAGCAATACAAGATACTTGTAATATACTTTTTACAATAGCCTTCTTTGCTGCCTTTTCTTTTCTTTGTAGCTCTCTTTGTTTTCTTTCTTGTTTTTCTCTCTCTATTCTTTTGTCTATCTCATTATACTTTCTCTTTGGAGTTGTTACTGTATTACCCCTTATATAATCATATTCTCTATCAACCATTTTATTACATCCCCCATACATTTTACTTAACTTTTTTTAAATTCTCTCTATAACCCTTAATTTAGCACTTCTACTTCTTGGATTTTCCTCTACTTCTTCTTTTGTGGGTTCAATAGCCTTTCTACTAATTAATTTAACTTTTGCTTTCCCACCACAAACACAAATTGGAAACTCTTTTGGACAAGTACACGATGTTGCTAATTCCTTAAATTTTAGTTTAACTATTCTATCCTCTAAAGAATGGAAAGTTATTATAGCCATTCTTCCACCTTTGTTTAATCTATTTACACCATCTTCAATGGCCTTATTTAGTATAGATAATTCACTATTTACTTCTATTCTAATAGCTTGAAAAGTTCTTTTTGCCGGATGCGGCCCTTCTCTTCTAGCCTTAGCAGGTATAGCAGCTTTAATTATTTCCACTAACTCTAAGGTAGTTTCTATCGGTTTATTTTCTCTATTTTCTACTATAAATCTTGCAATCCTTTTAGCAAACTTTTCTTCACCATAATCTCTAATTATTCTATAAATTTCTTCTTCAGCATACTCATTTACAACTTCATATGCAGATAAAGAGTTTTCTCTATTCATTCTCATATCTAAAGGTGCATCTTGCATATAGCTAAATCCTCTATCACCCTCATCTAGTTGATAAGATGACACACCAAGGTCCATCAGCATTCCATCTATTTTTTCAATTTCTAAATTATTCAAAATAGAATCAATATTATAAAAATTACTATGAACAAACTTTACATTTTTATAGTTTTGTAGCCTTTCTCCTGCTGCTTTAAGTGCATCTTTGTCCTGATCTACCCCAATTAAAGTTCCATTCTCAGATAACTTTTTTAATATTTCTAAAGAATGACCTCCACCACCAAGTGTTCCATCAACATATATTCCATCTTCTTTGATATTTAATCCCTCTATGCACTCATTTAAAAGTACCGATACATGTTTAAATTCCATAATACTACTCCTTATATTCCTAAATCGCTCATTTTTTCAGCAATAGAATCAAAATCTATATCTGATTCATTATATTCTTGCCATTTTTCTTTGCTCCAGATTTCAACTCTAGTTAATACTCCTATACTTACTATTTCCTTTTCTATACATGCATATTCCTTTAAATTTTGAGGAATTAAGCCTCTTCCTTGTTTATCAACTTCAACTTCACAGGCTCCTGAAAAAAAGAATCTAACAAATGCTCTTGCATCTTTATTTGTAAGTGGTAAAGATTTCAATTTAACTTCTAGAGCTCTCCATTCTTCCATTGGATATGCGTAAAGACATCCATCTAAGCCTTTAGTAATAACAAAATTACTACCTAACCCCTCTCTTAGTTTTACAGGGACTATCATTCTATTTTTAGCATCTATTGCATGTTGATATTCTCCTATAAACATCTTTACACCTACCTCATAATAATATATCCGCTCCACTTTCAACCACTTTTAACCACTTTATAATACTATTTTATAGAATTTAAACCAATTCTTCAAGGCTTATTTGATTTTTTAAGAATTTATTTTACATAATTAATAAAAAGTTATAATTTTTGTAATTATTAGTTTGAAAATAAAAAAGGCTGATACAAAATCAGCCTTTTTAAGAAGTAGCTATACATTAAATCTAAAGTTTACTACATCTCCATCTTTCATAACATATTCTTTACCTTCTAATCTGTAAAGTCCCTTTTCCTTAGCTGCTGCTTCTGAACCACATTCTACTAAATCATTATATGATACTATTTCTGCTCTAATAAATCCTCTTTCTATATCTGAATGTATCTTACCAGCTGCTTGTGGTGCTTTTGTTCCTTCTTTTATAGTCCAAGCTCTTACTTCTTGAACTCCTGCTGTTAAATAACTTATTAAACCTAATAATTTATAACTAGCTCTTATAAGTTTATCTAATCCTGATTCTGTTAAGCCATATTCACTTAACATTTCTTGTTTTTCTTCTTCTTCTAATCCTGATAGTTCTTCTTCTAGTTTTGCACAAACAACAACAACTTCTGAATTTTCACTTTCTGCATGTGCTCTTACTTTTTGAACATACTCATTATTTGTGTTACCTTCCATCATATCATCTTCTGATATATTGCATGCATAAAGAACTGGCTTTGAAGTTATTAAGAATAATCCTTTTATTAATTCTTCTTCCTCTTCTGTTACTTCTAATGTTCTTATAGGTAAGTTTTTCTCTAAATGAGCCTTAACTTTTTCCATTAAAGCATATTCTTCCTTAGCTTTTTTATCTCCAGATCTAACTTGTTTAATTGATCTTTCCATTCTTCTTTCTAAAACTTCTAAATCAGCAAATATAAGTTCTAAGTTTATAGTTTCTATATCTCTTATTGGATCAACTGACCCTTCAACGTGTACAACATTTCCATCGTCAAAACATCTTACAACATGAACTATTGCAGAAACCTCTCTTATATGAGATAAAAATTTATTTCCTAATCCTTCACCTTTAGAAGCACCTTTTACAAGTCCTGCTATATCATAAAATTCAACTGCAGTATAAACCTTCTTTTTAGTATTATACATTTTTTCTAAAACATCTAATCTTTTATCTGGTACACTAACTACTCCAACATTGGGCTCTATAGTACAAAAAGGATAGTTTGCTGACTCTGCTCCAGCTTTTGTAATTGCATTAAATAAAGTACTTTTACCTACGTTTGGTAAACCAACTATTCCTAAATTCATCTATGTACATTCCTTTCTTCTCTTAAATCATATCCTTAAAATTATACTCTACAATATTAATTATTTCAATATATATAAGTTTTAATATAAATTTAGAATTTAATAAAAACGAATATTGATTAGTATTATATAAATTGTAAAAAAGCTTTCATTCTCTCATTTTTTTCGTAAAATATTATTTTTTCTCAAAATTCTACCTTCTGAAATAATGCTAATTATGTAGTTTATTAACTAAAGATATATGAACGGTAATTAATAGCATTTATACATTGTATTTCTATGTGTAAAAGATTTATTTTAGATAAAAATAAATTTATATAAGTTGCAACTAAAAATTCTATTTTTATTGACAACTTATAGAAATAGATATTATTTATACAAAGGTGGTGAACTAATGAAAAAAATAAATATTTTTGCTACTTTTATACTATCTTTAATTATTATCTTTACTTCATCTTTTATACCTGTTAATGCTCTAGCCTCTGATGATTTAGAGCTAAATTGGTATTTTGTAAACAGAGAAAAAGGTAAAACCCCAGAACCGCCTAAAGAGTCTGCTGATTTTTTCAACGACTTTGGAGCCTATTATGTAGGTGATACAAATTCAAAAGTACTATATTTAACTTTTGATGAAGGCTATGAAAATGGCAATACTCCTAAAATCTTAGATATTTTAAAAGATGAACAAGTTCCTGCTGCATTTTTTGTAGTTAAGCCTTACATAAAGGAGCAACCTGAAATAGTTAAAAGGATGGTAGATGAAGGACATTTAGTTTGTAACCATACTTCGCATCATCCATCTATGGCTAGTATTTTAGATAATGAAAAATTCAAAAAAGAATTCACTGATGTAGAAGAAGAATTTAAAACATTAACTTCACAAGACATGCCAAAATTCTTTAGACCTCCGATGGGAAAGTATTCTAAAAATTCTTTAAAGAAAACTCAAGATTTAGGATATAAAACAATTTTTTGGAGTTTTGCTTATAAAGATTGGCTTGTCGATAATCAGCCTGAAGAATCTGCTGCAGTAAAAAAGATAGTAAATGGAGCTCATCCAGGTTCTATAATGTTATTACACGCAGTATCTGATACAAATACCAAAATATTAAAAACTGTAATTCAAGAACTTAAAGCTCAAGGATATGAATTTAAATCTTTAAATGAATTACCCTAAAAAAATATAGTCTCTTTTGAGACTATATTTTTTTAGGGTATATCATATTTTCGACTTCATTCATTAAGTTAGACTTTTTAATATAAGAAGCATTAAGTATATTCTTACATTTATTTTCTATTTCCTCACAATTTTTTTCTTCTCTTAAGAAATTTAAATTAACTTTTACATTAATTATTGAACTTTCTATTGCTGAATGTAATAAAACAGTTGCAACACCAGCATCAGAAATCAAATTTTTATTACCATATTTAATTGCAAATTCAATATTATCATAAAACTTAATACACTCTTCTGCTAATAATAGTGGTGTCTCCATTGCTTTAATGGTGTTTTCTTTAATTTTCTCTTTCCTTATTATAATCTCTTCTTCATTATCTTTAGATAATTTATAGCTATCCATTAAACTTAAAAAATCATTTCTATCTTGTTCCATGAAATTTTGGTTTTTTTTAGTAAACTCTTTAGCTTCTTCTTGCAGTTTAATCATCTTATTTTTTTCATTATCACTTAGTTTTTCAAAAACCTTTTTGCCTATTGTTAATGAATAAACCATAGAATTTAAACTACTAGATAAAGCTGCAACTAATGCAGCAGTACTTCCACCTCCTGGAGAAGGCGCATCTGAAGATAATTCTAATATAAATTTATCTATATTATAATCTTTAAACAACATAATTAACCTCTCTTTTCTAATACTAAATCATAAATCTCTAGTATTTCATTTGTTATTTTTTCTTTAGAAAATTTTGATATACAATCTCTTCTTATATCTTCTGCATTATAGGAATTAATATTTTTCATTATATATTTCATTGCATTTCCTAATTCATCAACATCGTCAACTTTAACAATTAATCCATTTTTAGAATTTATAATATCCTCAGCGCCACCATTATAAGTTCCTATTATAGCTTTTCCTGATGCTAAGGCTTCAATATAAACAACTCCAAATGTTTCATATTTTGATGCTAAAACAAACGAATCACATTTACTCATATAATGTGAAACTTCTTTTCTAGATAAGGCTCCCAAAAACTCCACTTGATTTTTTACTTTTAAATCCTCGCAGAGCTTAATTAAAAACTCCTTTTGACTTCCATCACCACCTATTAAAAGCTTAGAGTCAATCCCTTTGAAGTATTTAGCATATGACCTTATAAGAGTATCCATACCTTTTTCACCTTCTAAAAATGCTAATGAAAAGAAAGTGAAATTACTATTTTTATTTTTACTTAAATAGAAATTCTCTATAGGTATTAGGTTATGTATAACCTTTATATCTTTTCTTCCACAAAATTTTGATATTTCTTTCTTTAATCCATTACCAACAGCAATTAATTGATCCGCTTCCAAATAAGATTCTTTTATTAAAGGTTTGTAACTTTCTTTTATATACACTGCTTTTTCTAAAGAAGAATGCTCAGTAATTATTAATGGTATATTATACTTTTTGGAAATATAATTCGCACTTATCCCTGCCCAAAATGAAGATTGACAATGTATTAAATCTACTTTACCTTCTTTTTTTACTATTTCCTTATATAACTTTTCTAATCTCATATTAAATACTTTAAACATCAGAGGATTTTTAGGAAGGTAATTGAAATTTTTATATCTATATGTTTTTAAGCCTTCTTCAACATCATAACTTAATCCCATTTTTTCTTTTACCTTAAAAGCTAATGTTAATGGCCAAATTTCGTTATAAGCAATAGTAATTTTTATTCCACGCCCTTGAAGTGCTAACGCTTGTTCTTTAAAAAAACTTCCATGCACGGGGTTTCTTTTATTATGATACCAGGATGGTATAAACATAACGTGCATAACTACTCCCCCTTTAAAATAGAATTTAATCTTTTAGATATATTTTCCCATTCATATTCTTTAATTTGGTTTGATTTACTTCCACTTAAAATATTTTGTGACAAATTACAAATACACTTATAGATGTCTTGCTCATTATTTAATGCTATACTGCACTTATCTAAATTGTTTACTACATCAATTACAGGGTCATTTTCATCACCTAATATAACTATAATATATCCATTACAACCAAAGTAATCATATATTTTAGCTGGTATTTGCTTTGAATTTTTGTTGCCAAAAAGTAATAATATATCAGCATTAACCATATATGATAATGCTTCTCTATAAGGAATTCTATTTGATACTTTCGCATTACTTATACTAGATAATTCACTTTTTATATTTTCATCATCTATATTTCCAAAAAAAAGGATATTTAAACTTTCATATAACTTATTATTTTCCAGCTTAAGTTTATGCATAACATTAATAAATGGTCTAATATTTCTAAGCTTTGAAAAGATTTCTCCAGTATAAACTATATTTATTTTATTCTTATCTATTAATTTTGGATTTTCATTTTCTTTTATATCTGAATATATTTTTTCATCATAGCCTCTTGTTATAATATAAGTATCTTCTCTTTTTATATTATATGTTTCTATATAATCCTCCCTATTAGCATTTGTAACAAAAATATATTTATCAGCTAAAGAAATTACATTTTTTTCGTAACTTTTTTCAAAGTTTCTTCTTATTAAATTTGATCCTTCTCTTGTAGAATCCTTAAGCCAAGGATCACTCCAATACGTTATCCATTTAAGGCCAGGAAATTTTTTCTTAATTTTATATGCGCATATATGACTAGATGGAGGTTCATGCATAGAAAACATAACATCAAACTTTTCCTTTTTCATAAGTTCAATTCCATATTTACTAGCCTTAAAAGCCCAATATAAATACATATCTGGCACTGCAAGTATCTTTTTCATCTTTTTTAAAGCACCTTTAACTTTAGCCTTACCTAAACTAGTAGTAACAACTGCTGTTTCTTGAGCTTTTCTCGGCATTATTGCTTCAAATAACTTTCCACCTGAAATTATATGTAATTTAATTTTCTTATCTAACATATTAAATATATGTTCATCATAATAAATTGAATTTGAAGGAAAGTTAACTGTTAATAAATGAATAGTATTATCTTCAATTTTGGCTAAATTATTTAAATATTGAAGAGTTTCAATTGATGCTGAGTTGTTAATTAATGGTGAGTAACATGCAATAAATAATATTTTCATTTTACTAGTTTAAACCTCCCTTTTAAATTTTCCCTTTATCATATTTAAAGCCTCATCAAATTCTTCTATTTTTAGAATTTTACACATAATCATAAATAATATTGCTCCAATACTTCCATCGATTAAAATAATGGTAAAAGAACTTTCTATTCCTAATATATTATTTATAAAATAAAGAATTAAAATCATTAATGATGAGCTTAGTATAACCTTACTAATCTTTATAATAACTTCTTTTACATTAAAGCCACCAACTAGCTTCCTAGTTGAATTTAATAATAACAAAGCTATTATTAAAGATGAAGTCGATGTAGCTGTAGCTATACCTAGCACCCCTATGTATTTAGATAAAATTATACTTAAAATTATATTTATAATAACACCTATCAGTCCATTAATTGTAGTAAGTTTTGTTTTTTTCATTGAAAATAATGAAGAATTTAAAATATCTCTTATACCTGCAAAAGGTAGTTGCAAAGAATATCCAAGTAGTGCCATAGAAGTTAAAATAACAGCACTTGAATCAAATTTTCCTCTTTCATAAAATACTGCAACTATTTCTTTACTTAAAAATAACATTCCAAAAGTTATAGGAACTAAAAATAAGCATATTATTATAATTGATTTAGTTAAATATTTTATAAATCCATCATTATCTCCAGAATTCAACCTGTTTGCCATTAAAGGGTAAACTACTGATACTATTGATGTTGTTATTGCTGTATTGGCAAATGTGACTATCCTTTGAGAATACTCTAATGAAGCCATTGCACCTGTAGTTAATCCTGATGCCAAGCTTTTATCTACTAGCATATTAATTGAGTTTGCTCCAGCTCCAACTATAACTGGAAGTATTAAAGTCATCATATTTCTAAGTTTTTCATCTTTTAAATCGATATATAACTTAAATTTATATCCTTGTTTGTATAATGAAGGAATTTGAACTAATACCCTTAATAAATTTCCTAATACATTTGCAATAGTTAAACCAACAATACTTACTTCTCCGAAAAAAGCTAAATATACTATTATTGGAAGATTAAAGAATAATCCTAACAATGACGGAACAATAAAATCCTCACATACTTGTAGCATTGAAGCAAAACAAGCGTTAACACATAATAAAACTATATTTATTAATGTTATTCTAGTCAAAAATATAGTTAATTCAATCTGCTCTTTAGTAAACTTAGGTACAAAAACATTAACTATTTCCTTTGTAAAAATTAATCCTAAGATAATTACAAATATTGATAATATACTTAAAATAGTAACAACATTATTTGAAAATTTAAACATCTCGTCTTTACTTTGATTATGTTTAATTTCACTTAACATTGGTATAAAGGTAGTTGATATTGCAACACCAACTATCATAAATACTGACTCAGGTATTGCAACTGAAGCAACATATATATCATAGGAACCTTCTACTCCAAAGTGATATGCTGCTAACATATCTCTACCAAAACCTATTATTCTACTTAATATAGTCATAGCCATTACTATAAAAGTTGCTTTAAAAATCCTATTCTTACTCATACTTCACCTTTTTGTTTTTAGCAACGAGTAATAAAAATTTAGGAATACTACCAAGCCTCTTTATTCTCCATGGTTCCTTAGAAACTCTATATAACCATTCCAAACCAAGTTTTATCATCCATTTAGGAGCTCTATTGACTTTTTCTGCAATAACATCAAAGCTTCCGCCAACTCCCATAAAGATTTTACACGGCAATTTTTCCATATATTTTGCTATAAACTCTTCTTGTCTTGGGCAACCCATTGCAACAAAAATTGCGTATGGATTTTTTTCTTTTATTTCATTTAATATTTCATCTGCTTTATTTAAATCAAAAAAACCATTTCTATATCCTACAATATTAACTTTAGGATACTTAGCAATTAAGTTTGCAACACAAGCATTAAGATTTTCATCACTTGTTCCTAATAAATATATCCCTTTATTCTCCTTTGAACACTTTTTAATTATTTCTTTCATTAAATCTATCCCTGCTATTTTTTCCTCAACAGGAGTTTTTAAATATTTAGCTGCTATTTGCAGACCTACACCATCAGGTATTATAAATGCTTTATCACCTTTAAAATTTTCTAATAATTTCTTGTTATGAAGACCATTATATAATACTTCTGGATTTCCAGATATAATATGAATCTTTTCATATTTATCAATATATCTTAATGCATCTGATAATTTATTTTTATATACTTTATATCCTAATACATTAATAAAATTATTATCTTTCATCTTTTCTCCTTAATGACACATATATAAAATTATTCATAAATATAATACCATATTTATCTAATTTACTAAAGTTATAAAATGCAAAGCAATTTATTAATGAAAAGTTAATAATAAAAGAGTGAAAAGTTAAGGATACTTTTACTACTCAACACTTAAAATATAAGTGAAAATCACCTATTATTAAAAAATCCTGTAAGGATTTTCTCCTTAACTTTTTCTCTTAACTATTTCGCTATTTATTTAATATCTTCTCCAAGTCTTTTACAATTTCATCTTCTGGATCTAACTTTTTAGCTATATCAAGATGTAATTTAGCTTCTTCTAAATTATTTAAATTCATATAGCACATAACAATATTTGTGCAAATTTCTACTTCTTTTATAACTTCAAAAGCCTTTTTAAAGTATTTAATTGCACTTTCAAAATCATTTATACACGCATAGTTTATTCCAAGTTCAACAACTACTTCATATATTCCACTTTCTCTTGCTAAGCTTTCATTTAAATAATAAATAGCTTTTTCATAATTTTCAAGTTTTCTATAGGCGACCCCTAAATAATAATAAACCAATGGATTATTTTCAAATTTCTCTAATAATTCAAGTAATAATTTTACTGTTTTAACTGGATCGTCTTTTAAATGTTCTATTGCAACTTCATAATTTGAAATATTAGTAATATCATCAATTAATATATTTACTTCTTCTGTTTTCTTACCACCATTATTTAAATATTCATTGATAGCAACCTTTGATCCTTTAAAATCCCCATCATCTTTTAATATCAAGGTTTTATAAAGATATGCTTCAGGAATTTTCAATGAGTTTTCTTCGCAATATTCAATATCTTGCAATATTATATTTTTAAAAGCATTATCCTTTTCTCTTAAATTTTCACCAACTAATAAAACCTTTTTCATGACATCAATATCTTTTGAATATCTATAGAAACCTTTTAAAAGTAAGTAAGCATCTATCAATTTATCATCATTTATTTTTTTAGAAATTATGCTTTTTATACAACTTTCTGTATCTTTAATGTACGTTAATATTGTTTCATAATCATCATTAAATCTTAAATTTTCATCGGCACCCATTGCCAAAAACATTCCCTCGACAAAATAATATATAGGTAAATTTTTCAACTTAATTTCATCATTAACATTTGATGTTATGTATTCTGGAGAAATAGGTAAATATAAATCTTTATTTTTAAAATCTACATAACTAGGAATATTTACACTTTTTTTAAACCCTTCCTTATCCATTTCTAAAAATAATAATTTACCTAATTTTTCTTTAAATGCTGCATTATAATCCAATACAGATACCTCCTTAAAAATTACTTTATTATAAATAATACTATATATTTTACTAGCTTTCAAATAAGAAAGTGGATATATATAAGTTTACTTACTTTCATACTAAATTAATCAACTTATATATATCCACCTAAATAAAATTTTTAATATTAATTATCTATTCTTTTTATACTTTATATTTAAGCTTAGTATTTATTATTACGCTTTATCTATTACACTTTAAAATGTTAAATAAGGTAAGTTATTTTAACAATAACTTACCTTATTATCACTATATAGTTCTTAGTTTAATTTGCTATTTACTAAAGCAACAACTTCATTTTTAAAGCTTTCTAATAATTCTTCTGAATCCTTTAAGCTATTTCCTTTAACAGCAACATAAGCTTTCATCTTTGGCTCTGTTCCTGAAGGTCTAACTACAAACCATGCTCCATTATCTAAAACAAATTTTAAAACATTTGATTTTGGAAGATTAATTTCTTTCTTTTCTCCATTAACCATATTTTCTTCAACACTTAGTTTATAATCGTATTTAGTAGCTACTTTTACTCCATTAACTTCAACAAGTTTTTCATTTCTTAATGAATCAATGCACTTAGCTATCTTTTCGCTACCTTCTTTACCTTTTAACTCAAAAGATACTAGAGTTTCTTTAAAGAATCCATACTTTTCGTATAATTCTACTAATCCATCGTATAAACTCTTTCCTTGTTCTTTATAGTATAAAGTCATTTCTGAAATTAACATAGCAGCTACTACAGCATCTTTATCTCTAGCAAAATCTCCTGCTAAATATCCATAACTTTCTTCAAATCCAAATAAATAAGTTTTGTCTTTATTTACTTCGAATCCTTGCATTTTTTCGCCTATATATTTAAAGCCTGTTAACACTTCCATAAGCTCAATATTATAAGCCTCAGCAATTTTCTTAGCTCCATCTGTAGTTACTATAGTTTTAATGATAACACCATTTTCAGGCAGTCTCTCTTCTTCTTTTAAAGCATCTAATATATATTGAGTTAATAATAATCCTGTTTGATTTCCAGTTAATACTTTGTATTCACCTTCGCTATCTTTTACAACAACCCCTATTCTATCCGCATCTGGATCTGTTGCAAAAATAACATCTGGATTTTCTGTTTTAGCCATTTCTAATGCTAGTTTAAATACTGCAGGCTCCTCTGGATTTGGATATGATGCTGTTGGGAAGTTTCCATCTGGCATTTCTTGTTCTTTAACTACTGATACTCCAGTATATCCAAGCTCATTAAGTACTCTTCTTACAGGCATATTTCCTGAACCATGTATTGGAGTGTATATTAGCTTTAAATCGCTAGCATTTTCTTTTACTAAATTCTTTCTAATAGTTAAACTCTTAATTGCTTCAATATAAGCCTTATCTACTTCTTCTCCAATATATTTTAATAAACCTTTTTCTAAAGCTTCTTCTTCATTTATTGTATTTATTTCAGCAAAGTTATTTATTTTGTTTACTTCATTAATTATTATGTTAGCCTTTTCATCAGTAACTTGACCACCAAATTCATCATAGACCTTATATCCATTGTATTCTTTTGGATTATGTGAAGCTGTAACTACAATTCCACCTGTACAATCTAAATGTCTTACTGCAAAAGAAAGCATTGGTGTTGGTCTTAAGCTTTCATATAAATATACTTTAATATTGTTTGCACAAAGAGTTAAAGCTGCAGCTTTTGAAAACTCCTTTGACATGTTTCTTGAGTCATATGCTATTGCAACTGAAGGATTTTCAAATCTACCATTTAAATAATTTGCAAATCCTTTAGTTGCTTTAAAAACAGTATATATGTTCATTCTATTGCTTCCAGCACCAATTACACCTCTAAGTCCACCTGTACCAAACTCAAGATCTTTATAAAATCTATCTTCAATTTCCTTTTCGTCCACTATCGCTCTTAATTCATCTTTAATCTTTTCATCTACTATTTTTGATTCTAACCAATCATTATATTTTTCTCTGTATACCATGCTACCCCTCCTGAAACTAATAAACTAATAATCAGGTAATATTATACACTAAAGAATTTAATTAGGGAATAAAAAAATGTAAATAGACAAAACATTGTATATCTTTACATTTTTCGAAATTATTTTTATTGTTTTTTACTATTTTCTGCTTCTATTTCTTCCATATCATCACTTACAGTTTTTCTTTCATAGCTTACTGAAGCAATTACAGTATTTAAATCATCGATTATTGAAAGTTCAGATGCTATTTCTAAATCTCCTACTCTATAAACATAACCATCATTACTTCCATTAATATTTATATCTACATGTTTTGGTAGTGTATTAGGTGTACATTCTATTCTTATACTATCTTTTTCTTTTTGTAGCACCATCCCTCTTTTGCTTAAATGATTTTCTCCTACATAATGAATTGGTACAGAAGATACTATTTTTTGATTTTGTTCTAATTCTTCTAAATCTAAGTGAATTATTTTGTGTGATACTGGATCTCTTTGAACATCTTTAATTAAAGCTTTGTGAGCACTTCCATTTAAATCAACATCCAATACCCCGTGCTCTCCATTTTTAGAAATTTCTCTACATAATTCTAATTCTCCAACCTCAAACATAAAATCATTTAAATTCTTGCCATATAATATTCCTGGAACCTTTCCAGCTTTTCTCACCTTCTTGGCATTATTAGGTATGTTTGCATCTCTCTTATTTAAGTTTAAATTATTCACAGATAATTCCTCCTATTATTCATCTTCTCTTCAAATATTGTTGTCAGAAATACTATTTTTTATTCAAACTTCACTAATTTACATATTTCTTTTAATTAAATTGAGTATTTTATTGCATAGTTTAAACTAATAAAATATAATATTATTGTTTGTATAAAACTTATTGGATAACCAATAATAGTTATAAGAGAGAAGGTGTTCTAAATTGTATAAATTAAATCAAAACGAAACTCCTCTTTTTGATGTCCTTAAGGAGTATGTAAATAGAGAAACACTACCATTCCATGTTCCTGGACACAAGAAAGGAGTAGGTATAGATAAAGAGTTTAAGGATTTTATAGGTGAAAATCCATTTAAAATAGATGTTACGGTATTTAAACTAGTTGACAGCTTACATCATCCTACTGGTCCTATAAAAAAGGCTCAAGAATTAGTAGCAGATGCTTATAAATCACATGCTTCATTTTTCTCAATTCATGGTACATCAGGTGCTATACAAGCTATGATACTTGCAGTAGTAAATGATGGTGATAAGATAATTGTTCCTAGAAATGTACATAAATCAGTTACTTCTGGTATTATTTTAAGTGGTGCTGTTCCAGTATTTATGGAACCTGAAATTGACAAAAAATTAGGGATTGCTCATGGTGTAACTCCTGAAACTATTGAAAAAACACTTAAAGAAAATCCAGATGCTAAAGCTGTGTTAATTATAAACCCTACTTATTATGGTGTAGCTACAGACATAAAAAATATTGCTGATATAGTTCATAGTTATGATATTCCATTAATAGTTGATGAAGCCCACGGTCCTCATTTAGCATTTTCAGAAAAATTACCTATGTCAGCATTAGAAGCTGGTGCTGATATTTGTGCTCAAAGTACACATAAAATAATAGGATCACTTACTCAAGGTTCTTTATTGCATGTTAAAAGCAAATATGTAGATCCTAAAAGAGTTCAACAAATTTTAAATTTAATGCAGACAACTTCTCCTTCATACATACTAATGGCCTCTTTAGATTGTGCTAGAAGACAAATTGCATTAGAAGGAAAAGAGTTACTTGAAAAAACAATAGAACTTTGCAAGTACACTAGAGATGAGATAAATAAAATCCCTGGATTCTATTGCTTTGGTGAGGAAGTTTTAGGCAAGCCTGGTTCGTATTCATTTGATCCTACAAAGCTTACTATTTCTTCTAGAGAACTTGGAATAACAGGATTTGAACTTGATATGATTCTTTCAGATAAATATCATATTCAAATGGAGTTATCTGACTTTTATAACGTTTTAGCTGTTGGTTCATTTGGAGATACTAAAGAAGGTATGGATAGATTACTTGCTGCACTTAAAGAAATATCTAATGAGTATTATGGTAAAAATAAACCAGTTCAAGATTTCTTAGACATTCCTTCAATACCAATAAAAGCTCTTAATCCAAGAGAAGCTTTTTATAGCGATAAAATTTCAATTCCTTTAACTGAAAGCATAGGTAAAATTTCCGGTGAATTTTTACTTGCTTATCCTCCCGGAATTCCAGTACTTTGTCCTGGAGAAGAAATAACTCAAGAAGTTGTAGATTATGTTCATGATTTAAAAAGAGCTAATTTATATGTTCAGGGAACTGAAGATTTAACTGTAGAAAATATTAAAATTGTAAATAAATAAAACTTACAAAAACCTTATTTATTTATAACAAAATTAAAAACATTTTTATAAATTTCGTAAATAACAAAAAAGGTAATTTGATAAAATCAAATTACCTTTTTTATTACAATCCTAAATATTCTTCTAAAGTCAAATCATTATCTTTAAAATTTTTACTATGATCAACTCCAATATATCTAAAGTGCCATGACTCATACATATATCCCGTTTTCCATTCCTTACCTTCAGGATATCTTAAAATAAATCCATATTTATAACTATTATCTTTTAACCATTTTGCTTCATCTGTATATTTAAAGTCCTCTTCGGCCCAAAGCGATCTATCAACACCACCAATATCGAAAGCTAGTCCTGTTTGGTGCTCGCTAAATCCAGGTTTAGCAGAAAATGTGTCTGTAGGATCCTGACCATAATTAGATACATAGTTCCAATATAATCTATCTTGACTCCAATAACTTCTATAAGTTGAAAATGCATTTAAATAAATACCTTCGTTAGCCGCATCTGCTTTCATATTCTCAAATGCTTGCCTTGCTTCTGCACTTTCTCCTGGTGCAAAACTATCTGGTAGTCCAAATTCTTTGTTAACAATTAAAACTCCATTTATATATTTGGCCTCTCTTAAACTTGCATCTTCACTTGACTTTTCTTCATATGTTTCCTTTATTCGTCTTTCATTAGCAATCTTTTTAGTTTCGTTTATATAATTAATTAATGAATTTAATGTTTCTTTAGCTTGTTTATATTTTTTTTCACTAAATAATTGATTATATTCATCAATAATTTCATTAACCTTATTCATTTCTTCTTCTGAAAAACCCTTTAGGTTGTCCCCATTTATATCATTAAACATATTTTCAAGTTCTATTTGATTAGAAGCACTTAATTCATTTATTCTTGATTTTAGATTTGAAATTAAACTTTCTAACTCTTCAGTTATTCCTTTAGACATATTCTTTTCAATATTTTCTATGAATGTATTAACTTCATTTAAGTTTTCATCTGTAGTATATATATTGTTAAAACTATCTTTAATAGCTTTAAAGTCATTTAAAGCTCCCATTTGAAGAGTAAACTTTTCATTAGCTTCTGTTTCTGAATTCAATAAACTAAAGTGTTTAAATTTAATAGGTGTATATAAAAAAATTCCAATTATAACTCCAAAAATAGTTAATGAAGTAATTCTTCGTTTTAACATTTTCCTTTTTCTACTTGTTTTATTATTTTTCAAAATTTATCCTCCATTACTTTTCAGCATTCATAAGCATACATAAAATAAAAATATAATTTATATTTTTATAAGATAATTACTCATTTAACAAACTCTTAATTCTTTCTCTCAAATTTTTATCTAAGGAATATTCACTTAAATAATATAGTTTGCTATTTATATCAGCATCATTATTATCTAATGTAAAATAAGTTATTGCTGCATCAATCCTTAAAGAATCATCAATCTTATCAATTGAAATAGTTCTTGGATCATCTTCTTCTATCATCATAATTTCTTCTAAATTTATTGTATTATTTCCCATAGCTATTGCTTTTAGAAATTTTAAATGTCCTTTAGTAAATCTTTCTGCAGCATTTATTAAATGTTTTAATGTTCTATAAGCATTTCTTATTTCTCCATTTTTTACGAAGTTCTTATAAAAATGTTGTATTAATCCAATTACTTGATTATTTTCCTTGATCTGAGACATAAATCCTAAAATAATAATTTTATTTTCATCATTAAAAGCAATTAAATTATTCATAATTGAATTAATTATCTCATCTGTTTTTACATTTTCACTAGCTAACTTGCATAATAAATTTGTAGCCTTTAAATTTAAATTTGAATTCCTTTGAGAAACTCTTTCTAAAATAGGAACTGCTTCTTCCTTGTAGCTATAAATTATCATTAATACTGAATTTTCAACAACTATAGACCACTCTCCTATTTCATCGTACTTATCTATAAACCTACTTGGCTTATGTATTTTTCCATTTAAGTAATTTGGTAATTCACTTAAATATTCTCTACCTATATTATTTGCTGCTTCTCTTGCTGCTACCCTAACTTGATTAAAATCATCATATAGTTCAATTACCTTCAAAATTTCACTGCTAATTAAACTATCTATTTCTTCTTTTGATAGTTTAACCTGTTCTTTTAAATTTATTTCTTCAAAATTTTGAATAGAATTTTTTTCTTCTTTCAAATCTATTTCTTCTTTATAATTAATTTCTATTTCATAATTATTATCCTTTGAATCATCTATATATTCTTCATATTCTTCATATTCTTCATATTCTTCATCATAATCATCTTCAAATTCTTTTCTTTTTGCTCTTTTAAAAATGTCTAGTATCCCCATAATTATTCTCCTTCCAAATCAATATCACTTATAACATCTATTCCATTTTTTTTAAAATAGTAGCTGTCAAACCTTTTCCCTTTATTTTCGTTCCATTAAAACTCCCATCATAAACATAATTAACTCCGCATGATGGACTTCCTTCCTTTAAAATGGCCTTATTTATATTACTTAATTTTGCTATATGTAAAGTTTCATATGCTCCCTTTAAAAACTCTTTGGTAACATCTAAACCTTCTTTAGTTATAATTTTATGATTACCATTTAAAATTTCTTCTGAATCTCCTTGAATTTCTGCAGGAGTTCTAGGTGTAGGAAGTCCTCCGAGTTGTTCAGGACATATCAATATGGCTTTACCTTCTTTAAAAAGATCCAAGCAATTACTATTTACGTTATTACCGCCATTATACTTACAATTAATCCCACATAAACAACTGCTTATAAGATACATATATACACCTCTTTTCCTATATAATTATAGCATAAAAAAAGACTCTAAAACACGAGTCTTTTCTTATCTTAATAGTATTTTAATTATTATTTTATTTAAGAATTGCTATTGTTACTCCATCTCCACCTTCACCATATTCGCCTAATCTATAGCTTTTAACATGAGGATGTCTTTTTAACATGTCATTTATAGCTTTTCTTAAAACTCCTGTTCCTTTTCCATGAACTATTGTTACCTCTCCTAAATTAGCCATATATGCTTCATCTAAATATTTATCTGCTTTGTAACAAGCTTCTTCTGCATCCATCCCTCTTAAATCGACTCTATTTTCTACTGATTTTAAGTTTAACTTAAGCTCTCTTTTCTTCTTTTCTTTTTTAGTTGGTGCATTATTAACTTTTCTTAAATCTTTCAACTTAACATTTATCTTCATTATACCTGCTTCTACTTGAACTTCTCCCCTTGAATCAGGCATTGAAATAATTATTACATTTTGATTTAAAGAAGGTAAATATGCATCCATTCCTAAAATTACTTTTTCAATGACTTCTCCTGTATTTTCTCTTGTTTTATATAATGATTCTTCTTTCTTTTCTAAACTATCTTTAAGTTTTTTTCTTTCTTCTTCTAATCTAGCTCTACCACCTTGAGAAATTCCGAGTTTCTCAAGTTCTCTCATTGCCTTTAAGATTTCATCTGCTTCATCTTTTGCTTTTGCTATAATATCCTTCGCTTCTCTTCTTGCTTCATTATAAGCTTTATCTCTAACTTCCTCTAATTTTTTAAACTTTTCATCGTACTTCTTTTTAAGTTCTTCCGCTTCTGTTTTTATTCTTTTAGCTTCTCTTGCATCTCTATTAGCTAAAATACTTTTTTCTTGAAGATCCCTTATTAAATCTTCAAATTGAAGGTTTTCTGATGAAATATTACTTTTAGCTTTATTTATTACATCATCTTGAAGTCCTAATCTCTTTGAAATTTCAAATGCATTTGATTTTCCAGGAACACCTATTAAAAGCCTATATGTAGGTCTTAATGTCTCAACGTCAAATTCAACAGATGCATTTTCAATTCCAGGAGTTCTTAAAGCGTATCCTTTTAATTCGCTATAGTGTGTTGTTGCTATTAATCTAGATCCCTGATCTCTTAATGTATCTATTATAGCTATTGCTAATGCTGCTCCTTCAACAGGATCAGTTCCTGATCCTAATTCATCAAATAAAACTAATGAGCTATCATCTGCTTCTTTCATTATTTTTACTATATTTGTCATATGAGATGAAAAAGTAGATAATGATTGTTCTATACTTTGCTCATCTCCTATATCTGCAAATATCTTTGTGAAAAAGCTTATACTTGAGGCATCTTTTGCTGGAATTAAAAGTCCACTAAGGCCCATTAAATGCAGTAATCCAACAGTCTTTAATGTTACAGTTTTACCTCCAGTATTAGGTCCAGTAATCATTAAAGTATTAAATTCTTTACCTAAATAAATATCAGAAGGCACAACTATCTTAGGGTCAATTAATGGATGTCTTCCTTGAATTATGTCAAAGCTTCTATCTTCATTAACTTCTGGGCAAATGGCATTTAAACTAGACGCATATTTCCCTTTTGCAAATATAAAATCTAATTCTGTAAGAATTTTATAATTAGATTCTACAGTTTCAATGTTTTCATAAACCTTATTAGATAAATCCATTAATATTCTTTCTATTTCTGCTTTTTCTTTTAATTTAAGTTCCTTTATTTCATTATTTAAATTTACAAGGCTCATAGGCTCAATAAATAATGTTGCTCCAGTTGAACTTTGATCATGTACAAGACCTGGAACTGCTCCCTTATATTCAGCTTTTACAGGTAAAACATACCTATCTCCTCTCATTGTATATAAAGCATCTTGAAGGTACTTTGCATTTGCTCTTACAATTGAATTTATTTTATCTCTTACAGAAGAATTCTTTTCTTTTAAACTTCTTCTTATTCCATTTAATGTACTACTTGCTTTATCACTTATTTCCTCTTCAGAAATTATAGACATTTCTATAATATCTTCAAGATTTTTTATAGGGGTTAATATATATGCCAAATCTTCTAAAATTATATGAGGAACTTCATCTTCTCTTCTAGCTATATATTCCTTAAATCTTCTTGAACATTTAAGCATACCACCAATTCTTAATAGCTGTCCTGCTGATAATACCCCTCCCTTTTTAGCTCTTTCTACTCCTTCTCTAACATCAAATAATCCTTCAAATGGAGGATTTCCTTTTGTTATTAATAAATCTAGTGCTTCATTACTTTCTTTAAGCTTATTTTTAACTTCAAATACAGTATCATAAGGTATAAGATTATCTATAATATTTTTCCCTCCATGTGTTACTGCATATTCTTTTAATTTTTCTTTTATTTTATTAAATTCTAATACTCTAAGAGTTCTTTCTTCCATAATATCTCCTCTTCATTACCCTAGCCTTTAATTTTATTTAATAAATTAACTATTCCTCTATTAAAATTATTATAGTTATATGTAGCTAAGAATGCTGAAATTAGCACATATAAATTACTTATAACTGCAAATGTATTAATTGCAATCTTATTATCATTTTCTCTAATCAATATAGCTAATAAAAATAATGTTACTCCTATAGCAATCATTATAATTTGATTTTTCCAAAGATCTTTTAATAGTTTACTAAATTCTCTTCTATATTCAAGAGTTGCATTTACTATTTCAATATTCTTTTTAAATTTTCTACTTCCTAATATAACCAGCAAATTTAATAAAACTACTCCTAAAAGTAAATATTTAAGTACTATAATACTCATATCTTCGCCTCTATTCTATCCCTCTTCTATAATGACCTTTTGTATAATTATTAGTATTGACTTTTTCTTCTCCTCTTATCATTCTAAGTACCTTTTTTACTTCATTCGAACTTTCATCCCTAAATTCAACTCTAAAAGAATTTACTCCAAGATTTTTTAAATCCTCTTTTTCTTCAATAAGATTCAATGGATGAGGATTTAAAATATAGCTTCTACAAAAAATATCAGTCATTACTCTAAACTTTTCATTCATTCTATCTATTAGTGTAAATTCATCCCTTGTACATGCCAGATTACAGTCGCTGCAAGATGACTTTTCACCAAAAGTACTTCCAATAGGACAATATTCACTTATCATAAGCTCAGTTTTACCATATATTATTCCTTGTACATTCCCCTTATTTTCCTTTAACATATGTTTAATTTCTTTTCTATTTAGCTCTAAACTTAATGTAGGAATATTGATTTCATTTTGATAAAACTTTAAAGCTTCTGAATTTATTATATTCAGTTTATAATCACCTATTATCATCATTTCATTTTGATATTTACGAATTACTCCAACATTAACAGTCACTATACCTTTAATATATTCTTTTACCTTTTCTATTATATTTATTACATTATTAAATTCACTTTTAATTATATTTGGAACTTTTAAATATATGTTTAGATTTTTATTTTGAGATACTTCTATTAGATCTTTAACCTTTATAGCATCCTTATCTCTATTAAACACATCAACTATTATATCCTTAATTCCTTCTTCTATTAAGGTATCAAGTTGTTCTCTAGTAATACATTGATATACTATCTCTAAATTGATGTCATTACTTTTAATATTATTAATTTTTTCTAATTTTTGTGGTCTTTTTCTTCTAAATGATTTCGTAATAGATTTTTGAATTCCTTCTAAAGCTTCTCTTCTGAAGTTATTTAAATCACTAACTCTTATAAATCCCTCTTCAAAAGATTCAAAGTTAATTTCATCTATTTTAAAAACACAATCTCCAGATTTACTTAAAGCTTCTATAACTCTATCTTTTTCTAAAGGTCTCTTTTCTGCCTTTTCAATAACTTCACCTAAGAATTCATAATTCTTATTATTATATTTTATTCTCATCTTTAATGGTTCTGAAACCTTAAAAGTAACCTCTGCCTTTAATGAAATCTTTCTATTATATGGTTTTATAGAATCCTCCAAAGAATCAAATAGCTTTTTATCTAATGATTTAAATATCTCATCGCCTACCTTATAAGCAGTTGGAAATATTTTAACTTTTTCTCCTCTTTTGGCTTCTTTTACTTCTTTTCCATTAGCAATAATTTTATTTATTGAAAATCCACTTTCCCTAAATCTAAATCCATCACCTAATGCAATATCTTCTTTTAAAACTATTTCTCCATTTTTTTCTATTCTACCTAGAGGTACTCCAGTATTTCTTGGATGCTTAAAGCTCATCATATCCCTGCCAACATTTTTATGTAAATAAGCTTTAGAAAATCCTCCTCTATTAAATAGTTGCAAAAGTTCTCTTTTTCCCTTACTAACATTATATTCAGTATCATATAATTCTTTTTCTACTGCATTTTTATAATTTTCTACTACTCCTGCAACATATTCTGGTCTTTTCATTCTTCCTTCTATTTTTAATGAATATGTTCCTGAATCTATAATATCTTTAATATCTTCTATTGTACATGTATCCTTAGGACTTAGAAGATACGCCTTTCTTTCTCCAGCTGTATTTCCCTTTAATGTATATTCCATTCTGCAAGGTTGTGCACATCTACCTCTATTTCCACTTCTACCACCTATCATAGAGCTCATAAGACATTGTCCAGAGTATGATATACATAATGCACCATGAACAAATATTTCTGTTTCTATTCCTAAATCTTTAGAAATATATTTAACTTCATCTACAGATAATTCTCTAGATAAAACTATCCTATGAAAACCTCTTTCTTTAAAAAATAGCGCACCTTCTCCATTATGTATTGTCATTTGTGTAGATGCATGTATTTCAAAACCTGGATAATCTTCCTTTATTCTTTTAAATAACCCTAAGTCCTGAAGTATTATTGCATCTACTCCTATTTCATATAAAAAACCTACATATCTAACAGCTTCTTCTAGTTCATTTTCCTTCAATATAGTATTTAATGTTACATAAACCTTAGCTCCATAGCTATGTACATAATCAACAGCTTTTATCATATTATCATTATCAAAGTTAGATGCATATGCTCTGGCTGAAAATTTATTCCCACCTAAATAAACTGCATCTGCACCTTTATTCATTGCTGCAACAAGACTTTCCATGCTCCCTGCCGGAGCTAAAATTTCTATCTTTTTCATAAATACTTCTCCTAAACTTTAGTTTCTTATGCTTTTATCTTTCTTAAATATATATATATCATAAATTCTAACTTTTTTCTATTATAGTTTTAAACTTACTCTCTAAATATAAAAAACAGCTTAATTAATAGGAATCAAGCTGTTTTAAAACATCATATACATTATAATTAAACATCTTTAAGTAAGACATTTTTTTGCTTTTTTTCACAGGCTAGCTTTACTTGTATATCAATCAATTTTTTTTCTAAATCTAAAACTTTATATTTTGAATTTTGTAATTGGAATTTTATTTCTTTATTTCTTTGCTTTAATAAATCTTTTTCTGCTTTTGTCTTTTTAAAATCATCTTCCATTATCTTGCACTCTTCGTTAAGCTTAATAAACTTCTCTTTATAGCCAACCTCATTATTCTTTAATAATCCATTAGTTTCTTTTAAGTTATCTAACTCTTTATAGCAGTTCTCTACTTCTTCTCTTAAACTTAAATTTTCATCTTTTAAAGAATCTATTTCTAATTTTAAAGAATCTTTTTCATTTATCTCTACTTCTTTAGCACTTATTTCTTCCTCTAATTTTGATATTTTTTCTCTTAAAAGATTATTTTCTTCATTTTCATTTTCAAGAAGTGTAACTTTGGTTTTTATTTCTTCTGCCTCTAGAAGCTTTTTATTTAATTCATCTATTATTTGATTTAGTTTATCAATTTCTCTTGAGCTATTAAATTCTATCCCCTCAACCTCTTCTCTAATTTCTTTTATTCTCTCCTTCAGTGTCAAGTTTCTTTCATCTAAAGAAGTATTTTTCTTCATTAGTCCTTCTATTTCTATATCTGCTTTAAATAGTTCGTCTGCTATATTTAACGCAACAAGAGTAGCGGCTGCTGTAGAACTTAGCTTTCTATTGTTTGCCATAATATCTTTCACTTTTCCATCTACATATCTTGCTACTTCTAATAAGTATTCTTCATTTTCTCTTCCCTTTAGATTGTATTCAATCCCATTTATCTTTATAGTTACAGTATTCATAATACACCTCGTTAACATAATAATATACCTAATTTAATTTTAACATAAATATTCCAAAGAATGTATATATGTTGCAATAAAGATTTAAATTTAACTAAAAATATACAATTGATTACTATGTTTGCTTAACTGAAAGAGTTATTTTAAAAATAAAAAGATATTTTAGACTTAATAATATAAAAACCTAAAATATCCTTTGTTATTTATATTTCACTTCTTCCTATAACATAAGCAATAACAAATCCTACTATTAAGGAAATAATAGATACTATCCCCATTAATCCAAATGTAAAACCTGGATAAATTACAAATACTGAACCTACTACTAACCCAAAAATTATGCAGTAAGCAGTTTGAGGATACTTATTAAATATTTTTTCTATAAGTTTAGTCATTAATAAAAATCCACCAACAACTCCTACTCCAACAATAGCCATATTTACGATATCAAAGTTTTTTACTATTTCTATTATCGGTTCATACAAACCTATTAATAATAATATAAATGAACCACTTATTCCAGGTAATATCATTGTTGCAGCTGCAATAAATCCAGCTACAAAGAATCCTATTGCATTAGGCTTAAATATTGAGCTTAAAAATGCGGCATCAGGATTTATTTTTTCTAATAACCCTAGTCCAGCAACAATTATAAACCCTATTACTAATCCTATCCAATTTCCACCACTTACTTTTGTTTCTGTTGCCTTTTTTAATAATAATGGTGCTGTACCTAATATTAATCCAATAAAGAAAAAGTTAGTTTGTTCATTATAACTTTTAAGTAAATAATCAATTAAATTAGTAAATAATAATATTCCTACTACAGCTCCAATACCAAGAGAGGCTAAAAATAACATATTTTTCTTTATATCTTTAAAGAAGTTATTAACAGAATATATTATTTTATCGTAAATCCCCATTACAACAGCCATAGTTCCACCACTTACTCCTGGAATAACATTTGATACTCCTATAACCATTCCTTTTAATACATTAATTAAATAATTCATATTTTTCTCCTTTACATAAATATAAATATGTTTTATTTTATCACAAATTTTATACTGTAAAAAATATATTATATATAAACATTTCAACTTATAATATACAAAATTCAAGTAATAATATAATGAATAGTTAAGATATATTTTTTGTTTAAATAAAATGGTTTATTTCCTTTTATGTATGTTTCCAAATAGCAACTATATATTGGATATTAATTATTTAAATAAAATTTTAGTAATTAAATGTTTATTGTATAATTATATAAAAATAATAAAGCTGTATTTTAAGAATTTTTCTTATAATACAGCTTATTAATCTTCTTATATAAATTTATTTATTATATAAATAAATTTATACATTATCTTAAAGTAGCACCTAATTTATACTCAAGACTTCTTAATATTTTATCATGAACTTTATTAACATCATTATCTGTAAGTGTCTTTTTTTCATCTCTATATGCAATTGCATAAGCTATACTCTTTTTACCTTCTGGTATTTGAGTTCCTTTGTAAATATCAAATAATTTTACTTTTTCAACTAAGTTTCCACCAGCTTTTTTAATAGTATCTTCTATTTCTTGCACTAATACTTCATTATTTACTAATAAAGCTATATCTCTTGTAACTGCTGGGAACTTTGGAAGTGGCTTATATTTCTTAGTTGTTTCAGCACTATTAAATAATAAATCTAAATCTAATTCAGCTAAATAGCAATTAACATCAACGCCATAGTTTTCTGAAACGTCAGGGTGAACTTCACCTAATACCCCTACTTTTGATTTACCAATCATTAAAGCAGCAGTTTTACCTGGGTGATAGCTAGGATTTTCAGCTTCACGAGCAAATGTTACTTTATTTAAACCTAAAGCTTCAACAATATTTTCTACAACTCCCTTTAAATCTAAATAATCGCAGTTTCCATACATACCAATTGTTAATATATTCTTTTCAGTTGGAAGAACAGTTTCATCTTCACTTGGTATATATATCTTACCAACCTCAAATAATCTAGCATATTCATTATTTCTTGAATAGTTTCTTCCTAAAGATTCCATCATTGAATGAATAGTAGTTGTTCTCATTACAGAATAATCTTCGCCAAGTGGATTTTTAATCTTTACAACATTTCTTAGCTCACTATTTTCTGGTAAATTGATTTTATCAAAAACTTTAGGTGATACAAAAGAATAGCTTATAGATTGATTTAATCCACTTCCTATCATAGTATTTATAACTTCTTCAGTTAATATTTCATTTTTATATTTAGGCTCTCTTTCAGTAGATACCTTAAATATTGTAGTTGGAATCTTATCATATCCATATATTCTTGCAACTTCTTCAGCTATATCTTCTTTAATTGCTATATCAATTCTAAATGTTGGTATATTTATAACTAAATCATCATTTACAACTTCTGTTTTTAAATCTAAAGAATCAAGATATTTTTTCATATCTTCTTTTGCTATTTCTGTTCCTAAAAATTTATTTATCCAGTTAGAATCTACTGTAATATTTCCTTCTTCTTTCTTTTGAGTATATACATCAATAGTTCCTTCCATTACTTCACCACATCCAAGCTCGCAGATTAAAGCACAAGCTCTATCTATTGCAAGACTTGCAAGATTTGGATCTATATCTTTTTCAAATCTTGATGAACTTTCAGTTCTTAAGTTAAGTTTTTTAGAGTTAACTCTTATATTAGTTCCATCAAAGTTTGCACATTCAAAAATAACTTCAGTTGTATCTTCTTTAATTTCTGAATTTAATCCACCCATTATTCCTGCTAAAGCTATAGTTTTATCTCCATCTTTTATGCATAAGAAGCTAGAATCTAAGTTTCTTTCAGTTTCATCTAAAGTAACGAAAGTTTCTCCATCTTTAGCTCTTTCTACAACTATTTTTCCACTTTGAATTTCTCTTGCATCAAAAGCATGCATTGGTTCCCCAAGTTCTAACATTACAAAATTAGTTATATCAACTATATTGTTTATAGGTCTAACCCCAGCTTCTAATAGTCTTTCTTGCATCCAACCTGGTGAAGGCATAACCTTAACATTTTTAACTCCTCTTGCCATGTATCTTCTACATAAAGAATCTTTAACTTCAACTTTTAATTTATCATTAATATTTTCAGAATTCTTTACTTCATAGTTGAAATTTGGCATTTTATAAGATGTAGAAAGAGTTGCTGCAGTTTCTCTTGCCATCCCAACTATACTTAAGCAATCTGGTCTATTTGAAGTTATTTCAAAATCTAATATAGATTTGTTAAGGCCTAAATATTTTTTAATATCCATCCCTAGCGGTGCATCTTTAGGTAAAATCATTAAACCATGAACTGGTTCATCGCCAGCTATTCCAAGTTCTTCTTCTGAACAGAACATACCATTAGACACTACCCCTCTAAGTTTACCTTTCTTAATTTCTGTTCCATCTGCTAAAATTGATTTATGAAGTGCAACTGGTACTACGTCATCTTCCTTCATATTTGTTGCAGCTGTAACAATTTGAATCTTTTCATCTGCTACAATATCAACTTGGCACACCTTTAATTTATCAGCATCTGGATGTGTAGTTATCTCAACGATTTTTCCAGTAACTACATTTTTAATTACATCCCCTTGAGTAATAACTTCTTCTACTGCTGAACCTGTTAATGTTAATCTATCTCCAAGCTCTTTTGCATCTATATTCACTTCAACATAATCTTTTAACCAATTAAATGGTACTTTCATCTTTTTTTACCTCCTCTAATTAAAATTGATTTAAAAATCTCATATCACTTTCGTATAATAGTCTGATGTCATCTATTCCATATTTAAGCATAACCATTCTATCAACGCCAAATCCGAAGGCAAATCCGCTATAAACTTCTGGGTCTATACCACAATTTCTTAATACTTGTGGATGAACCATTCCACAACCTAAAAGTTCTATCCATCCACTTCCTTTACAAACTCTACATCCTTTACCTTCACATACGAAGCAAGTTGCATCCATTTCTGCTGAAGGTTCTGTAAATGGGAAGTGGTGAGGTCTAAATTTAGTTTTAACCTTATCTCCAAACATCTTCTTTGCAAAAAGCTCTAGAGTTCCTTTTAAATCTGCAAATGTAACTCCCTTATCAATAACTAATCCTTCCATTTGATAGAATATAGGTGAGTGAGTTGCATCAACTGCATCTGATCTATATACTTTACCTGGCGCTATCATTTTTATTGGTGGAGCTTGATTTTCCATAACTCTAATTTGAACTGGTGAAGTTTGTGTTCTTAATACTAAATTATCATTTATATAAAAAGTATCTTGCTCACTTCTTGCTGGGTGATCCTTTGGAATATTTAAGGCTTCAAAATTATAATGATCTAATTCTACTTCTGGTCCTTCTTCTACTGTAAAACCCATTGATATAAAGATACTCTTCATACTTTCTAGAGTTAAATCTAATGGATGTCTCTTACCAATTAAGTTCTTTTTTCCTGGAAGAGATATATCTATAACTTCAGATGCTAATTTAGCATTTTTTTCTTTTTCCTTAATTCCTCTTGATATTTCTTCAATTCTATCTTCAACTTCTTTTTTTACTACATTTACAAGCTTTCCTACTATTGGTCTTTCTTCTTGAGATAATGATCCCATTCCTCTTAATATAGTAGTTAGCTCTCCTTTTTTACCCAAATATTTTACTCTTATTTCTTCTAATTCTGAGCTAGTGTTGACATTTGTTAATTCATTAAATGCATTTTCTTTAATAGCCATTAACTTTTCTTGCATATTTGTTCCTCCTTTTTGATTAAAATAAAAAAACTCCGTCCCCTATATAAAAGGGACGAAGTGCCGCGTTACCACCCTAATTGGTTATAAAATTTTATAACCCAACTCAAATTTAAATAACGGATAAAACCGCTAGAAACTACTGTTAATTTCACTTCTAGGACTCCTGAGGGAACTTCAATATAAATTTCTTTAAAATAGCTTCCAGTCTTAGACTATTTCTCCCTGCAAAGTCCTTTATATCTACTTTCTCATTCACAGTCTTTTTATATTTAATTTATAATTTATTATACAAATAAACTTTATTAATTTCAATAGAAAGTTTCTATTTATTTCTATATTAAATTTTGTCTTACTTTTTCAAATAAAATTATGGATGTTGCTACTGCTACATTTAAAGATTCCGCTCCACCTGGCATTGGAATTTTAACTTTTTTATTTGCAAGTTCAAAAAGTTCATTGCTTATTCCATTACCTTCATTACCTACAGCTAACATAATCTTTCCACTTAAATCTTCTTCAAAAAAGTTTTTAGATTCCTCAAGAGATGTTGTTACTAATGAAACTCCACTATATTTAAGTTCTTTAATAATACTAAAATCTTCATTATCATAAAAAATTGGAACATAAAATATAGATCCCATAGTAGATCTTATTGTTTTATCATTATAAATATCTACAGTTCCTTTTGTAAGTATTATTCCATCTACTCCAGCTGCATGACCAGTTCTTATTATAGTGCCCAAATTGCCAGGATCTTGAACCTTATCACATACCAAGAAAAACTTACCTTTTAAATCAATAGACATTTCTTTATTTTTAACAACAGCTACAATTCCTTGAGGATGCTCTGTAGAAGATATTTGTGAAAATAAATTATTTGAAAAAACATATATATTATTACCATTAATAGTTTCTTTTAAACTGCTACTATTAAATTTTTCCTCATCACCCTGAGATAAAACTATATATTCTACTTCCATATTAGCTTTCACAGCTTCTTCTATTAATCTAAATCCTTCTAAAATAAATTTACCTTCTTTTTGTCTAAATCTTCTTTCCTTAAGTTTTTTTGTAGACTTAAAAAAATTATTATCCTTACTTTCTATATAAATCAAAATTTACACCTCGTTAATTTGATTTAGCTATCATACCTTCTAATCTATTTAGATCTTCTGCTGATCCTATAGCAACAATTACGTCATTATCTTCAACTATATCTTCTGCTGATGGTGATAAATTAACATCATCACCTCTTTTAATTGCCATAACGTTTATTCCATATTTACTTCTAAGTCTTAATTCATTTAGAGTTTTGCCTGACCATTCATCTAAAGCTTGAATTTCCATAACGCTGTAATCTTCTGAAAGTTCAATATAATCTAATATATTTGCAGAAACTAAATTATGAGCAACTCTTACTCCCATATCTTTTTCTGGTAGTACAACTCTATCTGCTCCTATCTTATAAAGAACTTTTGCATGTAAATCGCTATGCCCTTTAGCTATAATATATTTAACTCCTAATTCTTTTACTAATAACGTAGCCATAATACTTGATTGAATATTATCACCTATAGTAACTACTGCTACATCAAAATTTCTTATTCCTAATGCTCTTAAAGCATTTTCGTCTGTTGCATCTAGCTGTACAGCATGTGTAACACTATCAGCTATTTCTTGTACTATATCTTCATCTCTGTCTATTGCTAATACATCATTCCCTAAAGAATATAAAGTTTTTGCTATTGAAGATCCAAATCTTCCAAGCCCTATAATTACAAATTGTTTGTTAGACAATTAAATTCATCTCCTAACCAATTAAAATTTTTCCTTCTGGATATTTATAACCAGATTTTTTACGTTTTCTTGTTAATGCAAGCATTACAGTAAGAGGACCAACTCTTCCAAAATACATCATAAGCATAATTAAAATTTTACCTATAGAACTTAGGTTAGGAGTAAGACCTAATGTTAAACCTACAGTTCCAAATGCAGATGTTGTCTCATACAACAAGTCTATAAAGCTAGAGCCAACTTCAGTATAAGATAAAATCATTGTTGCAAATATTACTAAAGATACTCCTATAAATAATAATGTAAATGACTTATATACGATTTCTTTTGTAAATCTTCGTCCAAACACTTCAGTATCTTCTCTTCCTTTTATTACACATATAACAGTTAATACTAATATACCGAAAGTTACTGTCTTCAAACCACCTGCAGTTGATCCAGGAGACCCTCCAATAAACATTAATATTATAGTTAAGAATTTACTTGCTAAAGTCATACCACTAGTTGATACACTATTAAATCCTGCAGTTCTCGGGCTAACAGATGCAAAAAATGAATTTAATAGTTTATCTTTAATATTCATATTTGCTATTGTTTCAACGTTATTATATTCAAATATAAACATTAAGATTGCTCCACCGAATACTAATATTGCCGTAGTTATTAGTACTAATTTAGAGTGAAGGGACAATTTCTTTATCCCTTTAAATTCATATATTTCTAAAAGAACTGTAAAGCCTAATCCTCCAATTATTATTAGCGCACTTATTACTAAAATCACTACGCTATTACTTGAATACCCTACAAGGCTTGTTCCAAGCAAATCAAATCCTGCATTACAAAAGACTGAAATCGAATGGAAAACACTGTAAAACATACCTCGAGCAATACCATATTCAGGCACAAATTGAGTCGATAACAATAAGGCTCCAAAAAATTGGACTGATACAGTAAAAACTAAAACATACTTAACCATTTTTACAAGACCTTGAATTGAATATGTGTTCATTGCTTCTTGCATAACAAGTCTTTCTCTTAAAGTTATTTTCTTACCTAATATCAAGGATATAAGAACTGCAAAAGACATAAATCCAAGACCACCAATTTCTATCAATGTCATAATAACACTTTGCCCAAAAACACTCCAATGTGTACTAGTATCTAATGTTATTAATCCAGTTACACATACTGCAGATGTAGATGTAAAAATAGCATCTAAAAAATTAGTTGGCTCACCTGTTCTCGATGAAATAGGTAAGGATAGTATAATTCCACCTATTAAAATTGCTATTAAGAATCCTAATGCTAATATTTGAACTCCTTTTAGCCTAAATTTTTTTTTCAAACTAAACTGCATATCTTCACCTCTTAGATATACTAACTATATATATTTAAATTAATAATCATATAATTAATATTAGTATAGTATAAATTAAATTATTTAAAGAAAATATAGTTATTATTTTTATATAAATTGTTAACATAACTTTATAAAAATCATATTAAATATTATATTTTTATAATTTATATTCTAATATTAATTATTATAAACTGTTTATATATATATTATTTATATTTATTTACAAAAAATGCGACCCTATGGTCGCAATAGATTATTTGTTTAGTTGGCTTTTTGCTACTTCTACTAAATCTGCAAATGCCTTAGGATCATTTATAGCTATTTCTGATAACATTTTTCTGTTCATATCAATTCTAGCTAACTTGATTCCATTTATAAATTTTGAATATGAAAGACCATTCATTCTTGTAGCAGCATTAATTCTTGCTATCCATAGTCTTCTGAAATCTCTCTTCTTTAATCTTCTTCCAACATAAGCATTTCTTAAAGCTCTTATTACTGATTCATTAGCAGTTTTAAATAATCTGCTCTTTCCACCATAATAACCTTTTGCAAGCTTTAACACTTTTTTATGATTTTTACGTGAATTTACTGCTCTTTTAACTCTTGCCATGTTTCAAACCTCCTACTATCTTATAAATATGGTAATAATTTCTTCATTGCTTTTTCTTGAGTAGTTGAAACATAAGCAGTTTTTCTTAAGTTTCTCTTTCTCTTAGAGCTTTTCTTTGTTAAGATATGACTCTTGAAAGCTTTTGCTCTTTTTAACTTTCCTGTACCTGTTTTTTTAAATCTTTTTGCTGCACCTCTGTGCGTTTTCATTTTTGGCATAATAAAATCCTCCTCTCAGATTATGCTATATTAAGGGGAATAAAAACTAATAATAAAAAATATCATAAATCAATTATAAAAATATTTACTTAATAATTTTCTGATCTTTATTGACCCCTTAACTGTAAGTAGTAATTTTAAATTAACTCTATTATATCGAATTATTTAGAATCACTTTTAAATTGCATTTTATGCATCTCTAATAATGCTAAATATTAAACCTCTTTTTTATCTTGTAACTTACTATATTTAGACAAAATAAAAAAGACAGCAATATGCCGTCCTCATAATACTCACGCTTTAATTTAAATAATAAATTAAAATAAGAATATACTACCTTACTAAGCTCTGCCGTAAGGTGAGAAACGGCTTTGTTTCTTCTTAACACTTGTAATTATATTATCTGTCAAAAAACTTGTCAACATAATTTTAAAATTTAACTTGTTTTTCTATACATAAAGAACACCCAGTGCAATAGCTTACCTTATCTTCAAATACATTTTCTATAGTATCTATAAATTCTTTATTTAAGCAATTTTTCTTTCCATGTATTATTACTTTTTTAGGAGCATTAGTTATTAATCCACTTATTATTATATCTTCCATCTTCGCATCTGTATCTATTCTACACTCCACTAATTCTTTCATAAATTCATTAAATATATCCTCTTTATTTTTATCTTTTATTGAGTAATTGCCAATTTCATCGATTAATATATTTACTTCATCTATTTTACTTTCTTGAATATCTACAAAATATTTTAGTAATTTAACAAATTCCCTATATTCTTTTTCTACCATGTAGCTTTCAATAACCTTATCTATTATGTTTTCTATATCTTCCCTTAACTCTTTCATTCTAAATCTGATAAATCCATTTATATTTATTTCAGAATTTTCTTCTAAACAATTTTTAATTTTTTCTATAATACTATTCATTTTATTCATACAATAAATCAAGTTATCAAACTTTAATGATTCTTCACCTAATAATACTTTCATAATTTCCTCTTCAACTTCTATTACTTCCTCTTGTTTAAGAAAGAAATAATTTTCAGTTAAAAAATCAAAAATTTCTTTATCTTTATATTCCTCTATAACAATTTTGTATAACACATTACTTATATATAAATTTATGATATCTTTTATTCTTTTATTATAACTATCATCATCACATAATATTTTAACTATATGATTATCAAGTTCCACACTTTCTACTATCCCAATCTTTATGTCTTTTTTCTTTAGAATAGTCCTTAATTCCTGAATTTCACTTACAAAGTCTAGATCGTCGTTATAAACAAGCTTTAGTACAAGCATGGATTCCACTCCCTTCCTAGTAATAGTATGTATAAATTTTAAAACTATATTCAAAAAATATTTCTTAGCAATCGACAAAGATACATATCTAATCTATAATTAATTTATATTTATTATTAATTTTAGGAGCCTATCTATGATTTGTTTTGTTGATTATAGAATCACTGAATTAGAAAAAAAAATACTTAAATCTCTTGATTTATCAATATTAGAAATACCAAAGTGTAATAATTTGTACAAAGCTATTGATGGTCATGTGGACATACAATTGAATATATTAGATAAAAAGTCGAAAAAAGTAATAATTCATAAAGATATATCAAAAGATTTCAAGGAAAAACTTGATTTTTTTAATATAAATTATATAGAAAGTTCAAGTTCTTTAAAAAATGCTTACCCTGATAATATCTTTTTAAATGCATTGATATTAGAAGATCATTTTGTACATAATTTAAAATATACTGACAAAAATTTATTTTCAACTCAATCCAGTAAAAATTTGATTAATGTTAAACAAGGATATACTAAATGCTCTTGCTTACCTGTAAGTGATAAAGCTTTTATAACAAGCGATATAGGAATATATAATGCATTAAAAAATCATGGTTTTGACATTTTGCTATTACCTCCAGGCGATATAATATTAGAGGGTTTAGATTATGGCTTTATTGGTGGTGTAGGTGGCCTCATTAATAAAAATTTAATGGCTTTCTATGGTAGTTTAGATTTATATATTTATGGTGATAAAGTAAAATCATTTTTAAAAAAGTATGGAGTAAGCCCTATTTATTTGATGAATGAAAAACTCCATGATAGAGGAAGCCTACTTGTTTTATAGCCTTTTATATAATACGTTTCATATATATAAATGTTTCTAGTATTGATTTAACAATTTAATTTATAATTCTTTATTTATTGTAAAGTTTTGAATATGATAAAAATAAGATAAGAAAGTTATAGAAAAATATATAAGATTTTTTAATTTTTATAGCTATATAATTAGAAAATTATATAGCTATAAAGTGAACTAAGAAATTATATAATATACTTTTACTGCAATACATCTTTTATTATTAAATCTATTGAATCAATTTCTTTATTTGTATAAGAATTAATCTTATAATCATAAGAATAATCCTTAAGAGCTACTTCTGTATTATGATTACTTTGTTCCTTTGTTAAAGTACTATTATAATCCATCCTAGTAATATGTATTGATATAGTTTTTCCTATTGATTTTAAACATTCTATTTCTTTAGGAAATCTTGCATCTGGTATAATTGCTACATCAAAATCATTTTTAACTAAATTAAGTATTTTTAATAGTTCATTTATTAAAAACATTTCATCACTTTCTCTCATTCTATCACCTAATTTTTGAAGCAGATCTCTTCCATACTCATCCTTTAAACCGTTCCAATTGTATACTTGTGTTGCAATCATTTTTAAGTAATCAGCATAATGAATTATAAATACTCTTCTTCCTTCTTTCTCAAGTATATTTTTTAATTTATTAGCAAGAGTATCTTTTCCATGTCCTGCCCCTCCCGATATTGATATGTACTTCATCATAAGTATCCTCCTTAAAGTAATAAAGTTTTTAATTTTTTTGTCATTTTTTAACTAAGTACATAATTATTTTGTATTACAACAATATTTATTTTAAATATTATATAAAATTCATTTTTCTAATTATAGTAATGCTAAAATGATAATTATTCAAGCATTACTATAATTAGCACTTTGAATCTAAAATATTATAAATAAAATTTGCTTATACAAGATTGTATTAGCTAAATATATTATATTTAAAATCGGTCTCTAACTTAATATAATTTTCTCTATTTCACTAATGTTTTTTCTTAAATCTTGATATTTTTTATTGCTTTCTTTTTCAAGTATATCTAGTATAGTAATAACCTCTTTTATACTTTTCCTATTTTCATGTATTTCCTGATTACCTCTACCTAATTTATCACAAATAAAAAGTAAAATTATATCATTAAAATTTTTACTATCCAATAATTTAGTAATATTTGAGAAAGGTAAATTTTTCAATATATAAATGTGATGCATATGAAATCTTACAATTTCCCTTATATCTTCTACGAATCTAATCTCTTCATACATTTCTAGAAGTTCATATGCCATTTTTGCTCCTTCTATATCGTGCTCATAAGATCTATATCTTCCTTTAATAAATTTAGTTGTAGGTATTTTACCAATATCATGCAACAATGCAGCCCACATGAATTTTCTACTATCACTAGAAAACCCTTTTATCTTAGCCGCCACATCTATTACCATTTTAGTATGGTTCCAAACATTTCCTTCAGGATGAAACTTTTTTTCTTGAGGGATATCCTTAAGCTTAGATATTATACTAAAGTCACTATTTTTAAATTCTTCACTTTTCATTAGTTTATCTATTTCTATAGATGGTTTATCGCTTTCAATTAATATTTTATTTATTTCATCAAATATTTCCACTTGCATACTTTCACCTCCTAGTTTATTATTTGTACTAATTAATTTTTTTATTTTAATTTGGTATCAAAATAAATGTTATTACATAAGATATAATTATAAAGCTCGGCGCTATAGCCAAGTGGTAAGGCAGAGGTCTGCAAAACCTTTATTCCCCAGTTCAAATCTGGGTGGCGCCTCCAAATTAAAAAGGCTTAGATTAATCTAAGCCTTTAGTTTTTCTATTTTCTTGCCTTATCTAATAATTCACCAATTTCTTTATTTGAAAAATTATATGCAGTATTACAGAAATTACATTTAATTTCCTCTTCTTTTCCATCATCATATATTTCTTGAAGCTCTTTTTCTCCAATAGATATTAAAGCTGCTTCAACTCTTTCTCTTGAACAATTGCAAGTATATTCAGGTGTCGCATCTTCTAAAATTTTTAAATCCATACCTTCAAAAATATATTCTAATACCTTATCTATACTTCCATGTTCTTGTAACATTTGAGTTATTGAAGGAATTTCTTCTAATCTATATGTTATTAAATCTGATAACAAATCATCGGCATTTGGCATCATTTGAATTATAAATCCGCCTGCAACCTTTATTGAATAATCTCTATCTACTAAAATCCCTAAAGCTACTACAGATGGTGTTTGTTCTGAAACTGTAAAGTAATATGCTAAATCTTCACCAATTTCTCCTGTATATATAGGAACTTGACCTACATAAGGATCTCTCATTCCTAAATCTTTAATAACTGTAAATTCACCATTTACACCTACATATCCACCTACATCTAATTTTCCTTTTGCATTTAAAGGAAGATTTCCATATGGATTCCCAATAAATCCTTTAACCTTTCCTCCTTCATATGCTGTTACAGTAATTCCTTTAGCTTCTCCACCACCATTTATTTTTAAAGTCATTACTTCCTTTTCTGATTTTAATGTAGTCCCCATTAGAGCTCCTGCAGTAAGCATTCTACCAAGTGCAGCTGCTGCTACTGGTGTACATTCATGTATTTTACTTCCTGTATTAACTAAGTCGGTAGTTTCTCCAGCAATAATTCTTACCATTCCATCTTTTGCTGTTGCTCTTATAATCTTATCCATTTATATTCCTCCATTATTTTTTAACTACGTACATTATTCTTTCTGTTTGATTTTCTACTTTTTTATTTGAATATCCATCAAATTTACCTATTATTTTTAAATTTAATTCTTTAAGCTTATTTTCTATAAAATCTTCTTTGTATGCTCTTTCTAAATGCTCTTCTTCGAATCTTTTGTACAATTCACCTTTTTTAACAAAAAAAGTTAAAAACATACTCAAAAGATCATCTTCAAAGGTATTTTCCCAAGTATAAAATACCTCATCTTCACTATATGTATATATATTATTACCTAATATTTCTGAAAGCTTATAATATGAATTTATATCAAATATAAAGATACCATTATCATTTAAATGCTCTTTTACTCTTGTTAAGTAATCAACAAATTTAGATTCTTCTATTATATAATTAGATGAATCCAAAACTGATGTTATTAAATCAAATTTTCTATTTAGACTTAGTTCACTCATATCTTGACAAATTAACTTACATTTAATTTTTTCTTTTTTCAATTTATCAAAAGCTTCTCTAAGCATGTCATCCGATAAATCTACAGCAAAAGATTCTTTGAAATTTCTAGCTAACTTCACTGTAACATTTCCAGTTCCACATGCTATGTCTAAATAATTATTGAAGTCTATATTTTCTTCTTTACAAATTTCAATAATCTTAAAGCACATTTCTTCATAATTTATATCTTCATTTATTAGCTCATCATATATTTTAGCAAACTCTCCATATGTCAAAAAAATTTCCCTCCCCCTTTTTATAGAGTTTTCTAAAACTATATTAAATGTAAAATTTCCTTTAGTCAATCTATACAAAAAAATAAAAATTTTTATGTACTTTTTATTATATACTTTTTCTCTATATAAAATTTGATTTTAAGTTGAAACATATAAATAAAAGTAACATTTATTTTATTCTTTATTTTTCACGTTGTTATTTGCATATAGTTTAGAATTATTTTTATTTTCTGCCTAGTATTTCATCATTTGTAGGTATCTTTAACATTCTCTTTCTTTTTGTCATTATACCTCCTATACGGCCTGTTTCCTCTGCTGTTAAACCTCCCCATCCATATTGATCTACTTTATCCTTTAAACCTAATTCATCAGCTATTTCATACTTTATTTTTTCTCTTAAAACTTCTGCTTCTGATAATTCTTTATTTGATTTTATTTTTGATTTTATTATTTTTTTTAATGGTGTTTTACTCATTTTAATACCCCCTATAAATATAATATTTATATTTTTTCCAAAAGTTTTTCTAATATACTATTAAAATTAATTATTCACTATACACTTCAAAATTCTATATATTATAATAAAGTATTGAATTTATAGAAATATTTAACTATAGTATTAGTAAGTATATTTTTATAAAAGTACTATAAACATTAACATTTAGATAGTTATAAATAACTATTTACATCTTAGTAACTTATATAAAAATAGAACAATATATGTTTTCAATTTTGATATGTTATTAAAAACAAATGTATCAATCATTTATATACTATTAATTCGAATTATGTATATTATTGGAACATATATATCTAGATTAGTAAAAAGGGGGACAAACTTATGTACAATGTTGCAATAGTTGGGGCTACTGGTAATGTAGGTAGAAAGTTTTTAGAAATTTTAGAAGAAAGGAACTTTCCAATAAAAAATCTATATCTTTTTGCTTCCAAAAGATCAGAAGGCACTAAACTAAGATTTAAAGAAAACGAGATAATAGTAGAAGAAACTTTGGAGGAAAATATTAAAAATAAAAAAATAGATTTTGCTTTATTTTCAGCAGGTGGAGATGTAAGTTTAAAATTTTCACCAATTTTTGCATCTTATGGTGCTATCGTAATTGATAATTCTAGTGCATTTAGAATGGATAAAAATGTTCCATTAGTTGTTCCTGAAGTTAATCCTGAAGATATAACTTGGCACAACGGTATTATAGCAAATCCTAATTGTTCTACTATACAAGCTATGGTACCTTTAAAAGTTCTATTGGATAATTACGGTATTAAAAGAATTGTATATTCTACATACCAAGCAGTTTCAGGCGCTGGTATGCAAGGTATAGCTGACTTAGAAGATGGAATTAAAGGTATTGCACCTAAAAAATTCCCTTATCCAATATCAGGAAATTGCTTACCTCATATAGACGTTTTCCTAGATAATGGCTATACGAAGGAAGAAATAAAAATGATTGAGGAAACAAAAAAAATACTTCATAATAGTAATTTAAAAATTACAGCTACAGCTGTCAGAGTACCTGTTCTTAATAGCCATAGTGAAAGTATAAATGTTGAACTAGAAAAGTCTTATGAGTTAAATGATGTAATTAAACTGTTTAACAGCACTAAAGGGCTTACTGTTTATGATAATATAAACGAACTCAAATATCCAACTGCTTTAATGGTATCTGGAAAAGATGATGTTTTCATTGGTCGTATAAGAAGAGATTTTAGTATAGATAACGGATTAAATCTATGGGTAGTTGCTGATAATATTAGGAAAGGAGCTGCTTTAAATGCAGTTCAAATAGCTGAATTATTAATAAGGAGTGATATATAATGTCAATTTTTAAAGGTTCTGCTATTGCTATAATTACGCCATTTAAAGATTCAGGTGTAAACTTTGACAAACTTAAAGAATTAATAGAATGGCATATAGAAGAAGGAACAGATGCTATTGTAATTTGTGGTACAACTGGCGAAGCTAGTACAATGAGTAATGAAGAGAGAAAAAAGGCTATAAAATTCACAGTTGATGTAGTAAATAAAAGAATACCTGTAATAGCCGGAACAGGTACTAATAACACTAGTGCCTCTGTTGAAATGAGTGAGTATGCTCAAAGTGTAGGCGTAGATGCACTTTTAGTTATAACACCTTATTACAATAAAACAAACAATAAAGGACTTCTTAAACATTTTGAAGCGATAAATAATGCTGTAGATACCCCTATAATATTATATAATGTTCCAAGTAGAACTGGAGTAAATATTACCCCTATTCAACTATTAGAATTATCTAAACTTAAAAATGTTGTTGCCATAAAAGAAGCTAGTGGCAATATAAGTCAAGTTGCTCAAATGAAGGCTTTATGCAAAGATAGTATAGATATATACTCTGGCAATGATGACCAAGCAGTTCCTATTATGGCTCTTGGCGGTTTAGGAGTTATTTCTGTCTTAGCCAATATAATGCCTAAAGAAGTTCATGATATGGCTACAACATTTTTGTCTGGTAACACTAAAAAAGCTCTACAAATTCAATTAGATACTTTAGATATAGCAAATAAATTATTTATAGAAACTAATCCAATCCCTGTAAAAACAGCATTAAATTTAATGGGAAAAGATGTTGGTACATTTAGATTGCCATTATGCGATATGGATGATAAAAATCTAGAGATACTAAAACATTCTTTAAAAGAATATAATTTAATTTAAGGAGTCTATTATGATAAAAATTTTACTAAATGGTTGTTGTGGAAAAATGGGGAAAGTAATTATAGAAGCAGCTAAAAACTTTCCTAATATAGATATAGTGGCAGGAATTGATAAATATCCAAATAATCAATTAAGTTTTAAGATATATACTAGTACTAATGATGTTGATATAGATTACGATGTGTTATTGGACTTTTCTAGACCAGAAGCACTTGCTGATATTTTAAAATTATCATTGAAAAATAATAAACCTGCTATATTATGTTCTACAGGATATACAGATGAAGAATTACTACTTATTTCAGAAAAAAGTAAAGTTATACCTTTATTTAGATCAGCCAACATGTCATTAGGAGTGAATTTATTAAATTCATTGCTAAGGAAAGTCGCTCCTATACTATATGAAAATTATGATATTGAAATAATAGAAAAACATCATAATCAAAAGGTAGATTCACCAAGTGGAACTGCCCTTCTACTTGCAGATACAATAAGTAATTCTATTCAAATAAACTCAAATTATGTATATGGCAGAAGTGGAAAAAGTAAAAGAGAAAAAAATGAAATTGGAATTCATGCAATTAGAGGTGGTTCAATAGTTGGAGATCATGACGTTATATTTGCAGGTTCTGGAGAAATAATCGAATTATCTCATAAGGCAATGTCAAGGGAAGTTTTTGCAGTTGGTGCATTAAAAGCATGTGAGTTTATGAGTAATGTTAATACTCCTAAACTATATAATATGGATGATATATTAGGAATTTAAATAAAAGTATACAGGGGCTGTTTCATAATTAAAATGTAAAAGTTAGAATGTAGAATTAATGTGAAAACTATTGAAAGTAATTTTTAAATAATATAAATTTAAGTATTTTAGTATGAAATACTACTTTAATTTTAAATTTAAAACTTTACATTGTATTACTTTATGCGACAGCCCCTTTTAACTTAAGAATCTTTTTCCAGTTTAAAAATTTATTATAGTGAAAAACTATAATATCAATAATTATAAGGATGTTATATTATGCCTAAAGATAGTCAACCCGATAATAAAAAAGCTAGAATGGAAAAATGTAATTATCAAACTCCTTTAACTGAAGAAGGACATAATCATAATCCTAATGCAAAACATAAATCTATCAAACAAGAAGGAGTTTCAAGTCAACATTTTAATAGAGCAGGTAATTAAAAAAAGAAGAGTCATATGACTCTTCTTTTTATTAAAATTATTCTTCGCCTTCGATGTATGCTTTATCAAAGAATACGTGTCCTAAAGTTGAAACTCTAACGCCCTTAACTTCTGGCTTAAATCCTTTTACTTTAGTATAGTAATATAATGGGATGATAGGCATATCTTCCATAATAATATCTTCTGCTTGTCTCATTAATTCCCATCTCTTATCTTGATCAGCTTCTACCTTAGCTTGTGCAACTATCTTATCATATTCTGGGTTTGAATATCCAGCATCGTTATTTCCTCCGCCAGTTACCCATAAATCTAAGAATGTCATTGGATCAACATAATCTCCAGACCAACCATGTCTAGCAATTTGGTATTGTCCTTGTTGTCTTGAATTTAAGAATACTTTCCATTCTTGGTTAGCTAACTCAACTTTTACACCAATCTTAGCCCAGTCTTGTTGAACCGCTTGAGCTATTAAACTGTGGTCTCCTTCAGTGTTATACATAAATTCTAATGTTGGAAGACCTTCTCCATTTGGGTATCCTGCTTCTGCTAATAACTTCTTAGCTTCTTCGATATTAGCTACATTTGCATCATAGTACTCTTTGTTTGCAAATTCTTCGCCCTTTTCATTTAAAATTCCTTTTGGAACAAAGCTATATGCTGGGACTTGTTCTGCTTTAGTAACATTTTCAACAATACCTTTTCTATCAATTGCAATACTTAATGCCTTTCTAACTTTTGCATTACTTAATGCTTTTTTAGCATCTTCTGATAATGTATCTTGTTTACCAACATTTAATACTAACATGTATGTTGCAAGATTTGGATAAATTGTAACTAAACCTTCATTTTTACCATTTTGAATTTCTGCTGGTGGAACTGTATCAACCATATCGAAATCTCCAGCTTTTAATGAAGCATATGCAGTATTTTGATCAGTAACTAGCTTAAATACTACTCCTGGAAGCTTTATCTCATCTTTATTCCAATAATTTTCATTCTTTTCAAATACTAATTGATCTTTCATATCCCATTGTACTAGTTTGAAAGGTCCATTTGATACGTAAGTTTCTGGTTCAGTAGCCCATCCTTCTGGATTAGCAGAAACGATATCTTCTCTTAATGGGAAGTATGTTGTAAATGCAGTAAGTTCTGCAAAGTATGCTGTAGGTGCTTCTAAAGTAACTTTTAATGTATGATCATCTACAACTTCAATACCTACATCTTCTCTAGTAGCTTTTCCTTCATAGAAATTTTCTGCATTCTTTATATAGAATAATTGATAAGCATATTCTGATGCTGTTTCCTTAGTTAGAGCTCTAATCCATGAATATTCAAAATCTTTAGCTGTAACTGGCTCTCCATCTGACCACTTAGCATCTTCTCTTAAAGTAAATGTGTACACTAATTGATCATCAGATACTTCCATCTTTTCAGCTGCGCCTGGCTTAGCCTTTTCATTTTCATCAAGTCTCATTAATCCCTCAAAAGCATTTTCAATAACTGATCCTGCTCCTGATGAAGTATTTAATGTAGGATCGATTGTTTCTGGATCTTCTCCTAAATTATAAATCAACTTTCTTCCACCATCTGCTGAATCACTATTTCCACAACCTGCAAAAACAGACATTCCAAGCGTAAGTGTTAGTGCAACTGCACAAATTTTTCTAAGCTTATTGCTTTTCATTGTTTTTCCCCCTTAATATATGAAATTTATACTAATTGCTTATATGCAATAGATATCTACTCATTGAACAAATGACATGCTACAAAGTGACCTGGTTCAACTTCCTTAAGTTCTGGATCAACTTCACCACAAATTGGTTTAGCATATTTACATCTTCCTTTAAATCTACATCCTGGTTCTGGATCTATTGGTGATGGAATATCACCTTCTAGAACTATTCTTTTATTACTTTTAGCTACCTTAGGATCAGCAATTGGTACTGCTGAAAGTAATGCTTGTGTATAAGGATGTTTAGGTTTTAAATAAACATCATCAGCAGGACCCTTTTCAACCATTTGTCCTAAATACATAACTCCAATATGTGTTGATATATGCTTAACCATTGATAAGTCATGTGCTATAAATAAATATGTTAATCCAAATTCTTCTTGAAGTTCTTCTAACATATTTATAACTTGAGCTTGAATTGATACGTCAAGTGCTGATATAGGCTCATCACATACTATAAAATCTGGTTGTACTGCAAGTGCTCTTGCAATCCCTATTCTTTGTCTTTGCCCACCTGAAAATTCATGAGCATATCTATTTATATGGCTTCCATTTAATCCAACTCTATCTAAAAGATATCTTATTCTATTAGTTCTATCTTCACCTTTATATAATCCATGAATATCTATAGCTTCTCCTATGATATCACCTACAGTCATTCTTGGATTTAATGAAGCATATGGATCTTGGAATATCATTTGCATATTCTTTCTTAAAGAAACCATTTTCTTTTCATTAAAATTAGTTATATCTTCACCATTAAATATTATTTGCCCAGAAGTTGGCTCATACAGCTTCAATATAGTTCTTCCAGTTGTAGTTTTACCACAACCTGATTCACCAACTAGTCCTAATGTTTCTCCTCTTTTTATACTAAAAGAAACATTATCAACAGCTTTAACAAAGCTCTTTTTAGCAAACATTCCTTTATTTACAGGGAAGTATTTACAAAGGTTTTTAACCTCTAAAATAACATCATTTTTCTTTTCCATTATTCTTCCCTCCTTATTGGTGATTCAACCTTTGGTGCATTTTCATGGCATAACCAACATGCTGCTCTATGTCCTTCTGATATTTCAAATAACGGTGGTTGCTTTTCTATACAAACTTTCATTGTATATTTGCATCTTGCCGCAAATGGACATCCTACTGGTGGTTTTAAAAGATCCGGTGGTTGTCCTTCTATTGGAGTTAATTTTTCCTTAATCTCACTCTTTGGATTAGGAACACTATTTAATAATCCCCAAGTATATGGATGTTTTGCATTATAGAATATATCTTCATCTGATCCTTCTTCTACTACTATTCCACCATACATAACATTTATTCTTGTACAAAGGTCCGCAACTACCCCTAGATCGTGTGTAATTAATATAATTGAACTATTAACTTTTTCTTTTAAATCTTTCATTAAATCTAATATTTGTGCTTGAATTGTTACGTCTAAAGCCGTTGTTGGTTCATCAGCTATTATAAGTTTAGGTTCACAAATAAGACTCATAGCTATCATAACTCTTTGTCTCATACCACCTGAGAATTCATGTGGATATTGTTTAAGTCTCTTTTCAGGACTTGGAATTCCTACCATATCAAGCATCTTTATTGCTAAATCAATTGCTTCTTTTTTAGAAACTTTTTTATGTTTAATTAAATGCTCAGTTAATTGTTCTCCTACTGTAAATAATGGATTTAATGAAGTCATAGGATCTTGGAAGATCATTGCCATTTCATTTCCTCTTATTTTTTGCATTTCTTTTTCTGTAGGATTAGTTATGTCTTGACCATTAAACATAATGTTATCTGATTCAATAATTGCATTATCAGCTAATAATCTCATTAAAGACATCATAGTTACTGATTTACCGCAACCTGATTCACCAACTATTCCTAATGCTTCTCCTTTATCTAAGTGCAATGATACTCCTCTTACCGCTTGTACATCACCTATATGTGTTCTAAAGGAGGTCTTTAAATTTTTAACTTCTAATAATCTACTCATCTGTAATTCCTCCTATCTCTTATTCTTTGGATCTAAAGCTTCTGTTAATCCGTCACCAAACAAGTTAAATGCTAAAATAATTATACAAATTGCTCCTGCTGGGAATAATAATTGATATGCTGCAGTACTCAATAGTCCACTAGCATCATTTGCTAAAGTACCTAAAGATGCAAGTGGTGCATTTATACCTAGTCCTATAAAGCTTAAAAACGCTTCTGTAAAGATTGCTTGTGGTACGAATAACGTTAATGTTACTAATATAGATCCTAAACAGTTAGGAATTAAGTGTCTAAATAAAATTCTTGTTTTTGAAGCTCCAAGTGCTTTTGCTGCAAGAACAAATTCTTGTTGTTTTAATGAAAGGATATCTCCTCTTACTATTCTTGCCATACCAACCCAATAAGAAATTGCCATAGCTAATATAATAGTAGTTAATCCTGTTGATCCTTCCTTTTTAAATGTAGCCATTAAAATTATTACATATATTTGTGTAGGAATAGAATATAATACATCTACTATTCTCATCATTATATTATCTATTTTCCCACCGAAGAAACCTGCTACCCCTCCGTATAATACACCTATAACTAAGTTTATAGCTGCTGCGGAAATTGCAATTATAAGAGAGTATCTAGATCCATACATAACTCTTACAAATAAGTCTCTACCTAGGTTATCTGTCCCAAACCAGTGCTGTGCACTTGGTCTTAAATCGGTTGCACTTAAATTTGTATCATAATAAGTATATCCCATTACTTTTTCCATTATCACTGGTCCTAAAAATGCAAACAACACTACAAGCACAATAATAATTAATGAAAATAATGCCACTTTGTTACATTTTAGTCTTCTCCAAGCATCTGCCCAATATCCAACACTCGGTCTAACTATTTGTTCAAAATTCTTTTCCTCTTCACTTAAAGGAGTAAATAATTCTTTATCTATGTTTATATCCATTTTTAAATCTTCCATGTCTTTACCCCCTCTTATCCTTCAAGCTTAATTCTTGGATCTATTAATACATATAAAATATCCACTAATAAGTTACATATTACTATTAATGTACAATAGAATGCAGTAACTCCTAGTAATGAAGTATAATCTCTATTAGTTATAGATAATGTAAACTCATTTCCAAGTCCAGGTATTGCAAATATTTTTTCAACTACAAATGATCCTGTTAATACTCCTGCTACTAATGGTCCTAAATATGTAACAACAGGTATTAATGAATTTCTTAATGCATGTTTAAATATAATTGTTTTTCCACTTAGCCCTTTAGCCTTTGCAGTTCTTATATAATCTGACTTTAATACTTCTATTAATTTACTTCTTGTTAATCTTGTTATAAATGCCATTGAGCTTCCTGAAAGAGCTATAACTGGCATAATATAATTGCTTGGTTTACTTAATCCAGTCGCCGGTAATAATTTAAATGTGACTGTAAATATATAAATTAAAAATGTTCCCATAACAAAACTTGGTATTGTTATTCCTAAAGTAGCTAGTACCATACAAACTCTATCTGGCCACTTGTCCGCTTTTAAAGCAGCTACTATTCCAAGTAAAACTCCAACTACAACAGAAAATGCTATTGATGCCATACCAACTTTCGCTGAGTTTGGAAAACTCTTCTTTATCGTTGTTAAAACTTCTCTTCCTTTATACTTCATTGATTTACCGAAGTCACCTTTTAAAAGATTCTTCATATAAATTGTATATTGTTCTCCAACAGGTTTGTCCAACCCATATTTTTCGTTAAGTTGGGCTTTCATATCCGGTGTTATTTTTTCTCCATCAAATGGACCACCTGGCATCATTCTTACTAGAAAGAATACTATAGTTACAACTGCCCAAACAGTAACTATACTAGTTAAAAGCCTCTTTCCTATATACTTTACCATTTGTTTTCAACCCCCATTCATGATTCTACGCACATTCCATTTTGTAGATATTAATAATTATATTATATTATTAAAATTTGTCAATTAACATTTTAAATTTCTATCCACTATTTTAATAATATATCAATAATATCGGAGTTTTTTTTATAATTCATAAAAGAATATCCACATTTCTAGTAAACGCTTACAATTGCTTTTTTTCTAGTTTTCTGCAAGTATAATTATTAATCTTTCATTTTTCTAATTATTATTAATCTATTATTTTTTTAATATATTATATTTATTCTTTCTTTTTATTTTGCGGACATTTATTGAAATATGTTCGTAATCCATGAACAATATTAAATGTATTTTATTGAAGTATTATGTAATAAAATAAGAATATTTATTCAAAACAAAAAGCCGATTAACTATGTAATCAGCTTTTTATTTCGAATAAGTTTAAAAAGTCTTATCTTATATTAAGTTTCTTAATATACCTCTCTAAAGAGTTTAATGCAATTTCTAGTTCTTCAATAGAATAGCAATATGATATTCTAATATATCCTTCTCCCTTACTACCAAAAGCACTTCCAGGTACACATGCAACTTTTTCTTTTTTTAATAAATTTTCACAAAATTCTTCTGAACTACTATTAAATTGCTTTATAGATGGAAATATATAAAACGCTCCACTAGGCGAAAGGCACTCTATCCCCATAGAATTTAATCTATTTTCTACATATGTTTTTCTCTTTATAAATTCTTCTTTCATTTTTTCTACATTGTATAAACCATGCTTTAACCCTTCTAAAACACCATACTGTCCAATTGAGTTAGTACAAGATACATTGTATTGATGAACTTTTGCTATTTCTTTTAAATATTTCTCACTTGCAGCAATAAAACCTATTCTAATACCAGTTGCAGAGAACATTTTTGAAAATCCTCCTATATAAATGATATTTTCTTTTATTTCACTGCACATTGCTACACTATAATAATCATCATAACAAAAAGCTTCATATATTTCATCGCTAATAACAGTTAGGTTATATCTTTTTATTAAATCTATTAATTTGTTATACTCATTTTTCTTAAGAACTGCACCTGTAGGATTACATGGATATGATAATACCATGTATTTTATATTTTGCTTTTTTAATAAATCATTTAAATTATCGAAATTTATAGAAAAATCATCATTTAAATTGTAACTAATAACTTCTCCACCTAAAATATTGACTATATTTTCATAAGCAGGATAACTTGGATTAGGAATAAGTACTTTATCGTTTTTATTTATTAATGAAGAAATTGATGAATACAAAGCTTCACTTCCACCCACCGTAATACATATTTCTTCCATTAAATAATTAATACCTTTTCTATTTAAATAAGTAGAAATTTCTTTTCTTAATTCTAAAAGTCCAAAATTATCTGTATAAACCGTTTTATCTTCTTTAATAGCTTTTATCATACCATCTTTTATTTCCTTTGGAGTTTTAAAATCTGGCTGCCCTAAGGTTAATGAAATTGCCCCATCTACTTCCTTTACTTTATTAAAAAATCTTCTTATACCTGATATTTCAACATTATTCAAATTTTCATTCATTCTAATAGCCCCCTATTTGACAATGGACAATGGACAATTGACAATGGACAATGGACAATTGTCCATTTAGGATGATTTGCAAATCAAAACTTAGATTTAATTGGTTCATTGCACCTTTATTTTAAAATCCTTAGGATTTTCCCCTTAATTATCCATTATTCATTATCGATTATCCATTATGAAAATGTTCTTATTTTTATACTAATATTCTATTCCTTTTCTTGCCTCAACTCCGTCTTCAAAATAGTGCTTAATGCACTTCATTTCTGTAACTAAATCACTCTTTTTTAAAATTTCTTCTGGTATATCTCTTCCTGTTAGTATAAGCTCCATAGTTTTTGGTTTATTATCAATAATATATATTACTTCCTCCACTGTTAAGAACTTATTATGCAAAACTCCCATTATCTCATCTATTATTAAAACATCACATTTATTTTCTTTTATAGTATCCAAAATAAATTTATAACCTTCTCTAATTTCAAGCTTCAATTCTTCTTTCTCAGCTTCATTTAAATTCCAAACAAAATCCCTTGGTTTTTCGAATCTAAACAACTTAAAGCTCTCTCCAAGCTCATCAATTGTTTTTAGTTCACCAGTTGGTCCACCTTTTAGAAATTGAAGCATATATATTTTTAACCCATTTCCATATGCCCTCATACCTTGACCTATGGCTGCAGTAGTTTTTCCTTTTCCATCTCCAGTATAAACTTGAACTAGTCCTTTATCTAATTTCAATATTATCAACTCCTTTTTATAAATTGTACATTATGTACAACTCTATTGTAAATCAAATATATTTTAACATATTTTTACTTCTTTCCTATTGATATACATTGAATATATTGATATAATTTCTTCATTCTAACCTTATAGTATAGGAGGGTATAATATGAACTATAATGAGTTAACAGATCCTTATGAAATTGCAAAATTCATAAGGGATACACAAAAAACAACACCAGTAAAAGCTTATATTAATGGAGATCTAAGCAACTCAGATTTAAAAGATCTTGAATGGTATGGTAATAATAACTTTTATATACTTTTTGGCGAGTCTAATATAATTAATGAATTTATAAAAGAAAATAAACATCTTATTAATCACTATAGGTTTGAAAATGATAGAAGAAATTCAGCTATTCCTATGCTAAACATTTTAGATATAGATGCAAGAATAGAACCTGGTGCAATAATAAGAGATAGGGTGAAAATTGGCAAAAATGCTGTTATTATGATGGGTGCAGTAATTAATATAGGCGCTGAAATAGGAGAAGGTACCATGGTAGATATGAATGCAGTGGTTGGCGCTAGAGGAAAACTTGGTAAAAGAGTACATTTAGGAGCTGGAGCCGTAGTTGCAGGAGTTCTAGAACCTCCAAGTAAATCTCCTTGTGAAATTGGAGACGATGTTTTAATAGGTGCTAACTCTGTTATTCTAGAGGGAGTAAAAATTGGTAGTGGATCTGTCGTTGCAGCTGGATCAGTAGTAGTTAAAGATGTTCCTTCCGGTGTTGTAGTTGCCGGTAGCCCAGCTAAGATTATTAAAATAGTAGATGAGCAAACAAAAGATAAGACAAAACTTTTAGAGGATCTTAGAAAATAGCTCCTACATAATAAAAGGTGAAAAGCATAGCTTTTCACCTTTATTTCATATTACATGACTTCTTGTTCATTTCCTTCATGTTCTGATTCTAAATGATCATTTTGAACCTTTTCCATTTTTGACACAGATACTTCATAAGCAATTTTTTTAATTACCTCAGTATCATTTACCTTCTTTTGATATTCTCTACTTTGTAATCTTCCCCAAACTCTAATATTATCTCCAACTTCTAGAGTTTGGCAGAATCTTGAATTTCTTCCCCAAGCAATTGTAGGAATATAATCTGATTTATTATATGCTCTATTTACAGCTAATAAAACATCAGCAATTTCTCTTCCAAATGGAGTTGTCCTATAAACAGGCTCCTTACATATATATCCATCTAAGAAAATTTCATTTGGATTTTTACTTCTCTCAATACAAGGTTCTATATTTCTAGCAAATACAGTTAATATAAGTTTATTTGACCCATCAACAAACTTATTATAAGATCTTAATTGTCCATCTACTATTATTTCCTTACCAATAGATAAATCCATATTAGCTATTAATCTTTCTGATACTGTTATGTTTAAAACATCAACTGAATCACTAAGTCTCATAACCTCCATTGAAAATGTATAAAACCCTTCCCCATACATTTCATGGCTAAATTCTAGTTCTGATATTACTTGTCCCTCTAAATAAATCTTGTTATTTAACATCAAGTTGTCCATCTCTAACCCCTCTCTCCCTTAGTAATAATTTTAATTAGTTATACTTTTTAACCCCACCGGATACATTTCCATTATAATACATTATATCATCATTTTTCAATATTTTTTCATTTATTTTTTTATTTGTTCACCTTTATCATCAATATAATAATTATCTTCATATATCATTTGACCAACTTGAGTAAAGCTATATCCATCTTCACTAAGTTTTTTTATTATTCTATCTAGATTTCCCGGTGTATACTTTGCATTATTATGAAAAAGTAAAATAGATCCTGAAGTCACTCTCTTCATAACCCTATTATACTCTTCATCTGCACCAACTTGCTTCCAATCAACTGAATCAACATCCCATTGAATACATTTATATCCTTGACCACTTACAAAATCCAAAGATTTTTTATTATAGTCTCCACTTGGAAATCTAAACAAGCTAGGCTTAATCCCTACTGTTTCTTCTATTATCTTATCTGTTTTATCTAGTTCTTCTTTCATCCTAGTTTCATCTATTTTTGTAAACATTGGATGAATGTAACTATGGTTTCCTATCTCATGACCTCCCTCCTTTATCTTCACAAGCTTTTCTCTATTTTCTTCACTATAATTTACCCAGCCTCCCATTATAAAAAAGGTTGCCTTTACATTATATTTATCTAGTACCTCTAATATGTTATAAATTTCATCTTTTTCAGCCCAATTTATATCAAAAGTTAATGCTATAACTTTTTCATCTTTATTAACTCTATAAATTGGCTTATCATTAGATACTTCTACGGAAACCTCTTTGAATCCATCTTTAAATATAATAGAGAAAACCATAGTACATGCTAATAATAGTAAACTTATTACTACTCTATATCTCCTTTTCACAAAAAACTCCTAAAATTGCTATTATTTATTTATATTCTAAAAAATAATATTAATGACTATAATAACAACTTAGTAAAATTTATGATATAATTAATTTATACTTTCTAAAATGGAGGTTTAATATGTACGAAAACTCAGCAGAATTAGCAGAAAACAAATTATTAGTTTTATATGTAATGGAATCTTTAAAATCCCCCGTTACCAATACCCAACTTACTGAAATTATATTAGAAAATAACTTTATAAATTATTTTACTCTTCAGCAATATATTAGTGAACTTGTTTCATCAGAATTTTTAAGGTATGACGTTGTAAATGATAAAAATTTAATTTATATAACAGAAAAAGGATCAAATGTTCTTTCTTTCTTTTCTGATAGAATTTCTGCAATGAAAAAGAAGATAATCGATGACTATCTTCTTGCAATGATTGACTCTATAAAAAAGGAGTTAACTATTAATAGTGATTATACATTAGGAAAAGATGATACTTTTATAGTAGATTTACAAGCATTAGAAAATGAAAATCTTTTAATTTCTCTAAAAGTATCTGTTCCATCTAAAAAACAAGCTCTATCCTTATGTAATAGATGGAAAAGTAACCCTTCTGAGATTTATACTAAAATAATGAACTCTTTATTTAGTGACGATGATTAATATAAAGTCATAGCATTAGGCTCCTTACCTACTGTTATGACTTTTGTTTTATTTATATTTAAATTAATGCATATAATTCTGCCATTTAAATAATCTGATACAAAAGCTATTTCCCCTAATTTTATTATTGATTTAGGCATGCCACCCAAACTCATTTTTCTAAATTTCTTATAATTGCTACGGTCTATTATAGTAAGAGTTCCATCTCCAAAATTACAAATATAAATACTTCCTTCATCTTCCAAGATATCTACAGGTGATTTTCCAACCTTTATTCTATTTATAGATTCAAATGTCTTTATATCAAACACCTCTATATATCCATTTTTATCGTCACCCATATAACTTTCACATACATATAATAATTTTTTATCATTAGAAACTTTAATTTTGGTTGGATATTCTAATGTAGTTAACTCATTTATTACTTTATTTGTAGTAATATCTATAATAGACACATTATTACTTTGAAAATTTGAGATAAATAACAAATTAAGACTTTTACATAATTCTATATTATGAGGCCAACTATTAACAGTTATATCCAGTACTATCTTTTTTTCCTTTATATCATAAATAACAACTGAATTAGATTCAGAACATGCAATATATAAATAGTTTTTATCTATAGCCAAGTCATTTGGATGAGCTCCTACATAAATACTATTTTCCTCTTTAAGTGTATCCATATTTATTATAGATATTGAGTTACTATAACTATTTGCAGTATAAGCTATATTGTTGGCTAAACAAATACTACTAGGACCTAAAGGCTTGTCTTCATTTTTTAATAATATTTCTTTAGTTGCTAATTCTTCTTCACCAAAATCTTCATCTATAGATACTTTGCTTATAGAATCACTACCTGTATTACATACAATTAAAGAGCTCATATCACACCTTCCTTTCTAGAAATTGAATAAAGATTAATAGATATCTAATTTCTATAAATACTATGTACACTTACAGTATATGATTTATTTAGTTAAACGTAACAACTTTTTATCTTTTATTTCAAATTTCCACATTTTCTCTTCATTTCTACTTGATATAGATATATAATACTACTTGTACAATATTTAGGAGGTATATAAAATGTTCGTTTATAAAACTAATGGGGTTTGTTCTACAGAAATACATTTAGATGTAGAAGATAATATTATTAAAAATGTTGAATTTGTTAGAGGATGTTCTGGAAACCTTATGGGGATATCAGTTTTAGTAAGAGGCATGAAAATCGATGAAGCTATTGAAAAATTAAAGGGAATCGATTGTAAAGGTAGAGGTACATCTTGTCCTGATCAATTATCTAAAGCATTAGAAGAATATAAAAAATCTGCATAATAAAAAGGAGTACTAGTTACTCCTTTTTATTATAATTTTTAATTAAATTTATTACTTTATCCCTAGTATCTTCGAGAGGAAATTTTTTTCCTGGACAAAGTGTACTATAAACATCTCTATGTCCTATTATTTTATATATATCATATTTTAATGATATATATAATGATAGATTATATAAGCTTTCTAATTGTTCTCCTGTTGGATATTCTTCTTCAAAATTTCCTTCCAAACAAATTCCGATTGAACTATTATTTTCGCCTTTTGTATGAGCACCTTCTGCATTTTCTGGTCTTCCAGAATATATACTGCCATCTTTTCTTATATAATAGTTGTATCCAATTCCTTTCCAACCTTTAGATTTATGATATTCATTTATCTCTTCAGGACTCCATTTACTTCTTGCAGAGTGATGATATATTATCTTATTTGGCTTATTAGTTAATTCTAAGCTTTCTTTCCACTTATAATCTATATATATAATATTTAAATCTTTTTCTAATAAGTTAAGATCATTATAACTAATATCTATATTATAAAAATATCTATAACTTATCTTAAAATAGCTTCTTATATTTTCCCTACATAATATTAATATAATAAAAAGACCTATAGGAAGCATTATTAATAAAATTTTTTCTAATTTCAAATCTATCACCGTTTTATAATTATATATTATTTCTCATTCTTAAATTATTATGAAAAAAGGGTAAATATTCTAAAACCAGAATATTTACCCAAACTTTATACATTTCTACAAAATGGAGCTTATTAATGAAGATATTAATCCTCCAATTACTAAAGATACAGTTGTAATATCGATATTTATATTAACTTTACAAGAATCGATTATTCTTCTTCTATCGATTTCATTTGTTTCTAAGCTTATATTAGCTAGCCACTGTGGATTAATTCGACCAAAATCTTGAAGCGATAAGCTCATAGGATTTCCTCCTACTGCAGAAAATATCCCCATCATTAATATTATTATGCCTTCAACAAAAAGTACATCTCTAAAATTGTACCCCTTAAAGTTAGAAATAATTTCTCCTAAGCTAAAAGAAACTATCAAACTAATAATAAAAATAGTTATAAATTTTGATAAAGTTTTTGAATTCTTTTTAATCATAAGAATCACCATCCACCCTTCTTTGAAATCAATTACATTATAGCATTCTAGCCATTTCCTTACAATACCTACTAAACTTTCAATATATATTTAAATTATTAATATTATAAAATTTTCTAATTATCTTTAAATAAAATAGCATTTATTGTATATATTATTTTTTATAATTTAAACTATGTACAAATGTTTTATCATATAAATATATTTTTTGTACTTTTAAAAATTTTTCTTTCACAATTAACTTACTTATTAATTAGAAATACCGTTTTTCAAATTTCCATCCCTAGCATTAACTCTGTTCATATTCAAACTATTATGAACAACGTTCAAGATATGTTATGATAATCTATCAAATTGACTTTTTAAGGCAAAATCTAAAAGATTTTGAATCATTATAGAATTTGATATTTTAAATATTAAAAAGTATTATTAATATAAAGATTTAGTTAATGATCTTTATTTAATTGTACTTTTTAAGGAGTGAATAAAATGAATAATTTAATGATAGAAATTAAAAATAGAAGTAATATATTACACAAAGCAGCAGAAAATACTGGTTTCACAAGAAGACTTCTTGATAAAAATGCTACAGTTGAAAGTTATGCCGAATATATCTATAACTTATATTATGTATATAAAGCTATTGAAAATAATTTGGACAATTTAAAGAATATAGAAACAATTACCCCATTTGTGACAACAGAATTATACAGATCTGAATTAATTAAAGAAGATTTAAAAAATATTTTATCTATTAACTCATTCACCCCACTTTCATCTACCATAGCATATGTAAATAGAATTAATAATGTTTGCGAAAAGAATCCAAAATTAATCATTGCTCATGCATATACAAGATTTTTAGCAGATTTATTTGGTGGTAGAATGTTTTATAGTTTGCTAAAAGACCATTATAATATAAATAACAATTGCCTAAACTACTACTCTTATAAAAATCTTGGAGATATGAAATCTTATATAATGAATTATCATAATATGTTAAATACACTTACTCTTACAGAAGATGAAAAAGATGAATTTATCATTGAGATTTGTAATTCATATATTTATAATATAGCAATTTCAAATGAATTAGATTCTAAATGCTTTTAAAAAGAAGTGGCTTTGCCACTTCTTTTTAAATATAATATATAATTGTATCTTTTGATTTCTTATAATCATTTACTAAATCTTCTAATGTTATAGAAGAAAAATATTTGCTTATTAAACAATTTATCTCTTTCCATAAATTTTTATTTATAAAATCTTCTACCTCATTTTCTTCTTCTTCATTTATATCTATGAATATATTTTCACCTTCTAGAACTTTTAAAATTTCACTAATTGTTAATTCACTTGGATTTTTTCCTATTGTATATCCCCCTTGAGCTCCTTTTCGACCAACTATAATACCGCCCTTTCTTAGCAAAGAAAATATTTGTTCCAAATATCGTTCTGAAATATTTTGTCTTTCAGATATTGTCTTTATACTCACATTTTCACAATCCATATTTATAGCTAGATCAATTAATGCTCGTAAACCATATCTTCCTTTAGTTGAAATCTTCACATAATCACCTTTTTCTTATTATTTTATATATTTCAATTAATATCTTCCTAAACAAATATAATATAAAATAAATAGTTAATAAATTTGTTCAATACAAATAGTAAAATTGAAAGATTAACTTTAATTTTTTATAAGTTATTAAATAATATCTTTATTTAAATACTCTATTATTATGTCTTTTATTTAATCATATAACTTCTATTATAACTCATATATTTAATATATAAAAGCCACTACTATAAATAGCAATGACTTTGTTAGAATTATTTATATAAATCAGTTGATAAATATCTTTCTCCTGTATCTGGTAATAGGACAACAATATTTTTCCCCTTATTTTCTTCTCTGTTTGCAAGCTCTGTGGCTGCTACTATAGCTGCTCCTGCTGATATTCCAACTAATAGTCCTTCTGTTCTTGCAAGATCTTTAGATGCTTTAAATGCATCTTCATTTTCTACTGCAATAATTTCATCTATTACGGAAACATTTAGATTTTTTGGTATAAATCCAGCTCCTATACCTTGTATTTTATGAGGCCCTGGCTTTCCACCGGCGATAACTTGAGAATTTATTGGCTCAACAGCTACTATTTTAACATTAGGATTTTTAGCTTTTAAAACTTCTCCTACTCCAGTTATTGTACCACCTGTACCAACTCCAGCTACAAAAATATCTATCTTTCCATCTGTATCTCTTAATATTTCTTCAGCTGTAGTTTTTCTATGAATTTCCGGGTTAGCTGGATTATCAAATTGTTGCAAAATAACTGCATTTTCTATTGTATCTTTAAGTTCATTAGCTTTAGCAATAGCTCCCTTCATTCCTTCTGTCCCAGGAGTAAGAACTAATTCAGCTCCTAACGCCTTTAAAAGATTTCTTCTTTCTAAACTCATGGTTTCTGGCATAGTTAATATTAATCTATACCCTTTTGCTGCAGATACAAATGCTAGTGCAATACCAGTATTGCCACTTGTAGGTTCTATAATTACTGAATCTTTATTTAAAATTCCATTTTTCTCTGCATCATCTATCATTCCGTATCCAACTCTATCTTTTACACTTCCACCTGGATTGAAATATTCTAATTTACCTATAATGGTAGCTAAAATTTTCTTTTCTTTATTATAATTAGATAATTCTAGTAAAGGTGTATTCCCTATTAATTCAACTAAACTTTTTGCTATTTTCATTTTAACCTCTCCTCCATTTCCTACTACTCCGATATGTTTATTATTATAATTATATAATACTCCATTTTAATTAATTTGTGAATACTTTTTTTGAATTATAAAAAAAGAAACTGTATCGTTATTATAATACAATTTCTTTTAAATTAAACATATTTTAATTTTCTTTAAAACTTTTCATAAACATAGTGAAAAAATTAAATAAAACAAAACTTATTATAGCAGTTGTAATATATATTTGTATTCCTGAGATTTGCTTTGTAATATTTCCCAATACTTCATATCCTTCATTAATTAAAAAGCCTGAAATTTTAATTGAAGCTAAAGTACCTATAGCCATTGGGAATGTTAATCCTGCAAAAGCTGGAGTAAATTTGTAAGAGAAAAATTTCGGTAGCTTGTACACTACAAATAAAAGTGTAATGACTACTAAAATATATAATAAATATAATACAATTTTATTAGGTTCTTTAACAACATTTATATAACTAACTACACAAAGACTTGATGGAGCTAATAGAATTGCTTGTGTATGGAAAAATGCTTCTTTTAAAGGTAACCTTCTTAATCTTATAATCATGAATGGTAATATTAATAATAATACTAATATACCATAATATAATACTATCTTGCTTATCAAAGGTTCTTTCATAACAGAACCTACAACTGTTGAAACCATTATACCATTATAAGTTACAAACCAACTTGGAACAAATGTATCTTCATTTACACCTTTAATTACATTTCTATATGTAAATATGATTATATGTATTGCATGTAAAATAAGACCTATTAACCATAATATTTTTCCAAATGAATTATTATAATCAAAATAATACGATCCTAATATCATTGTTATCATAGTTATTCCTGCATAAAGGCTCGCTGGAACTGTATTTGAATATTCTTTTTTACAAGTAGGATAGAATGCTAAAATTTTAACTAAATATACTATTAAAATACAAGTTGCTATCCACATTGTTAAATGCCTTACCCAAGTATACCCTAACGATGAGTAAATATTCGATAATGTCGCTGCTCCTACCATTGTAGGTAATATTGGAACAGGTAAATTTTCAATTTTTCTAAAAATTAAATTATTTTTCATAACTCCTCCTAAGTCAGTTTTAATAATTATATAAAATTCTCATTATAACTTTGTTACTTATTGTTAATTTTTTCACTTAGATATGCATAAAAGGCCTTTCAAACATAATTCAACGCTATTATTATATCATTTAATAATATAATTACCGTGATTTTTATCACGAATTCTATTTTTATTTTTAATAAAATACACACTTTACTGAACCATTTATGAAAACTTTAGTTCAATAAAGTGTGCTATTTTTAACTTTTTTTTAAGCTTTTAAATAATATATGTGTAAATTTATATAAAACAAAAGCTATTATAGTTGTAGTAATATATATTTGTATTCCACTTATTTCTTTTATAATGTAACCTAAGAAATTATTATTCATTTTTATAAAAAATGATGATGCCTTAATTGACGCTACTATCCCAATTGCCATTGGGAACGTTAATCCTGCAAACCCTGGTGTAAAAGTGTAAGAAAAAAACTTAGGTAACATATATAAAATAAATAGTAATGTCAAAAATATTATAGTATATAAAACATATATAAGAACCTTATTAGGATTATTAATAAAATTTAAATAACATACTAAACAAAGACTTGATGGTGCTAATAATATAGCTTGGGTATGGAATAGTGCTTCATCTATAGGCTCTTTTCTTAACCTAGAAATCATAAATGGAATTATTAATAAAAAAGCTACTATTCCATAATACACTATTATCTTACAAATAAAAGGTTCATTCATAGGAACTCCTACTACAGCAGAAACCATTATTCCATTATACGTAACAAACCAACTAGGTACAAATGTTTCTTTTTTTATGCCTGGAAATACATTTTTATATGTAAAAATTATTATATGTATTGCATGTAATATTATACCTATATACCACAAACCTTTTCCTATTAGTTTATTAAAATCAAAATAATAAGATCCTAATATCATTAATATCATAGTGAATCCAGCATATAGACTTGATGGAACCGTATTACTATATTCACTTTTACATGTATCAAAATATAGTGTTATTTTCATGATATAGGCAATTAATATTATAGTTGCACATATCATTGTTATATGCCTTATCCACGTATATCCTAAAATTTGATACACATTTGATAAAGTAGCTGCCCCAACCATTGTAGGCAAAATTGGTACTGGCATATTTTTTATTTTTTTTAATATAGATTTCTTTTCCATGATTTGCTCCTTTGTATTTATTATTAATATACAAATTCTAAGTTTTCTGTTTCATTAAAGAAATCAGAATAATCTATATCAAATAAAGGCTTTTTAACTCTATCTACATTAATTTTTTGCTTTATAAGTTGAGTCAAAACTCCAACATATGATAAATCCCCTTGAACTATAGCTCCATAAATTGCACCATCTTTATAAATTATCTTCTTATAATCTTTTCCATCGATATCAGTTATTTCTTCATAACTATCATCCGGCTTTACTACCAACCCTAATGACATTGTAGCAACTCCACAAAAATTCATTGTATTTTTGCTTCCAAAAAAATCCTCCATAAAACTTTCTTTACCTACCATATTGTTTGCTGCTATCATTCCTTCTTTAACAGCAGTTGGCCATATTGGATTTCTTCCTGTTATATCCCCTGCTCCATAAACATCTCTAACATTTGTTTCACCTTTTGCATTTATTATAAGACCAAATTTATCACACTCAACTCCACTATCTTTTAAAAAGCCTACATTTGATCGGACTCCAGTACAAGCAATTATCAATTCACAAGGTACCTCTTCTCCAGTGCTAAGCTTTATAGAAATAGGATTATTTTCATCATCTACAATTACTTTTTCTGCCCTAACGCCAAATTTTAAATTTACTCCCTCTTTTTTTAATCTTTCTTCGTATATATTAGCTGCATATTTATCTAATTGAAGAGGAAGTAGTCTATCCCCCATTTCAATCAATGATATATTTACGTTATAATCCAGCAATCCTGCTAAAGCATCAACTCCAACAAGTCCAGCACCTAGAATTGCAACATTTTTTACTTTTCGAGCAATATTTTTAATTTTTATAGCATCATCTAAATTTCTTAATCCTATAACATTATTAGCACTCCTTAAATTTTCTATTGGAGGCAAAAAAGATGATGATCCAGTAGCAAGTAAAACTTTATCATAACTTAAATTTTCTTCATTAGATAATTTTAATAATTTTTCTTTTATATCTATTCCAATAACTTCTACTCCTTTTATCCATTTTATTTTATACATTTCAAAAAAGTTGTCAGGAGTAAAGTCTAAATCTTTAATATCCCTTCTCCCATCTAAAAAATGATGAAGTATACATCTTGAATAAACATGATCATCCTTAGATACCAAAACTATTTCTGAATCTTTATCATGTTCTCTAATAGTTCTTGCAGCATTAATTCCAGATGCTGATGCACCTACTATAACATATGACATTATTTATATACCTCCTCTAAGGTTAATGCTCCCATAGGACATCTATCTACGCAATGTGGATATTTAGTATCTGTAGATAGACACATATCACATTTCATTACTTCTCTATTAGTTTGATAATCCATTTTTAATACTCCATAAGGACAACCCATTATGCACATATAACATGTCGCACAACGACTTTTATCATATATGACATATCCACTTTCATCATCTCTTCTCATTGCTCCAGTTGGACATGAATATACGCACTCTGGTCTTGTGCAATGCCTACAATAAATTGGTGCATACCTTCCTTCACTATTAATAACAATCCTTCCTCTTGTATCTCTACATCCATGAGAAACCTTACAAGCAGTTGTACAAGTTAAACAGCCTATACATTTCTTTCTATCGATTTTTATCCTTTTCATAATAATCTCCTAATTGATTTTTTCTATTTTTACTGGACCATATTTATAATTAGGTTCCTTTGAGTACGTATCAAATATTGATGGCAGTACAGAATTTGCTTCTATATAATGCATTGGTGCATAAAGCTGATCTTTTTTAACAGTTCTACTTAACTTAACAAGGAATTGGTTGCTTATTCCATTTGGTGAACTTACTTTAACCATATCATTTTCTTTAATACCTAGCTCTTCTGCTAAATCAGTATTTATATTTATGTACCCTTTCTTCATAATTATAGCTTCTACATCTGGAATTTCTCTTGTTCTTGTTTGGGTATGCCATTGCCCAACTGTTCCTCTACCTGTATTTAAAATATATGGATATTCTTCACTTTGCTCAAAAGGAGGATTAATTATATCTTCATAAATAAATTTTGCTTTTTTATTTGGAGTATAGAACTTTCCATCTTCAAATAATCTTCTTTCTTCTTTTTCAATATCATCTCCTTCTTTAAATGGCCATTGAATTCCCTTTGAGTCCTTTAGCATATCATAGCTTACACCAGTTATATCACAAGGCATATTTCTAGTACACTCCTTCAAAGTTTCAAAGGCATCTCTTGGTGTTTTCCATTTATCTAAAAGACTTCCCATTCCAAGAGCATTTCCTATTCCTAGTAATATGTCATAATCACTTAATTCATCTTCTTTCTTTTCAAGCACTGGCTGAATCTTGGATAATCTTCTTTCCGTATTTATTAAAACACCTTCTTTTTTCAACCCATTTGTTGAAGGAAGTATAAGATGAGCATATTTACAGGTTTCTGTATCACTATAAATATCCTGCACTGCTAAAAACTCTAATTTTTCAGCTGCTTTTTTAAATTCCAAACTATTTATCCATGATACAACTGGATTTGTTGCTAGTACCCAAAGGGCTTTTATTGTTCCATTATTTATACCTTCAATTATTGCATTATATGGTATTGTAGGCTTTTTAGGTAGCATCTCTTCGTCAATTCCTAAAGCTTTAGCGACTACTTTTCTTCTAGCTTTATCAGTATATTCTCCTCCACCATAAAGTCCAGTAGTATTACTAAACAATCTTGATCCCATAGCATTACATTGACCTGTTATTGAATTAGCTCCAGTTCCAGGCCTTCCAATATTTCCAGTCATAAGAGCCAAATTTATCACGGCTTGTGCAGTTCTAACAGCTTGATATCCTTGATTTACACCCATAGTCCACCAAAATGATACTCTTTTTCCTTCATGTATTATTTTAGCTAATTCTAATACTCTTCCTTTTGATATTCCTGTGTACTCTTCAACATCATTTATGTCATATTTTTTAACATGATTTTTAAATCCTTCAAAATCTTCAGTACTATTTTTTATAAATTCTTCATCTATCCACCCTTCTTCAATTAATACATTTGCTAATGTATATAAAAGTCTTAAATCACTTTTAGGCTTTATATCTATCCACATGTCTGAATTAGTTACTGTTTCAGTTCTTCTTGGATCTATACTTATTATTTTTTTATCTTTATTTCTATTTTTTATAACTCTACTCCAAAGGATTGGATGCGCTACTACAGGATTACAACCTATAAATATCATTACATCCGATAATTCTAAATCTTCAAATGTGTATGGTGGAGAATCAAACCCAAAACTTTGTTTATATGCAACAACTGCTGTTGCCATACAAAGCCTAGTATTTCCATCTCCATTCCCTCCTAAGAATGTTCTTCCAATATGCCCTGCCAATGCCATTTCTTCTGTACATAATTGACCTGTACTCAGAAATGCAAAACTTTCTTTACCATATTCATCTTGAATTTTTTTTACTCTTTCTGCAAATATATTAAATGCTTTTTCCCAAGATATATGTTCTAATTTCCCTTTTTCATTTCTTAGTAATGGTAATACAGGATTTTCATATATAGTATTTTGTTTATCTAAATTAAGACCCTTAACACAGCAAAATCCTTTATTTACAGGATAATCCTTTGCTGGCTTAACCCTTTGTATAAATCCATCATCTTCAACATGAAAATCAAAATTACATGCTATGGAACAATAGTTACAAGTAGATCTAACAACTTTCATACTTTTTACCCCTCTTTAACAAACATTTTATAGATATTATTAGTATTGTTTACTTTTTATATTCACGCTAAACAATTAATTATATTTATCCTCTCATAATTTAAATTTCATCTATTTATTTTTTTACAATAAAAAACATCTTGATATTTGATTATTAAAACCAAATATCAAGATGTTTCCTTATTATAAAGTAAATACTTTCTTTTCATTATCTAACAAAGTACATTTATCTCCAACTCTTACTTTTCCACCTTTTAATACCCTAGTAAATATACCATTTTTAGGCATTATACATTCTCCAACTTGATAATATATAGCACATTTATCATGACATTCCTTACCTATTTGAGTTACTTCTAAAAGTACTTCTCCTACTGTTAATCTTTGACCAACTGGAAGTTTATTTAATTCTATTCCATCTACTACTAAATTTTCTCCAAATGCACCAAAATCAACATTTCCACCTTTATTTCTAAATTCATCAATTTTTTCAAAAGCTAATAAACTTACTTGTCTATGCCACTTACCAGCGTGAGCATCACCTTCTATTCCAAATTCCTCTATGAAGTTTGCTTCTTCAACTTCATTTTTTAAAGTTCCTTTGTGTTTACTTGTACATATAGCTAAAACCTTGCTCATATTTTTATCCTCCAATTTGATTCATAAACTTTAATTCTTTATCATTACTTTTTTGCATAAACAAATGTTTTTCCGGCTTATCAAAAATACTATTTTTTATTGCATGTGATAATTCACTATCTGAAACTCCGCTTCTAATTAATTCCTTCAAATCAATACCATAATTAAAGTGTAAGCATTGTTTTAAAAAACCTTCTGAAGTTAATCTAATCCTATTACAATCCTCACAAAAACAATTGCTTATAGCACTAATAAATCCAACCTTACCTCTACCGCCATTTACTTTTATATAAGTTGCTGGTCCACCACTATTAATTCTTTTAACTTCTTCGAAATTTTTATAATTATCTTTAATAATATTTATAATTGCTTCATTATTAATCCCTTTATATTTACTTCCTACTCCAATAGGCATAAGCTCTATAAACCTAACATCTATTGGCTTTTCTAAAGTTAAATTTACAAAATCAAGTATTTCATCATCATTAATGCCCTCTATCATAACTGTATTTAATTTAACTTTTATTCCAAGTGAAATACATTTATCTATTGCTGCTAGTACCTTTTTTAAATCTCCTAATCTAGTTAATCTTTTAAAGGTTTCTTTCTTTAATGAATCCAAACTTATATTAACACCTTTTAGTCCTGATTTTGCAAGAATTTCTGCTTTTTCTTCTAGTAATATTCCATTTGTAGTCAAGTACATTTCTTCTATGCCTGGTATAGTGTTTATCCTTTGTATTAGATCTACTATATCTTTCCTAACTAAAGGTTCTCCACCAGTGAATCTAACTTTTTTTATACCAAGCTTTGCACTTTCGCATACTATTTTATATATTTCATCATTAGTTAATTTATCTTCATCTTTAAGAAAAATATTATTCTTCTCTTCCATGCAATATATACATCTTAAGTTACAATTATCGGTTAATGAAATCCTTAAATAGTCTATTTCTCTATTATATTTATCTTTCATATTATTTTAAAGAGCTATCATAAAAATTAAACTCGCCGCTCTTCCCCCCTGTTTTTTTAAGTAAATGAGTACCTTCTATAATCATTCTTTTATCTACAGCTTTACACATATCATATATTGTTAATGCTGAAATTGTTGCTGCAGTTAATGCCTCCATTTCAACTCCTGTTTTATCTACTATTTTTACAGTTGCTTTTATTTCAATACTACTTTCTTCATCATTTATCTCAAAATCAATATTACAACTAGATATCATTAATGGATGGCACATAGGTATCAAATTAGATGTTTGCTTACTTGCCATTATTCCTGCAACTCTAGCTACACCTAAAACATCACCTTTACCTATTTTTCCTTCTTTTATAAGCTCTAAGGTTTCTTTGCTTACTTTTATTTTAGAAACTGCAATTGCAACTCTCTCAGTTTTATTTTTTTCTGATACATCTACCATTCTTGCATTTCCACTATTATCAAAATGAGTAAATTTATTATTCATTATATCCTCCTATTTTCCAAAAGAACAATGTGGGAAAGTACAAACCTTACAATCTAAGCACATTCCACCATGTCCATAAGCTGCTATATCACCTAAAGTTAATTTTTCATCTGCTAGTATTCTTGGCAGCACTAAATCTAATACTGTTCTTTTTGAATACATAGCACAACTTGGTACTCCAAGTATTGGAATATCTTTATAATAAGCTAGTAAAAACATAGCTCCTGGTAATACTGGTGATCCATACGTAACAAGTTCTCCACCACATTCTTTTATTGCTGTTGGAGTTACATCATCTGGATCTACTGACATCCCTCCTGTACATATAATCATATCTACATTTTCTTTAAAGCCATTTTTTATTTCTTCTATTATTCTTTCCTTGGAATCTGGCAAAATAACTTGCTTAATGACTTCACTACCATAATATCCAAGTTTTGATTTTATAACTGGTAAAAAGGCATCTTTAATTCTTCCGCTATAAACTTCATTACCAGTTGTTATAAGTAAGCATTTCTTAGGCTTTATTTCCTCTATATAAATTATTTTATCTTTTATTAATTTTTCTGCATTAATTATTTTTTCTTCATCAATTATTAATGGAATAACTCTAGTTGCACCAATTTTTTCTCCTTTTCTTATTGGAGTATTATTATGCAATGTTGATACTATTATTTCTCCAAGGCTATTAAGTTTAAATAATTCTTCTTTATCTATTTTTAAAACTCCATCTATATCTGCAAAAAAGTCAACTTTTCCTTCTTTTATTTCTTCTGACTTACATACCCCATCTCCAAGTACAAGATTTGAAATTCTAATTGCAGCATCATTTTCATGCAATTCTCCTTCACTAGGCTCCCATACATAAATGTGTTCTTTCCCTATAGATAGCAGTTTTTCTATGTCTTCCGCTTTTATAATATGGCCCTTTTTAAAAAGTCTTCCTTTAAATTCTCCTGGTATTATTTGTGTAACATCGTGAGATAATATACAACCAACAGAATCATATACGCTTATCATTTTCATTATAATGCATCTCCTATAAAGTTAATCATTTGTCTAGTTACTCATTTTTATAATTTTTTTGAATGAACTTATTTTCTTGCACATTCTTTTGCTTCTCCAATTAATATACCAATTCCATGTTTTAACTCGTCTAATATAAAATCTAAAGCTTCTTCACATGCTTTTGGACTTCCTGGTAAATTTACTATTAAAGTATCTTTTCTTATTCCTGATACTGCTCTAGAAAGCATTGCTCTTTTAGTTATTTGAAGACTATACATTCTTATAGCTTCACATATTCCAGGTGCCTCTCTATCAATTATTTCTTTGGTTGCTTCAGGAGTTATATCTCTTTTTGAGAATCCAGTACCACCTGTACTTAATATTAAGTTCACCTTTAATTCATCACTCATATTTATAAATTCTTTTTTTAACATTTCCTTTTCATCAGGTACAATAACCATCCTTTCTACTTTAAAACCTGCATTTTCTATTATTTCTTTAATAACAGCTCCACTTTTATCTTCTCTTTCTCCTGCGTATCCTTTATCACTACTTGTTATTATTCCAACAGTATACATTAAATCTCCTCCAAGTCTTTATAATCATTAACTGTATTTATATTTGAAAAATCTATCTCATTTAACTTCTCGTATTTTTTATCTTCTAATACTTTGTATTTTGTTGACATTATAAATTTTTGCAATTTATTTTCATTTTTTATTAAAGCATTTTCAATTTTAGGTATTAACCTCTTAGAATACACTGAACACAAAGGTTGTAGCTTTTCATTAATTTTAGGAATTAGAACCTCGTATTCTTCATCCACATTTCCTATTAAATTTAAAGTCTCTTTTGTAATTAAAGGCATGTCACAAGCAATACATAAAACTTTATCATTTTTTGAGTTTTTAAGTGCTGAATGTATTCCACATAAAGGACCATTTCCCAAGTATATATCACTAAATACATTCAATGAAAACTTATTATATACTTCTTTATTATTTGATATAATAATAATTTCATCAAAATCTTCTCCAGCACTTATTATATTTTCTATAAAAGTTTTTTCTTTATAAAGTAATAATGCCTTATTATTATAATTCATCCTACTACTTTTTCCACCTGCTAAAATAGCTAATGTTTTATTTATCATATATTCTCCTAAAGCTTTATAATATCTACTAAATCCCCTTGATTTTTTCCATTATTATTAGCTTCTATTTCAATTATACAATTTGAGTTTATTGTAGAACTAAGTATTCCATTTCCTGATTTAGTTTGTGTTATATGTACATATTGTTTGCAATTGTCAACTTCTACATATCCCCTTATGAACCTTCTTTGAGGACTTTTCTTCTTTATGTCTTGTGATAATATTGCTTTTTCCCTATTTATTTTAATTTCTTTATATCCAGATAATTTCTCAAGTGTTGGTTTAACTAATAATTCAAAAGTTGTTAAAGCTGCTGTTGGATTGCCTGATAAACTAATTACAATTGAATTATTTACCTTGCTACATAAAACTGCTGAACCTGGCTTAATAGTTATCTTCCAAAAAAGTTTTTCTCCACTTGTTGTATTTATAGCATCTTTTAATAAATCTTTCTCACCAACAGAAACTCCTCCAGTTGTAATTATCAAATCAACTTTCTTTGAAATTTCTTCTATATAACTACCTATTGCATTAAAATCATCATTTATATGATTTATATATTTGGCTTCATAGCCTAATTCATTTATTCTTGATAAAATAGAATATTTATTACTGTTATAAATTTTTCCTTTTTCTAATTCTAAGCCTATATCCATAACTTCATCACCTGTACTAATAAAAGCTATTTTAGGCTTTTTATATACATTTACTTTCTTTAATCCAGAACTAGCTAAAATTCCAATATCAGCATAATCAAGCTTTTTATTAATATTTAAAAGTAAAGCTCCTTTTGAAATGTCTTCTCCCTTTATACAGATATTTTCATTTTCTTTTACACTTTTCTTTAAAATAATATAATCATCTTGTAAAATTACATCTTCTTGTTTTATAACAGCATTTGCTCCCTTAGGGATTGGTGCTCCTGTCATTATTCTAATTGCTGTATTTTCTTTTACAATACTACTACAATTTCCTCCAGCATAGACTTTATCTATTACCTTTAATTTTTTATTGTTTGATTCAGTATCTCTAGAAATCAATGCATACCCATCCATTGCCGATTTATTAAAAGGTGGATTATTAATTTGAGAATATACATTTTCACCTATTACTCTATTTAATCCATTAATTAAATCTACCTCTTCTATATTCAAATTATTTACGTTATTATTTAGTATTTCTATTGCTTCTTCTAATGATATAAAGGATTTCACTTTTTTCCTCCTTTAAAAAGTTGATGTGTATAAATTTTCTATTCAAAAAAAGCCTATTACCCATAAATTTGGTGAGTAATAAGCTTTTAATTTAAATATAAATAAACACTGTAATAGTGCTAAAATCAACTTAATTATAAACCTCAAAATAAAATTAAACTTAATATTATTTTAAGACTTATATTTCTATAAGTATAATATATTTAAATCAACTTATTTTCCTTCCCAAATCGTGGAGATGCTATCTTTTCAAATTAACACCCTGTGAATATAAAATTCAGGCATAGAATCCATAGATTAATCCTTAGGTAAACTATGCTCAAGAAAATATTATTGATAATTTTCAAATTTAAATTCTTTTTCTTTTTCTATTAAATTAGCAAGTTCCTTAAAATTATCTTTATTTATAACTAAGGCATCATTTAAATTTAAATTTACATCACTTGCTACTGCTATAAGATTATTCTTAGTAGTTATTATTTTACTACTAACCCCACTCCTATATACTTCTATCTTTCTTAAATTACTTTTCTTATATCCTTCTACTAAAATTATATCCTTATCCTTTGCCATATTTATAAGATCATATAAGTTAGTTTCATGTTTTAATTCCTTTATTATTGCAAGTCTAGAACTTGAAGATATTATTACAGTTTCTGACCCTGCTTCTCTATGTTTATATGTATCTTTTCCTTTTTTATCAATATCAAATCCATGAACATCATGTTTTATTGTTGCTATACTTAAGTTTCTACTTTTTAATTCTCTTATTAGTCCTTCCATTACAAATGTTTTTCCTACATTTGACTTTTCTCCAACTATATTAATAACCTTTGGCATATCTTTCATCCTTTAAGTATATTTTTGTAACCATTAATATCTATATTTAATTTTAATTATATATGTTATTAACTATTATGTTCTAGATTTTTTATAATAATCCTTCTTTTATGTACACTATTATTAAAAATTTTAATTTATATGGAAATTAGTTTTAATACTAATTTCCATATAAAGTTTATTATTAATAAGTAAATTCAAAATTCTTTTTTATATTGAAGAAATCTGCATAATCTATATCAAATATATTTTTTGTTACTTTTGATATATCTATTTTTTCTTTTATAAGTTGTGTTAATACACCTGCATAAGATAAATCACCTTGAATTATTGCTCCATAAATCTTACCATCTTTGTGTATAATCTTTTTATAGTTTTCACCATCAATGCTTATTTCAACTTTATAAGTTTCATCCTTTGGCTCTACATCCCCTAAAGACATAGTTGCAATACCAACAAAATTCATAGTATTCTTGCTTCCAAAGAAATCTGTCATTATCATTTCTTTTCCTAACATGTTATTTGCAGCAATTATACCCTCTTTCACTGCTGTTGGCCAAATTGGATTTCTTCCAGTTACATCTCCAGCACCATAAATATCATCAATATTAGTTTTACCTTTTTCATCTATTATTAATCCAAATCTATCACATTCAACATTGCTATTACTTAAGAAATTGATATTAGACCTTACCCCTGTTGCTACAATAACTAATTCACATGGTATTTCTTCACCAGTATTGATTAATAATGCTTTAGGATTTTTATTTTCATCTAATATTAGTTTTTCTGCTTTAACACCAAGTTTTAAATTTACACCTTTTTCTTCAAACTTCTTTTTATAAACATCTGAAGTATATTTATCTAGCTGTATAGGTAAAACTTTATCTCCCATTTCTACTAAAGAAACATTAACTCCTGTATCTATAAGTCCACTTACTGCATCTATTCCAACAAGCCCAGCACCTAATACAACTACGTTTTTCACCTTAGAAGCTTGTTCTTTTATAAGTATTGCATCTTCTAAATTTCTAAGACCAACTACATTATTTCCTTCTCTTAACCCTTCAACAGGTGGAATGAATGATGAAGCTCCACTACAAATCATTAATTTATCAAAGTTTAAGACTTCATTGTTTGATAAAGTTAAAGTTTTACTTTCATCATTTACACAAGTAACCTCAACATTATTTATCCATTGTATATCGTATTCTTCAAAGAAATTCTTTGATGTGAAATTTAATTGTTCTACATTTCTATGGTTTGAAATATAGTGATGTAAAATACATCTTGAATAAACTTCTGTATCTTTTGAAATTAATATTATTTCTGCATCTTTATCTAACTCTCTTAATGTTTTTGCTCCACTAATTCCAGCTGCTGATGCTCCTATAACTATATATCTCATTAATTAGGTACCTCCTCTAATGTAATAGCTGCCATTGGGCACTTTTCTACACATTGTGGTGTTCCCTTATCTTTACACGCATCACATTTCATTATTTCCTTATGAACTCTACTATCAGCTTTTAAAACTCCATAAGGGCATGCCATTATACACATATAGCAACTTGCACAGTGTTCTTTATTGTAAGTAACTAATCCAGTTTCCTTATCTTTGCTCATTGCACCAGTCATACATGTATAAACACATTCTGGTCTATCACAATGTCTACAAAAAATCGGAGCATATTTTCCATTACTATCTATTGTTATTCTACTTCTTGTATCTTCTGAATTATGAGAAACAATACATGCAGTTGTGCAAGTTAAACATCCAACGCATTTCGATCTATCTATTTTTATTCTCTTCATATTGAATCCTCCTATTTCTTAGAAATATTTACTGCAACAGTTTTGAAAGATGGTTCTTTTGAGTAAGGATCATAAACTGAAGGAGTAAGTGAATTTGTTTCAATATAATGCATTGGTGCATATATATGATTCTTTTTCACATTTTCTGAGTAAACAACATTAAACTCATTAGTTTTCCCATTTTGTGAAGTTATTTTAACTCTTTCATTTTCACTTATATTTAATTCTTTTGCTAGCTCTGGGTTCATTAAAACATATGATTCCTTGCTGTAAATTCTATTATGTTCTATTTCTCTAGATCTAACTTGAGTGTGCCATTGTCCTACAGTTCCTCTTCCTGTATTTAATATATACGGGAATTCATCTGAAGTCTTTGTTGGATTTTCTGCTATATCTTCAAAATGGAATTTAGCCTTCTTAGATGGTGTATAATAGTTACCATCTTCATAAAGTCTTCTTTCATCTTCTTCTAGAACTTGTCCTTCTTTAAATGGCCATTGAACTCCTCTTGAACCTTCCATATTGTTACCTTCTAACATTTCATAAGTAACTCCTGTTATGTCACAAGGCATTCCTTTAGAACATTTTTTTAATAGTTCAAATACATCTCTTGGAGTTTTCCAATTATCAAGTAAACTTCCCATTCCTAATGCTTTACCTATATTAAAGAATATTTCAAAATCAGATAATTCGCCTTCTTCTTTTGCTACTACTGGATTAACTTTTGATAATCTACGCTCAGTATTAATTAGAACTCCTTCTTTTTTAATAGCTGGAACTGAAGGTAAATATAAATCGCAAAGCTCTGCAGTATGTGTATCCTCATATATATCTTGTACTACTAAGAAATCTAAATTTTCTACTGCCTTTTTGAATTCATCATTATTTGTAAAAGAATGTCTTGGATTTGTACATATTACCCATAATCCTTTAATTTCTCCTGCAATTGCTTTTTCTATAATAACGTTATACGGAAGAGTAGGCTTAGTTGCTAATACACTTTCATCAACTTCTAGTGCTTCTGCTACAGCTTTTCTTCTTACTGGATTATCAAAATCTCCACCGCCATAAAGTCCTGCTGTATTACTGAAAGCTCTTGATCCCATAGCATTACATTGACCTGTTAAGGAATTTGCACCTGTCCCTGGTCTACCTATATTACCAGTAATTAATGCTAAGTTAATTATAGATTGTGCAGTTCTTACTGCTTGATATCCTTGGTTTACACCCATTGTCCACCAGAATGATACTCTTTTACCATTATGTATTATTTCTGCAAGTTCTAAAACTCTTTCTTTAGATATTCCTGTTTCTTCTTCAACATTATCTAAGGTAAATTTAGATACATGATTTTTAAATTCTTCATATCCTTCTGTATGTTCCTCTATATATTTCTTATCAATCCAATCATTTTGAATTAATACATTTGCTAATGTATATAATAGAACTAAATCAGCTTTAGGTTTAATATCTACCCATATATGAGAATTTATTGCTGTTTCAGATTTTCTTGGATCAATAGTTATTATTTTTGCATCCTTATTTTTTCTTATTCTTCCCCAAAAAACTGGATGTGCTATAACTGGGTTAGCTCCAATTAAAACAATTGTATCTGAAAGCTCAGCATCATTCAAAGTATAAGGAGGAGCATCAAAACCAAAACTTTGCTTATGCGCTACTACTGATGTTGCCATGCATAATCTTGTATTACCGTCTCCATGCATCCCCATATAATTTCTTCCAACATGTCCAAGTAAAGCCATTTCTTCAGTTGTCATTTGACCAGTACTGATATATGCAACGCTTTCTTTACCATACTTAGCTTGAATCTCTGTCATTTTTTTAGCAAAGACTTGGAAACCTTCGTTCCATGATATTTCTTTCATTTCGCCATTTGCATCTCTTAATAATGGTGACTTTCTTGCCTTAATTTTTGTTTGTTGCTTGTCCAGACTTAATCCTTTTATACAACAAAACCCCTTATTAACTGGATAATCAACAGTAGGTGAAACCTTTTGAATTTTACCATTATCTACATAGAAATCTATGTTACATGCTAAAGCACATAAATTACAAGTTGACTGAATTTTTTTCATATAACTTACATCTCCACTTCACAATTTCATAAACTCACTATATTATTTTATGATTTCTAATTCTATCATTAACTACCACTAAAAACCGTGACAATTATCACATTTTTATCATCGATTGTTATATAATTAACAAATTATTAAAATGTATTCTTATTTATACTTCCAAAAAAATATTATATAAAAAAAGAAGCATGCTCACACTTCTTTTACACTTTAATTATTTCTTTTTTTACCGGTTCATTTTTTAATAATATTATTTTATTTGTAAATTCCCTTGCTTCATTTATATCATGGCTTATAATTATAACTGTTTTCTTATTATCGCAAAAATACTTTTTTATTAGTTTAATAATATTTTCTTTATTCTCCTTATCTAATCCTTTAAAAGGTTCATCCATAATAAAGATATCCCCATCATATATTACTGCTCTAGCTATGTTAACCCTTTGCTTCATGCCTCCACTTAATTCATGAGGATATAATTCTTTGCAATTTAATAGATTCATATTTTGTAATATATCATTAATTTTTATTTTTCTTTCATCTTTATTTAATTCATTTTTAATTACAATATCTAAATTCTTATATATATTTTTCCAAGGTATTAATCTATTTTCTTGAAAAACAACACTAACCTTAATTCCACTTGAAATTAATTTATCTTTTATATATTTTATTAAAGTGCTTTTACCTATACCTGATTCACCCATTATAAAATTTACATTATTCTCCTCAAAACCTATAGAAAAATCATCATATAAAACTCTATCATTAAACTTTATGTTTATATTATTAAAGTTAATCAACTATATATCTCCCACCCTTAATCAACTTGCTTGTAAAGTAAATAATTATCTTATCAGTTATATAGCATAATATAGCTACTATAATTATCCACGCAAATATACCTGATGTATTAAAATTAATTTTTTCACCTTGAATTGCAGTTCCAATTCCATACAATGGTTGCCCATAAACTTCTCCTGCTATAACCACCTTTAGTACTAAAGAAAATGTTGAGGTTGCTATAGATGAAATACTAATGATAATTGATTGAATATGTACATTTAAAAGTTTGTCTAAAAAACTAACTCTAAAAGTTTCAACCATATCATTTAATTCACTATTTCCATTCAAAATTGAATTCACAGTTGTTTCATATATTATAGGAAATGAGATAATTATTCCTATTAAATAAGGTGCGTAATTCTTATTTAGCCAAATTAACGCAATCAATATAAAAGCTATTGTTGGTATAGATTTTAATATTGAATTTATTGGATATAAAAAATTATATGCAAATTTATTGAATCCTGAAACTATTCCTAAAACTATTGCTATTATTAAAGCAATAAAAAAGCTTATAATCCCTCTTAGCAATGAGTTGCTTATATTTAATAAAAAATTATCTTCTTTTACTATTATAAAAATTTCATCTATTATCTCACTTATTTTAGGCAAGTAAATAGAATTATTAATTCTATTTGATAAAAATATCCATATCGCTACTATTATAAGTAGCGATATAAATATAATCTTTTTATCCTTCATAGAAGAAGTCTTCACCTGGTATATTTTCTCCTATTGATTTCGGGTTTTCACTTTCTAAAACTTTAAAATAATTTATATAGTCTTCTTTACTATCTCTTGCCTTTGAAAAGTTTATATTACTATTGTTTATTGATTTCTCTATTATAGAAGCTTCAACCTGTGATCCATTTTCTACTGAATAATCTGCAGCTTCTTTATTGTTTTCATTTACCCATTCAATAGAACTATCTACTTTATCTATAAAATCGTTAAGAAAATCCTTATCATTATTTATTATCTCCTCTTTTACTATTATACTTGCTTGTGGAAATCCTTTTTCATTATCAAACCTTTCTTTCCATAAATCATTTAAACTAGCTATTATATTTATATTAGGATTTTTGCTTAGTATAGTAGTTAATGCTGGTTCAGGAACGACTGCAAATTTAGCTTTACCACTCAATATTGCTGGAGCTAACTCAGTGGATCCACCAACATAACTTAAGGTTACATCATTTAATATTCCACTTTCTTTTAATAAAGCTTTAAAAACTATATCAGGAGTTAGACCATTGCCTATATTATATATTTCTTTTCCTTTAATATCGCTAAAATCTATTTTCCCTTCAGTTGAAATTAAATATAGAGCTCCATATCCAGTTGTACCAACTAACTTATAACCTAGCCCTTTATTATAAGCTTGTGCTGCTAGATTAGATGGAACTATAGCTATATCCGGTTCTCCTTTCATAACTGAAGTTGCTAATGTATCTGATGTGTTTTCTATATAGTAATTAATTGAATAATTATCGTTAACTTGCGTATTTTCTTTTATCAATTTTGATATAGCTGTAGATGGAACTCCATTAGGGACAACTATTGATATTTCTTTTCTTGCTGTATCTTGAATTACATTTTCATCCACTTTTGCTTTACAGCCTGTAAACATTAAGAATATAGCTGCTATAAAGAAAAGGCTTAATTTGATTTTATTGCTTCTTCTCATTTTATCTACTCCTTCATCTTTTACTATATATTACCATTATATCATTAATCTTGATATACTCAAAACCAATAAAATCAATACTAACACTTCTTTATATGTTATTTTTTATTATATAAAATAGATTTTAATATCGAAATAATATTATTTTATCTATATAATATTATTATAAAATTTTGAAAGGAATGAAAATTTATGATAGAAAATAAAATTGAATTACTAATCAAAAATAGTAATAACTTAGAGAATGTAAAATCTACCTTTGGTATGGGTACATTTAAAAAATGTAATGCACTAAATTTAACATTACGAAATATTGAGGCAAATGTAGAAAAGATTAATAACTGCATAGATATAATTAAGAGTAATTCCTCTATTTTTTCTAACTTTAGAGGAAATAACCTATTAACTACTGCGGTTAATTTATCTATGCAAACTAATCCTGAAGAAAGCTTTAATGATATTATGATAATATATGACAAATTAAAGAATCATTTCTTCAACAATCAGTTTTTAGTTTTAGCTGCTCAAATAATATACAATTACAAAAATACAAATGATATTGATTTAATAGTTATAAATACTAGAAAAGCTTATGATACTATGAAAAAAAATCATTTATTTTTAACTGGTCAAGATGACATTTGTGCTGCAGCTCTTATTGCAACAACTTCCAATAACTTAGAGCAAACATTTATAGATATGGAAGAATGTTATAATATTTTAAGAAATAATGGTTTTTTTGGTGGTAATAATCTTCAAGCTTTATCTCATATACTATCACTTTTTGAAGGATTTCCAGAGGAAAAATGTAATAAAGTTATTTTATTGGATAAAGTTTTAAGGAATTACTCTGTTCCTTTAAAAGGTTATTCTTTACCAATTTTAGGAGTTGCAGCTGTTGCTAATACTGATTATGAAAAATTTGCTACTGACTTAAATTCAATAAATAATTCCTTAAAGAAACAACATGGATTTGGAAGCTTTACTTTAGGCCGAGATGTTAGAAATATGATTATAGCTTCTTTACTTTCATTAGAATCTATAGAAGATAATAATTCTTTAATAAAAGAAAAATTAATAGAGACAACTAACAATATATCTTTAAATATAGTTATTGTAATGCAAATAGCAGCAGCAACTGCTGCCACATCTGCAGCAGCAGCCGCTGCAGCTTCAAGTAATTAACTTTATCAAAACCTTAAAGCTTATTCTGTAAACTTTAAGGTTTTTGTTATTTCATCTTCACCAATTATTACATCACTAAATGCTTCAGTAGCATTTTCTAAATACTCGTTCGGATTTAACATAGCAGGACTAAAATGAGTTAAAAGCATTTCTCTTACATCACCATTCTTTGCTAAGCTAGCAGCTTCTCTAAAAGTCATATGTTTATTTTTTATAGCCTTTTCAATATCATTGTCATCTCCATAAGTACCTTCGCAAACAAACAAATCACTATTTTTTATAAAGCTAGCAATACAATTTGTTGGTCTTGTATCTGTAATAAAACTTATTTTAATACCTTTTCTTTCTTCTCCTAAAACCATTGTATAGTCATATTTAAATCCATCGTAAATTACTTCTTCTTCTTTTTGCAATCTATTCCACAAGACTTTAGGCACATTATTTTTAGTAGCTTTTTCTACATCGAATTTCCTTTTTCTTTTGAAGTAAAACCCATATCCTAAACAAGCTGCTGAATGTTCAAGTTCTATAGTTTTTAAAATCAAATCACTTTTTTCACTTATATCTAGTTCAATCAAATCCTTTTTCACATTAAAATATAATTCATTAGGGTTTTCTATTATATTTAAATCATAAGGTAAATAAGGTGCAATAACTCTAAGACTATTTACTACATTAGTAATTCCTATTGGACCAATTATAGTTAAAGGATTTTCTCTTCCGCTATTTCCTATAGTTGAAAGAAGTCCTGGAAGCCCAACAATATGATCACCATGGCAATGAGTTATAAGTATTAAATCTATAGCCTTAAATCCAAGACCCATTTTTCTTATTGCTACTTGTGTCCCCTCACCACAATCTATTAATATTTTTCTACCTTTATAATTTATAAATAGTGAAGATAAATTTCTATTTAGCATTGGCATTCCTCCACCACATCCTAATAGCGATATATCAATCAAATTAATCACCTTCTTTTCTAATAAACTTGTAAATTTAAAATTTATATTTTTAATAATTTTTATCTTAATCAATAACTTAATACCTATATTATTATTTATCATATTTTAAACTTATACTCTAAAATATAGCCTTTATTTATTAATACATATAAATTAATAAAGACAGTAGAGTAACCATCTACTGTCTTCACTTAAATTATATAAAAAATTATTTTGCTAGTTCTAAGGCTATTTCCATCATATCAGTAAAGCTTTCTTGTCTTTCTTCAGGACTAGTTTCTATTCCTTTAAATATATGATCAGAGATTGTTAATATAGCTAATGCTTCAACTCCAAATTTTGCTGCTAATGTATAAAGCTCTGCTGATTCCATCTCCACAGCTAAACAACCGTAATCAGCCCATAATTTTATTCCTACATTAGTATCATCGTAGAATAAATCTGAAGATAAAACATTACCAACTTTAATGTTTAATCCCTTTTCTTTTCCTTTGTTATATGCTTCTAATAAAAGATCAAAATTTGCTGTTGGTGCATAGTCCATACCTTGAAATCTTCTCTTATTAATTGCTGAGTTTGTTGAAGCACTTTGTGCTAAAACTATATCCCTAACATTAACATCTTCATTCATAGATCCTGCAGATCCAATTCTAATAAGTCTCTTTGCTCCATAAAATTGAATTAATTCATTTACATATATAGAATGTGATGGTAATCCCATTCCTGTTCCTTGTACAGATATTCTTTTTCCTTTATATGTACCAGTATAACCATACATTCCTCTAACTTCATTATAACAAACAGGATTTTCCAAATAATTTTCAGCTATAAACTTAGCTCTTAATGGATCTCCTGGTAATAATACTGTTTCTGCTATATCTCCTTCATTAGCCATTATGTGTAAATGCTTTGCCATACGTTAAAAGCCTCCTTAAATTTATAATTAATAAAATACTACCATATTTCTAAAAACAAATAAACCTCTTCATTTTAAAATCTTATTATTGTTATATTTATTATTAAAAATAAAATAATTTTTACTCTTCACCATATATTATTCTGCCAATTTACATAGTTAAATTAAGAATTATCCTCATTAATGATATGTATTAAATTGGAGATTTTATTATAATAATAAACTACAATTCTATTATATAAAAATCGGAAAGTTAATACATGTCATTAAGTTTAATTCACAATTTATAACAAAAGTGTAATTAATAAAATTAATTTTACTAATTGCGCTAAAATCCTACTTCATTTCCTATCACAGATGTTCTACTTAATGAATATACTCTCCAAGTAGCAACTAATTTATTTAAATTTAAATACTTATCTGTACCTGGGGTAGTTGTTGGTGGGTTTACTGGAGGATTTATTGGTACTTCTAACCTTATATATTATTAAGTTTCTTTCTTATTTCTCCTATCATATAAAGTGAACCAGCTGCAACTATTAAATCATCTTTTTTTGCTTTATTTAATGATAGTTTTATTGCATTGTCATAATCATCAAAAGCAATACAATTATTGTTATATTTTAATACTACTTTCTTTAGCTCATTTGCACTAGCTGCTCTTATTGAATTTGCAGTAACAGTGTACACTTCAGTAGCTACTGGTGCTATTATTTTAACCATTTCCTCGACATTTTTATCTGCTAAAATTCCAAGTATTAAATATATATTTTTATATTTAAAATACTCTTCTATATTTCTTTTAAGATATTCTATACCTGAAATATTATGAGCCCCATCAATTACTATATATGGATCTTTCTTTAAAACTTCAAGTCTTCCTTTCCATTTAACACTTTTTACGCCTTTATATAATTTATTAATATTTACCTTTATACAATTTAAATTTTGAAGCTCTTCCAATGCTTTAATTGCTAAAGATAAATTAATTATTTGATGTTTACCAAGCAAACCTAAATCTAAAGTATATGTATTATTATTAAAGTTTACTGAAACTCTTTGATAAGGAATATCACCATTTACTATTTCTAATAAACTAAAATCATTTGAATCTACAATAGTTAATTTAGATTTTGTTAATAATGCTTTACTTCTAATAATATCCATAGCTTCATCTTTTTGATTACAAGTTAAAACTGGAGTAGATTCTTTTATTATTCCTACTTTTTCACTAGTTATTTCTTGTATTGTATTTCCCAAAATATTTGTATGATCTAAGCTTATAGAAGTTATTATTGATAAAATTGGTGTAATTACATTTGTTGAATCCAGCCTTCCTCCAAGTCCTACTTCTATTACTCCAAAATCAACTTTTTTTCTATATAAATATAAAAACATAATACATGTTAATACTTCAAATTCAGTAGGATGTTTATATCCTTCTTCCACTACTTTATTAACATATGGCTTTATTTCTTTTAATAAATATACCAAATCTTCTTCTGGTATATTTTCATCATTTATTCTTATTGTTTCTTCTATTTCTTCTAAATGTGGAGAATTGAAAAATCCTACTTTATAACCATGTTCAATTAAAACTCTACCTAATATAGAGGATGTTGATCCCTTTCCATTTGTTCCTGCTATATGTATAAGCTTTAACTTTTTATGGGGATTTCCAAGTAATTCTAATAGCCTTTCTGTACGTTCTAACCCATAATTTGAACCTAATACTCTTAGCTCCTCTAAATATTTTAATGTTTTTAAATCTTTCATATTTATTTCATTCCTTTAACGCTGTTTCTTATATGTTCTAAAAATAATTCCATAGTATTATTTACACCTAAATGACTTAACATCCTACTTCCAACCGCATCTTCAAATTCATTGAATAATATTTCACCATTTTCTAAAAGTAAGAAATCAATTCCCCCAAAGTCTATATCTATATTATTTAGTATCTTTTCTAATATCTCCTTTTGCAAAGATGAATATTTATATACTTCAACATTGCCACCTCTTGAAAAATTAGATAAAATTTCATCTTCTTTAGGAAGCCTAATTACTGAATTAACTATTTTATTATTTATTATATAAAATCTTATATCCCCAACATAATCCTCAATAAAATCCTGATAAACATTTTTATTAAAATCTAAGGAATCAAAACCCTTTAATATATTTATACCTATTCCACCATGTCCATTTTTAGGCTTTTCTATTATCTTTTTATTTCCTTTTATATCCTCATTACTTCTATAAATCTTTGGATATTTAATATCTAAAGTATCCATAAAATTATATGCTTCTAACTTATCATTTCCAAGCCTACAAAAATTAAATTTATTAAATACTCTTAATCCTAATGATTCTAAATTATAAGTTATTTTAAAATTTCTAGATCTATTTATAGCAAATTTATATTTTGAATTTACAATTTTGTAATCTATATCTTTTGTTAATATAAGTTCCAAATCTAAATTATATTTTATTCCATCTTCTATTAACCAATTTATATAACTTTTATTTTTTTCTACATCTATTTCATCATAAATAACTAACCCTTTTATCATAAACATTCCTCTAATATATATTTTAATATCTCTGCACCAAAGCTTTTTCTCCAAAGTTCTTCAAAACTTAAGAAGTTTAAATTTGAATTTACCTCACATAATATAGGCTTATCATCTTCGCCGAATAATAAATCGACACCTGAAAAATCTAACCCTAATACATTATGAGCTTTTAATGCAATCTCTTCTTGTTCCTTAGTTAAATTTATTAATTTACCTTTTCCACCTTGAGATATATTAGCTCTAAAATCTTTATCAGATTCCCTAAGCATAGCCCCTATTACTTTATTTCCTATGATATTTACTCTTATATCTTTTCCATAACTACTTTTTATATTTTCTTGTATAATAAAGTCTACATTTCTTTTATTTAATTCTGTAACCTTTTTAATAAACTCTTCTTTATTTTTTATTAAATATACTTGCATTCCAAAAGAACCCTTTGATTCCTTTATTATTACATCCTTTCCAAGCTCATCAAAACATTTTACTAAATAATCTTCATTATTTAATAAGTAATCAAATATCATTGGTGATAATATTGTTCTTGGCATTTGTATATCATTATTAGAAAGTTCTAAATGCATTAACCCCTTATGATCACAGTATTCAATAGATTTACTTGAATTGAAGACTTTAAATCCCATCTTTTCTAAGTGCCTTGCTAATAATACATCTTTGTCCCAAAATATAATAAATCTTGGGCTTTCAAGCTCTTTTAAACATAAAAGCTCAGCTTTTCCATCATTATTATATGTAGGTATTATCTCTGTATTTTTAACTGCCTGTAATCTTATATTTAACTTTTCTCCTTCAGTTACTAAAGATTTTACAAGCTTATTTATTTTAGGAATATTTAACGTTCCATTATAAATTATCCATCCTGTCATAAGTAATCCACTCTTTCTATACTAATATTTATTTAATGCTTTCGCCTTTTTTCCATAACTTCTTGCCTAAAAAATACCCAATTATAATAAGTAAAACATTTATTATAATTGTAATAGTTATTAAAAATCTATTTATTATATTTATTTTATTTATCATTACTACTGGTATAAATATCAAATAAAATAATACTAATAAACTTACAATTAAATTTCTTATAAAGCTCTTTTGACCTAATGATTTAAATGGCTGCCACCATATATTAAAATCTTTCATTTTTATATCTCCTATTTTTTCATGATTATAAATAATTCTATCCTTTTAATGTATAATGTAAAATTTATATTATTTTTAAATTACTTTAAAAAGCTTTTGAATTCATCATAAACTATACGTTTTTAATTGTATAATAACTATTAATTACCCTACTTTTATCACTTTTAATTTTTTTTGTCAATATTACATCTTAGTTTATTGCTTTTTATTAATTGAATTTTATATTAAGGTACTTTACAATAATAAATATAAAACCTAAAGAAGGAGCTTATTATGAACAATTTAAATGAAGCATTAAAGTTAAATTTAGATAAAATATCTATTTTTGAAATAGATGAAGAAAAGTTAATAGAACTTAAGTCTTACGATTACTATATGCAAACAAATTTTTATTTTTGGTTAATTACTAAGATAAATTATTTTGAAAATGAAAAACTTTATGATGAGTTAGCATATGCTCATTACTTAATGTCTTACTTTATTTTTATTATCCTAACACCTTTATCATATGAAGATTTAGCATTTAATCATATTAATAAAGCATTAAAATATAAAGATGAACTTAAATATAAAGAATGGCTTCTTATTTTTTCAACCCTTCCAAATAACTTTATAAAAATATATGATACAATAAAAATTGCTGAAGAAGTTATTGAAAAAGATCCAAGTAGTACTTTAGCTAATACTATATTACAAATGTTTTAAAAACACTAAAGGCCCTAGCTTAAGCTAGAGCCTTTAATGCCTTTTATCTTATTAAATCTTTTATCTTAAATATTATAAACCAAATACTCTAAATTAGAAACAAAAATTTTCTTTAATAATAAAATAAATTCTTTTAATGTTGTATCGCAATGAATATTATTTTAATATCTAAAAATAATATATTCTATTTTAAAGTATCTATTCTAACTAAAACTGCATTAAGCATTTCTTGATATTTTTCTCTCTTTTCTTTTTCACCATCAATTACAGCTTGTGGTGCTTTAGCTACAAATCCTTGATTAGATAGTTTTTTATCTATTCTTTCTACTTCGCCTTCTAACTTTTTCTTTTCCTTATTTAATCTTTCAAGTTCCTTTTCCTTATCTACCAAATCTAAAAGTGGCATAAATAATTCTCCACCTTTAACAACTAGTGATACTGCATTTTCAGGAACCATAGTTTTATCATCTATAAATGATACTTCAGATGCAGATGCTAACTTTTCTATATAGTGAACTCCAGAAATAAATGCATCTTTTGCTTCACTTGTAGCATAGCTAATTACTTTAGCTTTTCTTGATGGTGGAACATTCATTTCAGCTCTTACGTTTCTTAAACCCTTTATAGCTTCAATTATAAAGTCCATATCCTTTTCAGCTTTTTCATCAGTTAAACTTTCATTGTATTCTGGCCAGTTTGAAACTACTATTGAATCACCATCTGTTAAAGTAGTATATATTTCTTCAGTTATAAATTGCATTACAGGATGTAATAACTTAAGTCCAGTTTTAAGAACATCATTTAAAACATTATAAACTATACCTTTTTGTTTTTCATCTTCGCCATATAACACGCCTTTAACTAATTCTATATACCAATCGCAGAATTCTGTCCACATGAAATCATATACCTTTTGAAGAGCAATTCCAAGTTCATATTTTTCCATATTTTCAGTTACTTCTTTAATTAAAGTATTCATTCTTGAAAGAATCCACTTATCAGCTAAGCTATATTCTTTGCAATCAGCATACTTTTCCATTACTTCTTTATCAAGATTCATCATAACAAATCTAGAAGCATTCCACATCTTATTTGCAAAGTTTCTAGCAGCTTCAACTCTTTCTGGAATATATCTTATATCATTTCCTGGAGAGTTACCAGTTACTAGCATGAATCTTAAAGCATCTGCTCCATATTCATCAATAACTTCTAATGGATCAACACCATTTCCTAGAGATTTACTCATTTTTCTTCCTTGAGAATCTCTTATAATTCCATGAATTAAAACTGTATCAAATGGAGTTTTATCCATATTGTGTATTCCTGAGAATATCATTCTTGCTACCCAGAAGAAGATAATATCATATCCTGTAACTAATACATTTGTTGGATAGAAGTATTCAAGGTCTTCTGTTTCATTTGGCCATCCTAAAGTTGAGAAAGGCCATAAAGCTGAGGAGAACCAAGTATCTAATACATCTTCATCTTGATGCATATGTTTTGATCCACACTTAGGACAAGTTTCTGGTGCATCTACTTGAACTACAATTTCTCTACAATCATTACAATACCAAACTGGAATTCTATGTCCCCACCATAATTGTCTTGATATACACCAATCTTGAATGTTTTCCATCCAATTGAAGTATATTTTATCAAATCTTTCTGGAACAAATTTAGTTTCATTATTTTTTACTGCTTCTATAGCTGGTTTAGCTAAAGATTCCATTTTAACATACCATTGTTTTGATATTATAGGTTCAACTACAGTTCCACATCTATCATGTGTTCCTACATTATGATTATGTGGTTTAACCTTAACTAATAAGCCTTGTTCATCTAAATCACTAACCATTTGCTTTCTAGCTTCATATCTATCTAAACCTTGATATTTTCCACCTAGTTCATTAATAACACCATTATCATCCATAACTCTTATTTGAGGTAAGTTGTGTCTAAGTCCTACTTGGAAGTCATTTGGATCATGAGCAGGAGTTATTTTTACAGCACCAGTTCCAAATTCAATATCTACGTAGTCATCACCAACAATAGGAATTTCTCTATCTGTTAGTGGTAATTTTAATGTTTTTCCTATAAGATGTTTGAATCTATCATCATTTGGATTTACAGCAACTGCTGTATCCCCAAGTAAAGTTTCTGGTCTTGTTGTCGCAATTTCTAAATGTCCACTGCCATCAGCTAATGGATAATTTATATGCCAGAAGCTTCCTTCTTTTTCTTCATACTCTATTTCAGCATCTGAAAGTGCTGTAGTACACTTAGGACACCAGTTAGTTATTCTATTTCCTTGATAAATTAAGCCTTCATTATATAGCTTAACAAAAACAGTTCTAACTGCTTTATTTAGATTTTCATCCATTGTAAATGCTTCTCTTGAGAAGTCACAAGAAACTCCCATTTTCTTTAATTGAGTTCTTATTGTATCTCTATATTCATCAGCCCATTCCCAAACCTTTTCTAAGAATGCTTCTCTTCCCATTTCTTTTTTAATTAAGCCTTCTTTTAAAAGTTCATTTTCAACCTTAACTTCAGTTGCAATAGATGCATGGTCTTGTCCTGGTAGCCATAAAGTACAATATCCTTGCATTCTTTTAAATCTAATAAGCATATCTTGAAGTGTATTATCAAGAGCATGACCTAAATGAAGCTTTCCAGTTATATTTGGTGGTGGCATAACTATAGAAAAAGGCTTCTTATTTTTATCGATTATTGGTGTGAAATATTTTTTTTCTTCCCAAAGTTTATAAATTCTTTCTTCGAACTCCTTTGGATTGTATGTCGTTGCTAAGTTTTTCTTTTCAGACATCCTTTTTGCCTCCTTTTTTATTTTATATAGACTAAAAGCTAATACCCTAAATTTACTTATATTAAAGTTAATAAAACTATATTAAATAAAAAAATTAAAGTATTTATATAATTTGAAGGTTCATATATTTTAGATTCACATAATTAATTTATAAATTCACTTTTGTAATTTAGAAATAAAACAAAATAGTTTAGTATATCTTAATATTTATTTTTAAGCAATAAAAAAAGCCCTCATCACAAAAGGACGAAGACTCGCGGTACCACCTTTTTTCTTAATACAAAAAAATTATATTAAGCTCTTTATTTATTAACGACTAAGAAAGCCGCCTTTACTTACTTTAGTTCAGTAAAGATGCTCAAAAGCTACCTTCGGGATACTCTAATATAGAAGGCTTTCAGCCTGTGACCTTCATTCTCTTTATATATTGTATTCCTTACTCCTCTTTATCATTGCTTTTATAATATGATTTTGTAAGGCTATCTTATAATATATTATTATTTTTGTCAATATTGTCCTTATAATAAAATAAATATAAAAGGTGCTATGATACAATAGCACCTTTTATTGATTACTAAATTATAAAGTCTCTTTTATCATGTTCTTTTGCTTTTGGTTCTCCAAAAGCTGCTTTTACACTTTCCACTTGTGGATTATGATTAATATGTTTCTTATGACTATTCTTTGATTTCTTACCCATTTCTTTCACCTCCAAGCTTATATACTTAGATTATGTAAAAGAAATTTATTTATTTTATTTAATCTTAAGAAAGAAAGTGAAAATATGTAATTATTATTATCCTTCAATCCACTCCATGTCTTCTATAAACTCATTAACAAAGTCTTCACTCATACTTGGATTAATAGTTTCTTCATGAGTTATTGTAACTGTTGACATAGCAATAGCGTATTTAACTGTATCCTTCATAGAAAGATTATTCATATATCCATAACCAACACCAGCTACAAAAGAATCACCAGCGCCAGTAACATTTTTAACTTCTACACTACTAGTTCTAATCTTTCCTTCTTCCTTAAAACTTTTATAATATATTCCATCAGCATCAAGACTTATAAATACATTTTCAACTCCTAATGATAAGAAATAATCTGCTGCTCTTCTTAAATCATCATCATTTTCAATTTTAAATCCGCATAAAACTTCTGTTTCTAGTCTGTTTGGCTTTACAGTATGAAAATATTTAATTAAATGTTTTATTTTTTCTGCTTTTGTAGCTGAAACTAGATCTAAAACAAATTTACTTTTGCCTTTAAAAGTAGTTAAAATATATTCTAAAAGTTCTGGATTATCTGAATCTAATATTGTATATTCAGCATTTTCAATTATATGAGATTTAGAATCAATAAAAGAAGTTTCCATCTTATCTAGGCTGTCCATATCTACTATGGCAGATTCCATTTCTCCATCTTCATTTAAAATTGCCATATATGTTGGTGTGTACTCATCTTCTAAAATCAATGAGTGCTCCATATTATATCCTATTAACCTTGAATTTTCTAGGATATTTCTTCCTTGGTCATCTCCACCTAAGATAGAAATAAATTCTGTATTAACATTAACTCTTGCTAAGTTTTCCGCAATGTTTCTACATACTCCACCTAAAGATATCTTGATATTTCCAGGTATTGAGTCTCTTTCATGATATTTTTTTCTGCTAAAACCTATTATATCTACTATTGATGCTCCTAATACTAATATATAAGGATTATTATTACACATACCATCTCTCCTGCTCTTTAAAATCCGTTACTAAAAAACATAAATATATTATATTCGAGAAATATAAAAAAATAAAGTCAATTTTACAAAGTTTGTCGAATTTTATTTTTTAATAATATTTTTTATCAATATATTTAGTTTAAAAATTTCTAAAATTTGCTACAATTTCTTTTAATATTCATATATTGAATATTAACTAATTTAGCTGTCAATACTTTAAATATAAAATACTTATTACGACTTATATACATATTAATTGTCGCTTGGAGGTAAAAATGAATTACTTTAATGAAGGTAATAAATACTATAATCTTAAAGAATATAAAAAAGCAATTGAATATTATACTATGGCAATTGAAAACAATGAAAGTACAGCATGTTCTTACTACAACTGCGGAGTTTGTTATATAAAACTTAAAAATTTTGATTTAGCAATATCAATGATAAAGAAAGCACTTGCTATGCAACAAGAAAGTAAATATTTCTTTAACTTAGCATATTGTTATGCAATGAAAGAAGAAGTTAAAAAAGCATTAATTTATTTTAACATAGCTTGGTCCTTAGATAGTTCAGATACTGATTGTGAAAAAGCAATAAATTTAATAATGTCTAAAAACAAAAAAGCATTATAACCTGTTTAAGGTTATAATGCTTTTTAACTTATACACTTAAAGCCATTCACCTGCTATTTGAGCATTTAAATGATCTTCATTGAAGTCTTTATTATCAAAGTAATCTCCTGCTAAATAAAATGTTGGATCAACATTAATCCAAATACCCTCATCTTTAAGATATACTTGATTCCATGCATGAGGTCCATAATTTTGACCATCAAATGCATCTCCAGTTACTATTCTACTTCCTAAATCAACTGATTTTGCCATAGCTACATAAAGACATGCATAATCAAAGCAAATCCCACTTCGAGTATTCCAAGCTTCAATGGCTCCACTATTAGTTACACCTTCCGGTCCTAATGCTTTTTCTGCTTTTGCAAAATCATATTTTATATTTGAGCCTATCCATGAATATAATCTTTTTGCCTTTTCTCTATCATTTTTAGCATTTCCTATTATTTCAAGTGCCTTTTCATCTATTTCTTTGGATGATTTAATACCATCCTCTAAAGTGACACCATTATAATATACTATTACATTAGAATTTACCGGAATATATTCTTTAAAATCATCGTAAGATAAAACCGGCTTATTTATTGACATTATATTTTCTAAAGTATTATATCCATTAATGCTGTTAAATAAATTGATTTTCATACTTCTTCCGAAGGTTGTATTATAAGTTATTATTCCCATAAACATTATTAAAATAATAACTAACCCTTTTAAAAATCCAAACAGTGATGAAAATAATACTATCCTTAATTTACCTTCGCTTAATAAGAATTTATAAGCTTTTGATAATGGTTCACTTAAACATTTTAAAATCCAATAAATAATAGTTTGTATAACTAAAAAAACTATTCCTAATACTAATGCTTTAAATAAATTATTATTTACTAAAGTAACATTAGAATTATCACTTACAAACTTTAATACTTCTAGATATATCTTATCTAAATTAGTAAGCATAATTAAAAATGTTATAAAAATAGAAAAATAATAAACTAATCTATTTAAAGAGTACTTAGCACTTCCTTCTTCTAAAGACCCTTGTATACTACCCTTTATTGAAAAAAGCATTAATATAGCACATAATATATAAGGTAAATATGTAACCATTAATGTCTCTCCTTTTTAATAATCTACATATCATCAGTATTTGTTACTCTTTTTACAACATATGATACTGTATCGTAATCATATCCTTTTGATAATAGAAATCTATATATCTTTTGAGATAACTTATATTTATCAGATTCTCTTTTTGATAAAACATTATACTTTTTTAGTGCCATATTATATGCTACTTCTTTTTCTTCTTCTTCATCTATATTAGATATTTCTCTTTCTATAAGGTTATCGTTAATACCCTTTTTTATTAGATCATATTTTATCTTCTTTTTTCCTTGTAGTCTACTTCTATCCTTAACATACATTTTCACATAATTTGTATCACTTAAAAAATTATATTCTTTTAAAAAACTTAAAGTTTTATCAATTGTTAAATTATCATATCCCTTTAATAAAAGTTTATCCTTTAACTCTTTTTCACTCTTATATGATTTTTCTACTATTCTAAGTGCAGCATTTTTGCACTTCATATAATTATCCTCTTTAGCAATAGATTTCATTTTTTCTAAATCAATTTTTTCATTTATTTTAAGTCCTTCTTTATATACTAGTTCTGCACTTAAAGAAAATGAATACTCATTATCAATATATATATTTACTCTTTCTTTGTTTCTCTTTTGTACCTCTATTTTTGTAATAATATTCATAATTATCTCCAATATTTTAAGATTTTAATATATGAATTGTTGGATTACATAAAACTTCCCTAGCAACTTCTTGAATTCTATTTATATCAAGAGAATGTAACTTTTCCATATCCTTAACAAATTCATATAAGTCTTCACCATCTAATCCTTGATGAAGCATATAATTACACAGCTCTGAAGGATCTTCTAAAGTGGAAATAACAGCTGTTTTATGGACTTTTTTCATAAGTTCTAAATCTCTTTCACCAATTGCTAAACTTCCACTTTTAACCCCAGATATTGTTTCATTTATTGCATCTACTGCAGCATTAAGGTCTTCTTCTCCAACTGCTGTATAGATATATAAAGTCTTAACACTATTAGTCATATCTATACTTGTATAGATATCATAAGCAAGTCCTCTTTTTTCTCTAACTTCTCTAAATAAAAGTGAGTTAGAGCTCTCTCCTAATCTATGATTTAAAATTCTAAGAGGAAGTTCTAAATCTCTATTTAAATTATAGAAAGTATATAAGTAAACTATTGTATTTTGTTCTATATTAGATTTGGTTGTTGTTATAGACTTACATATATTCTTTTCTTCTAAAATACTTTTTTCTATCTTTTCTCCTCGTTCCCATTCTTTAAAAACCTTTTTCACTTCATTTAATGCTTCATCATGATCATATGAGGATACTACTGTAACTAAAGCATTATTTGGAATATAATGCTTCTTATAAAAATTAATCAAATCATCCCTATTATAATTTCTTACATTTGCTTCAATTCCTGCTACATCATACTTTAACGGACTTTTATTAAATGCTACTTCATTTGTTCTCTTGAAACTTAAATCTTCAATATCGTCCTTGCTAGTTCTCATTTCTGCAAGTATTACTCCTCTTTCCTTTTCTAATTCTCCTTTATTAAATGCGGGATTTATAACCATATCGCCTAAAATTTCTATAGCATTTTTAAATTCCTCTTCCAAACAACTTATAGTAAACACTGTAGATGTATAATCTGTATATGCATTATACTCTCCCCCTAGAAACTCTAATTCATCACTTAATTCTTCATAACTTCTTTTTTTTGTTCCTTTAAACAGCATATGCTCTATAAAGTGAGAAATTCCCTTTTCATTCATATTTTCATAAAGTGATCCAACCTTAATTCCAACGTTTATAGCTGAAATTTTTGTATCTTTTTTTATTGTTATAACTTCTAATCCATTATCTAAAAAATGTCTTTCAACATCAAAATTCAATTTAAACATATTAATCCACCCATTCTTCATACTACTTTACTTATTAAAAATATAATATGACTATATTCTAAATACAATACTATAATTATATATATGTTTCAACTAAGAATCTACATTATTACTCTTTTTAAATCAAATAATTACTTATTATTTTTAAACAATTTACGCAAGAAGTAATTAATAACTATCTTTACTTATTTTTATGAAATTTTTCTCAAAATTAATACTGTTTTTCAATATAAAAATGTACTTAGCTATATAACAAGATAAATATTACTTTTTATTTAATTTGATTAATTAATCTTTACCACTCAAGTCTTGACATTTATAATTATATTAAAGAATTGATTATAGGGAGGGTTTTATGCAAAAAAATATTCTATTAATTGAAGATGAAACTCGTATTAGATTTTTACTTAGAGATTATTTTTTAAAAGAAGGATTTAAAATTATTGAAGCTGCTGATGGAGATGAAGGGCTAAATTTTTTCATTAGTAATAAAATAGATCTAGTTATATTAGATATTATGATGCCAAAGGTTGATGGAATTACAGTTTTAGAAATGATAAGAAAGGTCTCTACAGTACCTGTTATATTATTAACTGCCAAAGGCCAAGAAGAAGATAAGTTATTTGGATATGAAATGGGCGCTGATGATTATATAACCAAACCTTTTTCACCTAAACTACTAATAGCCAAGGTAAAAGCTTTACTTAAGAGAACTTCTGAAGATACTTTTTCTGGTTCAAATGAATATAATGGGTTAACTATAAATAAATTATCTCATGAAGTTAAGGTAAATAATGAAGTCATAAATTTATCTCCAAAAGAATTTGAGCTATTATCTTACCTATCTGATAATGAAGGAATTGCATTATCCAGAGATACAATATTAGATAATGTATGGGGATTAGATTACTATGGCGACTTACGAACTGTTGATACAAACATAAAAAGACTTAGGGAAAAGCTTGGAGATAAATCATCCTATATAGTTACTGTTAGAGGAAGTGGATATAGATTTGAAGCACAAAGATAAATTTAGCATTTCAAAAAAATTATTTTTAATAACCTTTGGTTTAATATTTATTTTATTAATATTTAGCATGTTATTTCAAATTCTATTTTTTGAAGATTTTTATTTAAATAGAAAAGTAAAAGACATGATCAAGGAATCTAGTAAATTTAGCACTTTAAATTCTTATTATACTGATGAAAATATTTTAAATAAAGCATTGTTTAGATTCGAGCAAGAAACTGATTCCAGAGTTGTTATTCTTTCATTAGATGGTACAGTTAAATTTCTAGCTAATTACGGTAAAAATACAGATGACTTTCAAATTTTAACTGCATTTTATGCTGAACTTATCAATGATAAATATCTTATTAATGAAGTTTTAACTTCTGGTAAGCCACAAGCTAGCGTTTTTGAGAATAAGTTAAGTGGTACAAAAAAAATCGGTATTTTATCTCCAATGTCATTAACTTCTAAAAATGATTCAATTATTGTATCTGTTTCATCAATGCAACCTATAAATGAAGCTGCTGGTGTAACTAAAGAGTTTTATGTATATTTATTTTTAGGTTTTAGTATTATTGCAGTCTTCTTATCTTTTGTATATGCAAATTTGATTTCTAAACCGTTAATAAATATAAATAAAGTTGCTAAAAGAATGTCAGCAATGGATTTTAAAGCTAAATGTGAAGTAAACTCTGATGATGAAATTGGTAATCTTGCTATAACATTAAACTTTTTATCTTCCACACTTGAAAATGCATTAGATGATTTAAAACAAAAAAACAAAAAATTAGAGGAAGATATTGAAAAAGAACGTAAACTAGAAGAAATGAGGAAAGATTTTGTTGCAAGTGTTTCTCACGATTTGAAAACACCTATTGGAATAATAGAAGGATATGCAGAAGGCCTTAAAGATGGAATTGCTACTGGTAAAGATGCTTTAGTTTATCTAGACACTATAATTGATGAATCACATAAAATGAATAAACTAGTAACTAATATGTTAGAACTTTCAAAACTTGAATCTGGAAGCATAGAGCTAGTTTTAGAAAAATTTAATATACTTAGACTTATACAAAAGCTTATTAAAAGCTTCTCATTGGAATTTGATTCAAAAGATATAAATCTAGAATTAAAGACAGATTTTAAATATTGCTATATAATCGGTGATGTATTTCAGTTAGAACAAGTTATTACAAATCTTATAAGTAATACTCTAAAATATACTCCTAATGGAAAAAAAGTAATTATTGAGGTAAATAGTACTGACTCTTTAGTTAATATTTCCATTGAGAATAAAGGCGCGTATATACCTGAAAATGAGATTGAAAATTTATATACAAAATTTTATAGAATTGATAAAGCAAGGACTACTTCTAATAATAGTAACGGGCTTGGACTTGCAATTGTAAAAAGAATTTTAACCTTACATGAAAGTTCTTATTCTCTAAGTAATACAAATGATGGAGTTAAGTTTGAATTTACATTAAAAAAAGCTGATGATTCAGAAATAATATAAGTGATGAAACTTCATCCCTTATATTATTTTAAAAACTCTAATTCATAATATTATTTTCTTTATATTTTGTTATAAAAAAGTAGTAGAATTTAGACTTTCTACTACTTAACAATTTAACCTTCTATTAAGTTAAAATCTTGTATCTTCTTTATTTTTTTACAATATGGACATATAATTAAACATTCATCCTTTAACTCCTCGAAAGTGTATCCACATTTAGTACATGTACATTCTGATTTATTCATTTCCACATTCCTCCTTATTGTTATAATTTTCACCATCTGTTATTATTTTTATTCATCTATAAATAACTTTAAATTTATGATAGAAATTTTTCAGACTATATATTTCTATTCTTATTTTATATAAATATTCAAAAATTATTATAAAAATTTTTTTATTTTATTTCATACTTCCTATTTTCTTCTTATATTTATTTTAATATCATTTCTTATTTTGCTTCAACATAACAGTATAATTAACAAAAGATATTATACCAGATACTGGTGGATATATACACATCAATTTAAACAAAAATATCTCTCTTTTTCTACAAAAAATAAAGGAAATATACATTTCTGCATATTTCCTTTATCCGGACTTCTAAAATTTTCCAAGAACATAAAATTAACTATTCTTACTACTCAATTTCTAATTCTGTAGGTTTTTTTTCTCTTAAATTATTCATTATTTCTTCTTTTATTTTTAATAACTCTTCTGATTCATCAATAGATTTATTTTCTTGAATAGCAGTTAATTTTTCACTTAGCAAAAGCATAACTAAAGATTCAAAAGCATTTGATCCCTTACCTTCTCCTTCTGTTCCAGTATTTATAAGAGTTCTTGGCACTATATCAATACTTCCCTCTTTAATTGCATTTGTAAATGAAGTCATAACATCATTTATAACTTTATATTGTGGTCCTCCATAAGCATTTACTTGCTCTTTTGCAGCTATAGCTTTTGATATACCTACTCTTGCTTCCTTATCAGCGTCAGCTTCTGCAGTTATTTTTATTTTAAATGCCTCAGCTTCGGATTGCTTTTTAACTTTATAAGCTTCAGCTTCAGAAAGATTTTGTATTTTTTCAGCATCTTGCTTAGCCTTCATAAGCTCAGCTTTACCTTGATTTTCCTGTATCCTAATATTGATATCTGATTCAGTTAAAGTAGTTTGTTGTTTTGCAATAGCTTCTGCTTCCCTGAGTTCTTTTTCTTTTTCAGCTGCTCTTTGCTGAGTTTCATAAGTTTCAAGCTGCTCTTTTGCAATTTGTCTACTTCTTAGCTGTGTTAATATTGTCTCAATATTTGTATCAGCTTTAGAACTTCCAGGTGTTCCTATTAATACTTCTTCTAATTCTAAATTATAGTGTTCAAACTTTCCTTGCATTTCTAATGAACTTTGAGCTTGAATTTCATTTCTTTGTTGTATCAATTCTATTAATGTTTTAGTTTGTCCAATATTTTTAAAATATGCCGATACCATAGGATCTAATGTTTGATCTACTAGCATCTTTATATCTCCAAATCTTTGAATCACAAGAGGCGCCTTTCTGTAATCTATATGGAATACTACTGACAATGGTAATGTTGGTTCAAATGCATCCTTAGTGATTAAATTTACTTCTTTAAGATTTTCATCATATTTATGACTACCATTTTGGTTACTAATCCATTTTAATATAACGTTAGTAGTTGGTACTTTAATAATATTGCCGGCATATGTGTTAAATGCATATTTACCAGGCATTAATGGTTCATTCCAAACCCCTCTATATCCCTTCTTAACTAATTCTCCATGTTTATAATCGTTTCCTGAAAAATCTTCTCCTTTTGATCCTGTATATGAGACAACAACACCTACAAATCCAACTGGAATAACTATCTTAGGAATATATTCTACTGTGGCAAATAACCTATTTATAAAGTAAGTACCATCAGCTAAAACTTGATATTGTCTTCCCCTATATCCTCCTGCTCTTAAAAATGCATCAATATCTTGAAAATTATTATGATAATTTTCATCATTATGGTTATCTCCAACTATAGGACAAATTATATTTTCTGAACCTAATGACTGTCCATCATGCACTGTTACTATTCCTACTAAATCACTATTACCTTCAATTATAACTGGCTCAAACCCTCTTCTTTCAGAAATTAATCTAGACATAGTTGAAATAGTATCCAGCTCTTGTTTATTTCCCATCTTCAAATAATAAGTTTTATTTTCAGTAATAATCACAAATTGTGCGAGGTTAAAAGCATAAGTACCTTCTCTTACTATTCCTCTTTGCGGACCTTTTTGTCCTCCATTTTCTAAGAATCCTCTTACATCCTGAAAGTTGTTTCCCTCTTTAACTACATTTCCTAAAGTTTGTGTTGCATCTAATGGTTTACCATCTCTTGCAAAAACATATGCAATTTTTCCTTGAGGTATTGTTACTAAAGGAACTATATGGACTTTATAAATAAATGGCGTCCTAAAATGAATACCTCCTCTTAGCAATGCAGGCTGATATCCCGCTTCCCCTTTCAATGCAATTATTTGCTCCTTTAATGAACCTTTTGTAGACCACCATTTTTCCACAATACCAACCTTATCATTTGGAACTATTCTAAATCCTATAATCCAAAATAATAATATTATTCCAAGGATTATAGCTATTACTTTAATTCCAAGTAAAATCATTTCATCCATACCACACCTCCGATATTTAATAAGAGAATTATACCAAATATTGGTTTATAAATGTATATTCATTTTGAACAAAATATCTTGTATTTTCTATGAAAAAAAGCAAAAGAAATAGGTAGAAATACCTATTCCTTTTACTATCTAATTATTACATTAGTCTTTTAAATTCATCTTTCCTAATAGTTCTGCAAAAGGATTATTTAGTGGCTCTTCCGCTTCCTTTTTCATCTTCTTCATTATGTTGTTTACTTCTTTTTTATTTACCTTATCAGACTTAGAATTAAATCTTTTATTAAATACTGAAGCTTTTTCTCTAAATGTACAATTGGTATTTGGGCATACATATATTTGCCCTTCTCCATGTCCTCGAAGTTCTAATTTCTTTTTACATTCTGGACATCTTGCATTTGTATTTCTACTTACATTTTCTCTATATCCACATTCTCTATCTTGGAAAACATTCATAACTCCATTTTTACCTTTTACCTCTAAAAGGTATTTGCCACAATTAGGACACTTCTTACCTGTTTTATTGTCATGAATAAATTTACTGTTAGTTCCTTTTATAGCTTCTATTAATGCTACAGCATAGTTTCTCATTTCTTTTATAAATAAATTAGAATCTTCTTTTCCTTTACTTATTCCATCTAATCTCTTTTCCCACTTTGCAGTTAATAATGGTGATTTAAGCTCTTTTGGAACTAAATCTATAAGCTGTCTTCCCTTAGATGTAGGTATAATTTCTTTACCTTTCTTTTCTATTACAAAAGAATTGAATAATTTTTCTATTATATCTGCTTTAGTTGCAACAGTTCCAAGTCCACCTGTTTCATTTAATGTTTTAGCAGAATCTTTATCTACACTAATATATTTTTGTGGGTTTTCCATAGCTGATAAAAGAGTTCCTTCATTAAATCTAGCTGGTGGCTTAGTTTGACCTTTACTTAAATCTACTGAGTTTATCTTTATTAACTTATTTTTAATATTACAAAAATCCCCACAAGTTTTGTGATGATTTTGTAAGAAATCTTCTTCTCCTGTCTGGCTTATATGTCTTTTATAAATGATCTTAATAAGTTTATTGATTCCTGAGTATCACCTTTATCGAACGTCTGTATACACCACACAACATCCTTACAATTATTATTAATTTTATTAACTATATCAATTAAATTAATATTTCCTTTTCCTATTCCCAGATGAGCATCCTTATCTCCATAATTATCATGTACTGCCACATAACTAATATATTCCTTCATAGTTTCTACCCAGATATCTAAAGAAAGATTAGATATATAATTAGCATGTCCTATATCAAATGCAAATCTAAAATATTTTGAATTAATATATTCAAATAACTCTTTTAATAAGTATGGGCTTTCATCCCAAACATTACAATATAAACAAATAACATTTTTCTTTTCTGCATATTCTATTATTTCTTTCCAGAATTTCATATTTCTTTCTAGCCACATTTCAGAATAAAAATCAAACTTAACTAAATTATCAAAAGTAGTTGAAAACATTACATACTTTATATTATATTTTGATGCTAAATCTATTTACAGTTATTTGTCTTATTTTCGGATCGCCTGATTCTGGTTTAATATCACGAATAGGTCCCTCCAAACATTGAATATTTAATTTATTTTTTCTATTGAATGCTGATTCAAGTATCTTTTCTGCATCTAGTATTCTTTCAGGAAATATAAAATCTGATATTTCTACAAAATCATATTTTTCTAGTTTTTCTATACATTCAAAATCTTTTACATCATAATTTACACCTATCTTCATTATAATTATCCTTTCTATTATTTTATTATCATTGTTTTTTTATTTTGTCATGATAGAAATAATATTTACAATCTATTTCTAATGATTCTAAATAGTTATTTAAATCTTTCTGATAGTTCTCCCAATAGCTTAAATCCTTTTTAACATAAATATTATTATATAAATCCATTAAATAAGGATAATTCGTACTTATAAAATCTAAGACTACCTTTTTATGATTTCCTCTTAGATTCAAATTTTCAAAGCAAACATAATCAGCATATTCCTTAACACTATCCACTATCTTTTTACAATCTGTTATCCCTGGGAAAATTGGAGATATAAATGCATATGTATTTATATTATTCTCATGTAATACCTTTAAAGTATTAATTCTTTCATCAACTGAACTTGCACATGGTTCAATTTTTTCTCTAAAAGTATCATCTATAGTATTCATAGAGATTCCTACTTTTATATTTTTAATTTTTTTTATTATCTTAATATCATCTAACATATTTTTAGACTTTGTTAATATTTCAATATTTGCCTCTGAATCTACTAACTGTTCTAGAACCATTCTTGTTTTTCTATATTTTTTCTCTATAGAATTATACGGATCAGTAACTGAACTAATTAGTATAGTTTTTTCTTCCATATCATTGCACTTAATATCCTTTTTAGCATCTTTTACTATTATATATTCTCCCCACTTTTCTGAACAACGAGCAAATCTATTCATAAACTCAGCATAACAATATATGCATTTATGCGTACATCCTATGTATGGATTAATTACATAATCAGCATCTGGCAATTTTGATTTTGTCAATAAATCATTTACTTCTCTATTATATAGTTTCACTTTACACCATTCTTTCTTAAACATACTTAAAATAATCTAATTGTATGTTTTCAACATAATCATATGGTTTAATTCTTTTATAATATTCTTCATTAAATATTATTTTTTCTCGATTCATACCACTTTTTCTATTATCGTACATCCACAATACTAAAGGAGTTACTTTATATAAATAATTATTCTTATCCCTTAAATATTCTCCATAGTAAGGAAACTTCTCTAAATATTCTGCTTTTATCTTTTCATATTCTAAACTATTCTTACCTATTTTTACGCATCTTCCATGTATTTGTATATTTCCTATAGTTAATGCAACTAACTTATTAACATTTATAAATTTACATTTTGTAGTATAATTATATGCTCCAAAATAAATACTAAAATTTTGAGATAAATAAAACACTACCGCATTATCTATAAATACCCCATTAAATGTAGCAATCGAACATAACTTTTTCTTTTTTAATGTGTTAATTATATATTCATTCATGTATACTCCTTATTTATCTCCCTCTAAACAAATTTTATTTACGCTAATAGCTCCGCCTATAAAAATTACCACCATTAACGCTGCTAGTCCACAAACTCTGCTATATGAGAATATAAATCCTACAATTGATAACACTACAAAATTTAATGTTAATACTAAAAATGATATTATCGATAAATAAGTTGAACGTACTTCATCCTCAATTTCTTTATTCTTTATTAAAGTTAATGGTAAATTTCTTATAGGACCTACTATTGAAATTAATAATAATCCTAAAATTATCAAAATATTATTATTTGATATCATCAGCATTACTGAAAATACTAGAAGAATCATAGAATTTTTAAGCACAAATCTATTGTTAGTCTTTTCCAAAATCTTGTTAGCAAAAAATTGTGCTACTGCAGTTATTATTGTAATTAACGTGTATAAAACTCCAAATAACTTTATATCAAATCCATTTCTATTTAACATAGTTTGTGTAAGAACTGGTATATAATATTGTAGTCTCCCACATGCTTCATAAACAACTATAAAAATTGATTCCTTCTCTAATAAAACCTTACGCAAACAAGAAAAAAATATTATTTTTGCTTCATTTGAGCCTTTACTTATATCACTTTTAAGTTTTAAAAATATTGTACAGATGAACGAACAAAACTTAAAAATAAATGTTAAGATTATTAACATCCTATATGTATCGCCATTTGCATTCTTAAGTATTGTAGAATTAAGCATCCCTGCTATTATTGGCGCAATACTAAAGCCTGCATAAAAGAAAGAAAACTGTGCTCCTAAATTAAGGTTAGTTCCCTTTACATCTTCTACTATTATTGCATCTGTATTTCCAGAAAAGAAACTCCATCCAACTGCTTCAACTAAATATATAATAAAATACATAGGAACACAGTTAGAAAAAATAAGTAAAAAACTTGAAAGAGCAAAACATCCCATTGCAACAGATAATGTTTTTTTCCTTCCAATGCAGTCACCTATTATTCCTGTTGGTATTTCTAATACTGCACATCCTATTGGAACTATTAAATTTAGTAAAGAAATAATCTGTACTGGAACCCCTTTTGTTGTGAAATATACGGTTTCTATTGGAGCAAATAAACTCAAATTCATAAATATGGATACAATTAATAACATTTTTACATTTCTTGAGTACTTCATTTGCTATTCTCCTTGTATGATATAGATATAACATTTGATAGAAAACTTAATGTATTTCTAACGAGCATTAATTCATATCATTATTTTAATATTCATATTTTTAAATATATCTCGTCTAGCATCTTCCGATGCAGAACGCATATATTTTGTAATAATGGTTTTCTATTTAAATCCATTTTGGGGCCTAACCAAATTAAATATATTTTAGTATAATACTCCTAAATAGATGATAGATGTAATCCTCCTGGGAAGCTTTATGAGCCTATACCCGCAAATTAGCGTATCTTTCCATCAGTTAGATTTCTATGTTTAGCTCTGGTTGGGTTTCCCTTTGGGAATTACCCATGTCACAAACAACGTTATAGGCTAACTGATAGATTTGAATTTCTATTCTATCTCTAAACTAAATTTAAAGGAGATATTTACAATATCTAAATTTTTTAATAGTCCTACAGTAGGAATTGATGTTTCAGCAGATTTTTTTTATGTTGCAATACTTGCACCTAACGGAGATGTTTTCAAGAAGCCATTTAGAATAAAGAATGATGTTAATGGCTTTAACAACTTATTAAAAGAAATAAAAAAAGTGGAAGAAGAGTTTAATATGAAAACGGCCATTTTCATGGAGTCCACAGGTGTGTACCATTTATCTCTTTTCCACTTTCTTAATAAAAACTTCGATAACACATTTGTTATCAATCCACTTGTTACTAAGTGTAACAAAATGTGGATGTACGAAAAATGAATTTTCTTTTTAGTTTTTCAATCATTTCTTCATCTACAAATCTACCTGAAATACTAATTCCAACATTTTCACTACAAAGTTTTTCTGATGCATATTCAATTACATCAAGGTTAAGAGGATCTATCAATAAATCTCCTCCTGAAAAGTCTATTCTATATTTTCCATATTTTAATTGATCTATTATTTTTATTTTTTCTTCATATGATAGTTCATTATCATACTTGAATTTAGGATCTTTATTTACATTTACTTTTTCCATTCCTCCTGTGCATTTTGCTGCAACACAACAGAATCTACAATTCCAAACACAGCTCCTTGTTAAATTCCATATTATAGTTTTTTGACATCTTATTAACATTACCCCTCTTTTCTAATATTTATTACAATTTTTACTTGTTTTCTATTTATTATATCATTGATTTATTTATTTGCTAACTAGAACTTTCTTGCATATTTTTAAATAAATATTAATTTTTTCAATATTTATTTAATTTAATTAAAAAGTCATTGTTCTTTTATACTTTTTTTACTCCTTAATGCATTATTAATTCAGATATTGAAAGATAAAAGATAAAATAAACGATATCATATTATAATAATGACCAAAATAGAAAAATTAAAATCTGAAAAAAGCCGTACAGAAATCGAGTCATCTTCTTTTTAAAACTCGCAGAAATAGAAAGGATGCGGTGCTAAATTTAGTTCGTCACGAATATATTTAGCAAAGAATATTTTAATAATAATATATATCATTATGTTATCTATATATGCAGAACTAAATAATTTTGAATATTTTTAATTATATTTATTTTATTAAATTACATACTATTTTTCATTTCATCACTTTATTAAATTTGTTAAAAATCCAATTTATAAATGATTAATAAATCTTCATAATTTAAAAATGCCATAAATAAACATTTGAATGTTCATTTATAGCATTTAATTAAAGTTTTATCTATTTAATTTTTCCAAGTAAAGCTGAAAATGGATTATCCTCAGCAGAAGTCTGTTCAGCTTCCTTTTTCATCTTCTTCATTATGTTATTTACTTCTTTTTTATTTACCTTATCAGACTTAGAGTTAAATCTTTTATTAAATACTGAAGCTTTTTCTCTAAATGTACAATTGGTATTTGGGCATACATATATTTGCCCTTCTCCATGTCCTCGAAGTTCTAATTTCTTTTTACATTCTGGACATCTAGCATTTGTATTTCTACTTACGCTTTCCCTATAGCCACACTCTCTATCTTGGCAAACATTCATGACTCCATTTTTACCTTTTACCTCTAAAAGATATTTACCACAATTAGGACACTTCTTGCCTGTTTTATTGTCATGAATAAATTTACTATCAGTTCCTTTTATAGCTTCTATTAATGCTACAGCATAGTTTCTCATTTCTTTTATAAATAAATTAGAATCTTCTTTTCCTTTACTTATTCCATCTAATCTCTTTTCCCATTTTGCAGTTAATAATGGTGATTTAAGTTCTTTTGGAACTAAATCTATAAGTTGTCTTCCCTTAGATGTAGGTATTATTTCTTTACCTTTCTTTTCTATTACAAAAGAATTAAATAATTTTTCTATTATATCTGCTCTAGTTGCAACAGTTCCAAGTCCACCTGTTTCGTTTAATGTTTTAGCAGAATCTTTATCTACACTAATATATTTTTGTGGGTTTTCCATAGCTGATAAAAGAGTTCCTTCATTAAATCTAGCTGGTGGTTTAGTTTGCCCTTTATTTAAATCTACTGAATTTATCTTTAATATATCTCCTGTATTAAGCTTTGGAAGCACTTGATCTTTTAAATCATCTTCTTTTGAATTATCATCTATTATTTCTTTATCATATAAGGCTTTCCATCCCTTTGATTTTATAACTTGCCCCTTTGCAACAAGATTTTCTCCATTTATTTCTGCTTTAATGTTTGTTTGTATATATTCAAATGGAGGCATTAAAACACTTAGAAATCTTTTAACTACAAGGTCATATATATGTCTTTCCTCTGAACTTAAATTACTTAAGTTTGGCTTTTGTTCAGTCGGTATAATTGCATGGTGATCGCTAACTTTGCTATTATCTACAAAGCTTTTATTAGCACTTATTTTTCCCTTTAATATTTCAGATGCTGCCATTCTATATTCACCAATAGATATTGCTTTTAATCTCTCTGGAATAGTTGAAACAACATCTGTAGATATATATCTAGAATCAGTTCTTGGATATGTTAATATCTTATGATTTTCATAAAGCCTTTGCATTATTGATAAAGTTTGCTTTGCTGAATATCCCCATATTTTATTTGCATCTCTTTGAAGCTCTGTTAAATCATATAAAGCTGGTGAAAACTTCTTTTTAGGAGTTTCTGTTATAGATGTTACTTTAGCATCATGTCCCTTTAAGTTATTTAAAATCTTATTTGCTACTTCTTCATTGAAAATCCTTAAATTATTATCACTATTCATCCACTGAAGTGATATTCCATTTGCTTTTGCAGATATAGTATAAAAGTCTTTTGGTTTAAAATTCTTTATTTCATCTTCTCTATCAACTATCATAGCTAAAGTTGGAGATTGTACTCTTCCTGCTGAAAGTTGCGCATTATATTTGCATGTCAAAGCTCTTGTTGCATTAAGTCCAACTATCCAATCAGCTTCTGCTCTACATACTGCTGCCTTATATAGGTTTTCATAGTGGATTCCAGGCTTTAAGTTCTTGAAGCCATCTAATATCGCCTTATCAGTTTGAGATGATATCCATAGTCTTTTTATAGGTTTTTTAACTCCTGCCTTTTCTATAATCCATCTTGCTACAAGCTCACCTTCTCTACCAGCATCTGTAGCTATTACTATTTCTTCAATATCATTTCTATTTAAAAGCTTTTTCACTTCATAAAATTGCTTAGATGTCTTTTTTAAAACTGTTAGCTTCATATACTTAGGTAACATTGGAAGGGTTTCCATGCTCCAAGTTTTATATTTTTCATCATAACCTTCTGGATCTTGAAGACCAACCAAATGGCCTAACGCCCAAGTTATTACATACTTACTTCCTTCAATATATGATCCCTTATTTTGATTACTTTTTAGAACCTTTGCTATATCTCTACCAACAGAAGGCTTTTCTGCTAGTACTAATACTTTTCCCATATTATTAAGTCCTTTCTCTTTTAAGAGTTCTATTTTAACTCTTAACAAAATCTCTATTTATTTTCTTTTATCTAATTAAACTATATCTAATTTATAATATTCTGTAAACCTTCTTTAGTTAAACATTAGATATTCAAAGTATATTTATTATACAAAATTAGTAAATTGTTATATTTAATGATATAATAAATGATAAAAAACATAGGGGGAATATCTATGGTAGAAATATTGAAATTAATAGCTAGCATTATTAATGACTTACATGATAAAGTTTTAGATATTGTTAGCATAGCTGGATATCCATTAAATGACAAACAACTCCACTTTATATTCATGGCTTTAATAGGAATTATCATATTTGGAATAACACAAATTTTATTTAAAAAACTTGCTAAATATAGCATTACAGCAATATCTTTTATATATACATTAACAGTAATGATAGTTATAGTTTTTGCTATAGAAATACAACAAAAACTAACAAATAGAGGTAATATGGAATTTGCTGATATTGCTTATGGCTTATATGGTTTTATTTATATATTCTTTGTCTATTTACTTGTAAAACTTATTGTAATATCAATAAAGAAAATATTTAAGAAATATAAAAAATAATTATAGGCTTTTTCATACTAACTTATAGTATTGAATATCACTTTAACATATAATTTTTATAAAGGGCGTCGCGTTTCGCGACATCCTTTTTAACCATTGATTTTACTTACTTAAAGAAGCTTTTAAACTTAAATAGAAGTTTATGTCTATTATCAATTACCTAATATTAATTCTAAATAAGTCCTCCATCAACTTTTATAATTTGTCCAGTTAAATATTTGCATGAATCATTACATATAAAGGCTACCAATTTTCCAATTTCGTCCGTTTCACCAAATCTCCCCATTGGTATCTCCTCTTCTAATTCACTTCTTTCATCTTCTGATAAAAATGCATTCATTTCTGTATTAATTACTCCTGGCGCAATTGCATTGACTCTTATTCCCATTGGCGCAACTTCCTTAGCAAGTGATTTAGTAAATAAATTTATTGCACCTTTTGAAGTAGAATATATTACTTCACATGAAGCTCCAACATCACCCCATATAGAAGATATATTAATTATATTTCCTTTCCCTTTTGAAATCATATGTGGAAGTACATGTTTACTTAAGTACATAGCTCCAAGAATATTTATTCCCATTACATTATCTATATCCTCTTTTGAAGAATCCATAAATAATCCTATAGTAGATATTCCTGCATTATTTACTAATATATCTATTTTCCCAAAGGATTCTATAACATAGTCAATCATTTCTTTGCTCATATCATAATCAGATATGTTACACTTATATAATTTACCATATCCTCCCAATGCAATTATTTCTGCTAATGTAGTTTCTGCACCATTATCATCTTTTGAGTAATTTATAATTACTGTTGCTCCTTCTTTAGCTAATTCAACGGCGATTGCCTTTCCAATACCACGTGATGCACCTGTAACTAATGCTATTTTTCCTTGTAAGTTTTCCATCTTTTTCTCCTAAATTTTAATTTATATTATAAACACTCTTTAATCACTCTTTTTACATTTTTAAAGAATATCTTATCAATTTCTGAGTTTGTGAAATTTTCTTTTATTAAGGCATCTCTAAGTTTTCCTATTTCTCCAATATTTCTAATTTCTACTTCATTTTCAATTCCATCAAAATCTGTTCCAAGTGAAAGTACATCTATTCCTCCAATATTTCTTATATGTTTAATATGTGCTATCATGGATTCAATTGTTGGAACCTTGTTTCTTCCTAAAAATGGTGCACAAAAGTTTAATCCCATCACACCACCCTTATTAGCTAATTTTACTATCATATCATCTGTTAAATTTCTTGAATGATTAGTGATTTCTCTAGAATTAGAATGAGTTGCAATAAAAGGCTTTCTGCATATATCTACTAAATCGTAAAATCCACCATCTGATAAATGAGAACAATCAGGTATTATTCCAACTCTTTCCATTTCATTAACTATTTCTTTTCCTTTAGCAGTCAAACCATTATCTTTATATTTATACCCTGCATTTGGATAGCCTATGCTATTAGGAAAATTCCATGTTAAAGTTATAAATCTTATTCCCATATCATAAACTTCTTTTACTCTTTCCACTTTTCCTTCTAACACTTCACCTTCTTCTATTGATAGAAAAGCTCCTAGTTTCCCTTTATTATTAACGCTTTCTAATTCCTTTAAATTCGTTACAATTTCAATATCATTATAATTTTCTTTTAATTCTTTCATTAAAATTTCATGCATTCTTTTAAATTCTAAATATGGATTATCTACTATATTTAGTTCTATAAAATGTGCAAAAACCTGTGCTAATGCTTTTGCTTCCTTCAATTTTTTTATATCAACTTTACAAATACTTTCCTTTAGCTTTAGGTTTTCATATAATAATCTACTAGCTGTATCACAATGTAAGTCAATTGAGTTCATATATATCTCTCCTTTATTTTGTATTTTTTATTTTAATTCCATCTTCTTCTTTAGCATCATTTATAATTCTAATTCTCTCGTTTCTAGCCCATAATAAATAATCTTCTAGATTTTCTGGACCAGTAATAACTTTTCTTCTTGCCCAAAGAACTCCTGATTCTTGAGATTCCACGCTCCATTTTATAAGAGATATTTTTCCACTTTCTATTTCTATTGCTGTCATTGCATATGGTAACACACAACATCCATCATTAAAATATGGTGGTTCAAGACTTCCTGGCATTCTACTATTATGAGTATGTCCACATAGCAACATTTTACCATTTTCTTTTGTCCATTTTTCAAGCTTTCTATCAACTTTGCTTCCTTTTTTATTATTTTTAGCAGGGCTTGTTGGATCATTAAATCCTGCTAATCCATTTAAAAATTTCCATACATATCTTACTAAAAATCGTGATATCATCCAATAATCACAATTTATTAGATCTGCTTGATGTCCATGAGTAACTAAAAATTTTTCATTAACTGGAGTAAATTTAAAATTAATACCTTCATAAAATTTAATATCTTTAATGAACTTTAAAAAGTTTTTTCCATAATCAGCTCCAACTTTTCTTAATGCCCTATATTGTGTATAATAAAAATTTTCCCTGTTTTTTATTATATCATGATTTCCATAAATCATATAAATTCTATTTTCTTCTTTTAACCTATTAAACAATTTAAATATATCACTATAGCAATATGCAATATCATTAAAATTTCTATTCTTCCAAAGTTCATCTCCATCTCCAACTTCAACATAAGTGAAACCCTTTCTATAATAATAAGCAAGCGCCGTCTTATAAATATTTCTGTTTGGAAGAAGAGAATCATAAAAAGTTCCATCACCTCTGTGGATATCTGAAATAAACACAATATTATCTCCATCATCAAATTTTACTTCCATTGCATTATCATAAAGATAGTTTAGTCTTTTCATAAATTTCCCCTTACTTAATTTATAATATTTTATTATATGTTTTCATTACTTATTTGCTAAAAACCTCCATACAAAATACTAATAACTTATAGATAAATTTAACGTCTTTTGTATAAACTACTTATATAATTTAAAGAGGAAAGAGGCGAAATTTGTGAAGCTTAAATATAAATTTATTTTTTTTATTTTGATTGCACTATTTATTTTCAATACACTACACTTTTCTACTATTTTTGCCGAAGATTTAAATGAAGACGAGGAAGCTATTATTTTTTTAAATAATGGTTTATCATCTGAAGAAATGAAACAAGAGTTCAAGGGTTTACTAGAAGATTTATTTGAACAAAGAAATGCTGCAATAGTTTCAGGAGATTGTGAACTATTAAAGGGATTTTATGATTTAAATATAAAAGTAAGTTTATGGGCATATGAAAGTGAAGCTAAAAAAACTAACTATTTAATAAATTGGTCAGAAAAACAAGCAGTTAAATTTAGAGATTTAAAATCTATTGTAAGGATAAGAAAAGTAGCTGAAAAAGAACCTGGTTTGTATGGAGTAATTTGTGATGTTGCAACAGATTTTAATTATTATTATATAGATACTCCAGATATTATTAATCATTTTAGACTTGGAACTAATCATTACCTAAACTTAAAGAAAGAAAATGATAGATATATTATCACTAAGGAATGGTATACTGACCCTTTTGCAGACTCACTTGATATAAAAAATATAAAATCTGATGAAATAAAAAATTATATATTATCTCAAAAACAACCAGAGTTTGTACCAAGTGAAAGAGTAACAAAGGCAATAGAGTACGCTCATAAATATTGTGGAGTATCTGAAGATGAAGAGTTTACTTTTAAGTATAATTCAAAATATAAAGATCATAATCCTGATGGTGGGGATTGTGCAAATTTTGCTTCACAAATTCTTTTTGAAGGTGGTGGATTCAAGAAAAATAGTTTATGGAATTACTCAGGAAAAGAAGGGACTAAGGCTTGGTTAAATGCGCAAGGATTTAAAAATTATATGGTTGGAAGTGGCAGAGCTTCATATATTGCCAAAGGCTCCTATCAGCAAACATATAAAGCTGCATTTAATATGAGACCTGGAGATTTTGTTGCATATGAAAAGAAAGGCAGAATAACTCATATATCAACAGTTACTGGATTTGACTCAAAAGGCTATCCATTAGTTACATGTCATAACACCAATAGATTACTTGTTCCTTATGACTTAGGTTGGAGTAATGATAATATAAGATTTCATTTAATTCATGTTCATTACTAAAATCTTAATCACAAAAATACCACTACAAGCTTGATTTCAAATTTTGTAGTGGTATTTTTATTTATATAAACTTATTTTATTCCTTATATTTATCTAAAGAATTTACAACTATATTCATAAACTTAAATTGATAATTTGCATCACATAGCATTTTATCATCAAAACTATTATTTATTTTTGACTAATTTAGCTATAAAAAAGCCTTCCATATTTTCATTTGGAATTATTCTTATTGATTTTGTAATTTCTTCACTATATATTTTTTCTTTATATTTGCTTAAACCTCTTATTACATTTGGTAGCTCTAAATTAATTTTTTCTAAGCTCAAGTCTGGATATTTCTTTAATGCATATTCTATCACTTCTTCATTTTCAAAAGGATTTAAAGTACATGTTGAATATACCATTATCCCTCCAGGTTTAAGAGCATTATAAGCACTATCAAATAATTTTTTTTGCAATTTTGAGCATAGTGCAACTTTTTTTTCATTCCACCCCTTATATGCCTTACTGCTTTTTAATGTTATTATTCCTTCTCCAGAGCAAGGAACATCTAAAAGGACCCTATCAAAGTATTTATTTAACCGTTTACCTATAGAACATCCATCAGCTCCTAAAACTATTATAGAATTTGCACCTTGTTTTTCTATATTATAATTTAATCTCTCTCTTCTTATTTCATTTACATCATTTGCTAAAATAGTAGCTTTATTTTTAGTTATATCAGCCATGTAAAGACTCTTTCCTCCTGGTGCTGCACACATATCCAAAACAACTAAATCTTCTTTTAAATCTAAAAATAAAGGAGGTAACATTGAAGATAGATTTTGTAAATATATTTTACCATATTTATAAATCTCTAATCTTCTTAAGTTACTCTCCTTAATGTCTTTTGCAATAAATGCATTTTTCAATAACGGATGATTTACAGCTTTTATTCTATTCATGCTTAATTCATCCATTACTTCCTTAGTATTACCTTTTAAAGTATTAATTCTAAATGTAGTATTTCTTCCTCTATAATAACTTTTATAAATAAGATCTAATTGCCTATCTGTAAATATATTTTCTAAAATTTCTATAAGTTCTTTTGGTAAGCTATTTTTAACTTCCTTAATTGACACTACATCACCCCTATAGTTTATTCATAATATATATTACTTTTCAATTGTATAAATTATGCTGTGATTAAATTATTTTTATTTGTAGTAAATATAATTTGCATATCTTTAAAATAATTTTCACTGTCTATTCCAATATATAATTCATTTTTTATAATTTCTTCTTCTTCTTTAGTTATTAACTGGTTATTTTCTCCTATAATAAAGTTAACTTCAATTTTAACACTTCTACCAATTTTCAATACTCTTGTTACTGCTTGTATAAAATTATACTCATTTTTTATAACTTCAACTTGCTTTTCAACTTCTACACTTATTCTTTCTGGAACCCTTACTCCAATAACTTCTTTAAAGCTATTTATAAATATCTTTAAAGGAGCTTTTAAAAATAAAATTGATGTTATTATAACCATAGTTGGATCAATATATTTTGTTATAAATGAAAATGCAGTTTTTGATATTATTACAGATAAAATAAATCCAAATAAAACTGTAGCACTTAATATTCCATCCATTAGCCATTGTATACTTTCAGCATCTATAAGTTCAGAATTTATCTTCTTTCCTGCTTTTTTTATTCTATCGTAGAAAATAAATGAACCCAAAGTTGATACTATTGCATATACTATTGCTGATGATGTATTTACGCTATTACCTCCAAGCAATAAAGCATTTATAGCATCATATAATGACAATAAGCACATTATTATTAATATAATTGAATTTATAGATACAACTAATGGCTCCAAAACATACTTTCCAAATGGAAAATCTTCATTATCTTTTACTTCTATAACTTTACATACAACCAAAGAAGCTGACGATAATATAACACTTATAAATGAATATAGTCCATCAAAAATAATCATTTCTGATTTTATCAGTCATCCCCAAGCTAATCCAAATACTGCAAAAAATATTGTACCTAATACAGAAAATCTTAAAATATTACTTTCATTTTTGTCCATAATTTCACCTCTAACTTTTTGTAATATTCTATATTTATATATTACTCATTTCAAAAGTAATTTGTAATTTCTAATTATTCTGAAATTAATATCATAGAGGTTTTGATATTATTTCACATAAAAATATTTTAATAACACAAATGTACTTATAATTACTTATATAAGTACTCATATTGGTAATTTCTATAATGAAAAAAGCTACTTTACTATTTATTATATAAGTAGTAAAGTAGCTTAATTGTTTATTTGATTAAAGATTAATTCTAAGTTCAACTGGACAATGATCAGATCCTAAAATTTCTGAATGAATTTTAGCATCTTCTAATTTATCCTTTATTGAATCTGATACTAAGAAGTAATCAATTCTCCATCCTGCATTCTTTGCTCTTGCATTAAATCTATATGACCACCAAGAATAAGCTCCAACTTCATCAGGATAAAAATATCTAAATGTATCAACAAAACCAGCATTTAATAACTCAGTAAATTTACTTCTTTCCTCTTCTGTAAACCCTGCATTTCTTAAATTAGTCTTAGGATTTTTTAAATCTATTTCCTTATGTGCAACATTTAAATCCCCACAAACTATAACAGGCTTTTTTGTATCTAATTCCTTTAAATAATCTCTAAATGCATCTTCCCAAATCATTCTATAATCTAGCCTTGCAAGTTCATTCTTTGAATTTGGAGTATATACTGTTACCATATAAAAATTTTCAAATTCTAAAGTAATAACTCTTCCTTCTTTATCATGCTCTTCTATTCCTAGTCCATATCTTACACTTAATGGCTTTTCTTTAGTAAATATAGCTGTTCCTGAATATCCTTTTTTCTCAGCATAATTCCAATATTGATTATACCCTTCTAGCTCTAAATCTATTTGTCCTTCTTGTAATTTGCTTTCTTGAATACAAAAAATATCTGCATCCATTTCTTTAAAATATTCTAAAAAGCCTTTTGTAACACAGGCTCTTATTCCATTAACATTCCATGATATTAACTTCATATCTTCTTCTCCTTTTTGCTATAATATTATATTAATTATATTATAACACGTTTTTATTTTTATATCATTGACTACATTTTCTTATATAATTCAACTAATCAATTATGTTTTAAATAAAAAATAGTAGAAATATGTATTAAATCATTCTTATTAAAATAATACATATCTCCACTATTCTTAATTTTTATATTTTCTATGAATTAATAACTACCTATAAACTTTATTACTCATATAAAGGATGCTTTTCACATAAGGCTTTAACTCTTGATTTTAATAATTCTAAATCATTATCTTTTTTAGAAAGTGCATCATTTATAATAGACGCTACTTCCTTCATATCTTCTTCATTAAATCCTCTTGTTGTTACAGCTGGAGTACCTATTCTAATTCCAGATGTAATAAATGGACTTTTAGTTTCATTCGGTACAGTATTTTTGTTTACTGTTATTCCTATACTATCTAAAAGAATTTCTGCATCTTTTCCTGTAACATCTTTATTAGTTAAATCAACAAGTATTAAATGATTATCTGTTCCACCTGAAACTATTTTAAAATCATATTTAGTTAATTCATTTGCTAAAACATTGCAATTATTAACTACGTTTTTTATATATTCTTTATAACTTGGATCTAATGCTTCTTTAAAACATACTGCTTTTGCTGCTATAGTATGTATAAGTGGTCCTCCTTGTATCCCTGGGAATATGGTTTTATCTATTTGCTTTGCGTATTTTTCTTTACAAAGAATTAATCCACCTCTTGGTCCTCTTAATGTTTTATGTGTTGTAGAAGTTACAAAATCGGCATATGGTACTGGAGAAGGATGTACTCCTGCTGCAACAAGCCCTGCAATATGAGCCATATCTACCATGAATAAAGCTCCTACTTCATCACATATATCTTTAAAAGCTTTAAAATCAATTAGTCTTGCATATGCACTTGCACCTGCTACAATAAGTTTTGGCTTATGCTTAAGTGCTAATTCTCTAACTATATTATAATCAATAGTTTCAGTTTCTTTATCAACACCATAAGAAACAAAGTTAAATAACTTTCCTGAGAAATTTACTGGTGAACCATGAGTTAAATGTCCTCCATGGTTTAAATCCATTCCTAAAACAGTATCCCCTGGCTCTAATACTGAGAAATAAACAGCCATGTTAGCTTGTGAACCTGAATGTGGTTGAACATTTGCATGTTCAGCACCAAATAGTTCTTTTGCCCTTTCTCTTGCTACATCTTCTACTTCATCAACTATATGACAACCACCATAATATCTTTTATTTGGGTATCCTTCAGCATATTTGTTTGTAAGAAATGAGCCCATAGCTTCCATTACTGCTTTTGATGCAAAATTCTCTGATGCAATTAGTTCAATTCCATCTTGCTGCCTTTTTAATTCTTTTTCTATTAATTCATAAATTGCTTTATCTTCTTTTGAAATATTTTCAAAATTCATTTTATCACCCCAAATCCTTTTTTACTAAATTATAAATATAATTCAAATAATAATCAATTAATATTTCTAAATTATTCTTGTTTTTTTATAAATTTATAAAGTAGTTCCTTATTAATATGATATATATTATTAATTCTGAAAAGTAGTATATACTATATATAAAGCTATTGTGTTATAATACCTTAAGAAAATTTTTAGATTATAAGGAGCATACAATATGGATATGAATGAAATACTTCACGTTGCAACTTTCGCTGGAAAAATAATGCTTGAGTCTGGTGGAGAAACATATAGAGCTGAAGAAATAATATGGAGAATTTGTAAAATCTATGGAGTAGAAGAAGCAGAAAGCTTTGTTACTACAACTGGTATTATGGTTTCAGTATGTCATGAAGGAAAAACTTATTCATTAATTAGAAGAGTTTCAACAAGAACTATTGATTTAGATAAGGTTGATAAGGTAAATGATTTATCTAGAAATATTATAAGTCGAGGTTTATCTGTATCCGAATTAAAAAATCAACTTCAAATAATAAATAATGGAGAAAGATACAATAATAAAACTGCAATATTAATTTCTGCATTAGGTGCCTTTTGCTTTGTATTTCTTTTTGGTGGTAAAATAAAAGAAGCTATTGCTGCTTTTTTCATCGGACTTGTTATAAAATCTGTATCCATAAAATTTTCTAGCCTTGAAATAAATCAGTTCTTTATAAATAGCATTTCAGCAGGAATTGCTGCTATAATGGCTATTATATTTTTAAAGTTAGGATTTATAAATGACATAGACAAAACTATAATCGGCTCCATAATGCTATTAGTTCCAGGCCTCGCTATTACAAATGCAATAAGGGATACTATATCTGGAGATTTACTAGCTGGACTTACAAGAGCAGCAGAGGCTTTTTTAGTTGCTATATCAATAGCTGTAGGTACAGGAGCTGTACTTAGTTTTTGGATTTCTACTTTTGGAGGACTATAATATGCTAATACAATCATTATTTGCATTTTTTTCTACTCTTGGTTTTGGTATATTATTTAATATAAAAGGTCAAAAATTATTTTATGCTGCTTTAGGTGGTGGATTAAGTTGGTTTATAAGCATATATTGTGAGAGCTTAGGATTTAATACTACTTCATCATTTTTTATTTCATCAATTATATTTAGTATTTACTCAGAAGTTCTTGCAAGAATATTAAAAACCCCTGTTACAACACTTATAATTTGTGCCTTAATTCCATTAGTTCCTGGCGGAGGAATGTATTATACTATGTATGAAGCTATAAATGGGGATATAATGAAGTCTTTAGAAATAGGTTTAACTACACTAGCAAATGCTGGTTCACTTTCTCTTGGCGTTATATTTGTATCAACAGTTACTAGACTTTTAATGTCTGCTAGAAAAAAGAGAGAATTTAGAGAATTAGAAAGACGTGCAAAAAGAAAATTTAAATAATAAAGCCATACACTATAATATCCTTTAGTGTATGGCTTTTAAATTATTCTTCTATTGAAATAGCTGTTACTGGACAGCTTTCACAAGCTTCTCTTGTTGCATCTTCAAATTCTGCTGCAACAGTTCCTTCTATAGCAACTGAAACTCCTGTTTCTAATGAAAATACTTCTGGACAGACTCCTTCGCAAAGTCCACAAGATATACATGTATTTTCGTCAACAAATGCCTTCATGCAATTCGCCTCCTTTACTCACATTATCTTATATCTTCAAAAGTTAATGTGCATTTATAAGTTAATATACCATAATTATAAATAATTATTTTCATTTGTCAATATTATTAGACAAGCATTATTACTAATAAATATTAATTATTCCTTATTTAATAGATTATAATAAGTTTATGTCGTTTTCTCTACATACTTTTAAATTTTTTTCATCCCATGTACTTGCTTGTACTTCTCCTATATGAGCTTTATTTAAGAAATACATACAAATTCTAGATTGTCCTATTCCTCCCCCTATTGTATAAGGTAATTCTCCATTCAATAGCATCCTATGAAAATCTAAACTTCTTCTATCATCATTTCCAGAAACTCTAAGTTGATAATCTAATGCTTTTTCATCTACTCTTATTCCCATTGAAGATAGCTCTACAGCTCTATCTAAAAGAGGATACCAGAATAATATATCTCCATTTAAGTTCCAATCATCATAGTCAGGGCTTCTTCCATCATGCTTTTCTCCTGAACTTAAAACACCTCCGACCTTCATTAAAAATACTGCTTTATGTTCTTTGCATATAGCATCTTCTCTTTCTTTTGGAGTGTATTCTGGATACTTATCTTCTAACTCTTGAGTAGTTATAAAAAATATTTCTTCTGGCAACTTATCTTCACCTTTGATTAAATCTTTATGAACATAATTTTCAGTTTCCTTAAAAACATCATAAATACTTCTTACTACTTCTTTTAGTTTTTCTTCAGTTCTATCTTTTTTATCTATAACTTTTTCCCAATCCCATTGGTCTACATAAATAGAATGTAAATTATCTAATTCTTCATCTCTTCTTATTGCATTCATATCAGTATATAATCCTTCTGATACTTTAAATCCATATCTATGAAGGCTTAATCTTTTCCATTTAGCTAATGAATGAACTATTTCCACATCATTTCCAGTTGCTAATACATCAAACTTTACTGGTCTTTCTACTCCATTTAGATTATCATTAACACCGCTTTTAGAATCAACAAATAATGGTGCTGAAACCCTTGTTAAATTTAAGCTTTCTGCTAGTTTCTTTTCAAAGAAGTCTTTTATTTTTTTAATATGAACCTCTGTTTCAATTAATGTTGTACTACTTTTGTAACCTTCTGGTATTATTATTCCTTCTACTTTCATTTTAAATTTCCCCCTTCAAATAAGTAATTAATTAAATTTAAATAATCAAATCCCCAAGAGTAAAACAGTTTTATTACAATAAAAAAAGCTTTCATCCTTTATATATAAAAGGATGAAAGCTATAATTCCATGTTGCCACCTTAATTCACTATTACTTCACAATAATAGACTCTTCAAGTACGTAAGTAAAACTTAGATACTCTAGCACTATAACGGGTGCAACCCGGTTACCGCCTACTAGTTGTTATCTTTCGGGGTACGGCTCAGAGATGTTATTCAAATTAACTTTCTTATTCTACTCACAGCAAATGTAGAACTCTCTGAAAAGATACATCAATTTTACTTCTTCTCATCATAGCCTGTAATTCAATTATTTATAAAGAATATTATCACTTTATTAATATCTTGTAAATATCTATTTAAAATTTTTTCAATATTTATTTTACAAATGTATTTATAGTTTTTATTAATTGTTTTAAAGTTTCTTGCTCACATGAGCCCTCTTCAATACCTAAGCAATTATTTGCATAATACTCAATAGTTAATCCACCTACTCTGTTTATTGCTGATCTAATAGCTGATATTTGTACTAATATATCAGAGCAACACACATTTTTCTCCATCATTCCTTGAATTCCTTTTACTTGGCCTTCAATTCTTTTTAATCTATTCACTATATCTTTTCTTAGCTTTTCGTTTTCCTCTTCCATACTTAAAACCTCCATAATACTATACCTCTATAGGGTATATATATTTTAACATTTATATATCTATCTTTCAATTAAGAATGTACATAATTATTAATGATTCAGTAAACCAATATAAATAAAATTTATTTTTTAACTATCTTATTTACTCTTATATAAATTGGTATAATTAGTTTTATTAAGTATTATTTATAAATTTAAATTAATTATATTCACTATAGTTCTTATATTATTAAAAATATAGCTACTACTGCTTTTTATATAATTTATTATTATTTTAAGTGCTATAATAAGCTTATATATAAATAGTATTATGTTAATTTCAATTTTATATGATAAATCATGGAGGTTCTTATGGAGAAAATTTTAAATATATTTAATAATCAAAAAGAGTTTTTTTATTCTAATAAAACAAAAGATATTAACTTTAGAATTAATAATTTAAAAAAACTTAAAAATATAATAAAAGAAAATGAAAAAGATATTATGGATGCATTATACAAAGATTTAAGAAAATCAAATTTTGAAAGTTATGCTACTGAAATTGGACTAGTTTATGATGAATTAAATCTTCATATAAAAAATTTAAGAAAATGGTCCAAAAGAGAAAGAAAGAAAAGCCCTATTGTTCACTTTCCTGCTAAAAGTTATATTTATAAAGATCCTTATGGTGTTACTTTAATAATAGGCCCTTTTAACTATCCATTTCAATTGGTTATAGCCCCATTAATAGGTGCTATATCCGCTGGAAACTGTGCTATTATTAAGCCTTCAGAAAATACTCAAAATACAGCTTTACTGCTTGAAAAAATAATAAACGAAAATTTTGATGAACATTATATAAGCGTTGTTAATCCATTAGGTGGAAAAGATACGGTTTCTTACTTATTAGATTTAAAGTTTGATTATATTTTCTTTACTGGAAGCGTTAGAGTTGGAAAAATAGTTATGGAAAAAGCCTCAAAAAATCTTATTCCAGTTACTTTAGAACTTGGGGGAAAAAGCCCTTGTATAGTAGATGATTCAGCAAAGTTAGATTTAGCTGCTAAAAGGATAGTTTGGGGAAAATTTTTAAATGCTGGTCAAACCTGTGTTGCTCCAGATTATATATTAGTTCAAAAAGACGTTAAAGAAAAATTACTACTGGAATTAAAAAAAGAATTATTACTACAATTTGGAACTGATATAAAATCTAGTTCTGATTTTCCACGCATAGTAAACAAACATTCATTATTAAGATTAAAAAACTATTTAAATGATGGTGAAATATATTTTGGAGGATCAGTTGACGAAAAAGATTTATATTTAGAACCAACTATTTTAACAAACATCAAAGAAAACAACTTGATTATGGAAGAAGAAATTTTTGGACCTATTCTTCCTATTTTAGAATATTCAAATTTGGATGAAGCTTTAAGTTATGTAATAAATAAAGATAAGCCCCTTGCATTATATTATTTTTCGGAGGATTCCACTTCTATAGAAAAAGTATTAAGTTCAACTACATCTGGTGGCGTTACAATAAATGACACTATAATTCATGTTGCTTCTTCCTATTTACCTTTTGGAGGCGTTGGTCCAAGTGGCATGGGGGCATACCATGGCAAAGCAAGCTTTGATATATTCACTCATAAAAAATCTGTAATTAAAAGAGGAACTTTCATTGAATTTCCAATTAAATTTGCACCATATAATAATAAAATAAAATTATTAAAAAAGGTTATGAAATAAATATTCAAATGTAAATTATATCTTATATAATTTACCTCTCTTGAAACCTTTTCATTATTAGAGTATTATATACTTATATTTTAATATTCAAATATAAGGAGGACTTTATGAAAAATTTTAATTATAAAAATGGTACTGAAATCATATTTGGAAAAGATACTGAAAATAATGTTGGTGCAGAGGTAAAAAAATATGCTAATAAAATATTACTTCACTTTGGTGGTGGTAGTATAAAATCTACTGGATTATATGATAAAGTTATAAATTCATTAAAGAAAGAAAATATAGAAGTAGTTGAACTTTCTGGAGTTAAACCTAATCCAAGAGTATCCCTTGTAAGAGAAGGTATAGAACTTTGTAGAAAAAATGATATAGATTTTATCTTAGCTGTTGGTGGCGGTAGTGTTATCGATTCAGCTAAAGCAATAGCTGCTGGTGTTAATTATAATGGAGATGTTTGGGACTTATTTTTAGGCACACCTATAAATCATAAATGTCTACAAGTAGCAACTATATTAACAATACCTGCTGCTGGTAGTGAAACAAGCTCTGGTTGTGTTATAACAAATGAAGATGGATTATATAAAAGAAGTGCTGGACACCCTACACTAAGACCTGTATTTTCTATTTTAAACCCGGAACTTACATTTACTTTACCTAAATATCAAACTTCTTGTGGTATTGCAGATATGTTTGCTCATATACTTGAAAGATACTTTACTAATGAGCAATATGTTGATTTAACTGATAGATTATGTGAAGGTTCTTTAAAAGCTATAATAAATAATGCATTAAGATTAAATATAAATCCTAATGACTACAATGCAAGAGCAGAAATCATGTTATCAGGTATGGTTGCTCATAATGATTCTTTAAGTATGGGTAGAGTTGGAGATTGGGCAACACATGATATAGAACATGAATTAAGTGGAATATATGATATTGCTCATGGTGCTGGACTTGCAATTATATTCCCTGCTTGGATGAAATACGTTTATAAACATGATGTAAATAGATTTGCTCAATTTGCAAATAGAGTTTTTGATATTGATATAAATATGAATGATCCTGAAGAAACAGCTCTTCGTGGTATTGAAGCTTTAGAAAACTTCTTTACTAAAATTGAACTTCCAACTAGATTAAGTCATGTAAATATTAGCGATGAACATATAGATGAAATGGCAAGAAAATTAGTTGCTCATTGCGATCATGTAGGAAACTTTGTAGAAATACGTTATCCTGAAGCTTTAGAAATTTTAAAATTAGCTCTTTAATCTATAGAATGAAAAAGGTGTTACTGCTGAGTAACACCTTTTTTCCTTCTAACTTTATCTAAGATACTTTAAAATATTCCTCTAAAATTACAGCCCTTATTGACTCATACTTTATACTATCAGGTAAATATTTTTTCAAAATACTTACCTTTTCATACCCATTTACCTCACAAGCTTTTAATATTTTTTCTTTATCTTCATTATTATAATATTTATTTAAATTTAAACTAATAGAAAATTCCCCATTTTCCTTTATATAGTCTGTTACATACCCTAATATTGTAGAAACAGATACTTCAATATCTTCCGAAATTAATTCTAAACTAACTCCATCTTTTATCATATCTATAGCTATTTCTTCATTTGATCTCTTTTCTCCATCAATTATCACTTTTCTTTTTCCTTTTTCTTCGAAAAGTATATTTAAGTTTTTTTCTACTACAAACCTTCTTACTTCTTCTATTATTTCATTTCCATACTTAGTTATTTTTTTAGGTCCTATTCCAGATATATCTTTTAGTTCATCTAGATTCAAAGGATATCTTCCACTTATTTCTTTCAAAGTATTTAAAGATAAAATAGCTTGTGGTAGAGAGTTTTCTTTATTTGCAAATTCTCTTCTAATTACTTTTAACCTTGATAACAACTCTATATTACTATCAACATTCAAATAAACTTCTTCATTTTTCTTCTTATATTCATTATTAACTAGTTTTATATTATTTTCATCAACATACTCTTTAATTGTATTAATAAATATTTCTCCATATTTATTTAGTTTTACTTCTCCAACTCCACTAATATTCATAAGTTCATCTAAATTAAGTGGATATTTTGTACTCATTTCTCTTAGCGTATTATCACCAAATATAATATAAGGAGGAACCCCTTCTTCGTTTGCAATATTAAATCTAAGCTCTCTTAAAATTTCAAATAATGTATTATTATCATTTGAAGTACTCTTAATTTTAACTTCCTTAAATTGAACTTTTTCTTCTCCCTTTATAACTTTAATTGATCTATTATTAAGCTTTATAACTGGATATGTACCCTCCACATAATCCATATATCCATGAGAAATTAAAGTGTTTATAAATACCTTAAGTTCATCACTAGAATAATCCTTCATTATTCCGTAAGTTGATAATTCATTAAATTTTAAATTGATAACTTTACTATTTTTAGAACCTCTTAGCACATCTACTACCATTGTTACTCCAAAAGACTTTTTCATTCTATAAATACATGATAATACCTTTTGTGCATCTATGGTTTTATCTACTAATTCGCCTTCACTTAAACAACTACTACAGTTATTACAATTTTCACTAACAACTTCTCCAAAGTAGTTTAAAATATATTTTCTATAACAGTCATTACTATAAATTAAATCTACCATTTGCTTAAGTTTAAAATATTGATTATTCTTTCTATCTATATTTTCAGTACTAACTTCTATTAGATATTTTTGTGTATGAATATCACTTGGAGAAAATAATAGTATACACTCACTTTTTTCGCCATCTCTTCCTGCTCTACCTATTTCTTGATAATAGCCTTCTATATTTTTAGGCATATTATAATGAATTACAAATCTAATATTAGGTTTATCTATTCCCATTCCAAAAGCATTGGTGGCAACCATTATATTAATTTTATCTTTAATAAAATCTTCTTGGTTTTCTTTTCTTAATTCATCATTTAACCCTGCATGATATCTACCTGCTTTATAACCATTAGAAGTTAATAGTTCATAAATATAATCAACTTCTTTTCTTGTTGCTGCATATATTATTCCTGAACTGTCTTTATTTTGTTCTATATATTTTAATATATAGCTCTTTTTATCATTTCCTTTTTCTATATTAATAAATAAGTTTTCTCTATCAAACCCAGTTACAAATAAACTTGGTCTTCTAAGTCCAAGTAAATTTATTATATCCTCTTTTACTTCTTCTGTTGCTGTTGCAGTAAAAGCTGTTATGATTGGTCTTATACTAAGCATTTCAATAAAATTTTTTATTCTTCTATAACTTGATCTAAAATCATGCCCCCATTGAGATACACAATGTGCCTCATCTATTGCAATTTGACTTATTCTACATTCCGTTATAGCCATAATAAACTCATATGATTCTAATCTTTCAGGAGCTACATATATTATTTTGTATTTATTTTCTTTAACATTAGTTATTATTTCTTCAAATTCTCTAGAAGTTAATGAACTGTTTATATATGCAGATTCTATTCCCATCTCTTTTATTGCATCAACTTGATCCTTCATTAAAGATATAAGCGGAGAAATTACTATAGTTACTCCATCTAATAATAATGCAGGTATTTGATAACAAATCGATTTTCCTCCACCAGTTGGCATTATAGCTAATACATCATTTCCACTTAAAATGCTATTTATAATATTTTCTTGCCCTCTTCTAAAGCTTTTATATCCATAATATTTTTCTAATATTTCTAAGCCTCTATTTTTCACACAAAACACTCCTTAAAACTATCTACCATTTATTTAACTATTATAATTATCGACACAAACATACGTTCTTAATCATATATAATAGTTAAATAAGTTATCTAGAAATCGTACAATTATTTTTTCAACTAATGCTCTTCATAATTAACACTTGTAATTAGTACATTTAACATTTGTTGTAACTTACATATTTAAAAGAAAAGTGAAGGGACTCCTTCACTTTTTCATAATAATTTCATTCTTAACTAATTTATTTTTATTCTTTTCTTTATAATAAAATATCTTGTAAAAAGTTATAAATCCCAAAACAAATACTATTACTATTATAGCATATAATTTAAATACTTCTTCTGGTAATACATCAATAATTGGATCTGTTTTTGAATCAAAAACCCAATAATCATTATTGAAAAATATCTTATGAAATATTACAAAAGCCTTTGAAAAATCTATAAATATTGAAGTAAGTAATATTGTGATTATACTTATAAGTGTATTAGCTCCATAATTAAGAATTTTAAAGACCTCAAATTTTTTATTGTGTCGATTTAAAATAAATTTAATTATTAAAAAGGCTAGTACTATAACTATAATAATTAAGTAAATATTCAAAAATATTTTTTTCACTTCATAAAAATGAAATTCTCCATTAGTACTCATTATAAAATTATTAAATTTTAGCTTTTTTATAAATGGATTTTGTAAGTAATTTAATAATCGATTATAATCATTCATTAACGCTTCTTTTGAAAGTTGACCTAATTTTGTTAAATTATATTTATCTATTGAATAACTATAAATAATCCTTAAATTTAAAGATATGATTACGCTTAATCCAATTGTAAACAATGCTACCATTATTCCTTGAATAATCTTGGATATTGAAATTAACAACCTCTTCATAGTTTACCTCTTTTATTTTTCAACATTATTAATAAGTATTAATTATATGAATATTTAGCAAAATATAAAATATCTATTTTAACTTATATACATAATAACATAATAATTATAATTTTGAATAGAAAAAATAAAACAAATACTCTATGTATAAAACAATTTAATTTTAGTTACATTGAAACTAATTGAAATACAAAAAAATATAAGATAGTTAGTAGAAATTCATACTAAATATCTTATATCCATAGTATTATCTTTAATTTTTACTACTTTTTCAGTCTACTTTAAAACATTCACATCTTCTTTCAAATTTACCATTTTCTTTTATAGATTTTATCATAACGTAGTTAGAATAACATGTTTTTTCTTTATTGTAAAAACACTTTTCTGCATTACACTCTATATGTGGAAAAAGTAATTTATCATTTATTTTATATAATTTATCTATATATAAATCTGTCTTCCCCATCATGAATACCCTTTTAGAAATTTTATATTTTTCAAATGTTACACAAGATGTTTTTATTTCATCATTTAGCTTATTGACAATTTTAATTTTATCATTATCACATATTCCAAAAAAATTATAATTGCACTTTCTAACATTACAGGCTAATCTATTCATTTGATCATCCTTTCTATAAGAGATTTTCCTCCTATAGAAAGTTTTTGCATTATATCATATATTTATTCTTATATATAAATTAACCTATTATTAAATCTATATTTTCTTTGTACTGTGGATATTTTTTATTTTTATACAATATTGCGTTTTTTGGGCAACAGCTCATGCACCTACAACACATAATGCAATTGTCTCTAAATTTAATATCATCTCCTATATATTCTATATTCCTTGTAGGGCAAACCTTTACACACAAATTACATTTATCACAACTAGAATTTATAGAAAACTTATAAGAATTTTTATATAGATCTTTAGTTTTAAATTTATATAACCTCTTCATTATTGTTGCTTTAAAATTATTTATTTCTTCTTTACTATAATTTTCAATTAAAAAATTTGCAACTGTATCTTTTATTTCATTGGATGAGCTCTGATAAATTCTATCTAAATCATTATTTTTAACATTTCTATAATTTTTACTTATAATAAAACTATCTGGCATTTTAAAATTCTTAGTCACTATAACTTTATATTTTTTTTCTAATAAAATTTTTTCTAATTCATTAAAGAATATTTTATTTTTATCCTTCCCTGTAGTAAATATCATTGTTTTTACTTCTTTATACGACATACCTAAATTATCGTTTATATATTCCATAAAATTTTGAGGAATATATTCAAAATATTTAGGAAATCCAAGTATTAAATAATCATATTCAAAGTTCTTAATATTTATCTTTTCTTCTATAGAATGATTTTCTATATCACAACCATTTTTTACAAATTCTTCTTCTATTTTATTTGCAATAAACTTTGTATTTCCACTGCCACTAAAATATAAGATCAACCCCTTCAATATAACCCTCTCCTTTTATTACAATTAAAATTTAGCTAGGCTACAATAATAAGCTTATGTTAATAATTATATATTATATGCATAATATTGGAAATTATTTTAATTTTACATATATACATCTTATTTACTCTTTTTCATCAAAATAAAAAAAGATAGGACTTTTTCCTATCTTTTTCATTCATTTTTTATTCTATAATTATTGCATCTGATTCATTAAATTTCCAAAATAAAATTGCTGATACTAATATGGCTCCACATATTAATGCATATACAAGGAATAATGAATTTCCAAGCCCTCCAAATAGTATTATAAGAGAACCAATTGTTGCAAGAATAGGATTTATCTTCCCCTTCCATAATCCCTTAACCTCGCCACTTAATCCCATTTTAAATACCTTAAAATATAATAATATATACAGTACATAATTTACTGTAATAGAAATTTCTGATATATCACTATTTGGTAAAAGATTATACCTTTGTGTTAAATAATGAATAAATAAGCAAGTTATTGAAATTATAAATGCCACTAATGAAGAGAAAATTGGCATTCCTAATTTTTCATTAACAATTTTTACTTTATTTGATTTTGGAAACATTCCTCTTATAGCTAAGGAATATGGTAATCTAGTATGTCCCATTATTAAGCCATTCACAGTTCCTAAAATAGAAATAACTACAAATGTTAATATAATTTTAGCTCCCCAAGCTCCAAACAATTTATTAGCCGCTAAATCAACATGTGCATCTCCTAAACTCATAATTGTTTCAGGACCAACATACATACTTATACCAACAAAATATAATACATAAATAATTAATATAAATAATGGAGCAACTACTAAAGCTTTTGGTAAATTTCTCTTTGAATCTTTTATTTCATGTCCAATAGATGTTGCTATAATCCATCCATCAAAAGAAAACGCTATAGGTGCAATTGCAGCTATCCATGTTGCTGACTTCATTTGCATAATATCATTTATTGAAATTTCACTAGGATTTCCAAAGAAAACTCCTGCTAAAGCTATTAATATTAATGGAATAACTTTAATAACAGTTGAAGCATTTTGAAAATACCCTCCTAATTTTGCTGATAAAATGTTTAATATATAAAATAATACAATAACTGCAAAACCAATAAATATTTGAAGTTCTAACCCACCGCTAACTCCAAATAACATACATATATATATACCTGATACCCATGCAACTACAGCAATAAGTGTAGGGTAATATAAGAATGTATGAAACCATCCAAATGCACAAGCTATTGATTTATTATATGAGAATTCAGCATAAGTTATTATTCCTCCTGCAGTTGATTCTCTAGATGCCAATTCTGAAATAGTTAAGCTTCCAAATATAATTCCCATAGCAGCAATACAGAAAACAAGTACTCCTAAGCTTATACTTCCATTAGTTGCTACTAAGATATTATCACTCTTGAAAAATATTCCAGATCCTATTACAATTCCTACTATCATACCTATGGCAGTAAATAAGCCATATTCATTTTTCTTCATATTTCCACCTCTTCTTGTTAAGTTTTATTAATAATGACAAATAACTATGTCCACTATATCACAAAAAAGCAAAAATAAGAATATAAAATTAACAATTTTTAAGTATAATTTAAATATTTAATTCATTTTATCAATAAAACCCAATTTAATTTTCTATATTTGTTTTTAATAACTCCATTGGTATTTTTAATAATTACACTATTTCTATTTCTATATAATCTCTAAAATCTACTTACCCTTCTTATTATCAATTACCAAAATAATTATATATAACATTAATCAATTGTAAAATTAGCCAAATTTAATACTTTATTTTTTCTTTTACTTCTCAATATCTTAACACTAAACTTATAAAAATATTGCCACTATTCTCCACTTTATCTATATAATATTTATAATTTTTCTAAATATATTATTGATATATTTAAAAATGTAACATTTTAAACTTTATTTAATTTATATAGAAAAAGAAATTTGTATATATTTTAAAATTATCTCAATCTTAAATATGTTATTTAGTGCAAAAATCCAAATTTTATATTTTATTAATATTCTTATTGAATAATTTTTTCTTTAAATGTAAGATATTTGTAGAGAGTGCAATCGTTTGCTCTTTCTTATTAAATTTTAACATATATATGGAGGGGTTAAAAAATGAAAAAAGTATTAGCAACTGTTTTAGCTGCATCTTTGATGGCTGGTGTATTTGTTGGATGTTCTTCTAATTCTGGCAAAACAGAAAACGATACCAATAAGAGTGATGAAAATAAAGTAGTTAAAGTATTTCAACTTAAAGTTGAAATTAATGATGCTTTACAACAACTAGCAAAAAAATATGAAGAAGAAACTGGAGTCAAAGTTGAAGTTACTTCAGTTGGTGGTGGGGCTGACTATGGTGCAGCTTTAAAGGCTGAATTCCAAAAAGGTACTGAGCCAGATATTTTCATGGTTCAAGGGGCTGGTGACTTAGAAGTATGGTCTCATAAAGTTGATGATTTATCTTCTGAAAAATGGGTTTCAAATGCTGTTAAAGGTACATTAGACACAGTAACAAAGGATGGTAAAATCTATGGTATGCCAGTTGCAACTGAAGGATACGGACTAATATATAATAAAGAAATTTTAGATAAGGCATCTATAGACCCAAAATCAATTGACACTTTCGATAAATTAAAAGCTGCTGTTGAACAATTAGATTCCAAGAAAGCTGATTTAGGTTTAGAAAATGTTATATCCTATACCACAAAAGAATTTTGGGTAACTGGAAATCATACTTTTAATATTGGACTAGCTGCACAAAATACTCCTGCACAATTTACCAAAGATTATATTGATGGTAAAGCAGACATTGTAAATAATCAAGGATTTAAAGATTGGATGAACCTTGTTGACTTACTTTGTAAATACGGTGGAGGAGCTTCTTTAGACACAATAGACTATAGTACTCAAGTTGGTAACTTTGCTTTAGGTAAGACTGCTTTCTTACATCAAGGAAACTGGGTTGCTGGAGATTTAGCAGGACTAGGTGCAGATTTTGATATGGGATTCATTCCATTATCTATTAATAATGACACTAAAATAAGTGGAAGCATTCCTGTTGGAGTTCCAATGTACTGGACAGTTAACAAAGATTCCGCTGCAAATGCTGAAGCTAAAGCATTCCTTGATTGGATGGTTACTAGTGAAACTGGTCAAAAAGCTTTAATAGAAGATATGAATATGATACCAGCATTTACTAATTTCAAAGTTGAAACCGAAGATAAATTAGCTAAGTCAATAATCGAATATAACAATGCTGGAAAAACTCTTCCTTGGGCATTTACTAATCTTCCTGATGGATTCAACAAAGAAAAATTAGCACCTATTTTCTCTAAATATGCTAAAGGAGAAATTGATCAAACTAAGATGCTTGAAGAAATTCAGGCTGCAACAAAAAAATAAGCCATGATATTTTCTTGTATCCGCAAGGGATTATAATACCTTGTGGATACTTCTATTATAGATAAGTTTTATAGGAGATGATAATATGAAGAAAAAACGTAAATCTAATAAGGGGTTCTGGCTTTTTCTAGCTCCCTCTTTATTTGCACTAACTATGGTAGTAATAATTCCATTTTTGATAGGAATATATTATACATTTACTAATTGGAATGGTGCTAATCCCAATTACAATTTTGTAGGTCTCTCTAATTATAGTAATCTTTTTAAAGATACTCAATTTATTTATTCCTTCAAAATTACAATAGTTTATACTATCGCAAGTGTTATCTCTATAAATTTAATAGGCTTTGGACTAGCTTATTTTGTTACTAGAAATCTGAAAACAAAGAATTTCCTTAGAACTGGTTTCTTTATGCCAAATTTAATCGGTGGACTTATTTTAGGATTTATATGGCAATTTTTATTCAACTCAGTGTTTACATCTGTAGGCGCTAAATTGGGAACAGATTTTCTAGCAACATCTCTTCTTCAAGAAAGAAATACTGCCATTTTAGCCATGCTTATAGTTTCAGCCTGGCAATATGCTGGCTATATAATGGTTATTTATGTAGCTGCACTTGAAAATGTACCTACTGACTTAATTGAAGCAAGTCATATTGATGGTGCTAATGGGCTACAAGCCTTTAAACATATTACTTTACCTATGGTTGCCCCATCAATAACAATATGTTTATTTTTAACTCTTGCAAATTCTTTTAAATTATTTGACTTAAACTTCTCTTTAACACCTTTAAAGCCAACTGAAATGTTATCTTTAAATATATATAATGAAGCATTTTCATCAAATAATATGGGTATTGGCCAAGCCAAAGCTATAATATTCTTTATATTTGTTACGGCAATTTCCTTAACCCAAGTTTACTTTACTAAGAAAAAGGAGGTTGAAATGTAATGAGTAATAAAAAACATAATAAATTAAAAACATTAAATAGCTATAATTATAAATTAGGAATATTAGAATTTCTTGGATGGATATTTCTTATAGTTTATATGATTCCATTTTATCTTATGATTATGAACTCTTTTAAAACTAGAAGAGAAATTTTTGCTAATACTACTGGTTTACCTTCAGAATGGAATTTTAGTAACTATTCAGCTGCAATTGAAAGAATGAACATGAGCAGTGCATTTATTAACTCATTTATAATAACTGCATTAAGTATAATATTAATAGTTTTATTTTCCTCAATGGCTGCTTGGACTTTAGCTAGAACTAAAACAAAAACAAGCAAAGCAATATTTTATTTGTTTGTAGCAGCAATGATAGTTCCTTTTCAGGCTGCAATGCTTCCATTAGTAAAATGGATGGGTATGATGCGTATTGATGCTATAAACTTTAGTATGCTTGGAACACATTATGGACTTATTTTTATGTATATAGGATTTGGATCAAGTATGAGTATATTCTTATATCATGGATTTATAAATAATATTCCTTTAGAAGTTGAAGAAGCTGCTATAATAGATGGTTGTAACAAATGGCAAATATACCATAAAATCGTATTTCCCCTTTTAAAGCCAATTACTGTAACAGTTATGGTTTTAAACGGTATATGGATATGGAATGACTTTTTATTACCTTTCTTAACTATAAACGGTAAAATTAATACTATTCCGCTTGCCATGAATACTTTCTTCGGTGCATTTTCCAAGCAATGGGAACTAGCTATGGCAGCTCTAATTTTAGCTGTAATTCCAATTATTATCTTCTACTTCTTTGTTCAGAAATATATAATTAAAGGAATAGTTCAAGGTTCAATTAAATAATAACTTTATTTCCTATATTAAGTTTTATAGTTTATACTTAGTATATACTACGAAACTTATAAAGGAGATTTTATGGAAAATATTATTATTTCTTATCTCTTAATTGTTAACATTATAGCTTTTATAACAGTTTATATAGACAAGCAAAAAGCTATAAAAAAACAATGGAGAATTAAAGAATCTACTATCATTTTTATTGCATCAATTGGTGGAAGTATAGGAACTTATATAGGAATGTATTTTTTTAGACATAAAACGAGACATCTTAAGTTCACCTTAGGGATACCACTAATAATTTTAATACAGCTCTCAATTTTTATATTTATAAAAAATAGAATTGGATAATTTATAATAAATTATCCAGTTCTATTTTAAACTATCTTTGAAATCACTCATTTGTATAAACCAATTTTTAAAATCATCAATTTTATTATCCAAGTAATTTATTCTTTTTACAGTAAAATATGTTATAGGCTTATCATTTTTAAAACCTAATTCCTCCAAAACTCTGTGGTCTTTATTATAAATAGAACAACAAATTTCTATATTTTCAATTGCCTCTTCTATACTATCTCTAAATAGTTTGCATAATAAAATTTTAGTGTATTCTTTATCTATTGAATTTAATTCTAATATTTCAATTTTATTTTTACATTTTTTAAATACAATTGAAGCTAATACTAATTTATTTTTGCTAACAACATAATTATTATATTTCTCCATAGGATTTTCTCTAAATAACCATCTTAAATAATTTGCATCTTTATAAATTTTTATTTTATTAGAATCATTTCTTAATACTAATGAATAATTGAAATTATACTCATTATCTATATATACTTTTTGAATATCACATCTATTTATATGATAAATATCCTTATCCTTAATTTCTAACTTAAGTGTTGGTATCTCATATATATCCTCAAACCCAAACTTTTTTACTAAATTATAATGGCATATCTCATTTGGAAATCCTAATAATAACTTATAGTCTCTTTCTTTTAGCTTTTCATAAACTTTTATTGCAAGTTCACAAGATAATCCATTATTCCGAAAATCAGGCCTAACTAATATTGGCATAGATATTCCTGATTTAATTATCTCATCATCTACTACTAAATTAATAGGTAAAACTAAATAACTTGCAATCATTTTATTATTTTCTCTTGCAATACAAAGAATAAAATCATCTATTGGGTTATTTAAATATCTCCATAAAAAATAATCCCTACTTAAGTCTTTATTAAGACAAACTTTATTTAAATCCTTTAATTCATCTACTATTTTATTAAAATCTTCTTTATCTACAAACTCTAATTTCATAATTACACCTACTAGTTTTTCTTCTAATAAAATATATGAATCTTAAATTCATTACGTTCTAAAAAAAGAGGATATATGTAATTTTTATTATTCTGTAGCCATATTAATATTAAAATTAAATTATATTAACTTAAAGATTAAAATAGGGTTATAAAAAAACTATCCATAGAATAGACTTTATATTACTTACTAAAGAGTAGCTAAAGTAAATTGGAATAGAATTTATATAACATAAATTCTATTCCAATTTATTAAATATCTTTTTTAGAATATACGTTAGATGTAATAAAATATGATGCTAAAACCAATGTAAATACGCATAGACCAACCAGTATTTTAACTATTAACATATCAAAATTTATCTTTGGCAAATACTTTATTAATTCAGTTGAAAACACCATTGGAAAAACTGCCAAAAATACAAGTGCTATTCTACCTTTCTCAAATCCTAATATTAATTCGAACGGAATCAATATGGACATCATAAAAATACCTATGCCTATCATTATATAAATCAATGACCATAATGGACCAATTTCACTTATTGTAACTATATTAAAAGAAGTTAATCCTGTATATAATACTGATGATATTATAATAGCTATTAGTGTATTAATAGCTACAAATATATATCTTGATAATATATATTCTTTTGGCTTTATTGGCAGAGAATATATTAAATAATTCATTTTACTTTTTTCTTCATAAAATGCAGTGCTGTAGCATGTAGCCATTATATATAATGCTCCACTAAAGGTTATCATTTGAGGACTTATAAAGCCTAAAAATATTCCCATAGCAATTACTAGAGCCATATATTTTTTTAGCGACAATACTGTTTGAAATTGCAAAAATAATAAATTTAGTATTCTGTTCATATTAATCCCTCCTAGTATAATAAAGCATAATATCTTCTAAAGTTGGTTTTTCATAAATAACTTCACTTCCAAATATCTCAAATACTTCTTTTTTATTTGATGCTAATCCTTCAAACCCAAACTCATTAGTTTTAATAGAAATAAGATATTTTTTTGTTTCATTATCTAAAAGTTCTTTTTTTCCTTTTATTATAGAATACTGTTCTAAAATTTCGTCTTTCTCTCCATATAAAATGATTTTATCTTTATATATAAATATAATATAATCAGCACATTTTTCTAAATCACTAGTTACATGAGTTGAGTAAAAAATTGTAAGGTTTTCTTTTTCCATTTCTTCTTGCAATATTTCTAAAAACTCATTTCTTACAATTGGATCTAAACTAGCAGTAGGCTCATCCATTATTATAATTTTAGGCTTTATGGATAATGCCATAGTTAATTCAAATTGCTTCTTTTGCCCTTTTGATAATTTTCCATAAACCGCTGACTCCTTTATATTGAATTTATTAATTAAATTATTATATAAATTTTCATCCCAGTTACTATAAAATCTAGATACAGAAGCCTTTATATTTTTTAATTTACTTTCTTCTAAAAAACCACATACATCACCAACAAATCCTATTTGTTCTTTAGCCTTAAGTTCTTCCGAAATATTTTCTCCTAGAACTAATATTTCTCCTTCATCACATTTAATCATATTCATTATAGCTTTTATAGTAGTTGTTTTTCCTGAACCATTGGGGCCAATAAATCCTGTTATGAAGCCCTCTTTTACTTTTAATTCTTCTATATTTAATTTAAAATTCTTATATTCTTTTTTTAAATTTTTAATTTCAATTGCCTCCACTATTATACCTCCTCATATAAACTCTTAAATATTTCTAACGCCTCATCTAATGTTAATCCAATAGCTTTTGCAGAAATTATTGCTTCTTCTAATTTATTTTCAATTTCAAACATAGCCACTTCTTTAAGTCGTTCATTATTTGCTTCGGCTACAAAAGTTCCTTTACCTACAACAGTTTTAATAAATCCTTCTTTTTCAAGTTCTTCATACGCTCTTTTAGTAGTAATTATGCTTACTTTCAACTCTTTAGCTAAAGTTCTTATTGAAGGTAGTGCTTCGCCATGCTTTAAAGTTAAATTAATAATTTGATTCTTTATTTGATTTTCAATTTGCTCATATAAAGGCACTTGTGAGGAATTGCTAATCACTATATCCACTTTTTCACCTCCAATTGTATATACTATCTATATACATATATTGATTAATATATACACTATTGTCAATAGAATTAAAAATTTAACAGTCTAATAAACATATTTAACGTAAAATTTAATTTACTTTTTCAAGTAAGCTTTATTACCTTGAAAAAGTAAATTTATTATTTTTATAAAAGGGGGCGTGTTTCATCACCACCTTATATACTTTTCTATTAATTCTTTCTAAAGGGGCTCGCGAAACGCGAGGTCCTTTTAACCCATTGATTCTGCTTAATTTGAATAGTAACCTTACTGAATCATCTTCCTTATGTATAAAAGAAAATTAAATAAAGAAACCTGATGCTTACATAGGTTCCACATTTTCACGAAAATCTTTCATAATGATATTAATATACTAAAAAAGGGAAGTTCTAATTCGAACTTCCCTTTCTCTAGACTAGTATCAAAGTTTATTTTGATACATCCTCTTTTTAATATATTTTAGTCTTCTTTTACATTTATTGAAATACCTAATTCTTGTAATTGCTTTTCATCTGCTATATTAGGTGCTTCACTTAAATAACAATAAGCATTTTGGTTTTTAGGGAATGCAATAACATCCTTTATATTTTCTGTTCCTGCTAAGAACATTACCATTCTATCAAGTCCAAAAGCTAATCCGCCGTGTGGTGGTGGTCCAAACTTAAATGCATCTATTAAGAATCCAAATCTTTCTTGTGCTGATTCTTCTGTGAATCCTAATGCTTTAAACATTCTTTGTTGAAGCTTTGAATCGTGAATTCTTATAGATCCTCCACCTAATTCTTCACCATTTAAAACTAAATCATATGCTTTTGATCTTACTTCACCTGGATTAGTTTCTAGCATATCTAAATCTTCATCCATTGGTGATGTGAATGGGTGATGTGCTGCATGATATCTTCCCTCTTCTTCATCATATTCAAATAGTGGGAATTCTGTAATCCAAGTAAAATTAAATTCATTTTTATCTTTTATTAAATCAAATTGTTTAGCAAGCTCTAATCTTAATGCCCCTAAACTTTGGAATACTACTGAATTCTTGTCTGCAACTATAAATATAGCATCTCCAACTTCTGCTCCCATAGTTTTAACTATTGAGTTTGTAACATCATCAGTTAAGAACTTAGAAATAGAAGATTTAACTCCATCTTCTTTTAATTGAATCCATGCAAGACCTTTAGCTTTATAAGTCTTAACAAATTCACCTAATTTATCTATTGGCTTTCTTCCAAGCTCTGCTCCCCCTTTTAAACATAATGCTCTTACTGAACCACCAGCTTCTATTGCTGATTTAAACACTACAAAATCCATATCCTTTACGTCTTCTGTAATATTAGTTATTTCCATTCCAAATCTTAAATCTGGTTTATCTGAACCATACTTTTCCATAGCATCTTTAAATGTCATTCTCTTTATTGGTAATTTAACATCTACTCCTGCTACTTCTTTAAACACATGAGCTATTAAACCTTCATTCATTTTAATAACGTCTTCTTGTTCAACAAAACTCATTTCTAAATCTATTTGAGTAAATTCTGGTTGTCTATTTGCTCTTAAATCTTCATCTCTAAAGCATTTTACAATTTGATAGTATCTATCAAATCCCGAAACCATTAATAGTTGTTTAAAAATTTGTGGTGATTGTGGAAGCGCATAGAACATTCCAGGATAATTTCTAGAAGGTACAAGATAATCTCTAGCTCCTTCTGGTGTACTCTTTGTAAGCATTGGAGTTTCTACTTCTAAAAAGTTATTATCATCTAAATAGTCACGGACTGATTTAGAGATTCTATTTCTAATCATGAATATTCTTTGCATATCTGGTCTTCTAAGATCTAAATATCTATATTTTAATCTTATACTTTCAGCAGCATCTAAGCCTTCCTTTATATATATTGGAGGTGTATCTGACTCTGAAAGAATTTTTAAACTTTCACACTTAAGCTCTACTAATCCTGTTGGCATATTATGATTAGGAGCTTCTCTTAAAACTACTTCACCAGTAACTGCTATACAATATTCAGGTCTAACATCTTTAGCTTTTTCAAAAGCTTCAGCATTTATTTCTTCACCAAATACTATTTGCATTATTCCTGTTCTATCTCTAAGGTCAATAAATTGTAGACCTCCTAATTTTCTATTTCTTTGCACCCAACCCATTAATGTGATTTTTTGTGATACGTTATTTTCTCTAACTTCCCCACACATTAGGGTTCTTTTTAAGCCACCTAAAGCTTCACCCATTTTTTCTTCCTCCTAACTATTTTACAAGCTTTGCTATTTCTTCTATATTATCTAAACTTACTTCAAATTGCTCACCATCACTCATTCTTTTAAGCTTTAGTGTCTTATTTTGAAGTTCGTCATCACCTAAAATTGTAGTAAAGGCAGAACCTATTTTATTTGCATATTTCATTTCTGCTTTAATACTTCTTCCCATATGATTTATTTCTGTCTTTATACCAACTGCTCTAAGTTTATTAGCTAATACAAAAGCACTTGTCTTAGCATCTTCCCCTCTAGCACCTATATAAAGGTCAACTAATCCTTCATTTGGAATTTCTATACCTTCTTTTTCTAAAGTCATTATAAGTCTTTCTAAACCTAATCCAAATCCTACAGCTGGCATTTCTGGTCCACCAATTTCTTCTATAAGCTTATCGTATCTTCCGCCACCACAAACTGTAAAATCATCATTTAATATTTCAAATATAGTCTTTGTATAATAATCTAATCCTCTAACTATACCTGGATCTACTTTATATTGTATTTTTAAAGCATCTAAATAATTTTTAACTTCAGTAAAGTGAGAATCACACTCTTCACATATATAATCTAATATAATTGGAGCATGCTTAGTTATTTCATTACAACTTTTTTCTTTGCAATCAAGAATTCTCATTGGATTTTTTTCAAATCTAGTTTTACAAATTCCACAAAGATTATCGTAATTTTCTTCAAGATATTTCTTTAGAGCTTCATTATATTTAGGCCTACATTTAGGACACCCTAAGTTGTTTATATTTAAACTTAAGCTTTTAAGTCCTAATTTTTTTAATGATTCCATAGCTAATGAAATTACTTCAGCATCAATTGAAGCTTCTTTTGAACCAAAAACTTCAACTCCATATTGATGGAATTGTCTAAGTCTTCCTTTTTGAACATTTTCATATCTGAAACAAGGTATTATGTAATATAACTTTGTTGGCTGAGCTTCATTAAATAATCTATTTTCTATAAAAGCTCTTACTGTTGGTGCTGTACCTTCTGGTTTTAAGGTAATGCTTCTATCACCTTTATCATTAAAAGTGTACATTTCTTTTTGCACTATATCAGTTGTTTCTCCAACACCTCTTAAAAATAATTCTGTATGTTCAAACATTGGCGTTCTTATTTCTCTTACTCCATATGCTTTTGAAACTTCTCTTAAAACTCCCTCTACATAATGCCACTTATATGCATCTTGAGGTAGCATATCCTTAGTACCCTTAGGTGCTTGGATTTCCATAAAATATCTCCTCCTATTTAAGGTAAAGTGTATCTAAAAGTTTTATCTTTTCCTCTACCATTTCCTTAATTCTACTTGTGTACTCTCTAACATCTTTAACATTTCCAAATCTTTCAATTCTATTTTCTTCTAGAAAGACTACTTTTGATACGGCATCTGCTCCTAAAGCTATTATAGTTTGCTTATCTTCTATCATCTGTATATTATATAAGCATTCTTTGCCTTCTTTAGAATAGCCTAAATTCTCCATATTGCCAACCATATTTTTTTGTCTATACATATAGTATGGCTCTATATTTAAACTTTTAGCTAAACTTCTACTTACTTCATACATTGATGAAAGTTCATCTTGCTTCTTTATTTGTATTCCTTTTTTTAAAATGAAGTTTTCATAAAGAATTGATGCTCTTTTTAAGGATAATCCATGGACAGTTAAGCTATCTGGTCTTAACTTTAAGATTTCATTTGCAGTATATTCTGCTTCTTTTATCCCTTCTCCTGGCAAGCCAATTATCATATCCATATTTATATCATCAAATCCTAAATTTCTAGCTAAGTTAAATTTATCTATAACATCTTTTGATGTATGTCCTCTACCAATCATTTTTAATGTATCATCGTTCATTGTTTGAGGGTTAATACTTATTCTAGTAGTGTTATATTTTTTCATAGTTTGAAGCTTTTCTAAAGTTATACTATCTGGTCTTCCACATTCTACAGTAAATTCAACTATATCTTTATCTAATACAAAGGCATTGTAAATTTCTTCCATAATATCTTCAAACTCTTCATTATTTACTGCTGTTGGAGTTCCTCCACCAAAATATACACTTTCTATTTTTAAATTTCTCTCATTAACATATTCTTTCATTTCTCTTATTTCATATGTTAATGCTTCTAAATAAGGATTTACTAATTTTTTATTTCCACCTATAGGATTAGCTGTAAAGGAACAATAAAAACATCTTGTTGGACAAAATGCCATTCCAATGTAGATAGCAATACTCTTTTCATCTTTATTTACAAGTTCTTGCTCTTTTTTAGCTACTTTTATGCAAAGCTTAGCTTTTTCTTCTGAAGCTAAGTACTTCTTTGCAAATATATCTATTATTTCCTTTTCACTTTTTCCTTCTTCTAAGTATTTCAACGCTATTTTAGATGGCCTTATTCCTACAAGTATTCCCCATGGATAGTAATCTCCTGTTATTTCTTTCAATGAAGAAAAAATTAATCTCTTAATATCCTCTTTTATATTTTCTAAAACAGTACATTCTCTATAAAACTCATTAAATGAAAATGATATTTTATCTTCTTCTATGTTTATTATATAGTTACCATCTTCTTCAAACTTAATTTCATCAAGCGCATAATATATATTAAACATTTGATATACGTCATATCTATATTTTAAATTATTTAAACTAATTTTTAATTCCATTTATTCTCCTCTTATGCTAGAAATGGATTTTTCATCCTTTCAAATATAATAGTAGATTTTGGTCCATGACCTGGGTAAACTTCTACATCATTATCAAGTACCATAAGCTTAGTTTCTATACTTTCTATAAGCTCATTATAACTACCGCCTAAGAAGTCTGTTCTACCTATTGAACCATTAAATAAAGTATCTCCAGTAAATACCTTATCTTCTACTAAGTAACAAGTTCCACCTTTTGTATGCCCTGGGGTAAATATTGCTTTAAAAGTTAATTCTCCAACCTTTATTTCATCACCCTCATTTATATATTTATAAATGTTAGGTAGCTTTCCAAATATTCCTGAAGAATCCATTTCCATATATTCTTCTTCTGCTTTATTAAGATAAACATCTACTTTATATTTATCTTTTAATTCTTCTACAGCTCCATTGTGGTCAAAATGGCAATGTGTTAAAAGTATTACTTCTATTTCAATTCCTAGAGCTTCAATTTCTTTCATTAAATAACTAGCCTCTGCACCTGGGTCTATTACAGCAGCTTTATTTGTCTTTTCATCTATTACTAAATAACAATTTGTTTGCAATGATCCAAGCGGATATGTTTTTACTATCATACTTATCCTCCTTTTTAAAAGTTCTTTTTGCTATCTAACATTAAAGTCACAGGTCCATCATTTTGGATATCTACTTTCATATGTGCTCCAAACTCACCAGTTTCAACTTTCAAATTTGATTCCTTTAATAATTCAACAAACCTTTCATATAAAACTTTTGCTTTTTCCCCACCTTCTGCTTCCATGAAGTTTGGTCTTCTACCCTTTCTACAATCTCCATAAAGAGTAAATTGAGAAATCACTAAAATTTCACCTTTTACATCTAAAACTGATAAATTCATTTTATCAGATTCATCTTCAAATATTCTTAAATTAACTAGCTTCTCTTTAATATATAATAAATCTTCCTCAGTATCATCCTTTGAGATGCCTATTAATACATTCAGTCCTTTATTTATTGACCCAATAATATTTTCTTCTACTGTAACTTTAGAAGATGTTACTCTTTGAACAACGGCTCTCATATAATCACCTCTTTAGTTATTCATTCTATATACATCCATTACACCTTTTAGTCTTCTTATCTTTCTCATAAGCTCTCTTAGCTGTTCAATGGAATCAATTTTTACCTTTATATTTATTATGGCAATATTGCCTTTTGATGATTTAGCATTTAATGCATTTAATGGTAATTTAGCTTCAGTTATTATCATCATTATATCCGATAATATTCCTATTCTATCTTCTGCTCTAACTTGTATTTCAGCTACATAGGCTGTTCCCTTTGAAGAACCCCATGAAACTTCTACAACTTTTCCATTATCATAATCAATTAAAGCTTTTAAATTACTGCAATCACTTCTATGAACTGAAATTCCTCTTCCTTTAGTTATATATCCAAGTATCTCATCTCCCGGAACTGGATTGCAACATCTAGCAAACCTTACCATAAGATTATTAACGCCTTTTACTGTTACTCCATAATCATTAGGAGATGTTTTCTTATTTGTATTTGCCTTATCTGATTTAGAAATATGATCATCAATTGACTTATTTATGCTTTCTAAACTTTGTTTTTCAGTAATATTTTCTTCTTTTAACTTAGCTATATATGATGAAGCTGAAATCTGCCCCACTCCTATTGAAGCATATAAATCTTCCATACTGTGAATATTGTATCTTTTAACTGACTTTTCGTATGCTTCACCTTTGGCAATTTCTGAGTAAATTACCCCTTGCTTCTTTAGTTCTTTTTCAAAAACTTCTTTCCCTTTATCTATATTTTCTTCTTTTTTAATTTTCTTAAACCATTGTCTTATTTTACTTTTAGCTTGATTACTTTTAGCCATATTTAGCCAATCCATATTAGGTCCCTTAGCATTATTAGATGTTAATACTTCTACTATTTCACCTGTTTTTAGATTATAATCAAGAGGTACTATTTTACCATTTACCTTTGCTCCAATACATCTATTTCCTATATCTGTATGTATTCTATATGCAAAGTCTATTGGAGTAGCTCCACTTGGTAAATTTATCACAACGCCTTTTGGAGTAAATACAAAAATTTCATCTGTAAATAAATCTATCTTAAAACCTTCAATAAATTCTTCTGCATCTGATGTTTCTTTTTGCCACTCAAGCATATCTCTTAACCATGCAAGCTTATTTTCAAAGGATTTTTCCTTATCTTCTTGCGTATCACCCTCTTTATACTTCCAATGTGCTGCTATACCATATTCTGCAGTTTTATGCATCTCAAAGGTTCTAATTTGTATTTCAAATGTTTTCCCTTGAGGCCCTATTACAGTAGTATGAAGAGATTGATACATATTAGGCTTTGGCATTGCTATATAATCCTTAAATCTACCAGGAATAGGTTTATATATAGTATGAACTATCCCTAATACACCATAACAATCTTTAACTGTATTTACTAAAATTCTTATTGCTGTTAAATCGAATATTTGCTCAATACTTTTATTTTTATTTATCATCTTTTTATAGATACTATAAAAATGCTTTGGTCTTCCATCTATATCAGAATCTATTTCAGATTCCTCCAATTTATTATGTAAATCTTCTATTATTTCAGCAATATAAGTTTCTCTTTCAGCTCTTTTTTCTGCTATTTGTTTTACTAAATCATAATACTCTTCTTCATGCAAATATCTAAAAGATAAATCTTCAAGTTCCCACTTAATTTTAGAAATACCTAATCTATGAGCTAATGGAGCATAAATATCTAAAGTTTCTTTAGCCTTTTGCTTTTGTTTTTCTTTAGGCATAAATTTTAAAGTTCTAAGATTATGTAATCTATCCGCTAGCTTTATAATTATTACTCTAATATCCTTTGCCATAGCTAAAAGCATTTTTCTAACATTATCGGCTTGTTGCTCTTCTTTTGTCTTATATTCTATTTTTCCAAGCTTAGTTACACCTTGAACTAAATCTGCAATTTCTTCATTAAATATGTTTTTTATATCATCATATGTATAGTGTGTATCTTCTATAACATCGTGTAAAAGTCCAGCTACGATTGTACTAGTATCCATACCCATTTCAGCAAGTATTTCAGCCACATCTATTGGATGTGTTACATAGGGCTCACCTGACTCTCTCTTTTGGTTCTTATGAGCATCACATGCTAAATCATATGCTTTTTTTACGATATCTGTATCTATATTGTTACAATTTTCATTTATTTTTCGTAATAGGCTTTCATACATATGGGTAATCTCCTTTGATTAAGTCTAAAATAATTGGCTGGTTTTAACAACCAGCCATTTTCTTTTATTATATAATATTTGATTTGATATTTCAACAATATTAAAATTCGTAATCAACTAAAGACATAACTTCATATTTTCCTAATTTATCTCTTCCATGTAAACCTGTAAGCTCAATTGCGAAATCTAAACAAACTACTTCTCCACCAGCTAATTCTACAAGCTTAGCTACTGCATCTATTGTACCACCTGTTGCTAGTAAATCATCAACTATTGCAACTCTTTGTCCTTTTTTTATAGCATCTTTGTGTATTTGTAATGTATCGCTACCATATTCTAAATCATAAGTTATTGATATTGTTTCACCAGGTAACTTTCCTGGCTTTCTTACTGGTACAAAACCTATACCCATTGCATAAGCTACAGGAACTCCATAAATAAACCCTCTTGCTTCTGGCCCAACTATTAAATCTATATTTTTATCCTTAAGATGTTCAACCATTTTATCAATTGAATATCTTAGTGCTTCTCCGTCTCCAATTACTGTTGTTATATCCTTGAAGCTTATTCCTTCCTTTGGGAAATTTTCAATTACTCGTATCTTTTCTTTTAGATTCATGATAAATCCTCCATTACTAAAAATTACAAACTATATAATCATTTTTCTTACTAAAAACCATCAATATAATTTTACAGTAATTATCTAATTAATTATATAGTTATCTTTGATTTGTTTAAATATTTTGTTATTTGTTCAGCTCTATCTTTCTTAGTAGTAGTCAAAAGTTCTATAATTATACGTGCATTATCCATCATTGTAACTGCATTTATAGTTGGTGTAATGACATCTATAATTTTCAATATGCACTCTTCATCCATTTCAACAATACTATAATAATTCATTATAGACCTTAAACCATAATTATTAGTATTTATTAAAAATTTTCTTCCTTCCTTTAAAATAACACCATTTTCTCCTTTTAAAGGAACTTCTGCCCACTGCTCTCCTATAAGTATCAAATCCAAATACTTATTTATGCTCTTTATGTTATAGTATATAGCAATTGCTTGCATTAATTTAAAGGTTAATCCACTAATAGATAAATTTTTATATCTATACTGGCATCCCCTTTGATTTGGATTTATGTATATGTAATTTCTCTCATTATTAACTTCTTTATTTTCCAAAACTATCAAATCTATCCCAAGATCCCTACAAAGCTTTTCTTCTTTTTCTGAACTCAAATCTATACCTAAGGTTATCAAAAGTTGACCCCCTAGAAAACTAACATTATTCTTTATATCTTCTGATGTTATTCCAGAACTAGAAGTTTCATCATGAATTATATATTCTATATCTGCATTTAAATATTTTAATACCAATATTAAAGATGATATAGCACATATTCCATCTACATTAGGTACTCCATAAATAACTATCTTTTTTCTATTATTTATAGCTTCTACCATATGTTCAATAGCTTTATTCATATTTTTAAGTATAAAGGGATTATATCCAGTAATATAATTTGGACTATAAATACTCTCCCAAAACTTACGCATTATAAACTCCTCCATAAAACTTAAGAAAACACATATATTATAATGTAAAATCTCCAATATTACAAATGTTTTCTAAGGAAAAAAATAATAAACCTCCAAAATATTTCGGAGGTTTAACTTTTTTTGTTATTTTTTAAAAGATTAAGCCAATTCAGCTTTACTTTTTTTACCTCTTTTATCTTTTAATATAACCCATACTGGTGAAGCTATACATATAGAAGAATATGCCCCCGTTGCAATACCTATTATTAATGGGAATGTAAACTCCCTAACTGTTGGAACAAATATATTTACGGCTATAATTGTAATTAATGTCGTTAATGTTGTATTTATTGATCTTGACATAGTTTGAGTTAAACTCTTATTTGCAATTTCAGTAGCTGATGCTCTTCTCATGTTTTTAGAATTTTCTCTTATTCTATCAAAAATTACTATTGTATCATTTATAGAATAACCCACAATTGTTAATATGGCTGCTATAAATGGTGTATTAACAGGTATGTTGAAAATTGCAAATACGCTAATTGTAATAAATAAATCATGTACAAGTGCTATGATAGCAGCTATACCATAATTCATTTCAAATCTCATTGCAATATATGCAAGCATTGCTACACAAGCTACTAATAATGCAACAACTGAATTTCTTGTAAGTTCTTTTCCTACTGAAGCTCCAATTTCATTCTGTGATAATAAATCGTCATCTTCTAGATTATATTTATCTTGTAAGGCTTTAAAAACTTCTGAAACTTTTTTACTATCTAAATCTTTTGCTTTAATTTCGTATTGTGTTCCATTTGCCTCATTTGTAACTGCATCTGGAACTATCCCTTTAACTATTTCATCTGCTTCAGGTTTATTAAATCCTTCACCTAATTCAATAACAACTTTAGTACCACCTAAAAAGTCTATACCAAAATTTAATCCTCTTGAAATAGTAAATCCTACTCCAACTACTATAACTATTATTGATAAGGCGAACCAAAGCTTAGTTTTTTCTATAATTTTAAGCATTATTAGCCCCCCTCTTTACTCTAAACTGCCATAAACTCTTTAAAAGTCCCATATCTACTGCAAAATTTATTAAAATTTTAGTAACTACTAAAGCAGTAATTAAACTTAAAACTATTCCTATCATTAGTGTCACCGCAAATCCCTTTACAGTTCCTGAACCTATAAAATACAATATAAGTGCAGCAATAAATGTTGTAGCATTTGAATCCACTATTGATGACATTGCATTTTCAAATCCACTTTTTACTGCGCTTTTAACAGATATTCCTCTAGAAAGTTCTTCTCTAATTCTTTCAAAAATTAAGATATTTGCATCTACCGCCATACCTACTGTTAGCAATAATGCTGCAATTCCTGGTAGCGTTAGTGCTACACCCATCTCTACAAATACTAAAAGTACTAATGTTATATATAATGTTAATGCTATACTTGCCAAAATTCCTGGAACTCTATACCAAAGTATCATGAATATAAATATTAATGATATACCAATAACACCAGCCTTGACTGCATTTGGAAATGCTTCTGCACCTAATTGAGCTCCTACATTATTAATAGATACTGCTTTAACTGTTACTGGAAGCGCACCTGAACTTATAATTCCTGATAATTTTGTTGCTTCTTCCATTGAAGACATTCCATTAATAACAGCTTTCCCATCAGTAATAGCACTTTGAACTACTGGCTGAGATACTACTTCATCATCCATTGATATACTTATAGTCTTTCCTATATTATCAGCTGTAGCTTCAGCAAATTTTCTTTGCCCTTCCTCATTTAATTCTAATGATACAACTGGTCTTGATGTATCATCAAGAATAGCCGTTGCTTCTTTAACATCTTTACCTGTTAAAACAACATTACCTTCTGGGTCCTTAAATTCTAAGTTACCAGTTTTACTTAATCCATCAACTATTTCACTTGAGTTATATGCTCCAGGTATATCTACCCTTATTCTTTTTTCTCCTTCTTCAGTTACTACTGTTTCAGATACTCCAATTTTATTAACTCTAAGTTCTAATAATTGCTTTGTTCTTTGGCGAACATCTGATGGGACATCATCTTCTTGAATCTCCATCAAAACTGATACTCCACCTTGAAGATCAAGTCCTTTAGTTATTGCTTTATTAAAAGACTTAAACTCCCATCCTGCTATTTCAAACCCTTTAAAACCTGTAAATGCTAATGAGAAAATAGCAACGATACAGAGTATAAATAATATTGAACTTTTACTCTTGCTTTTGCTTCTCGCTTTCATGTTCTTCCCCCTCTGGTAAGTTTTCAATTAAAATTATATTACTTATGTTAAGTAATATCAACTACTTTTTACTTAATTGGAGTCGTTTTCCATCCTTTTTATTCCAAATTCTCTTAATAAATATTATTTAGCACACTTATATAAATAAGTATAACTATTATTTTGTAAATTTATACAATAATTACATATAATTTAGATTAATCTCATATTTCATAGAATATTAGTAACTTTAGTTTTGATCATATATTCATTAAATTTAATATTAATCAATTATATATTTTTATTAAATAAAAAAATAAGAGAACATGAAATCCTCTTATTTTTTAATATATTATATAATTATTATGAATTGATTGAAAGAATCTTTGGTTTTACAAATAAATTTTTATTGTATTAATAACGTTATAGATTTACGCCTAGCATTCCAGAAAAAAGGCCAATAAATACACATAATGTAAATTTAATAAAATCATACATGCCTAATGTTGGTTCTGCGCCGAATATAATACCAATTATATATAGAGCTATGTAAAACATACATCCTACTGCTAAACCAACAATCCACCCTTTACTTCCATGTGCTTTTACTGCAACTAGTGAGCCTACAACTAAAGCTAGACAAGAAATAACTACATAAATAATATTAAAAACACCTTCTCCAAGAGTAACACTATTCATTACTAGAGAAAGTATTGCTGTTACTAAAAATGTAATCATAATTGCCCAAACAACACCTTTTAGAACACTTTTAAAATAATTTGACCAGTCCATAAACATTTCACCCCCTAGTATTAATTTATGAAATACTAGGGGGTATTATTCTTATTCTGTTACTTTATTTACTTTTGATGCAATACCATTTTTAGAAATTTTTAATTTTGTTCTTTCAGCGCTAGTTTCGATAATAACATAGTCTTCTTCTACTATTATTATCTTTCCCATTATTCCGCCTCTAGTTACTATTTCATCGTTTTTTTCTAATGCTGATAACATTTCATTGTATTTTTTTGTTCTCTTCTTTTCAGGTAAAATTAGTAAAAAGTACATAAGACCAAACATTAATGCGAATGGTACTACAAGTGATAATATTTGTGCCATTTATATTCATTCCCTTCATTAAATAACTAATATGTTTCATAATAAAAACTATATCTTATTTATATGGTATTGTCAATTATATTAACAGATACTTAATACTTTAAGCTTTTCCATTCCATTCTTTTAATTTTTCTTCTTTAAAGTCTTTAAAGTATCCACCATCTATAGCAGCTCTTATATCTTCCATAAGCTTATTATAGAAATAAAGATTATGTAATACGCATAGTCTCATTGCAAGCATTTCCTTAGCTTTAAATAAATGCCTTATATATGCTCTTGTATAGCTTTTACAAGCTGGACATTGACACCCTTCATCTATCGGTCTTGTATCTAACTCAAATTTTGCATTCATTAGATTTATCTTTCCTTCTTTTGTGAATACATGACCATGTCTACCATTTCTTGCTGGAAGTACACAATCAAAGAAATCTACTCCTCTGTCAACTGCTTCTAATATATTACTTGGCGTTCCTACTCCCATTAAATATATAGGTTTATCTTCTGGCAAATATGGTACTACAGCATCTATAATTCTATACATTTCTTCATGGGTTTCACCAACTGCTAAACCACCTATTGCATATCCATCTAAATCCATCTTTGTTATAGTCTTTGCATGCTCGATTCTTATATCTTCATAACATCCACCTTGATTTATTCCAAATAGCATTTGGTCTTTATTTATAGTTTCAGGAAGTGAATTTAATCTATCCATTTCCTTTTTACATCTTTCAAGCCATCTTGTTGTTCTTGCAACTGACTTTTCTACATACTCTCTTGTAGATGGATTTGGAATACATTCATCAAATGCCATTGCTATAGTTGAAGCTAAATTACTTTGAATTTGCATTGACTCCTCTGGTCCCATAAATATCTTTTTACCATCTATATGTGATGAGAAATAAACACCTTCTTCTTTTATCTTTCTCATTCCTGATAATGAAAATACTTGGAATCCACCTGAATCTGTAAGTATTGGTCTATCCCAATTCATAAATTCATGCAGTCCACCAAGTTTTGCTACAACTTTATCTGATGGTCTTAAATGTAAATGATATGTATTTGATAACTCCACTTGACATCCTATCTCTTTTAAATCCATTGTTGATACTGCGCCTTTTATTACAGCAAGCGTACCAACATTCATAAATACAGGAGTTTCTATAGTTCCATGTGGAGTTTCAAATCTCCCTCTTCTTGCGTTTCCATCCTTTTTTAGTAAAGTATATCTTTTCTTACTCAAAATCTCACTTCCTCTTCTTGTTTATTCTTTTATTAGCATAGAATCTCCAAAGGAGAAAAATCTATATTTTTCTTTAACAGCTTCATTATAAGCATTCATTACATTTTCTTTTCCTGCTAAAGCTGAAACTAACATTATTAAAGTAGATTCAGGCAAATGGAAATTAGTTATTAATTCATCAATAACTTTATATTTATATCCTGGATAAATAAATATATCAGTCCATCCACTTTGCTCTCTTACAAATCCACTCTCATCGCCAATGGTCTCTAAAGTCCTTGTGGAAGTAGTACCAACTGCTATTACTTTATTTCCTCTTTTTTTAGTTTCATTTATTAAATCTGCATTTTCCTTATCTAAGTGATAATATTCGGAATGCATTATATGTTCATTAATATCTTCAACTTTTACAGGTCTAAAGGTTCCTAGGCCAACATGAAGAGTTAAATATGCAATATTAACTCCTTTAGCCTTGATTTCTTTTAATAATTCTTCTGTAAAGTGTAATCCTGCTGTTGGAGCTGCTGCTGATCCCTTTTCTTTTGAATATACAGTTTGATATCTTTCTTTATCTTCAAGTTTTTCAGTAATATATGGTGGAAGTGGCATTTCTCCTAACTCATCTAATACTTGTTCGAAAATTCCCTCATATGAAAACTCTATTATTCTATTTCCTTCTTCTACAACATCCACTACAGTGCATGTTAATTTACCTTCACCAAATGTAAATTTTTGACCAACCTTTGCTCTTTTACCTGGCATAGCTAAACATTCCCATTTATCGCCCTCAATTCTTTTTAATAACAAGAACTCAATTTTTCCACCAGTTCCTTCTTTTTCACCTATTAATCTTGCTGGCATTACTCTTGTATTATTTAAAACTAAGGTATCTCCTTCATTTAAATACTCTATTACATCATGAAAAGATCTATGTTCTATATCTCCACTTTTTTTATCTAAAACCATTAGCTTTGAAGAATCTCTTCTTTCTAAAGGATGTTGTGCAATTAATTCTTCTGGCAAATCAAAATCAAAATCGCTTACTTTCATTTTCTCGTCTCCTAATCTTTATCGTTAATAATTTAATTTTCTCTAAAACAGCTTTTGCTGCTCCCCTGTTACTTTTCTCTTGCCCTTACTTCTACCTAAATGTTCATAGGCTTTATCGGTTGCAACCCTTCCTCTTGAAGTTCTCACTATAAATCCCGTTTGCAATAAGTAAGGTTCATATACGTCTTCTATTGTGCCAAGCTCTTCTCCTATAAAATAGGAAAGTGTTTCTATTCCTACCGGTCCACCATTAAAGTTATCTATTATTGCTTCTAATATCTTATTATCAACTCTATCAAAACCTTTATCATCTACTTCTAAAAGTTCAAGTGCAGCTTTTGCTTCTTTATAACTTATAAGAGAATCTGAATAAACTTGTGCATAATCTCTAACTCTTTTTAATAATCTATTTGCAATTCTAGGGGTACCTCTTGATCTTCTTGCAAGCTCATAAGCACCTTCTTCTGTTATATTACATTCAAATACAAATGCAGATCTAATTATAATTTCTTTAAGTTGCTCTTCTGTGTAATATTGCATATCACAAAGAACTCCAAATCTATCTCTTAATGGAGATGTTAACATACCTATTCTTGTTGTTGCTCCTATTAAAGTAAACTTAGGTAAATCTAATCTTATAGATTTAGCTGCTGCTCCTTTTCCAATAACGATATGAAGAACATAATCCTCCATTGCTGGATATAATATTTCTTCTACATTTCTATTTAATCTATGTATTTCATCTATAAATAAAACATCATTATCTTTAAGTGTTGTTAATATTGCAGCTAAATCACCAGCTCTTTCTATTGCTGGCCCAGAAGTTATTTTAAGCTCTCCATCCATTTCCTTTGCTATAATATTAGCCAATGTAGTTTTACCAAGACCTGGTGGTCCATATAATAGTACATGATCCAAAGCTTCATCCCTATTTTGTGCCGCCTTTATAAATATATTTAATCTTTCTTTAACTTTATCTTGGCCTATATACTCATTTAAACTCTGTGGCCTTAAACTCAAAGAATTTCCATCTTCAAATATTTCTTGTGGTGTTATTATTCTTTCCATAATTCACCTCTATCCCATAAGAACCTTTAAACAATTTTTAATTATATTTTCTAGAGTATCTGTCTTATCTACTTTTTTAAGTGCAGCCTCTGCTTCTTTTTCTGAATATCCAAGAGCTAAAAGTGCACCTAAAGCCTCTGCTATATTGCTTGCATTATTTGGCATTAAATCTTCAAATTCACCTGATCCCTCTATTACTTCAGCTATATCTTCTTTTTTAATTTTATCTTTTAACTCTAATATAATTCTTCCTGCAGTTTTTTTCCCAATTCCAGGAGCTTTACATAAATGTTTTTCATCTCCCATCATTATTGCATATCTTAAATTATTAATTCTACTAATTGATAATAATGATAATGCAGCTTTTGCACCAACCCCATTAATAGATAGTAATAATTTAAACATTTCAAGTTCTTCTCTAGAATCAAATCCATATAACCCTAAAAAATCTTCTCTTACTATTTGCTCAAGATATAACTTAACTTCTTCGTCAATTCTTGGCATAGATGACATAGTTGCTCCTGATGTAAATATCTTGTAACCTATCCCATTATTTTCTACAATTATATAATCTCTATTTATACCTTTATATTTTCCTCTTATGTATTCGTACATACAACTAACCCCCTCATATGCCAACTAAATACTCTTCTTTATTTAGTTTCTAACCTACACTATACTTTATCATTATAAATAAAATAATTCAAGGTAGAAACATTATCATAGAGATGCAAAAGGAGTAAGATTAATTTCATCTTACTCCTTTCTATAAAATAATTATTAAAAAACTTATCTATTATTACCTATAAAAAATAATGCCAATGTTCCTGGACCTGAATGTGCTCCAATAACTGGTCCTACGTTATTTATAATAACTTCTTTTACTTTTGTTTCTTTTAGAATCAAATCTCTCAAATGCTCTGCTTCAGCTAAACAATCACCATGGCTTATAAATATTGTTTGATCTTCTGGACTCACAATTTTTTCTTTTAATTTTTCTTGTAATTCCTTAATTGATTTTTTTCTACCCTTTACTTTAGAAACTGGGGTTAGCTTTCCTTCATCATCTACATGCATTATTGGTTTTATGCTAAGCATTGTTCCAACTATAGCAACTGTACTTGATACTCTACCGCCTCTTTTTAAATGATTTAAATCATCTACAGTAAACCAATGATTAACTTTCAATTTATTTTCTTCTATCCAGTTTACTATTTCTTCCTTCGTTGATCCATTTTTAAGCATATTAGCAGCATAATAAACTATAAGTCCTAGTCCTAGTGATGCACTTTTTGTATCAATCACTGTAATATCTGCAGATTTAATTTCATCTTCTACTGCTTCCTTAGCTATTCTTGCACTATTTACACAACCACTAAGTGCTGATGAAAATCCTATATAAATTATTGAATAACCTTCACTAGAATATTTTTTAAATGCTTCTGCAAATGTATATGAGTTAACCTGAGATGTAGAAGGCATTTCACCTGATCTAATCATATCATAAAACTCTTTATACTTTATGCTTTGTCCTAGATCATCTGGAATGTCATCACCCTTTATATTAACTCTAAGCTGCATTATTTCTATATTATTTTCTTTAACAAAGCTTATAGGTAAATCACAACAAGAATCTGTTAAAATAACTGTCTTCATAGTCATCTCCTCCCAAAATATCTTTTATAATTATAATATGCTTTTTATTATACATCTATATTCAAAGTTTTTCTATGAAGTTTACAAAGTAATTTAATATTATACTTCATAATCCACTACAACTCTTGATTCAATTACCCTTTTTATAAAATTAACTACCTTTAAATGTTTTTCATGATTTTGATAATAATTTAAATCTTCTTTTGATTGGAATGTTGAATATAGAACTACGTCATAAGCTTGAATAGACTCTTCAAAATTTATTCCTACTTCTAATTCTAATACTTTATCTATACTTTCTTTCAAACTTTCTATCTGTCTTTTTATTTCTATAGCATTAATTTCCTTAGTATTCCCTTCTGCACTATCTTTTAACTTCCACATAACTATATGCTTAATCATAAACTTCCTCCTTATTTAATATTTTTAAATCTATGTCTAAATTATATAATTTTACGTTTATATCTTCAAAATCAACACCTTCATAAATTTTTATATGTTTATTTGTAATTCCAAAATAGGCCTTGCTTACGTCTACTGGGATATTTATTCTTGTTTCTACTGGTATCCACCCAACGCCCTGAATGTATACTTCTGCCCATGTATGATATAAATTTTTAGAAGTTTTTCCTAGAATAAATTTTGCTGGTATATTAGATGCCCTACATAATGCAATGAATACGTTAGTACATTCACTATAACTTCCTTTCATAATACTTATCGTCTTTAAAGCACTTTGAGTATCTTCGCCTTCATATATTCTTGTAGATAACTCATCATCAAATTCTATATTTCTGGTAAATTCTAATATCTTATTTATTATCATTAGTTTATTTTTCTCATTACCAATCAAATTCTTAGCAAAATCTTTGATATATTTAGAATCACATTCTATACTTTTGGTTGGCATTAAGTATTTTTCTAATCTTTCTATATTTAATTCTTGTTGAATAATTAGAGGATGAGTTTCTAATATAATTTCATAGTTTGGTTTTTTCCTATATAAATTTTTTACACTTTGATGAGAAGAATTTAAAAGATTTACATCTATTTTGCTTCCTTTAATGACATAAGTTTTATTGATTAAAAATTCATTATTTAAAAAGTCACTCCTTAAAACCTTCATTTTACCTATTATTACTGATTTAATATTTTCATTAATTTCATTAATTTTATTATTTATATTAATATTATAATAGCCTTCTTCCTCATCCTTTTCAGCATACTCTTTACTATTAGTAATATTAAAAACATAAATTTCACTATCTATATTAACAAAGCTATGTTTTAATAATATAAGATTTTCTAAATTTTCAACATTTATAGGTATAATTAAATGCTTGCCATACTGATTTTGAATTTCCTTAGCAGTTTCAACTACTAGCCTATTCCAAATATCCAAGCCCTCAAAGTTTTCCTTTATATTGTTATTTAATATATTATCTAACATCAAGGCTACTTCATACGGATTATAAACTATGCTATTTTCAATTTCTTCACAAACTTTTTTTGAAATACCAATATTATCGTTATTATTCATTACATCATTTATAATAACTATCAAGTTAACCCCTCCAATACCCATTGTAAATATTTTACTATTTATTCTATATTATTTTAACATAATATAAGTTATTTTATAAGTTGTAATATATATTTAAATAATTTTATTAAAAGAAAAAGCACTATAATAGTGCTTTTAAATCTCTTCCTTACTTTGTCTTGAAATATTCAGTAATATGCCTATTGCAGATAAATTAAACACAAGAGAAGTCCCTCCATAACTTATTAACGGCATTGGAACACCCGTTACTGGCATTGAACCTGTTACAACTGCAATATTTATTACTGCTTGTATAGCAATTACTGATATTATTCCTATAGCTAATAGATATCCATAATTATCTCTCGCCTTAACTGCAACAGAAGTACCTTTAATAACTATAAATATAAATATTGAAATTATAGCTACACATCCTATAAGACCAAGTTCTTCTCCTATTATTGCAAATATAAAATCATTGTGCGGTTCTGGCATAAATAATGCCTTTTGTCTTGAATTCCCAAGTCCAACTCCAAAAAAACCTCCTGAACCTAATGCATAAAGTGATTGTATAAGTTGATAACTATCTCCTGTTGGATCTGCCCATGGATTTAAAAAGCTAGTAAGTCTTTGCAGTCTATAAGGCTCCATAACAATCAACCCAAGACCCGCCGCTAACCCCATTGGAATAAGTGATAACAAATGGCTTATTTTAGCTCCACCAACTAATATCATTATGAATGCAACCATCATAACAATTGCAGTAATACTTAAGTTTTTCTCTAAAATTATTAATCCTGCAAATACGGCTGCTATAGCTAAATAATATAATGTTCCTGCTTTAAATTCTTTAATTTTACCTCTTCTTTTATCAATTAGTAACGCTAAGTATAATACTACAACATATTTAGCTAACTCTGATGGCTGTAATGATAATCCCCCTAATCTAATCCATCTTCTTGCTCCATTAATATCTGCCCCAACAAATAAAACAACTACTAAAAGACCTATCGTTATTATAACTAACCAAGGAGTCCATTTTTTATAAATATGATAATCTATAGACATAGTAACTATCATACCTACCACTCCTACAACCGTCCAAAGTATTTCTTTAGTAAAATAAAATTCTGAATTGAATACTTTATCCTGATACAAAGCATAATATGAACTTGATGAATATACCATAACTATACCTATGAAAAGCAATACTACTATAGCACATAACAAACTGTAATCTATATTTTTCATTTTTATTTTTTTTCTTTTTATTGAAGGTTTTTTCTTTTTATTTCTCCCCTTTATATCTAACTTTCTTACATTATCCATATTATCTCCTACTATCCTATTATTTCAAATCTAATTTAACTTTTGTTCCCTTTTCAATAAGTTTACCAGCAATAACATCTTGACTATCTACTATACCTGTACCATTTGCTTTAAATGTAATTTGAAGCTTATTTAAAATATTTGTTGCCTCTTCTAAGGTCTTGCCTTCGAGATTTGGCATTATTAACTTATTTGCATCATTTTTAGGATCAGATAAATTAACACTTATAATTGAATTTTCTTCAACTAATGAACCTGGATAAGGTTCCATACTAGTAACTTTAGATCCTTCTTCCTCTAAAGTTATATTTAAATTATTTGCTTCTAATATACTTTTTGCTTCGTCAACTGATTTTCCTCTTAACTCAGGAACAACTACTTTCTTTTTTTCTGTATATCTTTCAGTATAAACTTGTGAATCCATGTAAGTAAACATTTCTGACAATAATGATTTTAATACTGGAGTTGTAACAGGTCCCCCATAGTATTGACCTGCACTTGGGTCTTCAACCTTTATAAATATTGTTACTTGAGGATTTTCAACAGGATATAAAGCAACCACTGATGCAATGTACTTGTCAGCTGAATATCCTCCCAATATAGGATCAACTTTTTGTGCTGTCCCAGTTTTAGCTCCTACTCTTCTCTCTTTACCCATAAAGCTTCCAATTTCTTGTCCTTGATTTATAGTTCTTTCAAGATAATCTCTTAGTACAGCTGTTGTTTCTTCTGAAATTACATTTTCTTCAACTGCAGGTTTAAATTGTTCATCTATTACTTTTGTTCCATTATCAGATTCATGTGTAACTTCTTTCATAATATGTGGTTGAATTAACTTTCCTCCATTAGCTATAGCATTGAAAGCTCTCATAAGTTGAATGCTATTTACAGTATTAGTTTGTCCAAACGCAATAGTGGCTAAATCCATTTCGCTCATATCACTTACTGATTTTATAATTCCTTCTGATTCTCCTTGAAGATCTATTTTAGTCAACTTTCCAAAGCCAAATTTATCTATATACTCTTTTAATTTTGCACTACCTAACCTAGATCCTAATTCCATAAAACCTACATTACAAGAATTTTGTAGTATTTGTGGTAATGTTTGAGTTCCATGCCCTGCTGTATTCCAACATTTAATAGTTGTAGATCCAAATTTTACTCCACCATCACAATAAAATGTATCATTTTCATGCGCAACGCCTTCTTCTATAGCTGCTACCATAGTAATATTCTTAAAGGTAGATCCTGGCTCAAACGTGTTACTTATAGAACTATTTCTAAACATATTTTGTAGCTTTTCAAAATCATTTTCTCCTTCAAAATTCTCATATTCATCGTATGGATCATTAGGATTAAAGTCAGGCTTATTTACCATTGCTAAAATTTCGCCATTATTAGGATTCATAACTATAATTGATACTTCTTTTGCTTTATTTTCTTCGTAAGCCTTTTGAGCTGCTCTTTCAGCCATTAATTGAATATTTTCATCTATTGTTAACATAACATCTTTACCGTCAATTGGACTTGTATATTTTACTGTTTGGAATGGTAATTCCTTTAATGAACCATCAACTTCTGCTATTTTATAACCAGCTATTCCTGTTAATTCTGAATCATATTGTAATTCTACTCCATTTAATCCTGTATTATCGGAATTCACACTTCCTAATACATGTGATAAAAAGTTATTATTAGGATAATATCTCTTTGGATTAATAGAAATAACAACTCCATATATATTTAATGCTTTAATTTTATCTGCAACTTCTTTTTCTATTCCTGTAACAAGTGTACTATTCCTTATTTGAGTTCCATCTTCACCTACAGTGTTTAGTTTATCTTTAACTTCATTAAAAGGTATTCCTGAAGCATTTGCTAATTCTTGTGCAACTTTATCTATAGTTGTCCCCTCGTCTTGTAAATGTATTTTTATTGCATCTAAATCTAAATCTACCCTATAAACATCAATAGATGTTGCAAGTATAGAACCATTTCTATCTTTTATATCTCCTCTTTTAGCCTCCACAGAAACTTGTGAATTCCATTGACTTTGAGCCATATGTTTATATTCTTTATTTTTATAAATCATTATATAAGTTAATCTTCCTATTAAAAATAAGAATATTAAACAAATACTTATGCTACTATATAAAGCTCTTTCTCTTGAATAAATTTTTTTAAATTTATTGGTTTTTCTTTTATTAGTTTTTCTTTTATTATTCATTCTTCTCCCCCATGGTGCTATTTAAAGATTACTATTCATAGGTTGTCCAATTAATTATATCAAAAAGATATTCATTCTGTAAATTATTCCCTATGAATTAAACTAAATAAAAAGTAAAAGTGGATTCCCACCTTTACTTATTATCTTCAAATAAAGCTAAATATTTCCCATAGCCTTTTTCTTTCATTTCTTTTCTAGGTATAAACTTTAAGGCTGCAGAGTTAATGCAATATCTAAGTCCACCTAACTCCTCTGGCCCATCACAAAACACATGCCCAAGATGCGAATCTGAATTTTTACTTCTTACCTCAGTTCTAATCATTCCATGGCTTTTATCTACTTTTTCGGAAATTAACTTTCTATCTATAGGTTTTGAAAAAGCTGGCCAGCCACAACCAGAATTAAATTTGTCTGTTGAAATAAATAATGGCTCTAAGGAAACTATATCTACGTAAATACCTTCTTCAAAATGATTATTATATTCATTCATAAAAGGTGGTTCAGTTCCATTTTCTTGAGTAACTCTATATTGAAGTTCTGTTAATCTATTTTTTAATTCATCTTTATTTAATTTTTCCATATTTCATCCTCCATTTATATTATAAAGCCATTTATGTAAAATTTCTATTTATTCTTAGTAATAAATATTCTTTTTATAACAGTTTGTGGTGGATTTGATTTAGTCATAGCTTCGCTTACTCTCATATATACTAAATCTCCATTTTCAATTACTATATTTTCTTTTTTATCATTTGCTGAATTCATAACTTTCGTTTCATTATCTATAATTCCAACAACTGTTATTTTACTAACTTCTTTTCCTTTCATGTACCCTTGTACAGTTATCATAGTTGAATTTCCATCCTCTGATTTTTTTACTTCTGTTACTTCTCCTATAACAACAGGGCTTTTGGTTGACATTCCTTTTTCAGGGGTTGCTCCAATTAAAATTCCTGAAAAAATAATTAGTGAACAAAGTGCTAATATTGATTTTTTAAATTTCATACTAATTCCTCCTTAATTTATATTCACTAATAGTTTTGTTCTATTTTTTATAAATATTCATAGACTAAATCCAATTTATTTTTTCGAAACATAAGGATTATTTTTAATATAGAACCGCCATTTAAAATCTTTAGCTTCTTCAGCATAATCTATACCTATTCTAGTAGTTTCTACAATTTCTATATTCTTTTCATAATTATATTCTAAGTATAATCCACTATCTATATATAGTTTTTTATAATTATCCTCCCTTGTTATACTTAAAGCCGAACATAACTTAGATGGACCATTAGTTAAATTCTTTTTTTGTGCATTAGTTAACTCATTATAATTTTTGTTAAATCTAATATTAGATAAATACTCAAAATTATCAATGGGTTCTACAGCTCTTATTAAAACTGCTTCTGGTTCATCTTTAATATTGGTCACTATATTAAAACAATGATATAACCCATAAATAAAGTAAACATATGCTATTCCGCCTTCCTCGTATAAAGGCTTCGTACGTTCAGTTCTTTTATAATTATAAGCATGGCATGCTTTATCAGTAGCTCCTATGTAACTTTCTGTTTCCACTATTTTCGTTCTAACCTTTATTCCATTCACTTCTCTTACTAAGTAATGACCTAAAATACTTTTTGCAACTTCAATAGCTCCCTGGTTATAAAACTCTTTTTCAATTATCATAATAAATCTCCAATTTAAATTTATAATTTCATTATTTCTATAACTTTATTATTTATTATACTACTATATTTATTCCTTAAATATTTCATAATTATTACTTATGTTTTTTTTATAAATAGACATAATAAATATTATAAAAAACTATTAATCAGGAGATTTATATGTTAGAAAATTTTATAAAATCAATTATCCCCACTTTAGTAAATATTTTAGAATTAATAGGAATTTTGGTTATATGTATTAGTTCTATTAAAGCCTTTTATCATTATCTATATACATTAATAACTAAAAAACCTTATCCACTAAAATGGGAATATGCTAACTCTATGGCTACTGCACTTGAGTTTAAACTAGCAGCAGAAATATTAAAAACAGTTATTATTAGAAATATGAGCGAACTAATAATTCTAGGCTCAATAACTTTATTAAGAGGATTCTTAACATTAATCATTCATTGGGAAATGAAATCTGAAAATCCTTCTAAAAACAAAAAAGATAGAGAAGCCAAATAAAACTTCTCTATCTTTGCTATTTTAAATTATTAAATGACTGTTTTGTTAAAGATAAATCTTTATAATTTATATATACATCAAAATTTATAGTAGAAATTTTAATGTAAGGTCCTTTATCACTTTGGATATAGAGCTTAACTTCTTCTCCATCCTTCAACTTAAAATCACCCTTTTTAATGGTACCACCATCACTATATCCATTACTCTTAAATTCTATTTCTGGAGTATTATCTACAAGCTCTATTGATTTTATATCTTTTCTTTTTAAAGTAGTTCCATACATTCCATCTATAACTATAGTTTCATCTTTAACTATAATATTATTTGGTTCATTTCCATATGAAAAAATTATAATTACAAAAGATAATGCTATAAATCCTATAACTACCATTACTATTATTTCTACTTTGCTCTTTTTATTATGATCAAATCTTTGAATATATATTAAATATCCAAATATAATAATTAATAAAGTAATTACAAAAGGTAGTATAGAAATTTCAAAGTAATTTGAAACTATAACTCCTACAAATATTACAAAAGATATTAAGTAGCACATTCTTCCCATATGTTTTGCTACTTTTTCAATATCTACTCTCTCTTTTTCCTTTTTAGATTGTGTATTATATCCAGATATTAGCCAGTAGCATTTATACTTACTAATAGCTATTCCTAATATTATAAATATCATGCAAATAATAGAAATAAATATTATGAATCCCATGACATGCCTCTAATCTAAATATTTCTACAAAACAAAGTTATAACTTCATCTTATATGGTTAATTATAACACTTTTAATAATACTGTCAATATTATTATTAGCTATTTCTTACCATTCAATTGTTAAAATATTAACTTCATCTTTTATTAATGATACTTTATACCCTTCAATAACAAGCCAAGTTAATAATTCTTTTTGCACTTCATCATCATTACACATAAGTATTGCTGAGACCTTATTTATACTAGACTCCTTGGCATAATTTATATTATCTAATATTTTTCTTTTTTGATCATTTATAAACTCTAAATTCATAAATATCCTCCTATTTATTTTTATTCATTATAAATATGTATTCATTATAACTCACTATTATGTTAATTTCTTTTATTTCCCTGGGAAATATTTACACAAGTCATTTAAATATGTATAATCCTATAAAAAGGAGATGATATCATGAATAATATTTTAAGGTTTAAAATTTTAGGTTCTGGAGGATGTACTTCTATACCTAGAGCCTGTTGTAATTGTAATATATGTACTGAAGCAAGATTAAAAGGCGAGCCATATAAAAGAACAGGCTGTTCTCTTTATTTATATAATTTAAATATGCTTATAGACACTCCTGAAGATGTAAATTATCAATTAAATAGAGATTCTATAGATAATGTAGATAATATCCTATATTCTCATTGGGATCCAGATCATACATTAGGCATGAGAATAATTTAACAACTTAGGCTTAACTGGCTTGATTATTTTAGAAACATTGATTGTTCAAAATCAATTAATATATATGCATTGAATGACGTTTTTTCTGAAATAAAAGCTATAAAAAATAAATTTGGATCTTATTTAGATTATTATTCTAAACTAAATCTTTGCAGTATAAATGAAATACCTTCCAATGGCTATGTTAATTTAGATAATATAAAAATAACATTTATCCCTATAGTATCAAATTGTACTTCAACAGCATTTGTCTTTGAGCACTTAGATAAAAAAATTATATATGCCCCTTGTGATAATAAACCATTTCCTAATTCAAATATATTTATGAATGCAGATATCGCAATTTTAGGTGGATATATTCCAAACGAATACTTTAAAAATAACATATATATTCCAATGGGAAATGAAATATATAGTGCAATGTTTACAATTGATGAAATTATAGAAATAAAAAATAAATATAATCTAAAAAAAGTTATACTAACTCATCTTGAAGAAAACTGGGGTAAGAGCTACGATGATTACTTAAGGCTTGAAGCTTCTTTAAAAAAGCATAATATATATTTTGCTTATGATGGAATGGAGATAAACATCTAGTTTATCTCCTGTTTTATTACACCAATTGCAACTCCTAGTATATTAACTTCCTTGTTTTCTAAACTAATTGAAGCATATAAAGAATTTGCTGGCATTAATTTTGGTGAATCTCCATTTAAGTTTAGTGTTTTTAATGTCGCTTCACCATTTAAGCTTGCAGCTACTATTTCATTGTGATTTGCAGTAGCTTGCTTTTTAATAACAACTAAATCACCATCACAAATATCTTTTTCTACCATAGAGTCACCCTTTACTCTTAATATAAATGAATCCTTTCCTCTTTCTAACCAATATTTAGGTAGATAAAAGCTTCCCTCTATATTATCATTCATTTCTATAGGTGTTCCCGCTGCTATATTATTGAACATAGGGATATCTTCTAATTCATTTTCATTATAATAAACACTATTTTCTTCAAATACTTCTTTTTTATTTGAAGCTGTATCTATATTAAATTCAACAACGCCTTTATTTTTTAAGTTTATATATTTATACTTTTCAACTGTGTTTACTTGTTTTTTCTTCTTAGCGTTATATTTAATTTTAAAGTTAAAACTCTTTCCTTTTACATCTATTCCTAAGGTATTTACTTTTCTCCCTTTTATCATCCAAGAATTCTTTTTATTGTTAAGCTCACTATTTAATATGAAAATAAATGAAGAATGAGGCTTATTTTTATAAATAGCTTTTATAAACTCTATTTCCCCTTTAGTAAACTTCTCCATATCATCTAAAATAACATGACTATATATTCCACCATGATTATTTATATATGAAGTAGCATATATAACATGATCATACTCATCCATAAATCCTTTGTTTATTAAACTTTCATTATATAAGTCCTTTATTTTATAGATAGATTCCCTTGTATACGAATCTTTCTTAATTCTTCCTCCTCGTCCCTTTCTATCAACTTCAAGATAGTATTCCTTAGAAAAATTACTTGCTTTAATCCATAAAATTTCTTCTAATAAAAATTCAATTGTTGCCTTTTGAAGCAACTTAGATTTTTTATAAAATAATGATATTTCATTTTCCAACTCTTTTAATATCTCTATGCCCTTAACTTTATCTATAACTTGCATAGCTAGTCCCTTTTCTCTTCTGAAAGCTTTTGAATATGTTTCAATAATCTCTTCTAGCGTTACTATGTTTAATCTATCTTTTTCTAATGAAAATAATGAATAAAAATAATCCTCTTTACTTTCTTTTTTATAAAGCTCCTTTGCTTCGTATGTCTTAGTATAATTTGATGTTACAAATAAAATTTTATCTTCTTCATAAATACAATAATTATTTTCTAAATTTATAGCCTTATATATTGATGCAGTACTTTTCCCTGTTCCTTCTTTACCTTTCAAAAACTGATATCCAGAGCTCTTATGGTTTATAAATCTATTTTGAACTTTCGAAAGTTCCATACTTTCACCACCTTAAATCTATCTTATGTTTTTCCGTATTTTAATAATATATTTTATAATACTTTATGTCAAATTACCAATATCAAAAAATCACTATTATATATAATTAATAAACGTATTTAATCTAAGTATAAATAACTTATTTACATACCAAAATATAATACATATGTGCAAAAAAGAACCTATAAAATTTTTCTCCTTTACAAGTGTCTATTTTATAGGTTCTTTATTTAAATCTATCACTAAAAATATTTTTGAAGCAATTTAAATGAAATTTTATTAAAGCTTATATAAAAGGATTATAGAAACGTCCATGATTAAGTATAGTAGCAGCTATAGCTATAATAAATATTGCACTGACTATAGCTATTGTTATATAATCTCTTTTTTCAAATTTTCTTCCACTATACCAAGTACGTTTTTTATTTTTCCCAAAAGCCCTTAGCTCCATTGCTGAACTTATAGTATCTATTCTATCTAAACTTGAAAAAATTAATGGCATCAATATTGAAGCAGAATTTTTAATTCTTTTTGTCAATTTCTCCTTTTTAGACATATCAATTCCTCTAGCTTGTTGTGCAAATGATATATCTTGATAATCACGTTGAACATCTGGAATATATCTTAAAGCTATAGCAACAGAATAAGCAACCTTATAACTAACACCAATTTTATTTAATGATGCTGCAAATTCACTTGGATTAGTTGCAACCATAAATAATAATGCCATTGGTATTATAGAAAAATACTTTAAAGTTATATTAAACTGATAAAATAATTGCTCTAATGTTAGTGTATATGGCCCTGCAATTTTAAATAAATCAGTTCTACTCCCATAAATATGAACACCTTCATATGGAGAAAAAATAAATATTGCTAAATTATTTAACAATAAAAATATTAATATGAAATATAGAACAAATGATACTTGCTTAAATTCTACTTTTGAAATTTTAAATACAAATATGCTTATAATAAACATAAGTATAAGTACACGTGTATCATATGTAATCATTGAAGCTAATGCCCATATTATCAAAGCAATTAACTTAGATGCACCTGTCAGTTTATGAATAGGTGAATTTAAATTTGTATATTCAAGCATTTTACTCATATGCCTCTAATCCTCCTATCATAGTCAATAAACTTTTTAACAAAATCTCTTGGATTATCTAATTTAGCTTTTATTGCTAACTCATATAAAGATGTCTCTTTTAAATTAGCTTTAGATATCACTTCCTCATCTGTAAGAACATTAGCTGCCATATCATCTGCTAATTTTAATCCATTAGATAATACTATTGCTCGATTTGTGTACTCAAGCATCAAATGCATATCATGAGTTATCATGATTATAGTAACACCTTTTCTATTTAATTCTTGTAAGAATTCCATAATTTCAGTATAATGCTTAAAATCTTGCCCAGCTGTTGGTTCATCTAAGATTATAACTTCTGGATTTAATACTAATATAGATGCAATAGTTACACGCTTCTTTTGCCCGAAGCTAAGTGCAGAAATTGGCCAATTACGAAACTCATATAAGCCACAAATTTTTAATGTATCAAGTACTCTTTCTTTAATTTCTTTTTCACTAATTCCTCTAACTCTAAGTCCTAATGCTACTTCATCAAAAATCATAGTTTTAGATATCATTTGATTAGGATTTTGCATAACAATACCAATTTTATCTGCACGCTCTTTAATTGTATCGTTAACTAAATTTTTACCATTAAACAATATTTGTCCTTCTGTTGGCTTATAAAAACCACATATAAGCTTTGATATAGTAGACTTCCCTGCACCATTCCTTCCAACTATACTAACCATTTCACCTTTTCTAATATTAAAAGAAACTCCTTTTAATATTTCTCTATTTTCTTCATAACCAAACTTTATATCTTTTAATTCAAGTATAGTTTCAGAATTTACATTAGTACTCTTTTCAACAGTTTCATAATACCATTTTTTAAGTTTTTCACTACATGTATGTAAATTTAATGTATCAATATGTTGTGGATTAATTTCTGGAGTAACTTTACAACCTGCATATTTTAAAGCAGTAATATATAATGGTTCACGTATACCTGTTTCAGATAATATATTTGAACTTAGAAGTTCTTCTGGAGTTATATCAGCAGCAATTTCACCATTATCTACTACTATAATTCTATCCACAGGACAATGTAGTACATCTTCTAACCTATGCTCTATAATTACTATAGTTTTATTTGTTTCTTGTTGTATTTTGTCAATTAATTCAATTGCACTTTTACCAGTTGCAGGATCTAAACTTGCAAGTGGTTCATCAAATAAAAGTATGTCTACATCTCCAACCATAACTCCTGCTAATGTTACACGTTGTTTTTGACCACCTGATAAACTATATGGAGCTGATTCTAAATGCTTATCTATTCCAACAATTTCAGAAACAATTTCTACTTTCTTTTTCATTTCATCTTGAGAAATACAATCATTTTCTAGCTTAAAAGCAATATCTTCTCCTACGGTTAATCCAATAAACTGGCTATCTGGATCTTGAAGTACAGTACCAACTGAATTGGATAATTCAAATACGCTCATCTTACTAGTTTCTTTGCCTTTAACCTTTAAACTTCCTGAAATATCCCCTTTATATGAAAACGGAATAAGGCCATTTATACAACTTGAAATAGTACTCTTACCTGATCCAGAAGGACCAACAATAAGAACTTTTTCACCTTCATATATAGTTAAATTTATATTATTTAATGTTGGCTTTGCTTGAGCTCTGTATTGGAATGTAAAATTATTGAACTCAATTACAGGTTTTTTCATAGCAAATCTCCCTTTATATAAAAATTATATGTTCCTCGAAAACGTTATTTATGATTAAAAATAATAGTATATTGTTTGTAATATATAAGTAAAAAATACCAGAGACCTAAAGCCCCCAGTATTTTAATTAGATATTACTCTCTATCTAAACTTCCTTTTTTAACTCTAGTCTTTGCATAAGTATAAAGTAAAATAGTACCTAATATTCCAACTGTAATTGAATTAGAAATTGCAGATACTATTCCTTGTAAATAAACTTTATTAGCTGGCTCTGCATATATAAGTATATCTAATGTAGGAGCAACTAAAAGCCATGCAATTAAATTAGCAATTACTTGATATATATTAAAAACAATAATTTCTTTTTTATCAAATTCTCCGTCGTTAACTTTTAACTTCTTCCATGATAATCCTATTATAAGACCAACAACAGCTGAGGCTATAACCCAACTAAACCAAGGCGACCCAAAAAACACTAAATCCTTTAAAGCATGACCTATAAAACCTATAGCAATTCCAGCAATTGGACCATATAATACTGACATTAATGCTAAAAATGCATAACTTGTTTCTATATTAGTATTTGGGATACCTGATGGAATAGCTCCAAAACGTCCTAATATCATAAATACAGCTGCCCCTATCCCAATTGCTACTATTGTTTTAATAGACAGTTTATTTTCCATTATACTTCCTCCTTATTTGATATATTGTGAATCTATAATACTCGTTCTTTAAATTATTTTTTAATCATATATAAATCTAGGAGCTTTTCTTATAGATATTATCCAATTAGTTCCAGTTTGTATATTGTAAGCTTTCGAGAATGATCCTTGGTTTATGGCAACTGCTAAATTATCTAATGAGTTAACATAAACTAAAGTTTCACCTACATGAACATCTGCAAATGATTTTGCATAAACCATTATATTTCTATACACTTCTCTTGTATTATTTCTAATAGAAACTTCAACTTTATCACCATAACTAATTCCTAAACTAGTAAATAGTTCTCTTCCAATATTTGTCCATAAGCTACCAAATCTTACATCTAAAACATCTATAGTTCCTGTTACTAAATCATTTTCTCTTGTAGATTCTACTACTGGTAATTCTACTATTTCATCAACTGGAATTTTTGGTCCTACATGTTCAAAATCTATAACTCCAGCTGCAAGTCTTGCTCCTGTATAGGCATATATATCTCTTCCATGAAAAGTATAAGATGCACCAGAATTAGGTAATCTATTTATAGTTTCATCGATTTCTCTAGCCTCCACTATCCCACATATCCTTTTTATATGAGTAAGTGTTCCGTTATCTGGAGTAATTATATATTGTCCACTTGCAGTCTTAACTCCTATACTCTTTCTATTTGATCCAACTCCAGGATCAACTACAGATACGAACACAGTATCTTTTGGCCAATAAACAACTGTTTGAATTAATCTATATGAAGCCTCCCAAATATTATATTGTGGTATTTCATGTGTTAAATCAAATAATTGAAGTGTATTATCTACGTTATAAGCAACTCCATACATCGCACTAACTGCGCCATCTCCGATCCCAAAATCTGATTGAAATACTAAAGCATTTTTCATAAAAATTCCTCCTTAGTTAAACATCATATCAAAAGTATATAATGCGAATATTATTTTAGTCAACACTTTTTTCATTCGCATTTTAGTGTATTATTTTTGAACTTTTTAATAAATATTTAATGTAAATATAATTTATAATATTCTAAATATAAAATTAGAATATTTCACTCATTGTCTAATAAAAATTCGATAATTTACTTCCTTCATATATCTTATTTTTGTTATTATATCCTGTTTTTTTAATTTATATAAATAATATACGCATTTATTGTCTAAATTATATTTTTTTGCTATAATTTAACAAATAACTTGTGGAGGTGTTTCAAATGAACGATTTAAAAGTTTTAGTATATTTAGACCTTTTAAAAATCAAAAATTTCTTTTTTCAAATTTTTCATAATCCCATTCTATTCTTAAAGAAATTATTTTCCATAATCATATTCTTTGGACTTTGCTTTTCATCATTTATAGTTGCAATATTTAAAAATGAAGCTAAAGCTTCTGTATCACCAGAAATGCAACAAGCTACTTTAGGAATTATAGCTATAATATCATTAGTTTTTATACTATTTGTATTAGCAAACTATTTAAATGATTATGCTCCAAGTAATTTCTCAATTTCAGATATTAGCTATTTATTTCCTTCGCCTATAAATAATCGATTAATATTATTTTATTCAATGGTTCGTAGTGCAATAAAAGGTGTTGCAAGCTTCTTTTTAACCTTTATTTTTATTATACTAATGATCCTAGCATCTACTGATATATCATTAATAGGGCTATTTCCAATAGCTTTAGGCTTTTTCTTTATATTCTTATTTTTTATTTCTTTATCTTATTTATTTTTTGCAATAAAAATTAAGACAGGCATAGTAAAAATCTTAAAGCTTATTTCTTACTTATTACAAGGTATAGCATGTCTAATATTTTTATTTTATTTATATAAGTTTTGGAGTTTAAATTTTAACTTTACTGAATTATCCTTGTCTATTTTTAATAGCTTTATTGTCAAATTACCTATAATTTCATCTATAGTAAGATTTATATCTTTACTTTTAACAGAAACAATTACCCCTCCAATATTTGATATATTATATTTATTGTCATTAGTTATTATTAATTGTTTCTTATTTATAACTCTTAATATTGAATATTATGAAGAAATAGCTGAAAAGGTATCTACACAAAATGAAAAATTAAAACAATTGAAAAATAATAAGAGAGATGTTCATTCACAAATGGAAAAGGAAATGAAAAAAGTTAATTTAAATAGTAGTGCTAAGGAAAGATGGGGAGTTCTTTCTTTATACTGGAAAGCTTCAGTTATTAGAAAGAGAAAACAAACTCCTATAAAAAAATATTTATTATTCTTAGTTAATATTATCATTGGACTCATAGGTGGATATGTTACTTTAAAAGGACATCAATTAATTTCATTACTAGTGATTTCAATTGGTACAGTTTATATAGTTCTTATTTTATCTAATTTTTCTGAATTATCTAGAGAACTAAAAAATGTATATATTTATCTTATCCCAGGAAAACCAATAAACAAAATTCTTTCAACTGTTTTGGATGAGCTATTAATATTACTCATTAGAATTAGTATAATGCTTATTCCTTCAATTATTTTAGATTACAAATTCTTAATACTCGGGATTGGATGCTACTTAATGACTCTAGCATTATCACTAGTAGTAAAGTTACTTAACTTAATTATAATACTCCTTATGCCAAAAGATAATGAATCTGGCCCAGGAATGCTTGCAACTTTTGTATTAATGATAATTATTATGATTCCATTTGTTGCAACTGTAGTTACTTATGCTATAACTAAAAACTCTTATATATCTTTTGCAGTACTCACTGTAATTGTTGGAATTTATATAAGTTTACTAATGTTATTATGTAATAAAATATTTGATTTTATAGAATATTAATTGGAGGAAATTATGTTAGAAGTAAAAAATTTATCTAAATCATTTAAAAAAAATAAGGCAATTGATAATATATCATTCAAATTAAATACTGGTGAAATATCTATATTATGTGGACCTAACGGTGCTGGTAAAACTACCACATTAAAATGCATACTTTCTTTATTAAGAAAAGATTCAGGTGATATTTTAATAGATGGAAAATCTACAAAGGATAGAACTATAAGAGAAAATTTATCCTACATACCTGAGACCCCTGATTTATATAATTTATTAACAGTTTGGGAACACTTTAAATTCATAGCCTTAGCTTATAAAGTTAAAGATTGGACAAGTAAAGCTGAGGAGTTAATGAATGCTTTCAACTTAACCAATAAAAAAGATTCCCTTGCTAAGGACTTATCTAAAGGTATGAAGCAAAAGGTCTCTATTATAATGGCCCTAATTCATGATCCAAATATAATTTTAATTGATGAACCTTTTGTAGGCTTAGACCCAAATGGAATAAAGGAATTTAGAGAAATATTATCAAAAATAAAGTCTCTTGGAAAAACTATACTAGTTAGTACTCATATCCTAGCCTCAATGGAAGAAATCAGTGACACAATGATTTTAATGAAGGAAGGCAAAATAGTAGATTCTGGTAACAAAGAATATCTAAAGGAAAAATATAACGAACTAGGCACTATAGAAGATTTATTCTTTAAAATAATTGATAATGCTTAATTAAAATAAAAATGCTAATACTCTATTTTAAAGTATTAGCATTTTTATTTATATCAAGTTTTGCAATCATAGGATAATGATCTGAAGGATATTTTCCACTCTTATTATAATCCAATATTTCAGTATCTAAAACTTTAAACTCTTCTGTTACAAATATATAATCTATATGAAGACCTTTTTTATTTCCTTTAAACTTACTCATAGTTGACATATTATAAATTTCTTTTTTATGATCTTGTACTGCAATAAATTTTTTACTACTATATTTACCTTCTGATAAATTTTTTATAGCTTTGCTTGTAGGACTTGCATTAAAATCTCCCATCAATATAGCTGGATAATTGTCTTTTTCATGCTGCTTATCCATATACTCACCTATTTTTTTAAGTCCATATTCTCTAGCCTTCGATAGCAAAAAATCTAAATGAGTATTATATACTCTAACTATATTTCCATCATTTAATTTTATTAAGGCAGTTGTACATATTCTTGGATAAACAGAATACCAAATAGCACTTCCTATTTTTTCAGGATCTTCTGAAAGCCAAAATGTATTATGTTCTAATACTTTATGTTTCTTAGAAACTAAAATATCATTTCTCTCTATAAAATATTTAAGACTTCTAGGACTACCAATGATATTATATCCTGAAACTTCTTTTGAAATATCCTTAAACATTTTATTATTTAGCTCCTGAACTCCTATTATATCGCAATCATTATTATTTATGATATCATAAACAATTTCTTTTCTTTTATTCCATCTATTATTTATATCTAATAAGAAATCTGTTCTTAAGTTAAAGGTCATAACCTTCATACTTCTACCTCACGCTATATTCTAAAGTTATTTCACTTCTATAGATAATCTTTGCCTAATTTTCACCCTATCTAAAGAATAGCCAGCTATTAAAAATATTATACCACTTCCTATAGGTTGTATTATATCTATAAAGAAAGTTGCAAGTGGAGCTATAAAGTTACCAGATATAACAGCTCCAGCTAAATAATATCCAAACCAGCCTACTATACCTGCTATAAATACGGCTAATATATTTTTCTTACATATTATATTATCTTCTTTAGAAGTAAAAAATAATACCATAATTGGTTTAATTATTATTGTAGGCAATACCCATATCATTCCACCAGTTAATGCATCTGAAAGTCCAGCTCCTATACCTGCTGCAAGCATTGCATATGGAGTAGGTAAAAGTACTGCTGCAAGATATATAAATGTATCTCCTAAATGTATATATCCGCCATTAAATCCTGTAGGAATATGAACAAATACAATTGTAACACATATAAATGCTGCAAATAATGCTGCTAAAACTAGATTTCTCGTTTTAATACTTGTTTTCATTTATCAAAATCAGCTCCTTCAAAAATACTTCAAACATTATTCCTTCTTTTGGATTAGTTTTAAATTTAGATGTATATTTAATTGCTTCATAAATAAAATTAGTTGCATTTTTAATTGCAAAATTTAAATCATGATTATTTAATAATAATCCTATAATAATTGAAGTAAAAATATCTCCTGTCCCGCTATATGATTCATTATTAAAAACTGATTTTACTATAAAAAATTCATCTTTTTCTTTATCGTAAGCAAAGTTATAAATTTCACTTTTTCTTATTATTCCAGTAATAATGATCTTTGTAGGTCCTAATTGTGCCAGTTTTTTAGCAATTCTCATAACTTTTTCATCACTTATATCGTGCTTTTTATATTCTTCCCCTGTTAATATACAAGCTTCTGTTAAATTTGGGGTTACTATACTTGCAATAGAAATAAGTTCTTTCATTTTATTGCACATATTTTCTGTAAAAGTATCATAAAGTATCCCATTATCCCCCATAACCGGATCTATAACAACTAAAGAATCTTTATTATCTAATACAAAATCTAAAACTATGTCAATTTGCTTTTCAGAACCTAAAAAACCACTATATATACAATCAAATTTTATATTAAGTTCTTTCCAAATTTTTTTGTAAGTATTCATTTCGTTAGTTATATCTAAAAATGAAAATTTATCAAATTCTGTTTGAGAAGAAAGTATAGCTGTAGGAAATGGACAACATTGTACTCCTAAAGCTGATAATATGGGAAGTGCTGCGGTTAATGAACATCTTCCTATTCCAGATAAATCATTTATTGTAGCTACTTTTTTAACCTCATTCATAAGTGCACCTGCTTTTTAATTAAATTATTTATTTTATAATAATCCAAGATTTGCATTTTGTCCATTGTACCGATACAATATTCAATTAATAAAAAATAGAACTATTAATATTAAATAGTTCTATTTTTTTATTATTAATCTTTATTTTTGCGTACTACTATAACTCTATTACTTTATTTAATAACTCATTACTTCTATTAATGAAGTCATTCATTTCTTCAGCATTTAATTCTTTATTAGCTATTAAAGCTAAATCTAAAATATATTGACATATTAAATTAATGTCATCCTTTTTACTTTCAGAATCTGTATCTACCAACTTTTTAATTATTGAGTTATTATTGTTTATAACTAAAGTTTTTTCTTCCATAAACATATTTGGCATTTCCATTCCACCAAACATTTTGCTCATCTCTGCCATTCTTCTTGATTGCTCTGAAACTAATATCATAGCAGGAGTTGCTGAATTTTTTAAGCTTTCAACCTTAATATTATTTACTTTATTAGAAGTTGCTTCTTTAAATAATTCTTCTATCTTGGTATTTAATTCTTTTGAATCTTCACTTTCACTATTTTTAAGTATTTCAGAAATATCAGAGTCTATTCTAGTAAATGTAACTCCATTTTCTTTTGACTCTAAAAAGCTAATAAAATGATTATCTATTGAGCAATCTAAAACTACAGCATCTAAATCTGCTTCCTTAAACATTTTGATATATTGTGATTGTTGTTTTTCATCTGTTACATAAAAGACTTTATTTTCATGTTTATCTTTATTATTTTCTAAATATTCCTTTAAAGTTATATAACCACCATTTAATCTTCTAAAAATAATAATATCCTTTATTTTATCATAGAAGCTTTCATCCCTTAGACAACCATACTTAATAAATATTTGAATATCCTTCCAGAAGTTATCAAAGCTTTCTCTTTCATTTTTATATAGTCCAACTAATTTATCTGCTACCTTCTTAACTATATGCTTAGATATCTTTATAACATCTTTATCCTTTTGAAGGAAACTTCTTGAAACATTTAAAGGTAAATCTGGACAATCTATTGTACCCTTTAATAATAGTAAGAAATCTGGTATAACTTCTTTAATATTATTGGCAACAAAAACTTGATTATTATATAGTTTTACTTGTCCTTCAGTAGCCTCAAGTTCATGCTTTAACTTAGGAAAATATAATATTCCTTTTAAATTAAATGGATAGTCTACGTTTAAATGAATCCAAAATAGTGGATCATTAAAGTCTGAAAATACCTTTTTATAAAATTCTTTATATTCTTCATCAGTGCAATCCTTTGGAGATTTCATCCATAATGGAGTTGTGTCGTTTAAAGGCTTACTATCCTCTTCTTTAACTTCTTTTCCATCTTCCTCTAAATATATTTCTATAGGTAAGAAAGAACAATACTTTTCTATTATTTCTCTAACCTTATATAATTCTAAAAATTCATTACTATCGTCATCAACAAAAAGAGTTATTGTTGTTCCTCTTTCTTTTCTATTTTCAGATGGAGATATTTCATATTCTGTACCACCGTCGCAAATCCAAGTTACTGCTTCTGATCCTTCCAAATAAGATAAAGTATCTATTTGAACTCTTTTTGCGACCATGAAAGCAGAGTAGAAACCTAGGCCAAAGTGCCCTATTATATCTTTTCCATCTTCCATTTTATCCTTATATTTTTCTATAAAATCCTCGGCACCTGAAAATGCAACTTGATTTATATACTTTTTAACTTCATCTTCAGTCATTCCAATTCCATTATCAATAAACTTTAAAGTTTTATTTTCTTTATTTAATGAAACTGTAACCCTATATTTTTCATTATCATTTCCCTTAGCCTCCCCTAAGGAAACTAATCTTTTATATTTACTTATAGCATCGCATCCATTACTAATAAGTTCTCTAATAAAAATATCTTTATCAGAATATAACCATTTTTTTATAATTGGAAAAATATTTTCTGTATGTATTGAAATATTTCCTTTATTTTTCTCCATTAACAATCCCTCCTCTTTACCATAAATATTTTATTTAAAAGACATTATTATGTCAATATTTACTAAAGCTTGTTTTAGTTACTAAAATATCTATATTAATAATTAATTGAATAAAAATCAATTTTTTATAACAACACTTGCTTTATCTTTAACTTTCTTTGATTTTCATTTAATATATTTAATATTCCTATTAAGAATCACGTAAATATATAGTATTTCAATTTATATATAAAAATATATTGTAAATTAATTCCTAAGAACTATATAATATTAATATAATGAATTATCTATTAATTTGTAAAGAAGGGTTTATTTTGAAAAAGATCATTCTAAATACTTTATCTTGGATATTTATCGTATCCATACTATCTTTTTATCTCGAAAAGACTTTTAGTTTTCCTTTAATTAATTATATTTTAATCTTAGGGGTATCCCTTTTAGTATTTGGTATCATATCTATTTTAAAACCAATATTTAAAACTTCTAACATAAAAAATGCACTTGACAATACTATTAACTTTAGAAATATTGAAGGTAGCAGTATTTCAATTTGTTTAGCAGGAATAATTTCTTTATTAACGTGTATTTTATTATAATCTAAAAAGCAGTAGGAAAATATTAATTCCTACTGTTTTTAATATATTAAGTATTATTTTTCAATTACCTTAATAGTATTATAATGCACCCCAATTACTTTTAATCTATTATCAAAATACTCTTTAATTATATCAATAGCTTCTTTAGTAATTTTCTCACCTGCACAAATTAAAGGAATACCTGGAGGATATGGAATTATAGCCTCTTTAGCTATTCTTTCTAAAGAATCTTCTATATTTATATCCACACTATTTAAGCTAAAAATCTCATATGGTTCTAATACCTTAACAGGTGATATGTGTGGAAAGATTGTATTTTTTTCATCAGTCTTTAATAAACTTATATCTAAATTCGCAATAGATAAGTATAATTTTCCAAAGTCCTCTTCTATATTTGAAGGAGATAAAATTAAAACTACTCCTTGTGAAAAACTCATTTCAGCTTGAATCTTATTATCTCTTAGATAATTTAATAGCTTATGTCCACTATATCCTTTATTTAAAATAATTAAATATCTACTTCTATCTATTGTATAGTTATCTGCTAAATCTCTATCATCTATAATTTTAACTTTATTTAATGAATTTATTTTTTCTTTCCACTTTTCTGCTCTTTCTATTAAATTACCGTAATCATATTCTCCATAGTTATCTAGATAATATCTAGCATAATCTAATGAAGCCATTATTAGATATGATGGGGATGTAGTCATAAAAGCTTTTATATAAAAATCAATATTTTTTTCTTCATTATCATTTACTAATAAATATGCACCTTGCGTTAAACTCGGCAATGTTTTATGAGCACTTAGAACTACATAATCTCCTAATTTAGCTAGAGATTTAGGCAATTCTTTGCTTATTCCAAAATGAGCTCCATGAGCACTATCAATTATTACTTTTATACCTTTTTCTTTTAACTCATTAATTTTATTTTCTATATCATAAGATACTCCAAAATAATTAGGACTTGTAATTATTATTCCTTTTGGATTACTTGCTTTATTTAAAGCTTCATTTATTTCTTTTTCGCTAGGTGGCAAAAATATTCCTATTTCTTCATCTATTACAGCATCTATATAAATTACTTTAAGTTTTCTTAAAATAAGACCATTATAAATTGATTTATGGCAATTTCTTTCTACTAATACTTCATCACCTTCGTTAAAAGCTGAAAATATTGAAGCTAAATTTCCAGATGAACTTCCATTTACAAGAAAATATGCTTTTTTCACATTGTAAGTTTTCGCTAAAAGCTCCTCCGCTTCTTTTATTACTCCTTCTGGGCAATGTAAATTATCTAAAGGATCGACTTCAGTTATATCTAATGCTCCTAAAGATTCCTTAAATTTTCGTCCTAGTGAATCTCTTAAAAATGCTTTACCACTTTTATTTCCTGGCATTGATAAAATCAAATTTTCTTCTTCATGATATTTTAATAATTCTTCTAATAGAGGTGCTTTATTCATAAATATCTCCCTTTTAGTTATATTTAACTTAGTTACTCACTATTTGTATAGATTTATTATTCAATACTTTTTTAGCCACATCTGAAATATATTCTTTGTCTATAACTTCAAGATTATTAAATTCTTCTGAATATATTTTATAGTCGCCAAACATTGTGCTATATGTTGATAATTCTTTGGCTAAAATTATATTTTGCTCTTCTCTAAACCATCTTTTTAGTTTCATTGATTTTATAAAATCTAGTATATCATCATCACTTATATCTTCTTTAAATCTTTCAATTTTGTCTATGCAACTATTAATTAACTCCATTGATTTATTTAAATTCTCTTTTGAAGTACTGTAAGTTATTTTATATAGCTTTATATACTTTTCATAAGAAATTTTGGTTAAAATATCATATACAAGTCCATTTTTCGTTCTTAATATATCGAATAATAATGAATTAACTCCTTCTCCAAAGTATTCGTTAAATATTCTTAATGCTTTTATCTCATTATAGCTTAAACTATCTATAGGAAAAATAATTTGGACTTTACAAGTATTAATTCCCTCTTTAATTTCTTTATAAAATCCAAAGTTAGTCTTATCGTAAATTATTTTTTCTTTATCATTTTCATTATACTCAGTACTCCAATTTTCAAAATATCTTTCAACTATATTTTTGACTTCTTCAAATTCTAAAGAAGAAACTACTGCTATAGAAGTCTTATATGGTAAATAATTTTCTTTATAAAATTGTTTTATATCTTCTAATTTTATTTTTTCTAAATCTTCATTTGTACCTATGATTGGATATTTTATTCGTCTTTCTTCAAAGCTATTAAAAAATAATTTATCCTCGCAATATTGTTCTAATTCTTCATCCCATTCTCTTAATTCTTCCATTATTACATTCATTTCTTCTTCAAAGCCATCATTAGAAAATATAGGATTTATAATTATATCAGAGAAGAGTTCTACTCCCTTTTCAAAATCCTCATTTAGCATGGTTCCATAATATATAACATATGGAAAGTTTGTCATAGCATTTTGAAATCCGAAAATTTTACTTAAATCTCTATTTATTTGCTCTTCAGTTCTTTTTTTAGTACCCTTGTAAACCATATGCTCAGTTGCATGAGCAAGCCCTAATAAGTCTTTTTCTTTACAAGCACCTGCATCTATTGATATAGACATTGATGTTAAATTAGATGTAGTTTTTGTATATATAAGCTTTATATTATTTTTTAATATAAATTCCATCCTATCCTCCAAAAATTATTTTCTTATTAACATTGTAATATAAAAAGTTGGTACTTGAACATAATCAAATACCAACTTTTTATATTTAAATTATTCTGCCTTCAAAGCAATTGCACATTCAATTCTCTTCTTTTGCATTTTGCAACCAACTTCATAAGGTATTTTCATATCTCCATTGAAGCTAAAGTTATTTGCTTGACATCCTCCACTACAATAGAATCTTGCCCAGCAATCTCTGCACTTAGGTTTATTGTATATATGAGCTTTTTTAAATTCTTTGCCAAGGTCTTTGTTGTATGTATCATCATATATACTTCCAAGTTTAAATTCTTCTTTTCCTACAAATTGATGGCATGGATAAACATCACCCTGTGGAGTTATTGCAACATATTCAAATCCTGCTCCACAACCTGAAATTCTCTTATAAACACATGGTCCACCATTTAAATCAACATTAAAATGATAGAAGTTGTATTCTCCATTTTTTTCTCTTTTTCTTCTTACCATATCTTCATATAGCTTATCATAGTTTTTCATTATTTCTGGTAAATCTTCTTCTCTTAATGCAAGATGATGTCCCTTTTCTAGTACAACTGGTTCTATAGAAACTTCATCAAATCCCTCATTTACCATTGCCATTACATCTTCAAAGAAATCAGTATTGGCTCTTGTAAATGTTCCTCTAACATAATACATCTTACCAGGTGTTCTCTTTTTAATCATTTTCTTGATATTTGGAAGTATGTCATCATAAGAACCACTTCCATCAACTTTTATTCTTACATTATCATTAACACATTTTCTACCATCTAATGAAAGTATGATATTTCCCATTTCTTTATCCATGAAATCCATCATATCATCGTTTAAAAGAGTAGCATTTGTTGTCATTGTAAATCTTATATTTTTCTTCCACTCTTTTTCGTTTTCTCTAGCATACTGTATTATTTCTTTTACAGTATCCATAATCATAGTTGGTTCTCCACCAAATAAATCTATTTCTATATTTCTTCTTGGACCACTTCTTTTTACTACATAATCTATTGCTTTTTTAGCTGTTTCTAAAGACATAACACCTTTATGTCCATTATATTCGCCTTCATCTGCAAAGCAATATTTACATCTTAAATTGCATCCATGAATTATATTTAGACATACTGCCTTTATATAATCCCTATCATCCATTGAGCCATGAGCTATATCCTCATACTTATCTTCTGAATATAATAGTCCATCTTTTACAAGCTCCATTATTTCATCATAGGCTTCTATAATCGTATCTCTATCATATTTATCGCATAAAAGCTTTAATGTTTCTTCCTTATCCTTCATTCCATCATCATGTACTAAATCATATACTAGCTCGTCTACTATATGAACAGCTCCTGTATTTACATCTAATACAAAATAATTATCACCTTGTTTAAATTTGTGTATTAAAGACATTTTCCATCCCTCCAAAAGCTTTGCTAAAACTAAAAAGTAAGCAGCAACTTAATTGTTGCCGCTTCTTGTTAATTAGTTTTCACACTCTAAGTTTGCAACTGTACATGAAGTTTTGCAAGCTGATTGACATGAGTTAGCACATTCTTTACAACCTGGTTTTACTAAGCTGTTTTTGATATTAGTCTTATTGATTGTCTTGATATGTTTCATGATTATACTCCCCCATTCTTCCAAAATACCCAACGATTATAACATAAAAAACTAACTTATAAAAGATTAATTTCACAAATTTGGTGAATTTCTTATTATGTAACCATCATATGGTATTCTAACTCCTACTCTCGTTACATCAAATTTATAATCTGTATCTTGTAATGCTTCTTTACCTTCGGCTAAATTTAATGCTATTCTATAAAGAACTTTTGCCTTTTCTTTAGCATCTTGTAGAACTGTACCTGTCATAAATCCCTTTTTTATCATTTCCCTAACTTCTTCTGTTCCACCTATACCTACTACAGATATAAATTTATTTGGATCTCCTAGATTATATCCTTTTTCTTGAAGTGCTAAAACAGCTCCTACTGCCATATCATCATTATTTGATATTATTACTTCAATATTATCTCCATATTTATCAAATAATGACTCAATCTTTTCTCTGGCACATTCTTTTTCCCAGTTGCATACTTCTGAAGATATTTCATTAGTTTTAATTCCATTTTCATTTAAGGATCTTATGACACACTCACTTCTTAATTGAGCTTCTACATTATCTAAATATAACACTTAATTTTATGAATTAGGTGAATTTCTCACTATATACCCATTATATGGAATTCTAACTCCTACACCTGTTACATCGAATTTATATTCTGTATCTTGCAATGGTGCTTTTCCTTCAGCTAAGTTTAATCCTATTCTATAAAGTGCTTTAGCCATTCCTTCAGCATCTTGTATAACTGTGCCTGTCATAAATCCATTTTCTATCATTCTTCTTGCTTTTTCTGTTCCATCTACACCTACTACTGATATAAACTTATTTGGATCCCCTGTATTATATCCTTTTTCTTGAAGTGCTAAAATAGCTCCTATTGCCATTTCATCATTATTTGAAATTATCACTTCAATATTATCTCCATACCTTGAAAATAGTGATTCAATTTTATTTTTAGCACATCCTTGTTGCCAATTACAATATTCAGTTGCTATTTCATTAGTCTTAATTCCGTTTTCATTTATTGTCTTTATAACACATTCGCTTCTTAATTGTGCTTCAATATTATCTTTTTCTCCTTGTAATAATACATAGTCTAATGTTCCATTTCCATTTCTATCTTTTATATTGCTACTTTTCAGTTCATTGATTATCATTTCTCCTTGAATTTTACCTGAATCACAAGCTTCTGTTCCTATATATAAAGATTTACTATAAGACTTAATTCCATTTAGTGATGAAGGTTCTCTATTAAAAAATATTACAGGAATATTATTTTCTCTAATTTTATTTATTATAGGATCTGATTGATTTATATCTACAATATTTAATAGTATTAAATCTACTTTCATATCTATGAGCTCGTCTATTTGCTTATTTTGTAATTCTTGATTTCCATTAGCATCAAAAAATATAAAATCTATTTTTTCTTTATTTTCATTTTCTATTTTAAATAAATAATTCTTCACTTCAGAAATGTAATAATCATCTGCTTTATATAATAGTACCCCTGCTCTAACAGGATTTATATTAATTGTATTAGCACTTGCATTGAAACTTAATATATTCATTATCATAATTGTTATAATACTAAATAAACTTATTTTTTTCATAGTATCCTCCATATCACCTTTATTTATTAATAAAATTAGCTTTATATAAATCTATTTCTTCTACTATAACCTCCTGTAATTCTAAAAATTAAAATTTATATATTCCTTTTATTTTCAACTTAAATTACTAAAGTTAGTATTAATCATAAACATATTTTTAATACTCTATAAGGTAGCATAAAGATTTAACATTTTAATAAAAATATCTAAATAATTTATCGCATATAAATATAATTATTATTTCATCCACTTGTATAAAAAGACCACATAATAAATACCTTTAATTTTACTATTTTCATAAATTAATATACTAAAACTTTAGTTTATTAATAAATCATTAATTAAATTAAAAATCTTTCATCTAAAAAATATTTATTAAATGGTTTTTATAAATCAAGCACTCATATCCCATATAACTTAATTTATAGTAAATATTACAACTTGAATTATTCGTAATATATTGCTAATATAAAAATAGTCTTAAGTAACTTCCAAGTGGAGTGAAAATAGATATAACACAAACTTATTGTGGAGGGTGATTATGGCAAATCACTCTTTTTTAATTTAAATTATTATTCTTCTTATTATAAAATGTGTTATCATATCAAATGTGATCTTCCTTTTTTATTATCTTTAATTTATATCAAGTAAAATTTTATATTTCACTAAAGATATAAAAAAATAAAAGGCCTATATAAGACCTTCTATTTGTAATTTTTTATTTTTATTTATTGCTTAAATACTCTTCTAATCTTCTTATATTGCTCTTTTTACCTATAACAACAATTAAGTCATTTTCTTTTAAAATATAATTAGGATCTACTTCTATTATAGTTTCTTCATCTCTTTCTAGAGCTATAATATTTAAATTAAAATCATTTCTTATTTTAGATTTTAATATTGATTTTCCACCTATTTTGGATGTAACTCTTAATTCTTCTATATGAATATCATTATTTAGCTCAATAAATTCTAGTGCCTCTTCATTTAATAACCTATTTGCAATTCTAATTGCCATATCATTTTCAGGATATACAATTTCGGCACCAATTTTCTTTAGCACACATCCTTGCTCATATGTTATTGCTTTTGAAATAACTCTCTTTACTCCCATGTTTATTACATTTAATGTTGTTAAAATACTTACGTCTATCTTTTCACCTATACATACAAATACAGTCTCACAATTTTGAATACCTGTTTCTTCTAATGTTTCCTTATCTAAATTATTAACAACAAAAGCATTTTCTGTAAGAGATCTAATTTGCTTTATTTTACTTTCGTTATTATCTAGAACTATAACTTCCTTTCCTGCCTCTATTAAAGTTTTTGCTAAGGCGAAACCAAATCTACCTATTCCAATTATTCCAAACTCAATTTCTGGTCTATGATTAAACATTTTTCCTCTCTCCTATCCTATTATAACTGTTTCTTCTGAATAATAAGCATTTGATACTTCTTTAAAAGACCAAATTGTAGCTATAGTCATTGGTCCAAGTCTTCCAATAAACATTATTATCGATATTATTATCTTACTTAAATCAGTAAGATTTGGTGTTATTCCTGTTGATAATCCTACTGTACCAAAAGCACTAGTTACTTCAAACAATAATTGCATAAACGTATAATTAGGCTCTAATATACTTAATATAAATGTTCCCATACAAACAACAAATAATGCCAATATAGTTATATTAAAAGCTTTAAAAACTACACTAGTAGGGATCTTTCTTTTAAATGCAATACAATGTTTATTAGTAGATGTACTATACATGCTTTTATATAAAGTAAATATAGTCGTAGTTTTTATCCCCCCACCAGTAGATCCTGGAGATGCACCAATAAACATTAAAATAACTAACACAAATAATCCAGCATTTGTAAAGCTACTTAATGAGTAAGTACTAAATCCTGCTGTTCTTGCAGAAGTACTAAAAAAGAATGCTCCAAGCCACGAGATATCCTCAGTAAGTTTTAATAATATCGTTCCAACTACTAGTAATATAGCTGTCATAGTAATTACTACTTTTGTATGTAAGCTAAACTTTTTAAAAGATCTTTTCATTAAAATTTCTTTAGTTACCAAAAATCCTAAGCCTCCAAAAATAATTAATCCACATGTAGTTAAATTTAATAAGACATTATTTTGATAAGGTATCAAATTTTGAAGTCCTCCCAGTATATCAAACCCTGAGTTGTTAAAAGCTGCAATGGAATGGAACATACTTATCCCTAGTGCATCTAATGGATTATAATCCCTTGAGAAAACTAAATAACTTAATATAACCCCTATAGTTTCAAAGGTTAACGTCATTAATAGGATTGATTTAACTAATCTTACTAGTCCCTTCATTGAATCTAAATTCATTGATTCCTTAATAAGTGTTCTTTCCTTAATACCTACCCTTTTTCCCATAAGTAAAATAAATCCTACACCTACAGATGTAACTCCCAATCCACCTATTTGTATCAATAAAGCTACTACAGTTCGTCCAAAAACAGTAAATGTATCAGCGGTATCTATAGCTATCAATCCTGTCACACAAACTGCACTTGTAGAAGTAAACAAAGCATCTACAAAAGAAACTTCAACGCCATCATTTATGGATATTGGTAGCATTAATAAAATTGCGCCTATAACAATAACTAATAAAAATCCTAAAACTATAATTCTTCCTGGCTTTACTTTCTTCATTAATTTCATATAAAGCTCACTCCTTTGTGATGTCTTTTTATTATTATTTCCTTATTTTAATATTCTAGAATAGAAATAACTTACTGATTAATCTTTAATTCTTATTTATTAAACAAATAATAGTAGCTATTTACTTATAAAATTTGCCAAGATTTTTATGATTAATTATATATACACTGTTATATACTGTCAATTTTGTTATTCTTACTGATATTGTTATAAAAATTCCATTACACTAAAATAACGCTCTCTAATTTACTTATCTTCTAAAAATGTTGCAAATTCTTCCTTAATTAAATAAATAAGTATTTTAATAAAAAAACTCCGTATCAATTTAAAATTGATACGGAGTTTTTATTAAATTTATTCATCCCATCCTTCAGGGAATTCTGCATTGTGGTACACTTCTTGAACATCATCATCATCTTCAAGTAAGTCTAACATTTTTTGGAACTTCTTAGCATCATCTTCATTGATTTCAGTATATGTATCTGGAACCATCTTAACTGCCGCTTCTAAGAATTCTAATCCATTTGATTCTAAAGCTTCTCTAACAGTACCAAAATCTTCTGGTGAAGTTGTTATTATAAAAACTTCATCTTCTGCTGCAAAATCTTCTGCACCAGCATCTAAAGCAAGCATCATAACTTCATCTTCATCTTTATCTTCTCTTTCAATAACAATTTCACCCTTTTCTTGGAACATGAAACCTACACATCCTGTTGCTCCCATGTTTCCACCACCTTTAGTGAAAGCACTTCTTACATTTCCTGCTGATCTATTTTTGTTATCTGTTAAAGTTTCAACTATTACAGCAACTCCTGATGGACCATATCCTTCATAAACTATTTTTTCATAATTAACTCCAGCAAGTTCTCCTGAAGCTTTCTTTATTGATCTTGTTATAGTATCATTAGGCATATTTGCAGCCTTTGCTTTTGCTATTACATCTCTTAATTTTGGATTAGTGTCGGGTACAGGACCACCATTTTTAACTGCAATAACAATTTCTTTACCTAACTTTGTAAAGATTTTCCCTCTTTTAGCATCTGCTTTTCCTTTTTTGTTTTGTATATTATGCCATTTTGAATGTCCTGACATTTTTATTCCTCCCAACATTAATCGAAAATTTTATAAATATAGTGGAATTATAACACAATTATATTATTATGACAAATTTTCTTATATATTCTTAATTAGTAATAACTTCACTAATATTATGTCTATATTAACTTAGTATTCTTTAATAATACTCTTCACAATTAAACTAATAGTAAATACACCTATAAGTATATTATCAAGTTTGAAAGCATCAATTATTTAGTTTTAAATCAATTTGTATAGCCTATTTTCTTCTTTAAAGTATATTCCTTCATCTTCTTTGTTCACTATTATTTTGCCATTTGATATTTCAATTATTTCTTTTTCTATATCATTAGCTTTTTCTACTTCTGCTAATATATGAACAACTACTTTATCTGTATACTCAGTATCTTCTATATACCAATTATTTTCATTGCATTTATATTGAATTTTCCCTAACATATCGTAATCCATATGAAATAATAATCTTACTCCATTTACTTTTTCAACTACTCCACCAGCTTTTAAAGCTATAGATGCGCCCTTTGTATATGCTCTAGTAAGCCCTCCTGCACCTAATAATATTCCACCATAATATCTTGTTACTACTATTGCACAGTCTGTTACATTGCTTTTTTTCATTACTTCAAGTATTGGTATTCCTGCTGTTCCTTGTGGCTCACCATCATCGCTATACCTTTGAATCCCCATATTTTCTCCAATAACATATGCAAAACAATTATGAGTGGCTTGTTTATGTTTATTTTTAATTTCTGATACAAATGCCTTTGCTTCTTCTTCACTTTCACATCTTTTCGCATAACCAATAAATTCAGATTTTTTCTCTACAAAACTATCTTCTCCAAAATCTCTTATAGTAATGTAACTCATTAAAGTTCCTCCTTAATTAAACCTATACCTTTTATTATCTTATCTTTACTTACTTGTGAGAAACCAATTCTAAAAAAGTAATCTCCATTTTTGGAATCTCTATAAAATATTACTCCTGGAGTAATAAATACATTTCTTCTTTTTAACTTATAGAATAGCTCCTTAGATGTTATACTTTTATCTTTTAATTTTATATAAAAATAGAGTCCTCCTTTAGGATCTATATATGTTACTTTATCTAAAAGCTCATCTTCAATTAAACTTTTTATTAATTTATATTTTTTCTTATATTCCCTACATTGGTAAGCAATATGCTCTTTCCTGAATCCTTCACTTATATAAAGTTCCAAAGCTCTTTGCATAAGACTTGAAGTAGTAATATCAGTATTTATTTTAGAACTTTGTATAATTTCATTAAATGAAGCTGGTGTTACCATATACCCAAGTCTTATTCCTGGTAAAAATATCTTTGAAAAACTTTTTATATAAATAACTCTTTCATACTTATCAAGTTTTTTCAATGGTTCGTGAATTATATTATTATCATATATAAGTTCAGATAAATAGTCATCTTCTATAATATAGAAATCATATTTTTTTGAAAGCTCTAATAACTTTAGTTTTTTTTCACGGCTATAACTTATACCAGTAGGATTTTGAAAATAACTCATAGTGTAAAAACAACTGATTTTATTCTTCTTTAAAATTTCTTCAAATTCATCTAAATCTACGCCATCTTCTTTAATTTCTATTTCAAATATATTAGCTCTTCTCCATTTGAATACCGATAATGCTCCCCCATAAGTTGGCTTTTCTACTATAACATTATCATTTATATTTACGATAGCCTTTGATGCTATATCAATCCCCTGCTGTGCTCCTGAAACTATTAATATATTATCTAAATCTAATTTATTGTTCCAAAAAGATTTATTTATGGTTTCTCTTAGTTTTTCATATCCAAGAGGTTCTTTTATTATTAAAGCATTTGCTCCATCCCTATCTAGAACCTTATTTATTACAGATTTAAATTCATTTATTGGAAAATAAACCTCTGTATTGGTTTCTCCCGTAAAATCTATAATCTTTTCCAGTTCCTCGGGTAACATATTTTTAAATATCCTAGAATACTCTCTATTAAATAATGATGTTAGTTCCTTTCTTTTAGCATATGTTCCAGAACCAACTTTTTGAAAAGCATATCCATCTGATTTTAATTTTTTATATGCATTTACTATAGTAACATTATTTACTTCTAAAATATCTGCTAATTCCCTTATAGTAGGTAATTTTTCTCCATCGCTTATATCCTTATTATCTATTAACTTTTTTATATGATTTGCTATTTGTACATATTTAGGAATTTCATCTTTAAAAGATATCTTAAAAAATTCTTTCATATTTCCCCCAGAGCAACTTATTTTTTATAACTATATATATTTTCAACCGCAAGTAAACTTCCCTTAGAATCTCTAAACGCTCTTTCATTTCTTATCAAAATATTATTCTTATATAACAATTTTAATATCTCTTCAAATTTAATATTGAAATTTTTGAAATACAAACTCTCTTTAATTTCAAAGGCACTTAGTGGTTTCTCTTCTTCTTTTATATGCTCTAATAAATCTTTTGCACATATTTCAATATTATATTCTAAGTAATCTTCAATATAATTTAAAACATTTTTAATATTTTCATCATTAATATCAGAATAGAAAAGTTCTCTAACCATTACATTAAGCTCATCATTCAAGTTACATGCCATAGTTAATGAATCTTTACTTACAGTGTAACCATTAATACTTAAATAAAGATTAGAAAAACTACTTAACGCTCTAATTAAAAGTTCAGAAGCAGTATATCTACTTCCTGTACTTAGATACTTTTTACATATTCCTATTTCTTTCAGTGTATTTCCTAAATAAACTAGATTCCATCTTCCTTTGTCTAAATCCATTATATATATAAGTCTTTGATAAAGCTCTGTTATTTCCTGATCAATTGAATATATCAGCTTAGAAGATATAAGACAATTCTTTATTACATCCCTTTTACCTGCCTCAAGAAAATTCTTCTTAAAAGCTTCCTTACCTAGAAGTTTTATATGTATGGGTATATCCATAACTTCTGAATATAAATCTCGTACATTTTCAAATTCATCTTTATATATTACAAATAAATCTATATTTGATTCTTCCCATAAGTCACCAGTAACCATACTTCCAAATACAAAAATTGCTATTACATCAGTATTTTCCATAAGAATTTCTGTAATTTCCTTATAGGCTTTTTGGTAATCTATAATTGATTTTGCCATTAATACTCCCCCTTATATTTTTACTATTGTATTACTACAATTTATTATATAAAAAAACTGCAATAAAGTCTAATCTTCACCGCAGTCATCATCTTTTTCATTATCATCATTAAATTTTTTATCATCTTCATCCAAACAGTCAAAACATGATTTATAATCACTTGGTAAATCTCCGCATCTTTCAATATCATTTTCAACAGCACGCCTATATATGGCATTTCTTTTCTTTAAAGTATCTAAAATACAATAGGCTTCTTTTACTATCTCATAAGTTAAGTCAACAGGAAATTTAATTTGTCTCTTTTTTGCATATGCATTAGATTGTAAATTTTGTGCTGCTATAGATATACCTTGTGCTGACAAAGAAAGAAAATATAATTCATCTAATAGCGGTTTAACCTTTCTATCATAAAAGTATTTTTCCTCTTCACCACCTATAATTATTGAACCTATATTAGTTTGCATACTATTTAATGCAGCAGATAAAGTTGTTACTTTAGCTACTGCATCATCCACAGGGTTAGAAGATGAATGATTTAATGCATCTGATGTGTCATTTAATCCTGATGTATTATTGTTCGAATTCGTATTGTTATCTATTATTGCTGCTTGATCATCTTCAAGGGTTACATTTTCTTCGTCATTTGATGAATCTATCGCTACTTCATATATAACATTTTGCACTCAATCATCTCCATAACTTGTTTGTTACAGTATATTCTTAAGTAAGTATGTTTATTATAAAATCACTTGATTTGTTATAAGCTTCATCATCTACTTCAACAATCATAAAGGTTCCGTTATCTCTATAATCTTCTTCTAAAACTCTTCCATTTCTATGAAGATATGAATTCATATCACTTCTATCATAAGGAATTAAATATTCACATTTTTTCATTTTATATGGTAATTTTTCTTCTATTAAATCAAGAAGATTATCTAAGTTAATTCCTTCTTTTGCTGATATTTCAATTATTTTGTATTCTGAGCATGCTTTCTTTAATTCTTCTATTTGTTCATCTGTAGCTTTATCTATTTTATTTAACACTAATATAGTTTCTTTATCTTTTGCTCCAAGTTCTTCTAAAACTTCTTCTACAGCTTTTATTTGATCAAGTGCAGAATCTGAAGAAGTATCTACAACATGACATAAAAGATCCGAATATATTACTTCTTCTAGAGTTGATTTAAATGCTTCAACTAAATCATGAGGTAATTTCCTTACAAATCCTACTGTATCTGTTATTGTAACTACTCCTTTATTTTTTAATATTATTGATCTTGTAGTTATATCCAAGGTTGCAAATAACATATCTGCTTCAAAAACTTTTTCTTTTCCTTGAATCTCTTTTTGAGCTGCAACATCACAAAGCTTATTTCTTAGAGTTGATTTACCTGCATTTGTATATCCTACTAAGGATACTTTAGGAATGCTTTCTTTTATTCTTTTTTCTCTTTGAACTTCTCTTGTTTTCTTTATTTTTTTAAGTTCATCATTTAAATCATATATAGTTTCCTTTATATGTCTTCTATCAGTTTCAAGTTTCTTTTCTCCTGGTCCTCTAGTTCCTATTCCTCCACCAGTTCTTGAAAGCACTGTTCCTAACCCTTGAAGTCTACCCATTCTATATTTTAACTGAGCTAATTCAACTTGAATTTTTGATTCTTTACTTCTTGCTCTTCTTGCAAATATTTCTAAGATTAAAGTTGTTCTATCTATTACTTTAGCTCCTATAGCAGCTTCCAAATTTCTAACTTGTGAACCTGATAGTTCATCATCAAAAATTATAAGGTTTGCATGCTTACTTTGTCTTAAACTTGCTATTTCCAAAACTTTTCCTTTTCCTATATAAAAAGCTGGATCAATTTTACTTCTACTTTGATATACTGAATCTAGTACTGGTATATCACATGCCTTTGTAAGCTCCTTAAGCTCCTCTAAACTTTCTTTAGTATCGGAGCCAACTAAAATTGCCTTTTCACCTTCATCTTCAATTATATCTTTTTCCTTAATCATGCTTTCTACATGTTGAATTCTATCTAATATATGAATTGAAAGCACTTCTTCTATTGAAAGGTTTAATTTTTCTTCATAGTCTAATAAATCATCTGTAATTGTGATCATTCCTAAAGAGCAATCTGTTACCTTACCTTCATATACTCCTATTGCCATTATTGCATCAAGCTTTAATTTTAATAATGCTGATAAATCAAGAGCAGATAAATTAGAAAAACCATTAGGATGTGTATGTATAACTCTAACTCCTGATAATCTTTTTTCTCTTATATCTATCATTGATACTTCAACTGAAGTTGAATCTCCAATAGCAACAGAGACAACCTTACCTCTTCTATCTACTGCAACACTTATTTCCCTCTCCAAAATAGAAGTTAACCTTGAGATTACCTCTATTATTTCTACACTACATACTTCATCTTTTAAAACCTTTACTTTATAAAGCCTTTCAAGCTCCTCTAAATAAGTTTTTTTAATACCATCTATATTTCCAAATATCATTAATACCACCTCGCTTATATAATATTAACATAACAACTTTCATATAATTCTATACTATTAATTAAATCTTGTAAATATAGCCAAATCAATATACTATCTATGTTTATAGAATTAAAATATCCTCAAAAAGCCTTCAAAAATAAGTTGCAAGAATTTAAAATAATATGTAATATAAAAATAATAATATAATTAATATCATAAAAATTAACTAGATATAACTATTATAAGAATTTTATAATGAAATTTTTTATAAAATATTGAGGTTTATATTAAGAACATTTTAGGAGGATTAAACTAATGGATGACAAGAAAAGAAACATACTTTTTACAGAAGAACAAATTAAGACTAGAATAGCAGAGCTTGGTAAAGTATTAACTGAAGAATACAAGGATAAAAAGCTTTATGTGCTTCCACTTCTTAGAGGTAGCTTTGTCTTTGGGGCTGATCTATTTAGAGCTATTGATTGCAGAGCTAAAGTTGGTTTTATGACTACATCTAGTTATGGTCATGGAGAAGAAAGTACTGGTGAAGTTAAAGTTGTAAATGATATTCCCGATAATATAGAAGGATGGGATGTATTAATTGTAGATGATATAATAGATACTGGCTACACTATGGAATTTGTAATAGATTATGTAAAAAAACGTGGAGCCAATTCAGTAAAAACTTGCACTCTATTAGATAAACCTTCAAGAAGAAAGGTTAATTTGAAACCAGATTATTGTTGTTTTGAAATAGAAGATTTATTCGTAGTAGGCTATGGACTTGATTATGAAAGCTTCTATAGAAATGTACCTTATGTGTTTAACTGGGAATCAAAATAAAAATATAAATTTAAATTTTTAATATATCAATTATTAATATACATATAAAGAATAATAATTTGTTTAATAACATTGCTTATTTTGACACTAAAAATAAAGGCCCCTAAAATTGGGGCTTTTATAATTTTTAAATTAAAATTAATTAACTCATATATTTATTTTTATAAGTAATTTTTTTATTCTTCTATTATATAGATTTTTTTAGCAGTGCTTTTATTATTTTCTTATGACTATTTTAGCTTATAGATTAGCTAACGTATCTTATCAGTAACAAATTCCTATTTACTCTCAAGGTTTATTTAGTTCAATTGCAGTATTAGGAATTTTTCCGACTATTATTGTTTCAGCAATTGGTATTTGGCATGCTACTTCAACATCCTTGCTATTTAATGGTACTACTATTTTCATCTTCATATCAACGTTCAAATATATTTTATGCCTAGTTTGATTTATTCCTGCACTTTCAAATACCGACTCATAACTACTAGTTATGTTTCCTATCTGAGTCATCTTTATATTCATCTTAGGTCCTAAATTATAAAAAACTAAATTTTTAGTCATATATCCTAAAGGAACCTCTAACCCCATCTCTTGTAATTTTCCAAATTTATCATTAGCTGCTAAAATCAATCTGGAAGATAGATAATTTAACTTTACCGTATCGGCTCTTAGCATAGTTATGTTTCCATCATTATCTTTTTCTGTAATTATCATATCAGAATAATCGAATTGATTTGAGTAAATATCTAATGCTGTTTCGTTTATAATCTCTGTCGCTTCTCTTTTTAACTGTTCTTCTCCTATAGTTAAAACAGCTGGTAAAATATTTTTATCAAAAAAATACAATATAGAATTAAATAAGACACAAATGGCGATAATAACCAATATAAGTTTAGGATGTTTAATTTGAAATCGCATTTTAGGTTTTTTTGTATAATACTTCATAGACACCTTCTTGAGTTATTATTTTACTCTTTATATAAATATGCTATAATATTCTATATTATTTATTTTATACTTTAAATAATTTTAAATTGCAAGGGAGGAACAAATGGCTAATAAAGATACTTCTAGAACAGAAAAAAGCCAAGCTAATGTTAAAAATAATAAAAACAATGGCAAAAATTCTAAAAAGAAAAAAAATCAACCTAAATATAAGAAAATTTTGAAAGGTACTTTTCTTGGAATATTAATAGCAGGGCTTCTTTGCTTTGTTGTCGGACTTGGTTATATATTTGCAATAATTAAAAGTACCCCACCTCTTGACGTAAATGCAGTCTTAACTTTAAATGAACCTTCAATGCTTTTTGATAGTGAAGGTCAATATATTGATAATATACCAACTGAAGAAGAAAGATATAAGATAACCTTAGATGAAATGTCTAAATACTTAAAAGATGCCTATATTTCAATTGAAGATGAACGTTTTTATAAGCATCCTGGTGTAGATATAAAAAGAACTTTAGGTTCAGCCCTAAGATCTGCAAAATACTTCTTTACAGGAAGCGGAAACGTACAAGGTGGATCTACTCTTACTCAACAATTAATAAAAAATACCTTATTAACAAACGATGTTAAAATTGAAAGGAAAATTAGAGAAATCTATCTTGCACTAAACCTAGAAAGTAAACTTACAAAAGATCAAATATTAGAAGCATACTTAAATACCATTCCTCTAGGTGGTAGAATTTATGGGGTTGAAGCTGCTTCAAAGTACTATTTTGAAAAAAGTGCTAAAGACTTAACTTTACCTGAAGCTGCATTTCTTGCTGGTTTAACTCAAGCACCAAGTGCTTATAGTCCTTATGACCCAGAGAATATAGCAGCCCCTACAATATATTTAGATAGAACAAAAACTGTTCTTATGAAAATGAGAGATTTAGGTTATATAACTCAAGAAGAATATGATGAAGCTTATGCTTTTACAGATGCAAATCAATTTGCTTTTTCTCAAACAGTTATTAATTACAAAATTAATTATGAATGGTTTGTATATCCTGCTTTAGATCAAGTAAGAGAGGATTTAAAAGAAGTATATAAATATACAGACGAAGAAGTAGATAGATTATTTGCTACCGGTGGTCTAAAAATTTATACTACTATGGATAGAAAAATGCAAGATTCTACTCAAGCTGTCTTGAATGATAGAAATAGTATTCAGCAACTTGATATTTATGCTAATCCAGAAGTTACTGATGAAAATGGAACTCCATCACTTCAGGCAGCCGCTGTAATTATGGATTATAGAACTGGTCAAATTAAGGCCATGGTTGGTGGTAGAGGTGAACAGCCTGCTAGATCTACAAATAGAGCCTATTATGCTTTAAGATCTATTGGATCAACTACAAAACCTTTAACTGTTTACGGACCTGCAATTGATACTAAAACTATTACTGCTGGTACTGTTCTTGACGATGCTGGTCTTCCATCATCTATTCAAAGTAAATATGGTGGATACAATCCATCAAACTGGAATAGGGTTTCAGATGGATTAATTACAGCAAGACAATCAATTGCATTATCTAAAAATGTACCAACGGTTCTTATTGAAGACAAACTTGGTATCGAAACTGGATTAGCTTACGGTGAAAAATTAGGATTAGTTTATAGTGACCAATCAAAGGTTATATCTACTTTATCTTTAGGTGAATTTACAGGCGAAATTGGTAATCCCGATGGTGGTAATCCGTATATACTAGCTTCTGCTTTTGGAACTTTTGGTAATAATGGCTTATATACTGAACCATTATTATATACTAAAGTTGTTGATGCTACTGGTAAAGTTATTTTAGAAGCTAAACTTAATCAAACTCAAGTATTTTCTCCTCAAACTGCATATATAATGAGAGATTTACTTAAAGGTCCTTTAAGCTTTGATGGTGCTTTAGCTAAGCTTTCTAATATGCCTGTAATAGGTAAAACAGGTACAACTAGCCTTGTTACAGACTTTTTATTTGCTGGATTAACTCCATATTATTCAGGAGCAGTATGGATTGGTTATGATAATAGAAATCCAATGGGAGGAGCTAGTTATAGTTCTTCAGCAGCTTCATTATGGGGTGCTATTATGGCTCCAATTCATGCAGATTTAGAGTATAAAGAATTTGATGGAAATCCAGGTGGAGTTACTAGTGTATCTATTTGTAAAGACTCAGGAAAATTAGCTACAGATTTATGTTCTAGAGACCAAAGAGGCTCAAGAGTATACACCGAATTATTTATCTCTGGAACTGAGCCTACAGGAGTTTGTGATGTTCATGTAACAGCTAAAGTTAATAGAAACAATAACAAATTAGCAACAGAGAATACTCCATCAAATTTAATTGAAGATAGAGTATTTATAAAGAAACCTAATCCTTCTCCAAGTGCAGCTGATTATAAATATGTACTTCCAACAGAAAAGGATGATACAAAACATGTTCCAAAAGATGAAGAATTTAAATTATCTGATTTAGGAATTACTATAGGAAGCAATGCTGATAATGCTATAGAATTACTAAAATCTAAGGGAGTAAATGTAAAGATTTCTAACAATAATGCAAAAACTAGGATAATTAAAAGTATATCATCAGATAAAGCTAAAAAAGGTGATACAATAACTATAGAATTAAACGACTCTGAAGAAGTTAATAATAATAATAATAATGGTGGTGAAAATGAAAATACTCAACCACCTAATCCTGATGTTGACTAATTAAACATATTACAAAGAGCTTAATATTTGGTAGTATATAAAAATAAAAGTAAGGTAAGTAATATTAGATATTACTTACCTTATTTTTATACTCTTAAATTTATCTACTTTTGATTATGCATAAGTTGTCAGAATCAAATTCATTATATTGAATTAATAAATGAAAAATAGCTTGTTTATCTCGATTTTATGAATTGCTAATACTTTTCTCTTGCATTTTTTTCATATTTAATATATTATAATTTTAGATAAAACTTGTATTAATTACGAATGAAAAGGGGGATATTTATTTTATGGAATTTTTAAATAATATTATTTTAACATTTAATGATTTTTTATGGACTTATATACTAATCGCTATGTTAATTTTAATTGGACTTTACTTTACTATTAAAACTAAATTTGTTCAATTTGGAAACCTTAAAGAAATGTTTAGACTTCTTGGTGATGGTGCTACTGCTGAGAAAAAGGACCATTCAGTTTCATCTTTCCAAGCTTTTTGTATAAGTACAGCTTCTAGAGTAGGTACTGGAAACCTTGCAGGTATAGCAACTGCAATTGCAATAGGTGGGCCTGGTTCAATATTTTGGATGTGGCTTATAGCACTTGTTGGAGCAGCATCAAGTTTTATAGAATCAACTTTAGCTCAAATATATAAGGTTAAAGATGGACACGCTTTTAGAGGTGGTCCAGCTTATTATATGGAAAAAGGACTAAAGAAAAAATGGATGGGTATTACTTTTGCCCTACTTATTACAATTGCATTTGGATTAGTCTTTAATTCAGTTCAAGCAAATACTATTACTCTTTCTCTAAATAATTCATTTGGATTTAATCGAACATTCATCGGGGCATTAATAACAATCCTTACTATTTTTATTATTTTTGGAGGAGTTAATAGAATTGCTAAAGTTTCAAGTACTTTAGTTCCAATCATGGCAATAGCATATATAGTTGTTGCACTTTTTATTGTTATTAAAAATATAAATGAAATTCCTTCAGTACTAAAGCTTATATTTGAAAATGCATTTGGTGTAAATCAAATTGTTGGTGGTGGAATTGGTGCTGCATTAATGCAGGGTATAAAAAGAGGTTTATTCTCTAATGAGGCTGGTATGGGTTCAGCTCCAAATGCAGCTGCTACAGCAACCGTATCACATCCAGTTAAACAAGGCTTTATACAAACTCTTGGAGTCTTTACTGATACAATAATAATATGCAGTTGTACTGCATTTATAATTTTATTATCAGATACTCCACTTGATGGTACTGTAAAAGGAATAGAACTTACCCAAGCAGCACTTAACTCTCAAGTTGGTTCTTGGGGTGGAATATTTATTTCGATTTGCATTTTATTATTTGCATTTAGCTCTATTGTTGGAAATTATTATTACGGCGAAGCCAATATTCAATTTATAACTAATAAAAAGATTTATTTACAAATTTATAGAATTGCAGTAGGGGCAATGGTATTCTTTGGATCTCTTGTTAGCATGGATATAGTTTGGAATTTAGCTGATGTTTTTATGGGTCTTATGGCTATAATAAATTTAGTAGCAATTGTATTACTAAGCAAAATTGCCTTTAAAGCATTAGATGATTATAAAAAACAAAAAAGAGCTGGAATAAAAGATCCTATATTTGACGCTTCATCAATTCCTGAACTTTCTGACGAAGCAATAGAATGGCAATCATATGATGAAAATGATATAGCAGTTTAATTAAAAAGAGATTTGAATATTAAATTTATTCAAATCTCTTTTTATTACATTTATTTATTTTTCTTAATTCATTGCCACAGCTTCTAAATTGAAATTTATTACTTCTCCTGAGTCAGCTCTTATACATATATTATATATTTCTTCTTTTTTATCATTATTAATTACTTTTACATTATAAATATATGATAATACCATTTCATCATCTTTTACGGATACAAAAGCAATCATAGGATTATCCAAAGCACTGACTTTAAAATTAAGATTTGTAAAATGTCCTTTTGCTATTTCTCCAGCCTTAACTTCATCAATATTTATTTCTTTAATATGCTTTATATGATCTAATGGATAGTTTGAATACCCTTCTAACTTTCCTTCACTTTTATCAATTATTGCACTTATTTCCTGTTTATAGTAAGGATATCCATCTTTACACTTATAAAAAATTATATTATAGCATGGACTATTTTCCTCTTGTCTTGTCCTAACTTCTTTAAATTTAAACTCATCATCAGTAATTTCATTAACATACTTTGTTGCTAAATTAATAGCCTTTTTTTCATCTATAACTTCATTTATAGGCATACTTCCCAAATTTTTATTAGAAAATCCCAACACATTATAATTTTTATCTATATCTACTCCATAATTCCCTACTATAACAGAATATTGTATTTGAGAACTCTTATTAGCTAACTTATTTAATGTTGCTTCTTCAACTATTTTACTATCATCTTTATATTTTTCTATTATATTATTATCAGACAAATTCTCTATAAATTTTTTTGCTACACTAACTTCTTTTGTTCCTTTATTTAGTATATTGTTTACTATAAATACTATAAGAACTAATAATACTACAATAACCATACTGAAAGTTATAGTTCCTTTTTTTAGCCTCATTGTATCCTCCTTAACTTCTTGTATTAATTTTAATTCTATATCTATGTTTTCTTAATACAATAATTTTAATAAAATCCTAACTGCTATGTTTATTTATATTTTACATTATATAAGTTATAATATAAAGTATTTTTTATTTAGTAAAATTTCATAACTTTTCATATTATCAACTTATTTTGAAGATTACTTGTATTTATATACCAATTATTCTATAATCCATATATAAAACTAATTTACTATAAATGGGGGATTTTAATATGAATTTGACAAAGTTAATAGAGCAAAAGAAAAAAGAAAAAGCTAAAAGAGAAAAAGCTAAAGTTACTAAAAATGTTGCTTTAGGTGCTACTATTTGTATTGCTGCTGGACTAGCTAGTGGATTATTATTTGCACCTAAATCAGGTAAAGATACTAGAAAGTCATTAAAGAAAACTGCTAAGGATTTAAGTAATACAATTAAGAATAAAACTATAGATATAACCGAAGATACTAAAAGCAACTTTGATGACGCTAAAAGTAAAATTTCAAAATATCTTGAATCTAAAAAAACTATAACTAGCGATTTTGAAAAAAAGTCCACTGAAGAAGTAACAACTGAAAATAATAATGAATTTAACGAAGATTTAAATATTTAGGTAAACAGCATACTTATTTTATTAATATTAAGTGAGGAAATATAATATGACTATTACTATTAATTTTAATACTCTTTTATTAACTATTATAGTTATCGTTTCTGTCATAGCTTTAATTTATTTTATTTTAGCCTTGAGAAAGCTCATTATACTTATTGATACTATAAACAATACACTTAAGGATAATAAAGCCAATTTGGATAATACTATAAAGAATTTAAACGGAATTTCTGAAAATGTTAAAGATATAAGCGATGTTGCTGTTGAAACTACAGCCGAAGCTATTATTATGAAGGATGGAATTGTTAATCAATTAGATACCATAAAAGACATTATAAATATAATAGTTGGAGTATTTTCAAAAAAATAATTTACATATGTAAAGGACAGTCAATATTTGCTTTTAATCAATTTTTGAACTGTCCTATCTTTTATATTCTATTCTTTATTTTATACAACCTATTATATCATTTATATCTTTTATCCCTTGATCTATGCAGAACTTTTCCATTTCACTTATTATTTCTTTTCCAGCCATAGGGTTTATAAAGTTTATAGTTCCTATTTGAATTGCAGATGCTCCTGCCATCATAAATTCAATTGCATCTATTCCATTAGAAATACCACCTAATCCTATAACAGGGATGTCAACAACCTTAGATACCTCATGTACCATTCTTAATGCTATTGGTTTTACAGCTGGTCCTGAAAGCCCTGCATATATGTTGTTAAATATTGGCTTTCTTTTAAATGGATCTATTGCAAATCCTTTCAATGTGTTTATTAATGATATTGAATCTGCCCCAGCCTCTTCACAGCTTACTGCCATTTTAACTATATCTTCTGCATTAGGAGAAAGCTTAACCATAAGAGGTTTATCTGAAATATTCTTTATTTTAGAAACAACTTCATAGGCTACATTTGACTTTATTCCAAATGCCATTCCTCCTGATTTTACATTAGGACATGATATATTAAGTTCTATCATATCTATATCAGTATTTCTTAATTTCTCAATAGCCTCCTCATAATCTTCCATGCAACCTCCACCGACATTTGCAATAATATTAGTGCCAAGCTCCTTCATCTTTGGAAGTTCTTCTTTTATAAACCTATCTATTCCTGGATTTTGAAGTCCAACTGAATTCATCATTCCTGATGGAGTTTCATATACTCTTATTCCTTCATTACCGTCTTTAGGACTTAAAGTTAATCCCTTTGATGATATTCCCCCTAAGATCCCAACATCATAGAAATTATTATATTCTGCTCCAAAACCAAAGGTTCCTGATGCTGCTATTACTGGATTCTTAAATTCTACTCCATTTATATTAACCTTCAACATTTATAAAATTCCTCCTTTGATTTTAAAGTTCAACATAATATCCATCAAATACTGGACCATCCTTACATGTTCTTTTATTGCCATCTTTAGTTTTACATGTACAGACAAGACAAGCTCCAACTCCACAAGCCATATGTTTTTCCATAGATACATATGCTTTTACATTTTTTTCTTTACACATATCTATAACTTTTTTCATCATTATTTCTGGTCCACAGCAAAATACAGTATCATAATCTTCTACATTAAGAATATCTGTTACAAATCCCTTATGTCCATGTTTACCAGAATTTGTACTTACGTATGCTTTATCTACATAACTTTTTATTTCATCTATTAAATAAATATCCTCTCTAAAGCCTGCATATAAATCTAGCTTAGATGAATTCTTATTTTCTTTAATTTTTTTTGCTACTTCTAACATTGGTGCAGTACCTATGCCCCCAGAAACTAAAGCAACTTTACCAAGTTTTTCATATACATTAAATCCATTTCCTAAGGGTCCAGTAAGGTTTATATACTCGCCTTTTTCTAAATTAGTATATTCTCTTGTACCATTTCCAACAACCGCATATAAGAAAGTTATAGTTCCTTCGTTTTTTTCGCATACACTTATAGGTCTAGGAAGTAAAGTTTGTCCATTTAATTTTAACATATAGAATTGTCCTGGCTTCACTTCATTATTATCTTCTACAACCATTTTGTATATTCCATCAACTATTTTTTCATTTGATATAACTTTTGATTTACTATAAGTTACCTTCATTAGTTTTCCTCCTATATACTTTCTACTGCTGCCTTTATTTCATCTCTCATTCTTATAGCTTCTTCTCTTGCAAGTAATGCAAAATCTTTTTCCATGCCCTCTTGCTTTTTATATGCTAAAAGTATAGCTCTTGAAGAGTTTACAACTCCTCCATTTCCATTATTTAAATATAAAGCCACATCTTCTGCTTTTCCGCCTTGTGCTCCATAACCAGGTATTAAGAAAAACATATTCTTAAATCTTTTTCTTATTTCAATCCCCTCTTCAACATGAGTACATCCTATAACTCCACCAATGCTTGAATAGCCACACTCTCCTACTACTTCTTTACCAAGCTCAGCAATTTTATCACCAACTACCTTATAAACATCCCTATAATCTGTAGTTTTCAACATTTCTATATCTTCTGCTCCTGGATTAGAAGTTCTAACTAACGAGAAAACTCCCTTATTTCCTTTTTTCATATATGGCATATAGGGTTCAATACTATCCATCCCCATATATGGACTAAGAGTTATAAAATCAGCTTCAAAATCGCCTTCAAAGTGGGCCTTAGCATATTGCTTAGCTGTTGCAGCTATATCTCCTCTTTTTATATCAGCAATTATAATTGCATCTTTTTCTCTTAAATAATCTAAAGTTTCTTTATAAGCAATCATTCCTCTTAATCCTAACGCTTCATAATAAGCAATTTGAACCTTAAAGCAGGCTGCTACATCTATAGTTGCATCTATTATTTGTTTATTAAACTCAACTAATGCTTCTACTTCCGATCTTCCTTCAAAAAGATAGCTCGGGATATATTCAAGCGCAGTATCTAATCCAACGCAAACTACGCCTCTTTCCTCTACTCTATTAAATAATTTATCCATTATTAAGCTTTTCATCTTTATCCTCCTACTTCTTATAAAGAACTCTTCCTGCTTTTATTGTCATCTGGACTTCTCCATAAAACTCCATACCTTCAAAAGGAGTATTTTTGCCCTTTGAATGAAATTCATTTGAGTTTACTTTTATCTTCTTATCTAAATCTAATAAGACTACATCTCCATCAACTCCAGGACTAATTCTCCCCTTATTCATACCTAGAATATCAGCACAGTTCTTTGACATAATTTCACTTAACTTATTTAAAGTTACAGCTCCTGACTTAACTAAGCTTGTATAACATATAGAAAATGCTGTCTCTAGTCCAACCATTCCTGGAGAACCTTTTTCTTTATCTTCTTTTGTATGAGGCGCATGATCTGTTCCTATACAATCTACAACTCCATCTTTTATAGCATTTATAATTTTATCTACATCTTCTTTTTCTCTTATAGGAGGGTTTACTCTATAATTATTTATATCTTTTGTTAAGGATATATGATGAGGAGTAACCTCACAAGTTATATTGCTAAAGCGCTTCTTTGCTTCCCTAATATATTCTATAGCTTCTTTTATACTAACATGACACATATGAAGCCTTGCCCCAGTTTCTTTTGCTAAACAAATATCTCTTAAAGTCATTATATTTTCAGCAATTCTCATATCTATATCTGAAAAGCTATTATCTTCTGCATGAGACATTACTATCCAGTCATGTTCTTTTGCCTTTAACATAGCTTTATACATTATTTCGGAATCCATAACTCCAACACCATCATCTGATATTGCTTTAAGTTTAGTATCACTTTTAAATTCATCTAAATGGCTTATATCTTTTCCATTAAACCCTTTTGTAACAGATACACATTGATGCAAATCTATTAAATCCAGCTCTTTTTCTCTATTTCTAACTTCTTCTAAAACTTCTTTACTAGAACATATCGGCTTAGTATTTGCCATCAAGCATACTCCAGTATATCCTCCCCTTAATGCTGCCTTAGAACCTGTTTCTATATCTTCTTTGTAAGTAAGTCCTGGCTCCCTAAAATGAGAATGGGTATCTATAAATGAAGGCATTAACGTAAGTCCTTTAGCATCTATAAAATTTACATCATCTCTTTTAATATCTAATCCTACTTCTTTTATTTTTCCATTTTCTATATAAAGATCTCCAATAAAATCCTGTGAATAATCTACTATTCTAGCATTTTTTATTAGTAAATTCATAATTTCACCTCATATCTCATATTTAAATCTATAAATCAGATAGCTTTGTTATATGATCACAATAATCGCACTTGTATGTTCCTTTATTTTCATCTATTAGATTAAATGTATGAGGAACATATTGCTCTACTTCTGTTATACATCTTGGATTACCGCAAATCAGAACATCTATAACCTTTTTAGGTAACTCTGGTTTTATTTTTCTAGCTATTTCGCCTTCTCTTACCTCGTTTATAGTAAGATTTGGTGAAAGTAATCCTAAAATTGTATAGTTTACTTCTGAAGAATTTTCTATTTTAATTATGTCTTTTTTACCAATTTTATCACTTTCAACATTCATTATTAAAGCGACTTGACTATTCACTTTATCAAGATTTAAATAATTAAATATTTTTATTCCCATTCCAACTTTTATATGATCTATTACTAATCCATTTTTTATACTTGTTATTTCTAACATCTAAGCCACCCCCAAGAGTTTTGCAATTAATGCCATTCTTACATACATTCCATATTCTGCTTGCTTAAAATAACAAGCTCTCTCATCTTTATCTACTTCTATAGATATTTCATTTACTCTTGGTAGTGGATGCATAACTATCATATCTTTTTGGGCTAACTTCATTTTTTCTATATCCAGGATATAGCTATCTTTAAGCCTAATATATTCCTCTTCATTGAAAAATCTTTCTTTTTGGATTCTTGTCATATATAAAATATCTAGTTCCTCTATTACATCTTCTAATTTTTCAACCTCTTTAAATTCTATATTGTTTTTTATCAATATTTCTTCTCTTATATAAATTGGTATAGATAATTCCTTTGGTGAAATTAAGATAAATTTAGTTCCTTCATATCGTGACATAGCTTTTATAAGTGAGTGAACTGTCCTTCCATTTTTTAGGTCCCCACAAATTCCCATCGTATGATTTGTTAAGCCATCCTTTAAAGACTCTATAGTTAAAAGATCAGTTAATGTTTGAGTTGGATGCTGATGTCCCCCATCTCCCGCATTTATTACAGGAACTTCTGAGTACATACTTGCAAGTTTCGCAGACCCCTCCATTGGATGCCTCATGGCAATTATGTCAGAATATATAGATACCATAGTTATAGTATCTGCTAAAGTTTCTCCCTTTACAGTGGAACTTGAATTCGGCTCAGAAAACCCTAGAATTTTACCACCAAGTCTCATCATTGCAGCTTCAAAGCTAAATCTTGTTCTTGTACTTGGTTCATAAAATAAAGTTGCTAAAATTTTTCCATCACAGATATGAGAATATTCTCTCGGATTTGCTATTATTTGGTGTGCTAATTTAAAAATTTCTTGTAATTCCTGCCTTGAAAAATCCATTGGATCAATCAAATGCTTATTTTTGATATCCATTTACATCACTCCTTGTTAACATCTCTGTGTTAAATTTAAAGGTATATAAGTTGTAATAAATATTCTATACTTAACTAAATTATTTTAAAGCTTATAGTATTCAAGTAAAATAATAATTTCAGCAACTTATATAAAAATTATATACAATATATTTTCAATTTTACTCTTTTACTTAAATAAGCTTATTAAATTTTAATTTTATAAGATAGTAATTATATAGATTATTAATTAAAACATATATATTATAATTTACATAAAAAAACCTTCCTTATTTCAAGGAAGGTATAATAAGCCCTTAATAAAAGTCTTTTACTATTACAATCTCTTCCTTGTTAATCTCTCTGGATTAATTTAAAGGTCATCTTTTCCAATAGAATAACATTTATATATTCTATTGTCAATAAAGTATCTTCAAAAATACTATTTAATATATTATCTTTCATTAATAATTTCTTATCTCTAAAAGTTTAACGACTTAAATTAAAATGCGTAACATTATTGCACTTTATAACATATTATACACTATGTAATAAACACAATTTATTTATGTTTAAAACTAATAATGAGGGGGGGAATTTATATGTCTAAATATTATTATAGCGATTACGATTATAATGAAATACTTGATGGTTCTTATAATAACTATCTTAAAGTATTATATCAACTTCAAAAACAACTTCAGCTTCAAGCTCAAATTCAGGCTCAACTTCAAGCTCAGCTTCAAAGGCAAGAACAAGATCAGAGACAGTTTCAAGCCCAACTTCAAGCTCAACTTCAAAGGCAAGAACAAGATCAAAGACAATTTCAAGCTCAAATTCAGGCTCAGCTTCAAGCTCAACTTCAAGCTCAAGAAACTTCTAATACCGATACTACAAGTAACGGTAATACAATAACTTTAAATGTTACTGTTAACGGAACTAATACTAGCACTGATATTGAGACTGAAACTGAGACCGAGACCGAGACTGAAACCGAAGATGAAAGAGAAATTGATGCTAATGTTAACGTAAATGTTCAATAGTCCTTTATCTAATAAAAGCTTATATCTATAGATTAAAAATTTATCTAATCATAGTCTCTTATTTTAATAATTTATATAAAAAATAATTAATTTTTCATTGGCGTTACTGGAATAATAATTCCTGTAACGCTTCTATATGAAAAGCCCTTTTACTATTCATATTATATTTCTTCACTTTAACTTCCTATAATCAGATTCTCTTAATTTCCAATATAGTAGTAACATAAAAATATATTTTATATACTTATTTTCAAGCACATTTCTTTTTGAATTACATATTATAAATTATATTATTTTGAGATAGGAGAATTTTATATGTATACAAATGATTATAGCGCTTTAAGGCGTTGTCGCAGACAAACTCACAATCATGAATTCTTAGGAAGTACTAGATTTGCAGAAGAAGGTGATGATAGACATAATCATCGTTTTGCAGGAGTCTCAAGCGAAGCTATTCCATATAATGGATCTCATGTTCATAAAATAAAAACTAGCACAGACTTCTTCGGACACTTTCATGAAATCTGCATTGTAACAGGTCCAGCAATACCAGTAGGTAATGGTAAACATGTCCACTTAGCAAGAGCTACTACAACATTTGTTGATGGTCATGTTCATGAATTTATTTTCACAACATTAATTGATGCACCTACACTATAATTTATATTCTTGAACACTTTTAAAGTTAATCCCTCTTGTAATAAACAAACAGAAAATTATCTTTTAATCAAATTAAATGTTTGTTTCTATAGGGGGATTTTTATATAAATTTTATTATTACTAATCTATTTTTTTTTCGAAGATTTGATTATCAAATTTATAGTAATACACTATATTTATTTTTTTTACATATAAACGTAACTTTTTTTATACATATACCATACTATAAAATATGAAGTTAAGTTGTTTTAAAATACAATATACTGGACTATAAAATTCTCCAAGGAATAACTATAATATTGGTTATTCCTTCTTACTTATATTTCAATTTTATCTTTTTATATAAATAAAATTATCTATCTCTTTCATAGCCACAGTTCTAAAAAATTCATTTACTGATATATTTTTTAAATCACAATATTTTTTTATTAATTGTTTTTCTTTACTGTTTATCTTAAGCTCAACCTTATCATCTAAAATAGAATTCTCTTTCTCCTTAAAAATAAATTTGACTAATTTTAATATACTCCCCATTATTATCCTCCATAGATATCTACTTAAAAGCATCTTAAAGCAAAAGATAATTTTTAATTTTTTTGATTCTGTAATTATTATAAACTATCTTATATTACATATTTATTATATTGGTAACAAGATTATTACAATTTTTTATCATCTTTATATATTTTGTATTTATTTTGTATATTTAATTTTTATAAAGCCAAAATAATTGCGAAAGGTGGTTATTTAAATGAAAAAATTTATAGCTATTATTTTTATTTCTTTATTTTTAAACTTTAATATTGTAAAAGCAAATCCTCAAATCTCTTCTAATATATTAAAGGAAGGTGTTTACAACGTAAATGATATTACTAACACAATAGGAAATGTTAAAAATGTTCAGAATATCTCAAAAGATGGTTCTATATACCTGATACTTTTAGATAAAAATGAAACAGTTTTGCAAACAATAAAAATGAAGCCCGAATCTCAAAAATATACTTTAAATGATTTTGAAAAAAATTACAAGCTAATATTAATTGGTGATGGCTCAGCTTTTTTATCTTAGCTTTTAAGTTCATTTATATAAATATTTACTATTTCACTAAATAACACTCGTATAATATATATTTATTTAGTTAATTTTAATAGAAAGGTAGATGTTAAAATGAAAAAATTTATTAGCATACTATTACTTTGTTTATCATTATCATGCATACCTACTAACGCGATTATTCAATTTGCCGAATCTCAACTTAAAGAAGGGGTATATAGGGTAAATACTTTTACTACCCCATTAAATGAAATAAATTATATTGAAAATACATCAAAAACAGATGATGTTTATTTTGTAGTATTTAATGAAAATGATACCCTAATGCAATCAATAAAATTGCCTTCTAGTTCTTCTAAATATAAGATTTTACAGCTAGAACCTAGCTACAAAATAGTAATTATTGGAAAAGGCAGTATTCTTTTATCTAAAGAATAATTTTGAAATTTAAATATTGCTATTTTTTTTATAAAGCATTCTTTATTTATAGGGTAGATTTGTTTAATAGTTTCTACTCTATATTTTTCTATAAAAATAACTCCTAGAAACCTAGGAGTTATCATATTTCTTTAATTAATGCCAATTGTTCATCACATTATCCCACATCACTTTTCCACATTTAGCCAATGTAACTGTTCCATAAACACTATTAGGTATTCCCATAGATAAAACCGTGAATGTAAAGTTTCCTTTTGATAATCTGATTAATTCAGTATCGTTTTCTACTCCGTTCTTATCTCCAGTCTTACTTGAAATTTCATATTTTAAATCATCTGGAATATATAAAGCTAGCTTATTTTTAATTTGTTGTCTTGTTAAAATATCAATTAACATTTGACTATTTTCTTCGTTTAAATAAGTTGAATTATATAAATGCCTCCATATTCTAGCAAGATCTAACGCACATGTTATATTTTCAATTTCATTTTTAACTTTTCTTTCATCTGTTGTTTTTCTATTTAGTGTTGTATTTTTTAAACCCATTTCTTTTATATCTTTATTTATTTCTTCCATTCCAACAATATCAATTATTTTATTGGCTGCTGTATTATCACTTTGTATTAACATAGCAACTAATAATTCAAAAACTGTATATTCTCTTTCATTAAACTCATGAATTATACCTGTACCATAAACTTTATCTTTTCCATCTATCTTTATTTTATCTAAAAAATCAATTTTTTTATCTTCTACAGCTTTAATTAATGATACAGCTATAGGCAGCTTCATACAACCTGCTGCTACCATTTGAACGTTTTCATTATAACCATAAATGTATCCACTCTTTAAATCCTCAAAGAAAAATCCATACGTCCCAATTCTTGATTCTAAATATTTCTTTATCTCTTTCATAATACCCTCCAGCTTTCCTTACTGTATTCTCTGCCTAATAAGATTATATCATATTGTCAGAAAATTTTGAAGTATCAAATAAAATTTTATATAAGTTTTATTTAGTTTTTTATGTATATTTAAACAGCTAAAATAGTGGTAGAGTAAAATCTCTACCACCTCTATTGTAATTAATCAGCAAATGAAATTCCTATTTGTTTTGCAACTTGAACTAATTCTCCATTTGGATCCACTAATTTTGATTTTTGTCCTATAACATTTTCTAGACTATCACTAGACATTTTTCCATCTTTAAGACAAACCATTTCTCCAAATTTACCTTCATTAATAAGTTCCACAGCTCCAACTCCATATCTTGTTGATAAGATTCTATCATATGTTGAAGTTATTCCACCTCTTTGTATATGTCCAAGTACTGTACATCTTATTTCTTTATCTGGTAACAGCTTTTCTAAGTCTTCAGCCAATTTATTTCCTATTCCGCCAAGTCTTATTGGATCTGGACTATCAGCAACTATCTTAGCCACTACTACTTCTCCATCTTTTGGCTTTGCTCCTTCTGCTACTACGACTATACTAAATCTTCTTCCTGCCGCTTCTCTTTCTTTTACTTTTTCAGCAATCTTATTTATATCATAAGGCATTTCAGGTAAAAGTATAACATCTGCAGAACCTGCAATACCAGATTCTAATGCTATCCAACCTGCTCCTCTCCCCATAACCTCACAAATCATTACTCTATGATGTGATTCAGCTGTTGTATGAAGTCTATCTAATGCTTCAGTAGCAACATCTATAGCTGTATTAAATCCAAATGTTACATCTGTTGATGCTAAATCATTATCAATTGTTTTTGGAACTCCTATTACTTTAACTCCTTTTCTCGCAAAATCTCTTGCAGATGTTAAAGTTCCATCTCCTCCTATTACAACTAATACATCTACTCCTTCTTTCTTTAAATTTTCCACTGCTACATCTGATACATCTTTTTTAACCATAACGCCATTTTCTTCTACTAAGTAATCAAATAAGTTGTCCTTATTTGAGCTATATAATATAGTTCCACCTCTATGAAGAATACCTGATACGCTATCTAAAGTTAGAGGTACAAAATCATTGTTGTATAATCCTCTGTATCCAAACTTATAGCCTATTACTTCCATTCCATAGTTTATTATAGCTGTTCTTGTTACGGCTCTTATAACTGCATTTAATCCCGGACAATCTCCACCACCTGTTAGTAATGCTATTTTTTTTATTTGTTGTGACATTTAAAATTCCCCCTACCCGATTCAGTTACTTTTAAATTGATTATACATTTAAAATTTTCTGTTAATTCTCTTTAAAAATATAACAGTTTTTCTTTAATTAATGCAATTGTTTTCAAACTATTATTGTTACTTTTCTTATTTAATGATAGCATAAAGATAATATACTGAAAAGGAAAATTATTTATATTTTCAATATTTTTTATATCTTTGTAATTTTCTCATAATTATTCTTTTGATTTATATAAATTTAACTAAATTCTATTAAAATTAGTATTAAATACTATATAAAAGGTAAAATCAATTCTATTCTATATTCAACAAATAAATTAAATATCAAAATAAATACTATAAAATCAAACTTAGCAAACAAAGTTCATGATTTTAAAGAAGAAATTGAAAATTTAAAGAGAGAATCAGAAATTGAATAAAAAAACAAGAGTACTTGTTTGTACTCTTATTTTTTTTAATTATTTTACATAGTTAAAGTAACAATTCCAGCAAGTGATAATCCTAATAAAATTATACCTGCAATAACTCTATATATAGCAAATATTCTCATAGGCTTTTTCTTTAAATAACTTACAAACATATCCATAACTATTATTGATACAATAAAGGCTACAATAAATCCAATAATTAATGCAACTATATATGTAGAATTCATTATTGAATAATCAAAATTATATAAATCCATAGCCGATGAACCTATCATAGCTGGAACTGCTAAAAAGAATGAGAACTCTGCTGCTACTGGAGTTGCAAGTCCAGCAATCCATCCACCCATTATTGTTGAAGCACTTCTTGACATTCCTGGCCACATTGATAAAACTTGAAATAATCCAACCTTTAAAGATTGTATTGGAGTTAAATCAAAAACATCAACTGTTGGAATTTTTCCTCTTTTAGAAGTTTTATTTCTAAATCTATTTTCTATTACTAATAATAATATACCACCTACGATAAACCCAACAACTACTGCTGAAGGTTTAAATAAACTCTTTATATTATCATATAATGTTAAACCTACAATTAAAGCTGGGATTGATGCTATTATTATATTTATACCAAATTTAAAACCTGATTGTCCTTTTTTACCTAATGTAAAGATATAAGTAAAGAACTCAACTACCGCTCCCCAAAGTTTATTCCAATATAATACTACTACTGCTAAAATTGCTCCAAGTTGTATAACTACCTCAAACATGCTTGCAAATTCTTCTGCACCAATGCTACCTGATCTAAAGCCTATTAGACTTCCTACTAAAATCATATGACCTGTTGATGAAACTGGTACAAATTCTGTAAGACCTTCTACTATAGCTATAACAATAGCCTTAAGTATATAGATAAAATCTAAACCCATTCTTTTTCCTCCTTTTAAGACCTGTTCTAATTACAACAAATCTTATTATACCTTTATAATTCTTTACTGTCTATTGCTTATAATCCATTAATTCTTAAGATTATATTAAAGAACTTTAAAAATAAAGAAAACTTATATTTCATTTTTTATAATCTATTTCTATACTACTAACTACATTTTCACCATCTAATGAAAGTTCTATTAAGTTATCTCCCTTTGTTAATAATATATCTGAATATTTTTTAACTTTTCTAAACCCACTATCCTTTTCCTTTATATAATATTCATCCAATATTTTTCCATCCTTAAAAGCACCAATCACAAAACTATTGTTTTCATTTTTATCTTCAAGTGATGTTTGCTCTTGTTTTTTCATTAAAATTATATATGCTTTTTCATCACTGTTAACAGTTGTATCAATAGGATTTTTACTCATTAAATCTTTATTTTGAGTAAATATTGTAGGTGTAATATAACTTCCTTTAAATTTAAAGGTTATATCACTTGTATTTTTAACATAAGTTACATAGCTATTACTTTTTTTCATATCAGTAGTATTATCAATACTTATTGTGTAAGTATATAAAGATTTTTTTAGCATTGGTATATAATTTCTTCTATCACTGTTTCCTGTATAATTTAAATTTCTAACATCTTCATCTAAAAGTTCAACTGCACTGCAATAAAATCCTTCTTTATCAAAATATCCTCTATCAATAAAATCAATCATTATCCATTTATTATCTTCTTTGCTCCAAAACTCAACTACATAATATGAATTTTGCTTACTTAATTTAGCATCAGTCCTTCTAAATTCACCAAGTCTTGCGGTGTAGCCTACACTTTCAAGAAAATCCCTATAAATTATCCCAAGATCTCTAGCTGAAGCTTTTTTAGCTCCATTCTTTTCTTTTAATATGTCATATCCATTTATTCCTTTAGTATTAGGCACATCATCAAATGTAATTATTTCATTTAAAATCTCTGATATTCTTATTGCCTTCTTAATTTTATCTTTTTCACCATCTAATTTTTCTTCTGTATTATACATATCTTTAAGTATCTTTATTTTTTCATCATCCTTTTCTTCATAGAAGAAAGTTATATTATTTTCGTTATATATGTTGTCCCATTTTTTCACAGTAACGTCATTTGAATATTTTGACTTAAAAATAAATATTATAATTATTACTAATATAAAAATTATTGACATGATTATTTTTTTAAATTTTCTCAATCTGATCCCCCCATAAATATAATTATATATATAATATGATTATAATAATACCAGAAATTGTATTGTTTTTCTACATAAAAAAAGTGCCTATTGGCACTTTTAATAAAACAGTTTCAATCCTGATATTTTAAATTCTTGAGAACTATCTTCTAAAAATTTATTATAAACCTCTTTCGATTTATTATAATTTTCTATAATAGCATTTTTAGTATTTTCCTCCATACTAGTTGGAATTTCTTCATATGCAGCCTTTATATTTTCATATCCTCTTGCAATATCATTTTCAACCATCAAGTAATACCAGCCTGCATTACTTAATGCTAATATATCTTTTTCATTAATAGAATAAGCCTTACGAGTAAACTCAATTCCTTCTTCATTCTTTGAATTCTTCAAATATACTGCGCCTAAAGTTCTACAGTATTCCGGATTATTCTCATCAATCTTTATAGCTTTATTCAAGTTGTTAGCAGCTTCTTCCCACTTTTCTTCAGCTATATCTAGCTTAGCAAGTTTAAAATATAGTTTACTATCATCCTTTTTAATATTCAAGGCTAATTCATAGTAATTTCTAGCTTTTTCATTATTATATTCATAATTAGAATAATAATTAGCTATTTTAATTATTGTTTCATAGTTGTATGGCTCTTTTTGCATAGCAGTTCTAAAATATGCTTCTGTCGGCTTAATATTTCCTTTTGCTAATAAAATATTCGGAATCAAGCTTCCATAATTATTAGAATATTCTTCATTAGCTATTACACTTTTTTTAGCTAAGTTGAAAGCCTCGTCATATTTTTCATTATCTATTGCCTTTAATGATGAAATATAATATGTAATATATGAATCTTTTTTTTCTTTTTCTGCTTTTCTTTCAGCATCTTCTAAGTATTCCTCTGCTTCTGAATTCTTATTTGTTACTTTACATATATCATGATTTATAAAATCACTTGCTATTCCATAAGCACTATTGTCTTCTAAATCTTTCATTAATTCTTCTGCATCACCTGCAGTTTCTTCTGAAACAGAATAAGCTTTTGCTAGAAGCATTTTGTATGCATCTTCATCTTCATTTTTATCTATCATATCTTTTATCGATTTTATTAATTCTTCATTATTATATGAAGCCATATCTCCTATAACATCGTATATCTTCATTTCATTTTTATCTAAATACCATGCATCTTTTAAAAGTTCAAGACCTTTGTCCCATCTATTAATTAGCATATTCATATTAGCTAATACACATATATCATAAGGTGAGTTTTCATCCATCGGATATTCTTCCGTTAATACTTCTGCTTTATATATATGGTTATTTGAAATATAAGCTGAAAATAATGTTTTTAAGATTTCCTTGTTTTTACCATAATCATTTATATATTGTTCTCCAAGTGAAATAGCTTCATCATATTCTTTATTCATTATAAAAGTAAACAACATAGAATTAATTAATTCTATATCCTTATCTTTATACTTATCAAACCCTTCCTCTTTTATTATCCTATCTCTTTTTATTATTGCTTCCTTTAAAAGAGAACTTGATTTTTTTATATCACCTTTTAATGAATATATATCAGCAGATTTTACTGTCCATATTGGCCAATTTTCTTCTTTTTGCATTTTATTATATTCTTCTATTGCTTCATCATATTTATTTTCGTAATATAGATATTCTGCACTATTTTTAGTTATGTTAATTTCCTCAACAGTTGTAAAGCTCTTAATTCCTAATATCATAACAAGTACAAATAAACAGGGAATGCAAATCATAATAACTGGTTCTATATATTGGTTTTTTTCATTCATTTTTTTGTATGTACTACTTATTTTTTTGCTTGTCCCATCAATTCCATTTCTAAATGGTTTAATTACCATTTTTAGTTTTTCAACAAACGGTTTCAAATACTTTATTATAGTAGAAAAAAGATTGTCTGTTTTTTTCATAACTTCATCCACCTTTTCATTTTATCTACACAATTATTATATAATATACATTTTATCAAATTTTTTTAATTTTTACAATTGAAATCTTTACAATTTTCGCCTAATAATTAATCAGTATTTTAAGCATATTAAAATTAGTCAAGAAATTTTAAATATATTTAACTTAATTTTAAAAAGCTGATAATAAAAGTATTATCAGCTTTTTAATTTCAAAACTAATTTATATTTTTTAATTTTTGTTCAATCTTTGCTACAATCATATACATAAGAAATGCTATTATTGAAAGAATTACAATACTCATCATAACCATATCTAATTGTGAAATTTGTCCACCATATACTATTAAAAATCCTAATCCTTCTCTTGCAACTAAGAATTCACCCATAATAACCCCTACCCAAGATAAACCAACATTTATTTTTAATGCAGAAATTAATACTTGGATATTTGATGGGAATACAAGATACTTTAGTGTTTGAAATTTTGTAGCTTGTAGTGTTTGCATAAGCTTTAGTTTACCTTTATCAACTTCATTAAAGCCTGTTAATACTGTTATTATTGTAGTTACTATAGAAATTAAAAGTGCTATAACGATTATTGCTGTCATACCATTTCCCACCCAAAATATTACTATCGGTGCAAGTGCAACTTTTGGTAATGCATTTAGCACTACTAAGTATGGATCTAACACTTTTGATGTAAAAGGTGATGCCCATAAAATAATAGCTATAATTGCTCCAAGCACTGTTCCTAATGTAAAACCTAGTATTGTTTCATAACAAGTTACTGATATATGCCTAAGCAATGTTCCTTCCTTTACAAAAGATAGAAATGAATTAAGTATTCTAGATGGACTTGATGTTAGAAATGGATCAATCCATTTCAACCTAGCTGCTACTTCCCAAAAAACTATAAATATTAATAATATGGCTACTCTAAATACCGCAACCTTAATTTTATCTTTCTTTACCTTTTTAATATAAACCTCATGTTCATTACTCATTTACACTGTCCAACTCCTTCCATAATAAATTAAAATATTCATTAAATTCTGGTTCCTTCCTTCTTTGAAATGGAGTTGCTTCAGCATTTTTAAAAGTTATATCTACATCTAATTTTATATTTGCAGGTCTTTTAGTAAGAACTATTATTCTATCCGAAGTTGCAATGGCTTCTCCTAAATCATGAGTTACCATTATAGCTGTTTTCCCTTCTCTTTTTATTATACTTTTAACATCATCACACACTTTAAGCCTTGTTTGATAATCTAAAGCTGAAAATGGTTCATCTAAAAGAAGCACATCTGGATTTAATGCAAGAGTTCTAATAAGTGCTACTCTTTGTCTCATTCCACCTGAAAGCTCTGTTGGTTTATGATTTTTAAACTTTGATAGTTGATAATTGTCTAAAAGTTTATCAGCTCTTTGAATGTTTTCTTCACTATCTAATCCCTTTATCTTTAGTCCTAATAATATATTACTCCTAACAGAAAGCCATTCAAATAAATAATCCTTCTGAAACATGTATCCCATTTTATCTAGTCTATTGTTTATATCTTTATCTATATAAATTATTTTTCCTTCAGAAGGCTTTAAAAGCCCACTAATAATATTTAAGAGTGTTGACTTACCACATCCTGATGGTCCTATTATGCTAACAAACTCCCCCTTTTCTATTGAAAAATTTATATTTTCTATAGCCTTTGTTTCACCCTTTAAAGAGTGATACGTTAAACTTATATTTGACACATCTATTAAGCTCAAAATTATACCTCCTTTCTAATATATGTAGATATTTATAGGTAGAAGTTTATTAGCTAGCTCTAATATTCCTAGAGCTAGCTCTTAAAAATTTACTTAGAATTCATTACTTCTTCGGCAAAAGTATTGTTAACTATCTTTTTAAATTCTGGTCTATCTGTTAATAGACTACTATCATAGCTTTCAATTACATCCATTAATCTAGTTAAATCTTCTTCTTCAATTGATGGTTTAGTTGCTATAGCATTAATCTCTTTGTAATTCTTAACAACTGAAACTATTATGTCTTTATCAGTCCCTGGGAAAAATGAAATTATTGAATCAGCTATTTCTTCATCACTATGTGTTTCAACCCATTGTTGGCCTTTATATATTGCATTTGTAAACTTTTGTAGTATTTCTGGGTTTTTATCCATATAAGATTTAGTTGTAAAGAAACAAGTATAAGGCAAGTCTCCAACTGCTTCTCCAATTGATGCTATAATCTTACCGCTGCCTTCTTTTTCTAACATAGATGCTGTTGGTTCAAATAATGTTACATATTCCCCTGTACCAGCTTTAAAAGCTCCTGATGTAGCAGTGAAATCTATATTAGTTACCATATTCACATCAGTTTTTGGATTTAAACCATTTTGCTTTAATACATATTCAAATGCCATTTCTGGAACACCACCTGGTCTTCCTCCTATAACTTCTGCTCCTTTTAAATCAGTCCATTTAAAATCTTCATCTGCTTCTCTACCCACTAAAAATGCTCCATCTGTTTGTGTTAATTGTGCAAAGAGTACTGGATAATCCTCTCTACCTTGATTATTAATGTATACAGTTTGTTCTGGTCCACAAAATCCTATATCTGCATTTTTACTTAAAACTTGTTGCATTGTTTTATCTGCACCCTGCCCTGTTGATAAATCTATTTCTAACCCTTCTTCTTCAAAAAATCCTTCATTTATAGCAACATACATTGGTGCATAAAATACGGAACGAACAACTTCATTTAATCTGACCTTCGTTAATTCACCATTAGAATTTTTATTATCTTTTGAACAGGAAATAAAACTAAGGCTTGTAATACCTATTAAAGCTATTACAGATACAATTTTAATTAATTTACTTTTCATTTAAAACTCCTTAAGTTTTTTAATTGTTATCATAATTTATAATATGAGTTCAGAGCAAATTTTGTTAAAAAATAAGATATTTTAATTTATATTGGATAGTTCTGTAATCGATTATATTTAAAATCGAGATATTCAATTTTCGTTATTGCATTTACATCTCTATTTAATAGTGCTAAATTATTAATTGGATAGTTTAAGGAGGTCACAATATGAAAATTTTTAGAGAAGCCATAATAATTCTTGGCATTTACTTAATTGGAGAGCTTATTTCTAAAAGTCTTTCTTTACCTATACCTGGTAACATATTAGGAATGATAATCTTATTACTATTACTTTGTAGTAAGATAATCAAAATTGAAAAAGTAGAAACTGTATCTAACTTCTTTTTAGATCACCTTGCCTTTTTCTTCATTCCTGCTGGTGTAGGACTTATAACATCCTTTGATTCTATTAAAGATAGTTTAATACTTATTATATTATTATGTATAATTACTACATCTATCGTTATAGTAGTCACTGGAAGTATAGTTCAATTTGTTATGAATCTTCAAAAGAGAAAAACTAAGAAAGGATATGAATCAAAATAATGAATATTTTAACTGACAACATCTTATTTGGACTAGTAATTTCACTAATAGCCTTTGAAATTGGACTTTTTATCTATAAAAAAACAAAATTTCCACTATTTAATACACTGCTAATATCTATAGCTTTAGTAATTGGATTTTTAGTATTATTTAATATAGATTTCGATGATTATAATAAGGGTGGGCAATTTATAAATATGTTTCTTGGGCCTGCTACAGTAGTTTTAGCAGTACCATTATATAAGCAATTACAATTGCTTAAAGAACACTTATTGCCAATATTAACTGGAATATTATTTGGAAGTACCGTTGGAATAGCTTCAGTTTTCTTTCTTGGTAATATTTTCGGACTTGAAAATATACTTACTATTTCATTACTAGCAAAATCTGTTACTACCCCTATAGGAATAGAAATTACAAATCAGCTTGGTGGATTAGCTCCTGTAACGGTATTATCTATAATCCTATCTGGAATAATCGGCGCTGTAATTGGCCCTACTCTATGCAAAATATTTAAAATTAAAGAAAGAGTTGCCGTTGGAATTTCATTAGGGACTTCTGCACATGCTGTTGGAACAACCAAAGCATTAGAGCTTGGTGAAACAGAAGGAGCAATGAGTTCTCTATCTATTGGAATTGCTGGTATAATGACAGTATTCTTAGCTCCAGCTTTATATAGCTTATTTTTAATATTTGTAAAATAAATAAAACTAGTAAAGTTTAATTATATGTTAAACTTTACTAGTTTTATTTTATTGATTCTTTATTTTTAATAGTTTTGTATTTAAAAGTCCTATATTAGAATTATTTAATACTCTAGCAGTATTTTTCCTAGTATAAGCTTCTAATTTAACCATAAATTCATCTGGTTTAATTTCTTTATCATTTACCATCTTTAAGCCTTTTTCCCAAGAAGCTGTCAAAGATGGATTTAAAAGCGAAGGAATAGATACACTAATTGCTTCATAAATCATTTCTCCGAGTTCTGTTGGCGTTATAACTTGTGTTTTCTTATTTGATTGTATGTATTCTATATTTATTAATTTCTTTAATATTTCTGCCCTAGTTGCTGAAGTCCCTATACCAGCGCCCTTTATATGCTCACGCAACTCTTCATCTTCTATTAGCTTCCCTGCATTTTCCATAGCAATTATCATAGAACCTGTTGTATATCTCTTTGGAGGAGATGTTTCTCCTTCCTTTATTTCTAACTCATTTATATTTAATTTGGTTCCCTTTCTTAAATTTTCAGGGAAGGTCTCCTGTTCTTCATCTTTTTCATTTCCAAGGACAATTAAATATCCTTTATCAACACATATCTTTTTATTTAAAATAAAGTTTTCATTACCAACTAAAATTGTAATAGACATTTTGCTATATTGAGCTGGAGGATAGAAAATAGATAAAAATCTTCTAAGTATAATATAATAAACTTGTTTGTCTAAGCTAGGCAGTTTACTTAAAGTGTCTCTTCCTTCCCCTGTTGGTATAATAGCATAGTGGTCTGTGATTTTACTATCGTCTACATATTTACTTTTCATTATAGACTTTGGATAATCTTTTTCTAGTATTTCAGTTGTAATATTAGTTAATTCCTCTCCGATCGGCATATTTTTAAGTTTTATTATGTTACCTTTTATTCCTTTTGCAACTGCAGTAGATAGTACTCTTGCATCTGTTCTTGGATATGTAACCATCTTCTTCTCATACAACCCTTGAACTATTTTTAATGTTTCATCTGGGCTTATTTTGAACCTTTTTGTACATTCATTTTGTAGCTCTGCTAAGTTATATAAAAGCGGTGCATTCTTTTTTTCCTTTGTTTTTTTGACTTCCTTAACTGTTCCAAAACCTATATCTCTTAAATCCTTAATTAAGATTTCAGCATCTTCTTTCTTTTTGAATCCTACCTCATTATAAAGTTTTGGAGATTCAAAATATGTAGATCCCTCTATTGCCTTCCAATCACCTTTTATAACGGCATCATCGTTATCTTTAATAAAGTCTCCAGATATTTTATAAAAAGATGTCTTTCTAAAACTTCTTATTTCCCTTTCTCTTTCTACTACCATTCCAAGAACGCAAGTCATAACTCTTCCAACAGCTACTACTACATTCTTATCTTTTTTTAATACATTAGCTAGTGTCTTCCCATACATAAGAGTTAGCAGTCTTGAAAAGTTTATACCAAATATATAATCTTCCTTTGCTCTTAAATATGCTGAATGTGCTAATGAATCATATTCCGATAGTGGTTTTGCTTCTTTTATACCTCTTTTTATTTCTTCTTCCGTTTGAGAGTCAATCCAAACTCTTTTTTTTATCTTATTTGGTTTTCCAGCCATATCATCTACTAATCTATATATATATTCTCCCTCTCTTCCAGAGTCAGTACATACATATATGCTATCAACATCTTCTCTGTTCATCAAACTGCTGACGATATTAAACTGAGCTGAAGCTGAAGAAATAACTTCATATTTATACTCAGCAGGTAAAAAAGGTAAATCTCTCAAGTTCCAAAATTTTAATTTTTCGTCATAAGCTTCTGGATAACTCATGGTAACCATATGTCCTACACACCATGTAAAAATACTTCTTTCTCCCTCTATATATCCATTGCTTCTTTTCCCCTTAACATTAAGTAGCTTTACAAAATCCATAGCTACTGATGGTTTTTCTGCTATAAATAAAGTTTTCCCCATAGAAACTTCCTTTCTAAATAAAATAAACCTTCAGAAGAAGGCTTATTTCTATTATACTACATATTAAATTACATTTCATTAAGTAGCCAAATAAAATAATTTAAAACTCCTGCAAATACAAGCCATAACATATATGGAGTTAATAAAATTGCAGCTATCTTGTCTACTTTAATAAATTTTATAAATGTTATTATTACTAAAACAAATAATATTATAATCCAGAAAAATGAAATTGCATATAATCTAAATGTAAAAAATATAAAACTCCACATCAAATTAAATATAAGTTGAACTAGGTAGAAAAAATATGCTCCTTTATCATCAATTCCTTGCTTGTTTCTCATATATATTCTATAGGCAGCAATACCCATTAATATATATAATATACTCCATACTATTGGAAACACAATAGCAGGTGGATTAAAAAATGGCTTTTTTAAAGTTTCATATGTAGTCATAGAATTTTTATTAAGATATCCTACAATAAATCCAGATACTACTGGTATTAGTATATTAATTATTAAAGGTATTAATTTAAATTCACCATTTACTTTAAATATATTTAAACTTTTATGTTTTTTATGAGTTTTTTTATGTTTTATTTTCTTAGGCTTTTTAATATCTTTTTTACTAGGTTTTATTTTATTAAGTTTCTTTTCCTTATTCTTCATTTAATGCACCTCTATATAATATTCATTATTATATATGCATTAGTATTTTAATTTATGAAATTAAAAATATATATCTGAGAACTCTATATCTATTTTTTCTTGTAATTCATTTATCTCTACATTATTATTTAGTAATACAATTTCTCCTTTAATATTATTATCATATGGTAATGTTATTTTAAATATATTACCATATTTCATACCTGCATTAATTGTTATTTCTCCATTATGTAATTCTACTAGTCCCTTAGTTAAAAATAATCCTAAGCCACTTCCTTCTGAAGGTCTATTTAATGATGTATTTACTTTTGTGAACTTGTCAAATATAACCTTTCTCTTATCTTCAGGAATAGCTTCCGCATCATTTATAACTTCTATAACTATATTCTCTTTATTTTCTATTTTTACCATGACATATATATTACCTTTATATTTACCATATTTTAAGGAATTTGATAGAATATTCAACATTATTCTCTCTATATAATTTTTATCACAATAAAAATATATCTCTTCATATTGAGGATCAAAAGTTAACTTTGTTTCTCTAAGATTCATATAAAAATTACATGACAAAACTACATTTTCTATTATATCTACGATATTGTAGATCCTTTTATCAATTTCTAAAAATCCTTCTGAAAGCTTATTACTATCTATAAAATTATTAATAGTTCTAATTAATCTTAAACAATTTTGTTTTATTATATTATTATTTCTATTGATTTTTTCCACTTCACAATTTTTTAAATACATATCGTTCAATTGAAGTGCAGAGTAAATAACATTTATAGGAGTTCTTAATTCATGTGATATATTAGAATAAAATTCATCCTTAATATTTTCATCATTAATTTTCTTCTCAAGTTTTAAAATCTCATCTCTTTGCTTTACTAATTTAGTTGCATCATTAAATAATAATATTTTTTTATTATCATAAATTTTAACCAAGCTAACTTCTAAATCTTTAATTTCTCCATATTCATCTTGTATACTTACCTCTGCTGAAAAATCATTTATCTCATAATCATTAGGATATTCTACACCTATAATTTCATTTAATAAATAATTTAGTTTTAAATTATTTTTATTACGTGTTATTTCAATTGGTACATTATAATACACATCATTATAATTATTGGAGTAAATCATTATATCATTTTCAAAAAGCAACAAACCATCTGAAAAAGCTTTGACAACATCGTAATATCTTTTTTCACTCTTTTCTAAAAGCAAGTTTAATTCTTTTAATTCTTTTTCTCTTCTTTTTAAATTTTTATGTAAATTAGTCTCAATTTTTCTCACTCTATTTAAACTTTCATAAGCACTTGAATACGCATTAAATAACAAAGTTTCTTCAAACTTCTCATAAACTAAAAAATACGCTAATAATTTTGTAATCCATATAAAAGAAGTTAAATTTGCATCTAATAATGGCATAAGTACAATAAAGCTATCACTTATTATTAATAAGATACTAGTATATATAATCCATTTATTTTCCCTATAATTATCTAGTTCCTTATATTGATGTAATATAACACCAAATAAAATAAGTAATATAATTTGATTTATAATAAAGTAATTATATATATTAGTTAAATAAATTAATCCATTGAATCCTCTTAATGAAATCATATAAACGATAGGTATAACTATAATAAAAACTAAGTTTTGTATTTTCGGAGAATATCTTTTTTTATATAAAATTATGCTTGATATTATATTTATTAGCTCCAAACATGTAATAAATCCTATGAAAGACATAGCAAGTCCAAATTTTTCTTTTTGCCATAAATACTCTAGATCTATAAACCTTAATATAGCTATATAAAAATAACCAACTCCAATGTATTTTAACAGCCCTAAATCCTTCTTATTTACTTTTACGGCACTTAATATAAATATTAGTATGGATATAGCAAAACAAAGTAGTCTAATTATAAATATATATTCATTTGACATTTTGAAAACCCTATTGATAATGATCAGCATTACAAGTACAGGTATAAATATATTAGACATCAATCCTTTATGTCTATATTTTTTTTCACTTAACATCTATCTTCCAATCACCCTTCATTTATATAGCTTAATTATAAAAGTAGTTCCTTTACCTACATCACTAATTATTTCTATATCTCCATTTTGAGCTTTAATTAAATTATATACAACAAAAAGACCTACTCCGAAACCTGTTGAGTTATTATTTTTTATTCTGTCCTCAACCTCATATTTATTAAAGGCTTTTTTTATAAATTCTTTGCTCATACCTATCCCAGTATCTCCTACCTCTATAAGTACTGCATCTTTTGAATTCTTTATATTTATAAATATAGTTCCATCCTCATCAGTAAATTTTAATGAGTTTGATATTAAATTTAATATCACTCTTTCCATCATCTCTTTGTCGAAATAAACATATATCTCTTCTTCATCAGTATCAAAAAGAATATTTATTCCATTACTCTTTATATGTGCAAAAAGGGAATTTATATAATCCTCAACAAACTCTACAATGTTATCTAAAACTAAATTAGCATCTAAATTTTCCGAATCTATTTTACTTGTATCTATAAGATTATTAGTAAATTTAGTAAGCATAAAACAATTTTGCTTACTTACTTCATTATAAAAATTTATTTTTTCTATATCATTATTTTCAATTAATATTTTTTCTAATTGTATTGCTGAATATATTACGCTTATAGGTATTTTTAAATCATGAGAAATACTTGATAAAAAGTTTCTTTTTATTTCTTCTTTCATTTTTATGCTCTCTAATTCTTCTTTCATAGATACAAGTTTTATTTCTTCAGTTAAATCTTTCAATAATAATATACATTCTGATTCTTCACCATTTAAAGAAAAGAATCTAACTTCTATTTTCTTATCATCTTTATCTATCGTCGTAGAATAGGAACCTTTATTTATATCAACCACTTTTTTTCTTATATCAACATCAAAATTTATATAGTTTTCTATTCTTCTATTTACAACTTCTCTTAAATTTTCTTTTTCTATTAGATTTAAAAAATTTGAATTACAATAAGATATCCTAAGATTATTATTTACTATTACTATAGGATCAGGTAAACAACCTAAAAAACTCTTATATACTAATTGTCTCTCCTTTAACTTTCTATAAGCTTCTTCTAGTTTATAGTTACTTTGTATTATTTCTTTATTTATCTCTTCTAATTTTTTATTTGTATTAACTGTTTCTTTAAACATAAAATTATAATTTTCCTTTGATATATTAACTATAATAAACAAGATAGTCGCTGTATAAACTAACATTTTTATCATCATAACTATATCAACAAGAAAATAGGTGTCTGTATATTTAACAAAAATCCTAATAAAAAAGTATATCATCATAATATTTATATTTAACTTTAGTAAATCTATCTTTTTATTAAAGCTTTCATTATTTATATTAATATATCTATATGTTCCTATTAAAAGTACTATGGTTGAAATTATATATAATAAATATATAAAATTTTTATCTATAACATTGTTTGTCAAACTAAAAAATGAAATAATTCCAAATAATGCTATATATTCTAAGTAAATTTTTTTACCAACTACAGTTACATTTTTATATTTTGCTATTATATAATATAGCATTACTGTATTAATAATTTGAAATTCATCACATTTACTATATCCAAGCTTGGTAAGAAATATTTTTATTCCTTGAAATTGATTTTCCGGAGTTAAAAACACCATGAAAACTATACATATTGTAAAAAGAAATATTTGCAGTATCCCATATATATCTTTTTTAGTTAAATTCTTCAAGTGTATTGTAAACATTAGTAAAATCATAACTATTATTATCTTAAAGATTTGTACAATATCATTTATAGCCATAAAATCATACATTAAAGCAATCTGGTGCATACTAAAGAAAATTAAGCTTATTAATATATATGATAATAATTTTTTCATATCAATATAATAAATTTTCATTCTAAAATTATTATAATCCACATTATTTCTCCTCACTAGCAATTATTACTACATAATTTTACATCATTTCCTTTTATATGTGAATAATTTTAGAAATTTTTGTAGATATTTTATTTTTAATATTCTATTTCTCTATCCATTTTATTATATCACTAATAACTTCATCCTTATTTACTTCATTTAGCATCTCGTGCCTTCCATCTTTATATAGCTTATAACTAATATCTTTTACTCCTATATTTTTATATACTTCATAAAGATTAATTATTCCTTTTCCAAAATAACCAACAGGATCTCTATCTCCTGCAAAAATATAAATGGGAATGTCTAAATCCTTTACTTTTTCTATATTTTCATTTTTATGTATATCCCATAATCCGTTTATTAAATCATAGTAAAAAGGAGTTGGATATATAAATCCACAATACTTATCATTTATATACTTATCTACTTCATTTTCATCCGAACAAAGCCAATCGAAATTAGTTCTTGGATTTTTTACACTTTTATTAAACCCTCCAAAGGATAGCCTATCCATCAAGCGACTTCTTTTATCATTTCCTTTAATCAACATTTCCATTTTAGAAACAGCTAATCCTAATTTAGTAAATATCTTTGGTTTCCCATTACTTCCAGATAAAATAAGAGCATCAATAGTATATCCATACATTTGTATATATCTTTGACTTAAGAAAGATCCCATGCTATGGCCAAATAATATTACTGGTATCTCTTTATTTTCATTTTTAATAATATCATTTAATATTTTTATATCATCAATCATTGAGTAAAATCTATTTTCTTTACTTATAAAACCTAGTTCACTTAAGCTCTTTGCACTTTTTCCATGCCCACTATGATCATGAGCATAAACTACATATCCCTCTTTAACAAGTCTATTTGCAAAATAGTCATATCTCCCAGCCCATTCTGACATTCCATGAACTATTTGAATAACAGCTTTAGGCTTGCTTGAATTATCACTCCATTTATAGCAACTAATATCCATTCCTTCTTTATTCTTAAAAACAAAATTGTCCATAACACTTCCTCCATTCTTTCATTTATCATATTTTCTCTTTTTTATCACCTATCAAACTTCAATAATTAATAAAATCTTATCATAACTTTATTTGTAAGTATATAAAGTTATGATATACTATTCATAGTCAAAATCAAAATTTATTATTATTTGATTATCTATTAATATTATTGTATATAATATTTGATAAGTATTATAAGGTGGTGAAAAAGATTAGTATTAAATCAATAATAAGCATTATAGCTTCAAAAATTACAATTTTTCTAACAAAAACAATACTAAAAGGGGGAACAACATTCCCTGGAAAAGTGGCCTTAAAAATAGATAGAAATATACTTTCAAAAGTGTCAAAAGGCTACAAAGTAGTTTTAATCACAGGTACTAATGGTAAAACTACTACAACTAGCATGATTTATAACATTATAAAAGAAAGCGGAAAGAAAGTTATTACTAATAATACTGGTGCAAACCTTTTTCCTGGAATAGTTACAACCTTCATTGATAACTACAAGTTCTTTAATAAAATCGAGGATTCTTATGCAGTTATAGAAGTTGATGAAGCTAACTTAAAATATATAACTAAATATATTAATCCAGAAATAATAACTGTAACAAACCTTTTTAGAGATCAGCTAGATAGATATGGTGAAGTTTACACTACTCTATCAAAGATATTAGAAGGAATACATCTTTCTCCTAATACTACTTTAGTCTTAAATGGAGATGAATCTCTCCTAGGTAAATTAGATCTTCCAAATAAAACTGTATTTTATGGTTTTAACGCAAGCATAGGAGATAATAAAGATATAGAAATAAATGCCGATGCTAAGTTCTGTAAATTCTGTAAGTCTCCTTATGAATATAATCATATTACATATAATCATTTAGGTGACTTCTACTGTACAGGCTGTGGATTTAAAAGAGCTCCTTTAGAATATGCAGTAAATGAAGTCTTAGAATTAACACCAGATAGTTCAACTGTGAAACTTAATGATTTAGAAGTTACTATAAGCCAGTCAGGTGCTTATAACATTTATAATGGTCTTTGTGCTTATGCTGTAACTAAAGAACTTGGAATAAATGATAATTCAATAAAAAAATCATTGCAAAACCAAGATTCTAGTTTTGGAAGACAAGAAGCATTAAACATTGAAGGTAAGGATGTAAAAATTATTTTAGTTAAAAATCCTGCTGGATATAATCAAGCTTTAGATACACTTTGTTTAAATAAAGATCCTTTTGCTGCCGCATTTCTTTTAAATGATAACTATGCTGATGGTACTGATGTTTCTTGGATATGGGATGTTGACTTTGAAAAACTTCATGATCTTAATATTAATGAAATATTTGTCTCTGGTATTAGATGCTATGATATGGCTGTTAGGCTTAATGTTGCAGGATTAAATAAAGATAACTTTATAATTGAAGAAACCTTCGAAGAGTTAACAGAAAAGATTAAAAATAGTAAAAATGATAAAATTTATATTCTTGCTACTTATACTGCTATGATTAACTTTAGAAAATATCTTCATTCAAAAGGTTACATTAAAAAACTTTGGTAAATAAGGAGGTCTATAAATGGAATTAAATATTTGTCATCTTTATCCTGATTTACTTAATGTTTATGGAGATGTTGGTAATATTCTAATACTTAAACATAGAGCTGAACAAAGAGGAATAAAGGTTAATATAATTAATACATCATTAAATGATGAATTTGATTCAGAAAATACAGATATTCTATTTTTTGGTGGCGGTCAAGATTTTGAGCAATCAATAGTTTCTAATGATTTAAAAACTATAAAAAAACCTAGCTTACAAAAATATATTGAAGATGAAAAAGTAGTTATTGCAATTTGTGGTGGTTATCAATTGCTAGGAAAATATTATATGGCTCCAAATGGTGAAAAAATCGAGGGATTAGGAATTCTTGATATATATACTGAAGGTGGAGATACTAGATTTATAGGCAACACAGTTATATATAATGAAGATTTTAATGAAACGTATGTAGGTTTTGAAAATCATTCTGGTAGAACTTATACTAATGGATTAAAACCACTAGGAAAGTGTGTTCATGGTTACGGAAATAACGGTGAAGATGGGAATGAGGGCTGTATATATAAAAATACATTTTGTAGCTATTTTCATGGATCATTATTATCTAAAAATCCTGAGTTAGCAGATAGATTTTTAAATATAGCTTTAAGTAAAAAATATGACAATATAACCCTTGAGAAGATAGATGATTCTCTTGAACTAAAAGCAAAAGAAGTTATGATAAAAAAATTAGATAATAAGAAATAAATTTGAGGCAAGCTACTACACAATAGCTTGCCTTGTTTTTTATTATTTATTCAATACATTTATATCTTTTAAATATTGAATTTCCCAGTTTTCAATTTCATTTAATGTTTTAAACTTATAACCTTTTTCTTTATAAAAATTAATTATTTCTTGAAGTGAATCTACAGTTGCATACTTATCACCTAAATCATGCATAAGAACTACTTCAACATCATATAATCCACCTTCATCTTTTATCCTTGAATTAATAAATTCTGATGATAAATCTTTTGCTTCACTATCTCCTGCAGCAATTGTCCAATCTATATAATAATCACCATTTCTTACTATTCTATTTTTTATTTTACTTAATACATTAGAATCACAAACTGTATTATTAGAACCACCTGGTAATCTTATAAAATTTAAGTTTCTCTTTCCTAATATACTTTCAATAGTATCCCTACATTTATCTAAATCTTTAAAATAATTTTCTTCACTTTTATATACAGATACATAGTCATGAATATTACAATGAGGCATTATGCACATTCCATTTTCATTTAGTGATTTTATCATGTAAGGATATATATTAGCATAATCTCCGACAACAAAAAAAGTTGCTTTTATGCCATTATTGTTTAAGATATTAATTAACTCCTTAGTTACATTTACAGATGGTCCATCATCAAAAGTTAAATATACAGTTTTCAGGTGATTTTCTGTATACAATGCAGAAACTGGGATATAATTTATATTGTTAAGAAATATAAAAAGTGCAATAAAACTAATAAACTTACTAAACTTTTTGATATTAACCACCTCTTTCTTATATTTCTATTTTGTACAATTATTAAATTTATATTACATGTAAATTAAACCACTTAACAATTATTCTATATGTTGTTATTATGGAAAGTAGATGTTATACTTTAATTTGTGTTTAAATCAAATAGTTTCAAAATATAAAATTAAAGCAATATATGTTTAGTTGTTAATATACATACTTATTTGTAGTACAATATTAAATAGTCAATAAACCTATTTAAGAATAATTACATATGTTTTAAGTGAATATTTTTATGAAAAGTCATATATGTTTAATTTTTTATATAAGTTACTAAAATACATACTTTTCCAAATTATTGTAATTTATATAATTCGGTTATTTATATTGGTTAACTATATAATTTATTATAACTTATATATATATTAAAATCTTTAGAAATGGGGAGATGAAATTGAAAAAGAAAAATTTACTAAAGTCGCTGGCAGTTGCTCTTTCTATTTCGTTATTAGCTCCTTTTGCTAATAAAGTTAGTGCACAAGAGACAAATATTCAAACTCCAGAAATTATTGGAGAAGCTGCTATAACAATGGACATTAACACAGGTGAAGTTATTTACTCAAAAAATGCTGACTTAAAATTATCACCTGCAAGTACTACTAAACTTATGACTGCTTTACTTTTTGCTGAGAACAAGTCAAAGGCTGAAACATTAACTTTTAGTGATACTGTAGTTAAAGTAACTGAAACATCACTTAATAACTACAAATCAATAAATGCTGGAGATAAAATTTCAGCAGAAGATACTATGAAAGCTGTAATGATATTTTCAGCAAATGATACTGCTTACTTAATGGCAGAATCAGTTGGTGGAACTGTAGATAACTTTGTAAATATGATGAACGATAAAGCAGTAGAATTAGGGCTTAAAAATACTCATTTCGTTAATCCATCAGGTTTAGAAATTGACCCTTTAAATCCTAGCAATACTGAAATAAATCAAACTACAGCATATGACTTAGCTCAAATAGGAATTGCAGCTTTTAAAAACGATTGGGTTAGAGAAACTATGGCTCCTAAAAGCGGTGAAATTAGTGTTAGTCTTTCAGGTACTCCTGTAATAATTGAGTCTAGAAACAAGTTACTTGGCAAAAATGGTAATATAGGTGGTAAAACTGGAACTGAAGAACAAGCTGGACATTGCTTTGTAGGTTTTTATGAAAGAGATGGCAGAGATTTAGTTACTGTAGTTCTAAAATCTGAATACGGTGCAACAGGTCTTAATGTATTTGAGGATACAGAAAAATTAGCTAACTATAGTTACTCAGCACAAAAAGAAATATATAAAAATGCTGGTGATGAAATTGGTACTGTAGATTTAACTTATAAAGCATTCAGATTCTTTGGCCCTGAAAAGCAAATAACAGCACCTATAGTTATTAATCAAAATGTTGAATACTACAAGAATGATTTTAATGATAAAAATGCTACACTTTCTTATGAGGGAGATGTAACAGATGCTTGGAAATTAAGTGGTAATGAAGAAATTAAGCTAACATTTTCTACTCCCGGACATACTGAAGATGTCTTAGGAACAGTTAAACTTTCATCTTTTGAACTTATTAAATCTAATTTACCTCTATATTTATTATCATTACTGATTATTGTTATTATATTAGTTTTAGTATTATTTATAGTAAGAATAATTAATATGAAAAAAAGAAGAAGAAGATATTATTAGAAAAAGGTAGATTTAATTAAATCTACCTTTTTCTAATTTTCAATCTTATTTATATAAATTAGAATAAATATATGCTATAATCCTAAAGAAAATATTTTAAAGGGGAGATTCTATTTTGAATAAAGTTGATTTTAAAGGAAGCGTGGTTTTAAACCCTGTCCCTGTAGTTTTAATTACATCTAGGAATAAATCTGGAAAAGATAATGTTTTTACAGTTGGATGGACTGGAACAATCTGCACAAAGCCTCCAATGCTTTCTATTTCTATTAGACCTGAAAGACTTTCTTATGAATACATATGTGAAACTATGGAATTCATTGTTAATATGCCCTCTTCTGAAATGGTTAAAGTAGTAGATTACTGTGGAGTTAAGCCTGGTAGAAAATTCGATAAAATTAACGATATGGGATTTACTATGAAAGAAGGAACAAATGTTAATGTTGCCTATATAGACGAATGCCCTGTTACTATAGAATGTAAAGTAAAAGATATTATAAAATTAGGCACGCATGACATGTTTATTGCAGAAGTAGTAGGTTCTCATATAAATAGTACTTTGATAGATGAAAAAGGAAAAATTCATTTTGAAAAAGGTGATTTAATTTCGTATTGTCATGGAGAATACTTTAAACTTCCTCAAAATTCTATTGGTTCTTTTGGCTTCTCTGTTTCAAAAAAAATTAATGATAATAAAAAGAAGAAAGATACTAAAATAAATAATAATACTAAAATAGAAGAAAAATCTAAAAGTAATTTTTCAAGTAAAAATAATATTCCTAAAAACAGTTTAAAATCAAATAGTAAAAAAAATCATAAAAATAAATCAAAAAAAGCAAGTAATTCAATTAAATTCAAAAAAAAAAATAAATAATATCTCAATATATTATCGAATTCATTTTTTGAATTAATTTATATACAAATTTGTTTTAATAAACGCTTATAATTCCAATAGATTCCTTGACTTTAAGTAAAAATCTATCTATACTCAATAATGTTATAATGAATTAGATTTGGGGGATTAAGCCATGTTTATATTAACATATATTATTAAATATGAAGAGCTAGATGAGAAAATTGAAAAATTACAAATTAACGATATCTTCAATGTATTTTATGAAAGTCCTTTAGAAATTACAACTGATGAGTATGGATATGGTTATCTAGAAAAATCAGTTTCTACTATCGATCTTAAAGTTGCTTATGAGCTAGATAAAGATAACTTATCTTCATTTAAAGATACTGTTTCTTCTATTTTAGAAGCAGATTGCATAAATATTGAAGAAGTAAATTATGATTATGAAAATTATAACTTTCCTACGGTACATATAAATGATAATTGGGTTTTAGCTTCCCCTGATGAAGTTATAAGTGATAAAAACATACATAAAATATCTTTTATATCCCAAGGTGCATTTGGTACAGGTTTACATGAAACAACAAGAGATCTTTTAGATATTATTCTAACTAAAATTGATTTACATAATAAATCAGTTCTAGATATAGGTACAGGATCAGGAATTTTATCAGTTGCATCCGCTATCATCGGTGCGTCAAAAGTTACTGCTTTAGATATACGAGATGTGAGAGAAGAAGTTGAATTAAATGCTTCATTAAATGGATTATATAACATTGAAGTTTTAGTTGGCAATGCATTAAATGAAGAAGTCAATATACATGATAAGTATGATTGGATTTATATAAATATAGGTGGAGAAGAAACTGAGTTATTTATGGATTTTATAAAAGAACATTTATTAAATAACGGTAAGCTTCTTGTATCTGGACTTGTGGAATGGAGTTTTGATAAAGTAAAAGCTATAGTAGAAAGTCATGGATTTAAACTTGAAACAAAACATCAAACTAATGAATGGATAACAGCTATATTTAATTAGAAAATTAAATAGTGAAAGAGTTCAGAAAAATCCTTATTGATTTTTAATAAAAAGGTGTTTCGCACAAATTAATTTTTAAGAAGCACCCCTTCTAAACTTTTTCACTATTTTAATATCTTTTAATCACTAATAATTTTTTCAACAACATTATTTATTAAAGGATTTAACCGTCTCTCTATATCAAGAAAATCCTACTCTTGAATTGGAAAAATTGATTCTTCAGCCTTTCTAACATTCTTAACTGGAATCATTATTCCAGTTTTATCCTTATCATTTAAACTAATGACATTCATTTCTACAGGATAAGATAAAGCATTCCAAAAAACATCCAATACAGGCTCTCTATGGTATTCCATTAGCTCTTTTGTCCCTCCTCCATGACCTATAATTCCAACAGTTTTTTCAAATAGAGGAAATCGATAATCTTCATTATTGAATCTTTTCAAAAACGCTAATTGTTCTATTTTCTCAAGTAGTACAATCTTAACCTCTGCATCTTTATCAAATATATAAACAAATCATTCTTTGTTATAGCATTTAATTTGTTTATTATATTAATTATACTTAATTTCGGTAAAAAGCACACTTTATTTCATATTTACTATATAAAATATGAATAAAAAAATAAAAATTGGGCCCATTTAATTAAGAAACTCTTTATTAAATAGGCTCAATTTTTATTTTTCATGAAGATATTTATATATATTATAATTTGCTTTAACTTTATCTACATATTTTTTTGTTTCCGGGAATGGTATATAATCTAAATTTTCACCATCTAATGAATATTCTTCATCATTTAGCCACTTATTTACGTTTCCACTTCCTCCGTTATAAGCTGCTAATATCAAATCCAAATTTTCATCAAATTCATTTTCTAAGTTTTTTAAATACCAACAACCCATTTTTATATTTAATTCTGGATCAAAAAGCATAGATGGCATAAAATAATTTATCCCAATTTCTTTAGCCGCCCATTCTCCTGTTGCATCCATAATTTGCATTAATCCCTTGGCATCTCTTTTTGAAACAGCTTCCTTATTAAAATTACTTTCTGTCTTAATAACTGCTAATACAAGATACGGATCTACTTCATATTCCTCACTATACTTATTTACATAATCAGCATATTTGTAAGGAAACACATAGTTCTTCATCACTAATGTTATTCCAATATAAGCAATAAATACTGTAATTAGAATAGTTAATATACGTTTAAACTTCATTACCTTCTCCTTACTTATTTAATTACCTTTAAAAAATCCACTACCTTATCAACTTGATTTTTAGTTTTTAATAAGTCACCATTATTATCAATAATAATGTGTGCATAATCTTTTTTCTTATCTAGAGATATTTGCGCATTTAACCTATTTACAGCTTCATCTCTAGATAATCTATCTCTATTTTTTAATCTCATTATCTGAGTATTATTATCTACCCATACTACAATAATATAGTCCATATAATCATGAAGATTATTTTCTATTAAAGTTGGAGCATCTAGTATCACCATTGATTCTCCGCTTTTTTCATATTTATCTATCTCTGAAAAAATTTCATCTTTTATATATGGAATAATTATTTCTTCGTATTTTTTTCTCTGTTTTGGAAATCTAAATATATGATTTCCAAATTCCCTTCTTCTAAATTCCCCTCTCCAATCGAAAAAACCTGATCCAAATTCTATTTTTATTTTATCTAGAATTTCAGGGTATTTAATAAGGACATCTCTAGATATTGTATCTGCATCTATTATTTTAAATCCTTTTTCAGTAAGCATTTTTGATACAGTGCTTTTACCAGAACCAATTCCTCCTGTTAACCCTATTTTAATCATTTTCAGTTATGCCCCCTTATTTAGCCTCATACCATGTTTTACCTATATTAATATCTACCTCAAGAGGTACCTTCATATCTAAAACTTTTTCCATTTCATCTTTAACTATTTGTTTTACATCTTCAAGTTCATTTTCTTTAACATTTAATATAAGCTCATCATGTACTTGTAAAATCATTTTACTTTTCAGTTCTTTTTCCTTTAATTTATTATAAACATTAACCATCGCTAGCTTAATTATATCAGCTGCACTTCCTTGAATAGGAGCATTCATTGCCAATCTTTCACCTAAAGCTTTTACTATTCTATTAGATGATTTAATTTCTGGTATAAATCTTCTTCTATTTAAAATAGTTAAAACATATCCATTTTCTTTTGCTTCTTGTATTACACTATCTAAATATCCCTTAATATTAGGATATCTATCAAAATAAATCTCCATATATTCAGAAGCTTCTTTTTTAGTTATGTGTAAATCCTGTGAAAGACTAAAATCACTTATTCCATAAACTATTCCAAAATTTACGGCTTTAGCTCTACTTCTCATTAATGATGTAACTTCTTCTACTGGCACTTTAAATACTTCAGATGCAGTTTTTGTATGTATATCACTATGATGCTTAAATGCATCTATCATATTTTCATCATTTGACATATGAGCAAGAACTCTTAATTCTATTTGTGAATAGTCACAAGATAATAGAATATCACCTTCTTCATCAGGTATAAATACTTTCCTTATTTCTCTCCCCATTTCATATTTTATAGGGATATTTTGAAGGTTAGGCTCTGTACTTGATAATCTACCTGTAGTAGTTACTGTTTGATTAAAACTTGAATGTATATGTCCATCACTATCTATAACATTTTTTAATCCTTCCACATAAGTAGAATTAAGCTTTGTTATTTGTCTATAGTAAGTTATCTTTGGTATTATATCATGTTTGTCTTGAAGCTTTTCTAATACTTCAGCATTAGTTGAATAACCTGTTTTTGTTTTCTTAATTACAGGTAAATCTAATTTTTCAAAAAGTATTTTTCCTAATTGCTTTGGTGAGTTTATATTAAATTCCTCTTCTGCTAAGTCAAAAATTTCCTTTTCTGTTCTAGTAATCTCTTCTTTAAACTTTATTGCCAAATCATCTAGCATATTTTTATTTATATTAAATCCTAAAGATTCCATAGAAGAAAGAACAAATATTAATGGATGCTCAACTTCATAATAAAGTTCTTCCATCTTCTCTTCCTGTATTTTCCCCTTTAACAATTCATATATATCTCTTAGTTTAAAGTTTATCTTTCCTTCTAAGATTTCGGCTTCACCTGTAACATCTTCACATAGGTATTCATTTATTAATGTTAATAAATCATATGATGATCTAGCTGAATCTATTAAATAAGCTGCTATAGCAGTGTCAAATTCAAATCTATTTATGGATATATTTAGCTTATTCAATACTGTAACTAGCGATTTACCATCATGAATTATTTTATTTAATTCTTCATTTTCCATGATTGTTTTTAAAGCTAAATTAGCTTCATTTTTATTAGTATTATAGATATCCTTAAAATTTATTAAGTACACTTTGTCTTCATTAGATAGATACATTTTATTCAGCTCTATTTCTAAATATTTTGTACTATTTATTACATCATATGTTATATAGCATATCTTATCTAATGATTTTGATAAACTAAGAAAATCTTCTGGATTATCGATAGTAATTAAATTTATAGTTTCTTCAGTTACTTCTAAATCTTTATCTGACTCAGGAAGTTTATCGAACATCGACTTCATTTGAAGCTTAAAGAACAACTTTCTTAAGCCTTCTTTATCATATGATTCTTGACTTTTTATCTCATCTAAATCAAATTCAATAGGTACTTCAGTTATTATTGTTGCTAGCTTCTTACTGAATATAGCTTGTTCTCTATAATTTTCTAAATTTTCTTTTAACTTTTTCCCACTAATATTATCTATATTATTTAATACTTCTTCTACAGAACCATAAGTTTGAATTAATTTATAAGCTGTTTTTTCTCCTACTCCAGGAACTCCTGGTATATTATCTGACTTATCTCCCATAAGACCTTTTACATCTATAAACTGAGTTGGTGTTACTCCAAATTCCTCAACAAATGTTTTATGATCGTACACTGCTGTTTCTGTGACACCTTTTTTTGTTATAACAACATTTATATTATCTGATGCTAACTGTAGTGCATCCCTATCTCCTGTAACTACAAAGACTTCAATATTATTTTTTTCTGCATATTTTGCTAAAGAACCTATTATATCATCAGCTTCAAATCCATCGATTTCATATTTACTTATGGCTAATAAACCTAAAAGATCTTTTACTATAGGAAATTGCTCTGCAAGTTCAGGTGGCATTTTCTTTCTACCTGCCTTGTAGTCTTCATATTCTTTATGTCTAAAAGTTGGGCCCTTTTTATCAAAAGCTGCAACTATATAATCTGGTTTTAACTCTTCCTTCATTTTAAATAACATATTTGTAAACCCATAAACTGCATTTGTATGAATTCCATCACTAGTTGTTAACTCTGGAATAGCATAAAATGCTCTGTTAAGAAGTGAGTTAGAATCTAATATCAATAATCTTTCCATATCTTCCTCCAAATTAAGGCGTTTACTCCTTAAACTTATGTTTATTATAAATTATACTATTTTTATAATAACAAATCATTACATTTTAATTAATATATCTATTTCAAATAGAAATCTACTTTTTAAAATAACTTTATAATATGTATATTCCTTTTACATCATATTTTAAAATTCCTTACATTATAAAATTTCCCAAATCAATACTTATTAATTCATTTAAAATATTAAAAAATACTTAAATCCAATTCTTCTGATAACTCTTTAATCACATGTAATCCTGATATGCTATTTCCTTTTTCATCTAATGATGGTCCATAGATACCTATTCCATATTTTCTTGGAACGGTAGCAAGGATTCCTCCGCCAACCCCTGATTTTGCTGGGATTCCAACATGAACTGCAAACTCACCAGATGCATCATACATTCCACAGGTAACCATAATAGTTTTTACTATTCTACATACCTCTCTTGACATTACTCTTTCATTATTCCAAGGAGTAACTCCATCATTAGCAAGTACTGACCCAAACCTAGCTAAATCTCTTGCAGATACTTCTATTGAACATTGCTTAAAGTACAAATCTAGTATTTCTTCTACGTCACCATCTAAAATACCACTACTCTTCATAAAATATGCCAAAGCTCTATTCCTATTTCCTGTCTCCTTTTCTGATAAATATACTCTTTCATTTACTGATATACTTTCATTATTTGTAACAAGTCTTATAAAATCTAAAATTTTTTGAAACTTTTCATCGACATCTTTTCCATCTATTAATGATGTTGTAACTATAGCTCCAGCATTTATCATTGGATTATAAGGTCTTCCTGTATCTCTAACCTCAAGGTTTACTATTGAATTAAATCCCATTCCAGTTGGCTCTACATTAACTTTTTTAAAGACATTATATCTTCCGTTATCTTTAAGAGCTAAAATTAATGTAACAACTTTTGATATGCTTTGAATAGTAAATTTCTTATCACATTCTCCTGAATAATATTCTTTTCCATTTAAATCAACTATACATATTCCTAAATCATCAGGATTTGCTTCTAGCAGCGCTGGAATATATGATGCAAGTTTGCCATCCTTACCATATTTTCTATTTTTATCAACTAATGTATCTAATAAATTAAACAATTTTATCACCTCATAATATCTTCAGTTTTATGTTGTATTCCTTAATTACTAAGCATTTCTATTATATTAATAATTCCTACTATACACAAGTGGATTTATACTTCTATATTTTTAACTAGACTATTTTACAATATTATGTAAAAATAAATAATATAAATTATAATTTGAGGTGATTTCATGGATATGAAAAATATGTTATTAAAGTATGCAACACTTGCTGTGAAAAAAGGTGTTAATTTGCAAAAAGATCAAGTTTTGCTTGTTAGTTCACCAGTAGAATGCATAGATTTTGCAAGAGCTATTGCAGAAGTTGCTTACAAAGAAGGTGCCAAAGAAGTTGTTGTTCATTATGGAGATCAAAAATTACAAAGACTTAAACTTGAATATGCATCAATGAATACATTAAAAGAAGTACCAAATTGGGTAGCTGAATCATATAACTCATATGCTAGAGAAGGATGTGCTGTAATTTCAATTTCAGCTTCAGACCCTGATGCTTATAAAGATATTCCTATGGAAAAAATATCAACATTCCAAAAGCATCGTCAATTGGCTTTAAAAGAATACTATGATTATTCAATGTCAAACAAGATACGTTGGACTGTTGTATCTGTTCCAACTGAAGCATTGGCATTAAAAATCTTTAAGGACTCTACTTCTGAAGAAGCTGTATCAAAACTATGGGATGTAATATTTGATGTAGTTAGATTAAATAACGATGATCCAATTAAAGCTTGGGAAGAACATAACAACAATATAGATAAAAAATTAGAATTTTTAAATTCCACTAAGCTTCAAAAACTCCATTATAAAAATTCTAAAGGTACTGATTTAACTATAGAACTACCTGAAGATCATATTTGGCTTGGTGGCTCAGAAAAATGTAATTCTGGAATAGAATTTAATGCTAATATGCCAACTGAAGAAGTTTTTACTCTTCCTAAAAAACATGGAATTAACGGAACTGTTACTTCATCAAAACCTTTAAGCTATGGAGGAAACCTAATCAATAATTTCTCCCTAACATTTAAAGATGGAAAAGTTATTGATTTTACCGCTGAAGAAGGGTATGAATCATTAAAAGAATTATTAGCTAGTGATGAAGGAGCTAGTTATTTAGGAGAAGTAGCATTAGTTCCTTTTGATTCACCTATTTCAAATTCCAACCTAATTTTTTATAACACATTATTTGATGAAAATGCAGCTTGCCATCTAGCTTTTGGTAAAGCTTATCCAACTTGTATAATTAATGGAGAAAATTTAAGCAATGATGAACTTACTGCTAAAGGCGCAAATGATTCAATAATTCATGTTGATTTTATGATTGGAACAGATGATTTAGACATAACAGGATATACTTCTGATAACACTAAAGTTAAAATATTTACTTCAGGAAACTGGGCATTTTAATCACTCTTAATATTTCAAAATCTTCAATCATATATTAGTACATATTGAAGTATTTTACTTCTTATATATTAATTACTTAAATTTGTTTATACTATGAAAATTATGTATATACTATGTTAATGAGAGGGGTTTTGTTATGTTATTAAAGGAGGAAAAAATGATTAAAATTTTATTATTAGGTGGAAGTGAATTTGTTTCAGAATCTCTTGCAACCTATTTAATTAGTCGTGGCTACGATATTGATATTTTAACTAGAGGTCTAAGAAAAATAAATTATTCAGGATACAAAAATCATATTATCTGTGATAGAAGAAATAAGGAAGCTTTAAAAAATGCTTTAAATAATAAAAAATATGATGTAATATTTGATATATCTGCTTACTCAAAGGATGATGTTGAAATTCTATTTTCATATATTAATCCCTCTTCTTTAAAAAGATATATTTTCTGCTCATCTGCAGCAGTATATATCCCAAGTGCTGAAAATATTAAAGAATATGCTAATAAAGGAGAAAATTCTACTTGGGGTAGTTATGGATATAATAAATTACAAGCTGAATATTATATAAATGAATTAATAAAAAATAATGGATTACATGCAACAATATTTAGACCTACTTATATTTATGGTGAAGGAAATAACTTATATAGAGAATGTTTTTTCTTTGATAAAATAAAAAATGATGAGGTTATATTAGTTCCAGAAGATGATGTTAAGGTTCAATTTATCCACATCCAAGATTTAGTTAAAGCATTTGAATGTGCAATATATAATGATAACGATAATAGAGCATATAATTTAACTAGCCCTGATTTATATTCTTGGGATGAAGTGATTAAATCTTGTGCATCTATTTTAAATAAAGATGCCAAAATCAAAAAAGTTCCTTTATCTAATTCAGAAGTTAGAAGTTACTTCCCTTTTAGAAGCACTAACTTTAATTTAAATATAATGGACCTTAGGGAAAATGGATTTCATTTACCAGTTATATATTTAAAAGAAGGATTAGAAATGTCATATAAATGGTATGTTGACAAAAAGCCTTTTTACAAAGATTATAAGCTAGTAAAAGCATTAAATAAATAAAAAAATTCGTCTTAAAACTATAATTTACTAGTTAATTTAAATATTTTTAAACAAAGAGCACCTAATAAGATACATTTATTCTTATCAGGTGCTCTTTGCTTATTATAACATATTCAATTTCTATATAAAGAACGCTATTTTTATAACCAATTATTTATTAGATGGTTAATTTTTATTCTATTTCGCTTTTAGAACTATTATTTCCTCCATCTCTTCTTTCTAATTCTTGTTCTAATACTGCCTTTATTCCTTGCATCTTAGCTTTTAATTTTTTCTTTGCATTAAATTTTTGAAATAATAACGTTAATGATGATGTAAATCCCATCATTTCTTGTGTTTCACTTAATAATATCTCTGTAGAATTTGAATCTATTTCTTTAAATTCATATTTTGAAATATATTTATCATTGCTTATTGAATTTGTTACCTCATATAACTTATTTTTTTCATATCCAGTTATACGAGTTTCCATTTCAATTTTTTGTTTTCCTACTTGTTTTATTACCTTTTTATAACTTACTTCTGTTGGATTTTTATCATTAAACTTTGGCATTTCTTTTTTATTTAAATCAATAAAAACTTTAAATACTCTTTCTATTGAGTAATCTATTTTTATACCTACATTATAATTACTCATTTATAATCCCCCTATATAACTTATAATCATAATAATATTATTACATCTTTTTGAGTAAATTGCTATAAAAAAATAAAAGGATTACATCCTTTTATTTTTTATAGTTATTAATTCTTCTCTTCAGATCTTGGTTTATTTTTACCAAGCTTTCTAGATTCCTTAGAATATCCAACTTCATCAGCAGTTTCCATCTTCATTTTTTTTAGTTCTGTTTTAGTTTTTTGCCCTGCTTTTTTATTTTTTTTAGAATTTTTATTGTTTTTATGTGCCATATAAAAACACCTCCTACCTCATATATATTTTCAAGATATTTAGGTATTTTTATTCTAAATAATGACTTATTTTTTTATTATTCTTCGTATATTATATTATCACAATTTTCTTTTACTTTTTCTAAATTAGTTGTTGCTTTTACAGTCCATCCTAATATAGGAACATTTCTTTTACGTTGAAATTTAACTACAGCTTTTGGCAAATAATCAACTTCATATGCTATAAAAGCTGGTTTACTTTCGAAATTTAAAAGTAAATTTCTCAATGCAAACTTTTTGTATCCAGGCAAATCAGAATCATTAAAAGATCCTGCTAATTGTCCCCTAGGTATCTCTGGAGCATTTTTTTTAAACCAGGATAAAACAAATGGATTAAAGGCTTGAACAGCTACATCTCCATTATAATCCTTTATTATACTATAAACTTCACTTTCAAGGATTCCAACTTTATCCTCATTTTTTATTTCAATAAGTAATGGAACTTTTCCATCTATAAGTTCTAAAACTTCATTTAAAGTAGGTATATATTCATTGGTATTTAAGAGTTTTAAATCTAAAATATCTATATAGTCTAATTCATTTAAATTTTTATTTGATCCCGTCATTCTCTCTAAATTATAATCATGAAACACAACAACTTTGTTGTCTTTAGTTAACTGAACATCTAATTCTATAGCGACATTTTCATCAATAGAATTTTTAAATGCTTTTAAAGAATTTTCAGGTATTTCATTATTATTATGTAGACCTCTATGAGATATTTTAATATTCTTAATCCATTCTAAACTTCCATCTTCTATGGGAGTTGCTTTAGTTAATAAAAACATACTTATTAAACATATTAATACTATTCCTAAAACAATAGATGAAATTATAATTATTTTTTTCTTCATAAATCTTCTCCTCATATTCAATTTTAAAACCATTAATTGCCATAATAAAATTATATCACTTAATTTTCTAAAAAACAGTAGCTGTCTAAAAATTTAGACAGCTTATACTACTATTCTTTATTTATTTTTATAAAACTCTTCTAATCTAATTCTTATTTGCTTTATAAAATCATAAGAATTAGTTACTGTAATATCTTCTAAATCTGATAAAAGAGCCAAATCTTTTGTCATATATCCTTCATTAATTGTCTTTATAGATACTTCTTCTAACTTATTTGCAAATTCTACTAATTCATTTAAATTATCTAGTTCTCCTCTTTTTCTTAATGCACCTGACCAAGCAAATATTGTTGCTATAGAATTAGTAGATGTTTCTTTTCCTGCTAGATGATTGTAATAATGTCTTTGCACAGTTCCATGAGCTGCTTCATATTCATAATATCCTTCTGGTGAAACTAGTACTGAAGTCATCATTGCAAGAGACCCAAAAGCAGTTGCCACCATATCACTCATAACATCACCATCATAGTTTTTGCATGCCCATATGTATCCTCCCTTTGATTTTATAACTCTTGCTATTGCATCATCAATTAATGTATAGAAATACTCTATATTAAGCTCATCAAATTTCTCTTTATATTCTTTATCAAATATATCTTGAAATATATCTTTAAAGGTATGATCGTATTTCTTGGAAATAGTATCCTTTGATGCAAACCATAAATCTTGCTTTGTATCAACTGCAAAGTTAAAACAACTTCTAGCAAAACTTTCTATAGATTTATTTAAATTATGCATTCCTAAAACTACCCCATCACCCTCAAAGTTATGGATAAGCTCTCTTACCTCTTCTCCAGATTCATTAGTAAAAACTAATTCTACTTTTCCCTTCTCTTCAATCTTCATTTCTATATCCCTATATACGTCTCCATAAGCATGTCTTGCTATAGTAATAGGTTCTTTCCATGTTCTCACATAAGGTTTTATAGAATCAATTATTATGGGTGCTCTAAAAACTGTACCATCTAAAATAGCTCTTATAGTTCCATTAGGACTTTTCCACATTTCCTTTAAATTATATTCTTTGACCCTTGCTGCATTAGGCGTAATTGTAGCACATTTTACTCCTACACCATAATTTTTTATTGCTTCTGCTGCATCTACAGTAATACTATCATTAGTCTTATTTCTATACTCTAATCCTAAATCATAGTACTCTGTTTTTAAATCAATAAATGGATTTAACAATTCATCTTTTATAATGCCCCATAGAATCCTCGTCATTTCATCTCCATCCATTTCAACTAATGGTGTTATCATCTTTATTTTACTCATGTTTAGCCCCCCAATATTTAATTTTTAATAAGCTAATTATACATTATAAGTTTATTTTTTACAATTAAGTTTATTATTGTGTCTATTTACATAGAATATTTACTATGTTTAATAATAAATGATAACTTAAATAATTTAAGGTTATTTATAATAAATAAAAAATCTGATACTAAAATATTTATAATTTTAGTATCAGATTATTATTTTATTTAATATTTATTTCTAGAAGAAAATGGCTATTAATATTATAGCAAATATTATTTGACTGACTCCTACTGCTCCTCCATATAACATTGCTTTTGGCCCTTCTTTTATTAAATCATTTATTTTAACTCTCATTCCTATTCCTGCTAATGCTATGATTTCAAAATTACTACTAATCCATTTAAACATAGAAGATATAAACTGTGGTACAACACCTATAGTATATAATATACAAATTATAAAGAAACCATTTATGAACCATGGAATATTAATTTTTCTCTTTTTAGCTACATTACTACTATCCTTTTTTTCTTCCTTACTAACTTTAATTTCTGATTCTTCATTACCAGAAGATTCTTTAGATAAATCTATTTTTTCAAAAACTAATACAATTGCAACTAATAATATTATTCTTATAATTTTAAATACCGTTGCTAATTTTACAACATCATCTGAAACAAATTTCGCTGAACCTATTACTTGCCCTACTGATTGTAATATTCCCCCCATCATAGCTGATGTTTGAAGTGTTTCATTATTATATAATGCCGCAGTTATAAATGGTAGTAAAATCATTAAAATAGTTCCTATAACATTTACTATTGTTATAGATATTACTTTATCAGAATCATCAGCATCTATAACTGGTGCTGTTGCACCTATTGCAGATGAACCACAAACTGCATTTCCTGATGACATAAGCAAACAATATTTTCTATTAAATTTAAGTTTTCTTCCTATCCAATATGTTATTATAATTGTTAATGTCATTTGTAAAATAACAAAAATAAGTCCATTAAAGCCAAGACCTAATATCTCACCTAGATTTAAATTCGCACCCATAAGAACTATAGAATAATTTAAAAGATCTTTTTCTGCAAATTTAGTACCATTATCATATTTATTTCCTTTAAATATTGTATTTCCTACTATTATACCTATAAATATAGCAAAACTTGCAGCTCCTACTGTAGAAAATTTTTTCCCTAATACTTCTGAAATAACACCTATAATTAAGCAAATTATAAGTCCAGGTAATATGCTTTTTACTTTTTTCACTATGTACTCACCTCAAAATCTATAAATTTTATATATCTTTGTTACGACCTTATTATAGATGTTATTTACTTAAAGGTAAAATATTATTACTTTATTATTATAATAACTATTTACTTATATATCTTTTATCTTTTATCTCTTATATATTCTATAAACATATTAATATTATTAGATATAAATTTATCTTTATGCATTATTAAATATAAATCTCTCTCAATTTTCCCTTCTTCAAGTCTAAAATAAAATAATTTTCCTGCATTAACTTGCTCCTCTATCACTCTATATGAAACACATCCTACTCCAAGATTTGCCTCAACAGTTCTTTTTATAGCTTCCGTATTACCTAACTCTAAAAAAGTATTAAATTTTATTTTATTCTTTTTAAAAAATAATTCTGTGTGTTCTCTTGTTCCACTTCCTACTTCTCTCATAATTAATTTTTGATCTTCTAACATTTTTCCTGATACTATTTGTAAATTTTTTAATTCATTTTCATCTCCACAAATAAATACTAATTCATCCTTCCATTCACCTTCTCTTATTATTTCTTCTGAATGGATTTCACCTTCAACAAATGCAAGATCTATTTTATTTTCTAAAATTAAATTTTCAATATTTTTTGTATTTTCAATAATTAAAGATATCTCAATATCCCTAAACTTACTAGAGAAATCCTTAATTATATAAGGAAGTATATATGTTCCAATCGTTGTACTTGCTCCAATAATAATCTTACCTTTTTTATTATCTGTAAATTCTCTTAAACTTTTAAACCCTTCATCATATAAATTTAAAATTCTTCTTGTATAATTTAAAAAAACCTCTCCTTCATGAGTTAAAAATAATTTTTTACCTATTCTATCAAACAGCTTTACACCAAGGTCTGCTTCCAATTCATTTATGCTTTGACTAATTGAAGGTTGACTTATATACATTTCCTTTGCTACTTTTGTCATATTTAAGTGTTTAGCAGTTTCATAAAATATCTTAAGTTTCCTAAAATTCATGGTTTAAACCCCTTTCTCATAAATAGAAGAACTCAGCAATTGCTGAGTTCCATAATAAATTATTTATTTAAATCTTCATATTCTACATCAATTACTTCTCCAACAGAATCATCAACACGATTTGAATAATCATTATTTAAGTTTGATTTAGTCTCGTAGCTATAACTATTATTGGTTGATTTCTTCCTCCTTTTACTATCAAAGTATCCTTTTATCTTAAATACTATATATAAAACTATTATAAAAGGTAATATCCATACCAAAAGTTGGATAGCTAAAGCTGAAACCAATCCAATTATTAAAACTCCGCCTACTAAGTACAATCCTGTTTTTAATCCACTACTCATAATAAACCTACCTCTTTATTTTATATTGTTAGTTTTCGCTACAATAAAGGTATTATACCATAAGAAAAAAACTTTTTCAATAAGAGATATTTCTTATTTCTTTAAAAGGTTTATTATAACTCTTATTATTATTTTGATGTATTTTTATCTTTCTTTGCAATTTTAGGTAAAATAGCTCCTAAACCTAATAATACAATTATTGTTATTACAGTAAGAGAAATTTGGAACCACCATTCACCTGAATATGTTTCAACTCCTTTTGGAAACATACCCATTACACAGGCAAATGCTGTAAATATAAAGCACCAAATTCCAAATCCTAAAGCTACTTTATTATTTCTTACAAATTTATAATCTGAATTAAACTTATCTGAAAGCTTTTTAAGCATTATAAATGCTAAGAATACCCATAAATATCTTAACGGCATTACTACTGAATTAAGTTTTAATAACCAATCAAATAATGCATTCATATCACCAATTCCTAAGGCAGGAACCATAATTAATATACCAACTAATATAGCAGTCATAGCATATCCATTTATAGGAGCACCGTATTTATTAGTCTTAGTTAATTTTCTTGGTATATAATTTTCATCAGCATCGCCAATTAAAACCTTAAGTGGTGCATCTATTGAAAATACTAATGCTGATATTTGTGCAAGCATATTTGCTATTGCATAAACTATTAAGAATAAATTACCTAATCCATAATATTCACCTAACATCTTAAATGCATAGTATTGACCATTCATCATAAGATCTTTTGGAATATTATTAGCATCAAACATCATTCCCATAGCCATTGATCCAAGTAAAGCTGAAATAGCAACCATAGCAGCTAGTACTATCATCCCTCTTGGAAATTCCTTACTAGGTTTACTCATATTATTTACATATGGAGATATCTTTTCAGCGCCTCCAACTGCAAAAACTAGCATTGATAATGTTGTAAAGTATTTAAAGTCAAAATTAGGTATAATTGATTCCCATGTTATATTTGTTGTAGCTATTTCTACTCCTCTTATAGCAGGTGCTGCTACCATTAATAATATGTATAGCATAGACATTACAAAAACTGAAGTACCTGCAATAGTACCAATTTTCTTTAGAGATGTAATACCTCTAGATGCTACCCATAAAAATGCTAAAAATACTACAAGTGTTAAACTTTGTGCTACAAGCGTATTCATATTGCTTATAAAAGTTCCATCTTGTTTTACAGCCCATCCAAGTGCTATTAAAACAGCCTGAGGCTTTTGAGCTAAGTAAGGTACATGTACTACCCAATAAGTCCACCCAGCAAAATATGCTAAAGTTGGTCCCATAGTTTGTCTAATCCATGTGCTTACTCCTCCTTTTCCATCTTTAAAAGTTGAACCTAATTCACCAACCATTAAAGCATAAGGAACAAAATATAAAGCAATTATTAATATCCATGATACAACTACAGTTAAGCCTTGATTTGCAAAGTTATTTACCACATTTCCAAATCCCCAAACTGATACAAATGCCATTAATGCTAAGTTGTACCACCTAATCTTTTTAGCGTCTTCTCCCATAACGCGCCTCCTTAAACTTTCAGGTATTAATAAAAATATTAATCCATAATCATTTTACCAACAGCAATATATTCCTACAATAAAAAATATTTTATTCATCTAGATTTTTTTATTATATTAGCATTTTTTTAATATTTTATTGATAATATTAAACATTTTATTATCCATTTATAATATATTATTACAATTCCCTAAAAATTCTTATCATATTACAAAATGTACAAGTCTTATTAAATATTTTATATTTTATTCCAATTCAAACCATCTATTTATAACATTTACTGTCTCTTCACTTGGATAATACATCTTATCGCCTTCTTTGTTACCTACTGCAAAAAGTGAAAAACCTAAAAACCATGGTTCTGCCTCATAAATTCTTCTGTATGCTTCAAAACCATTTGCTTGTTCTTGCATATTTATTTCTTTTGAAAGATATGGATTCCATGGCTCAACTGTTGCTTTAGTAGTTTTAGGAAATCCTAGTTCTCCAAAGAAAATTGGTTTATTCCACTTATCATAAAAATTTTCAACCTGTTCCTTAATTTCTTGTTTTCTATTGTATCTTTGAGATGAAATCAGTGCTTTTTCAATATTATCAACAGTGTTTATATCGTTATCAGTTAGCTCAAAATATGAAGCAATAGATATAAAGTCCACCTTTGAAAATATCTTATTATTTAATTTCTCATTATATTTTTTATTTAATTCATCCACTTGATTTTTTGTAACTTCATCATCCCAATTAGCTGTTGTCCAAAAGCTTGTCCTATAAGTAATTAATCCTTTATAATACTCTCTTGTAAAATCAATCATATCGCAAAATTCATTTTCCATTCCTTCTAGATTTGTAAATACTGTAGCAATATTTATTGCATCAACTCTATAAGGAATAGCTATTTCATCTATTATAGGCTTTAATACATTTTGCTTCCAATTTAAAAAGAAACTTTCTTTATCCGAAGGATTGTAATCAGTTTCATATTTACTCCCATTTGCAATCCATGGATAGGGATCCAATATTACATTTATCTTTTTTCCTTTAAGCTCTTTTAAAATTAACTTCGCTCTTTCCAAACTATTGCCATCTACATCCATAGTACTTGAATCTATATCATCTATACTTATAACAATTGGTAAATTTATTGTGTTTAATTCTAGAGTTTCAATATCATTCATTGCTTGTTCTACTGTATAATCTGTTGAAAGGTTAGCTGATTTAATTTTTTCACTAAATTCATTATTTAATATCTTCCCTTCTCTTTTATTTAGAAAATTATTTATCATACCTCTAGTTGTATAGTTAATTGCATATAAATAATATCCTGATATAATAAGCATAATAATTACCCCTGCAATTATCCTAACTTTTAAATCCTCAATTCTTTCTTTTTTAGCATCATTATTCTCCATAATTATCTCCCATACTATCTATTCAATTTAATCATTATCTAATATACCATTTTTTTATTTATTTTACAATTTTTATTATTTAAATTGTAACTAATAAAAGCTTAGGAATAAATTTAAATACTCCTAAGCTTTTTCTTAAATTCTATATAATTATAATGTAAATTTATATTAAAAATTTTAGAACAAATATTATTCCTACTACTATAGTTGGTATAGTAATATCCTTATATTTTCCAGTAAATACTTTAAGTATTATGTAAGATAAAACACCAAATACCATCCCATCTGAAATACTATAAGCTAACGGCATCATTATGATAGTTAAAAATGCTGGTAAAGCTTCTGTCCAATCTTCTAAATCTATTTCTTTTATTGGCTCTAGCATAAATAACCCTACTAAAACTAATGCACAACATGTTACTGCTGGCGTAATTACTCCAAATAATGGTGCAAAGAATAATGCTAATATAAACATAATTGCCGTTGAAACTGCTGTTAATCCAGTTCTTCCGCCTTCAGCAACTCCTGATGCACTTTCAACAAATGTGCTTACAGTACTAGTTCCTAGACAAGCTCCTAATGTTGTTCCAACTGCATCTGAAAGAAGTGCTTTTTTAATATTTGGAACTTTATCATTACTATCTAACATTTTTGCTTTTGTAGCAACTCCAACTAATGTTCCAATTGTATCAAACATATCCATAAATAATAATGTAAATAAAACTATTAACATGTCTAAAGAAAATATGTTATTCCATTCAAATTTCATAAATACAGAACTAATTGAAGGTGGTTCACTTATAATTGCATCAGGTATGTTTGTAATTCCCATTGGAATTCCTATAATTGCTGTTATTATCATACCTAAAAATAAAGCACCCTTTACGTTTTTAGCCATTAATATCCCAGTTATAACTATACCAATAACTGCTAATAAAGCTGGCCCCTTTGTTATATCTCCAAGTGAAACTAATGTCCCTTCACCTTTAACAATAACACCTGCTCCTTCTAAACCTATAAGCGCAATAAATAATCCTATACCTACTGAAATTGCTTTTTTAATATTTGCCGGTATAGAGTCTACTATAGCTTCACGAACATTCAACACAGTAAGTAAAATGAATATTATACCTTCTAAGAATGCAGCTGTTAAAGCAAATTGGAATGAATATCCCATTCCTATTACAATTGTAAATGCAAAGAAAGCATTTAATCCCATACCTGGTGCCTGAGCAAATGGAAGCTTAGCATATAATCCCATGATTAAAGTTGATATAACAGCTGCTAATGCTGTTGCTGTGAATACAGCTCCACTATCCATTCCAGCTTGTGAAAGAATAGAAGGATTAACAATTAATATATACGCCATTGTCATAAACGTAGTTATTCCTGCCAACATTTCTCTTTTTATATTAGATCCACTTTCTGTTATCCCAAAATATCTATCGATAATTTGATTAGCTTTTGATTCTTTTTTCATTTTATCCCTCTTTCGTATTATTTTATAAATCCATGAACTATAATACACCATTTCAAAATAAAACCCAAGTATTAAACGAATATTTTTTATTTATTTATAATTATTTTCTGTGATAATATTTACATATGTATATTTTTATTATTTTTTTAGCATTATAATTCGTTAATTTATAATAGCATTTTATTATCAAAGATAACTTCTTCTCTCTGTTAATAAATATTATTTCCTTTTATTTTATAAAAAATGAATTTTTCTTTTACTTATAGACAATAATTATAATACAGGCCTTCGAATGCAAATTAAAAAAAAAGATTGTGGTAATAATAAAGGTTTCTCTTCATAATTACCACAATCTTAATTTTATTATTTCCAGTGTATTATTTTATTATTTCATTGCTTCTTCTATAGCAACAGCAACTGCAACAGTAGCTCCAACCATTGGATTATTTCCCATTCCAATTAATCCCATCATTTCAACGTGAGCTGGAACTGAAGAAGATCCTGCAAATTGTGCATCTGAGTGCATTCTTCCCATTGTATCTGTCATACCATATGAAGCTGGACCTGCTGCCATGTTATCTGGGTGAAGAGTTCTTCCTGTACCACCACCAGATGCTACTGAGAAGTATTTCTTTCCTTGATCAACACATTCCTTTTTGTATGTTCCAGCAACTGGATGTTGGAATCTTGTAGGGTTAGTTGAGTTACCAGTGATTGATACGTCAACTCCTTCATGATGCATTATAGCAACACCTTCTCTAACATCATTTGCTCCATAACATTTAACTTTAGCTCTTGGTCCATTTGAATATGGAACTTCTCTAACTATTTCTAATTTACCTGTGAAGAAATCAAAGTTTGTTTCAACATAAGTAAATCCATTTATTCTTGATATAATATATGCAGCATCTTTTCCTAAACCATTTAATATAACTCTTAATGGTTCTTTTCTTACTTTATTAGCTTTTTCAGCTATTTTTATAGCACCTTCTGCTGCTGCAAAACTTTCGTGTCCTGCTAAGAAAGCAAAACATTTAGTTTCTTCTCTTAAAAGCATAGCTCCTAAGTTACCATGTCCTAAACCAACTTTTCTATCATCTGCAACTGAGCCTGGGATACAGAAGGCTTGTAATCCTTCTCCGATGGCTTCAGCAGCATCTGCAGCTTTTACACATCCTTTTTTAATAGCTATAGCAGCACCTAAAGTATAAGCCCACATAGCATTTTCAAAAGCAATTGGTTGAGTTGATTTTACGATATCGTAAACATCTATACCTTTTTCATCACAAACTGTTTTTGCATCTTCTATTTTAGTCATTCCGTACTTTTCTAATACAGGAATGATTTGATTAATTCTTCTTTCATAACTTTCAAATAATGGCATAATACTTTTCCCCCTTCAAACTATTCGTGTCTTGGATCGATAACTTTAACTGCTTCGTCAAATCTACCGTATTGTCCTGTAGCTTTTTCCATAGCTTCATTAGCATCCATTCCCTTAGCAACCATTTCCATCATCTTTCCTAAGTGAACGAATCTGTATCCAATAATCTCATTGTTTGTATCTAAAGCAATCTTAGTTACATAACCTTCTGCCATTTCTAGGTATCTTGTTCCCTTTGCAACTGTTCCATACATAGTACCAACTTGTGATCTAAGTCCCTTTCCTAAATCTTCAAGTCCAGCTCCTATAGGTAGTCCACCTTCTGAAAAAGCAGTTTGGCTTCTTCCATAAACTATTTGAAGGAATAATTCTCTCATTGCTGTATTAATTGCATCACAAACTAAATCTGTATTTAATGCCTCTAATATAGTCTTTCCTGGTAATATTTCTGAAGCCATAGCAGCTGAATGAGTCATTCCTGAACATCCAATTGTTTCAACTAATGCTTCTTCGATTATTCCATCTTTAACATTTAAAGTTAATTTACAAGCTCCTTGTTGAGGTGCACACCAGCCCACTCCGTGAGTTAATCCTGAAATGTCTTTTACCTCTTTAGCTTGTACCCATCTTCCTTCAACAGGAATTGGTGCAGGTCCATGATTTGGTCCCTTAGCAACAACGCACATTTCTTCCACTTCTCTTGAATACATCATATTATATCTCCTCCCTAATTATAGATTGCTATAGTCCTATTGGCTTATGAACACCTTTTAAAATATGTAGACTACAAGTAATCGGGACAAAGCCCATCCCACCATGGGCAAATTTATCCTACCTATATAATAACAGATGTCCAAATCTCAAACAACATAATATTATAAAAAATTTCCCTTTCATTCCATTAAATTTTACTACTTGCTATTTTAATCCACTTCTGATATAATAGCTTTTGTAGTCAGTCGGCATGGCGGAACTGGCAGACGCACATGACTCAAAATCATGCGGGAAACCGTGAGGGTTCGATTCCCTCTGCCGGCACCAATAATTGTAGGAAATGGCTTTATCACTAGGTTTGAATATCTTTTGATAAAGCCATTTTTATATTTATATCACTTTTAATTTAAAGTAAAAACCAATCGATAATATTTAACTATTAAAACTAATATCCTTGTCATGGTTCTTATATACATTCTAATCCATAAAATCTACTATATACTATTTTATTGTTACGTATATCTTTAATTTTTGCCTTTATATTTATTTCATAATACAATATTTTTAAAACTATTCACATCAAGGTACTCTAGTGTAGTTACTACATAAATATATTAAGTAACTACTATATCCCCCATTCCACTTTAAGCTTATTAACTACTTTCATCATTTCTCCATCATCTTTCGCTATATCTGGATGATATACTTTTGCTAAAGTTTTATATATTTTTTTATACTTGTCTCTATCCTCTTCACTGTAGTTACTATGTTTATTTTTCTGATAACTACTACTTGAATTATAACTATTGTAGTTACTTTTAAAATTTTCATAGTAACTACGCTGCTGTTCTTTAGACTCTTCATATTGCTTCTTAATATTATCTAGCATTTCATTATTTCTAAGTACACCAAAAACATCATAGCACTTATCATAAGAATACCTTCCATATTTTTCTTCAAAATTTGTTTTATCTTTTATATATTTATTGATTATTTTTTCATGTTTCTTATGAATTTCGTATTCTTTCGTTTTCTTATATTCCCGTTCTATTCTTTCAACTAATGAATTCAGCTTATTATATACCATTTTACAAAGCTCTTCTTCTGTTACCCCTATTGCCTCAATTTTCTTATTTAAATCGCAATAATCACCTATCCACATATCAGAATCAGTGGCAATATCATAATATTCAATAGTACATATACTCAATTGCTTCTTTTTAACCTTACCAGCTTCTCTATAACTCTTATGGATACTTATCTTATAAGCTTTTTTATAGGTCTTTTAAATCTCCCCCCTGTATATCTGTACTCATAATATCCAACATTAACTCCATATGTAGCTGATGATGTATAATATGCCTCAAGTTCTTTGTATTCTCCATAAGCATTTTCTTTCTTAAGCCCTATTTCTTGTATTACACAATACACCTTATCCCCCTTCCTTGTAGTTACTTTAATATATTTTTTAGTAACTACTCCATACTATATAAATATGCAATAAATCACCTTATTTAATTTAATTACCTTATTTAATTCAATTACCGTATTTTTATCTAAATAAATTTTAACTACTATATAACCTCTTTTTATAATAATATTTTTTTAAATTGTTTATTTAGTGTATTATTATGCACAAAAAAAGGACTCATTTTAGAATCCCTTGTTATTAATATTTTAAAACTTAAGAATTAAATTAATTAAATCATTATTTTATTATTAAATACTTGATTCAATCACTATTATAAAAATTATTATTCTTTTTCACTATTACATTTTTCTTTAATAATCTTAACAATTAAAGGAGCTAATTTAATCATAGAATCTCTATATCCTAATTCAATATTATCAAGCATCTTGCTTTTATTTATCATCAAGCTTCCTGAGCCATTAACTAATTCTATTTTTTTAGATGGATATACTTCTATAATTTTATTTTTGTCGAATCCTTCCTTACTTACGTTATCCTTATTAGATAAACCTACAACAATAATTAAATCACAATCATAGTTTTTTAATGGAGTTATTGGAATATTATCAACATTATTTTTAGAGTATTCTGGCGACTTAATACCTCCATCTGCATATCTATCATCTTTAATTTTAATAGGGCTAAAAATTATTGGTATAGCACAAGATGCTAAAACTATATTCAGTATTTCTTCATTACTATAGTCATTTAATTTAAAGTACTCCGCTCTTTCTTTATCTATATTATATGCGCATGCATAAATATCTCTATTATGCACATTTATCGTATCTATATTTACATATTCCCTTATAAAATTTTCTATACCTATTTGTGATAAAAGTCCTATATCATTATTTTTTATCTGCTCTATCATACTGCTCTCATAATTTCCATGAGCTATATTCTTAATAAATTCAGATATTTTTTTATTTCTAGTTTTTTCTTGTAACTTTATAAATCTAGAATAAGTTATACTACTCCAGCTATCTTTTATAATTTTTCTATCATTCATTGCAAATAGCAACGCATTCACAGATCCTACAGAAGTTCCAGATATAACTTTCACATTATCTATTAAATCTAGTTCCCATAATGTTTTAAAAACTCCTGCTTCATAAGATCCCTTAGCCCCTCCTCCAGAAAGTACAAGCCCAATTTTAAAATCTTCTAATAAATTACTCATATTAACCTCTCTTAGCAAAATTCTCACTATACATTGCAAATATGTAATATATTCCCTTAATTAATTGAATTATATAATACTGATATTGCCTAAGTAAATATTTATTATTTATACTTTTATTTATTGCTTGTTATGAATTTATTTTCTAATACTAAAGGGGCTATATACAAATGCCCCTTAATTTAAAATATATAATATATTATTCGAAATCTCTTTATTATTTTAACTTACCTAGGAACTAATCTTATAATTTTATCGTCTCCAAAATTGATATTTCCTCTTCCATCCTATTACTTGTTGTAATATAAATAGATCCCTCCTCACTTTGAATAGCTTCTCGTAATCGTCCATACTTATTTTTAAATAATGAATCTATGTTAGTTACTAATGTTCCCTTTGAATCTAATGATATTACAAGTAACTGTTCTCCATGTAAATTTGCTACTAGTAATTTACCTATCCACGGGCCTTTATTTATAAAAGTCATTCCTGATGGCGCCCAAGTTATATCTCCACTTTGAATAAATGGTGACTGTACTTTTATTTCATTAGAAGTTTCATCTCCCTGTACTAATGGCCATCCATAGTTAGCTCCAGGTTTTATAATATTTATCTCATCATGTGCTGTTTGTCCATGCTCTGATTCATATAGCATATTACTTGAATTCCATGCTAATCCTTGTGGATTTCTATGTCCTAAACTATAAATCGGTGAGCTTTTAATTGGATTATCTCTAGGAATACTTCCATCTAACTCTATCCTTAATATCTTTCCTGCTAAGCTTCTAACATCTTGTGCTAAATTAGGATTTTCTGCATCTCCTGTTGATATATATAATTTCTTATCCTTCCCTATCTTTATACGTCCTCCATTATGAAATTCTCCACCTGGAATTTTATCTAGAATAATTTTATCAATAAATGCATTGTTATTTCTTTCAATTAATCTAACAACACTATTATATATTTTATTTCCTTCTAAATATGAATGCATTACATAAATATAATTATTTTCTAAATGATTTGGATCTAATGCAATTCCCATCAATCCACCTTCTCCTTTACTAATGAAAGGTGAAGTAAATCTAATTAATGGCTCTTCCTTAAGTTTACCATTTTCAATTATCCTAACTGTACCTAATCTTTCTGTAAAATATATTTTTCCATTATTGCTTATGTCTATTGCCCAAGGAACAAATAAGTTTTCTGCTATAACTTCTATTTTATATGGAAATTTATTTGATGAAGATAATTCAGCTTTTGTATTCTTCATATTTTCACTACGAGATAACATATTAGATAAAACACTATATATTATTCTTTTCATAGCAGCATCCTCCATATTATAATTAACACTTTCTTTATAATATGAATATATAACTATATTGCAACATTTATTTTTATTACGCATTTTAAATATGCATATCTTTTATATTTAATAATAGAAAGAATAGGAATTAAGCTTATACTCTTTATCATAATCTTTATCATAATCTCTATTATATTTATGTTAAGCATATATACATACTAAATAGTATCGTTTTATTCCAAAATCATAACTTTTTCATCATTTTTTTCATAAATATTATACAAAAAATTGTATATATGGTAAAATATTATATGAATTCGTCATTTTGCGGAGGTAATATAAATGGAAATTGTTAATAAAGGAATAATAACTAACTCTAATAATTTTTATATAGATACAATAAATAATTTACTTTTTACTCCAAATCTATTTATAAAAAGAAATTATCTTGAAGATTTATCTGAGGATATGGAAAATAGATTAATTAATAATAAAATTAATAAAAGCGAACAATCTATGATAAAACTTATAATTGGACTTTGTAATGAAAAATTAGAAGAATATTTTTGTGCTATAAACATATTTAATGAATTGATTCAAAGTAAAGAATTTATAAAGGATTCATTCATTATGGGAGCCTTGTATATTTCTTTATCTCTTACTAATTTAAAAATAAATAATATGGAATTACAAAAAAAATATTTTAATTTAAGTAAATCATTTTTAGAAGATACTAACCAATTTGAACTTTTACTTTTTCTTTATATAAATACTTCTATTATAAACTTAAAAATATATAAATTTGATCTTTACTTATATAATAATATCGATAGTTCCTTTAAAATTTTATCAGAACATGAATACAAATATTCCTCTCAAGCATATTTAATGCTTGGAATTATATATTATAAATATCTAAGTTTAAATAATATATCAATAAAACTTTTAAATAAAGCTTTATATATTTCAAAAATTAATAATCAAAATGAAATAGAAATTTTGGCTAACTATCATATAGCCTCAGTCAATATGCAATTATATAAATTTAAGGATAGTACAAATTTATATAAAAATATTTTAAACAATTATGATCTTTCATTACCTGTTAATATTAAAATGGACATCTATATTAAGTTATTACAAATATATATGAAATCCAATGAAAATCTAGATGATATAAATAAACTATTTAATATTATTGAAAAAAGCATTTATAAGTTAGATATTTATCATATTGATTCTTATCTTATAAAATACAATTTATTACTAGTCCAATATAAAATATCTAAAACTGATGACTCTATCATTGATCCATCATTAAATGACTTATTTTACTACTTAGACAATGCATACTATATATATAAAAGTAATATTACAAAGTTTAAGTTCATGGAATTTGATTATTGGCTAAAAATAGCATATGGAAATTTATTTTATAGATTAAATGACTATGATAACGCATTATTCCATCACAAGAAATCATTGCTTTATTCTGAAAAATATAAAAATATGAATACAATAAATTCATATAAATTAATTTATAAAGATTTTGAAGCTCTTGAAAACTATAAAGAAGCCCTTAATTATCTTAAAGCTTCAACAGAAACTCTCGAAAGCTACAATATAGATAAAAATTCTGATATTTACATTCAATTATTTGATGATTATGAAAATCTAAAATGTTATCACTCAATTAAGAACGACTTCTTTTCTAATCTTAGTCACGAACTTAGAACTCCTATTAATATAATTTATTCTTCTGTGCAGCTTATAAGTTCTTTAAAAGATAGAGATCCTGATTCAATAAAGGAATACTTTTTTAAATATGAAAAAAGTGTAAGACAAAATTGTTTAAGAATGTTGAAATTAATAAACAATTTAATAGATATAACTAAAATTGATTCTGGATCAGCTAAATTAAATCTTGTAACTCTAGATATAGTATCTTTTATTGAAGATTTAACCTTATCTATAATACCCTATACAAGATACAAAAAACTAAATGTCACTTTTGATACCAATGTTGAAAAATTATATATGAATTTAGATACTTATGCATTAGAAAAAATATTGCTAAATCTTCTATCAAATGCAATAAAATTTACTAATCCTAATGGCAATATTTTAGTGAAAATTAACTCCAATAACAATTTTACTAAAATAATTGTAAGAGATGACGGCATAGGAATACCAAGTAATCTAAAAAATCTTATCTTTGATAAGTTTTTTAAAGTAGATGATACCCTCTCTAGAAATACTGAAGGAAGCGGCATTGGATTATCAATAACAAAAGGGCTAGTTGAAATGCATGGAGGATTTATTATTGTTAATGATGAATATACTAACGGCACTGAATTAATAGTTAATTTACCAACCCAACCTAAAAAACAATCATTAAAAAATAGTGATTTTAAATACTTCATAGATGACGAAAAAATTATAAGAGAATTATCTGATATTTATGAGCTATTTTAAATTAGTAAAAAGTTATACTAAGTTTATTATTTTATACTTAGTATGACTTTTTCATTTATTAATTATAATATTATAGTCTTACTATTTTATATTATTGCTAAAATGAGCTTTACTTACTCTTCCTTCCCCCCAAAGTTTAATCTACTCTTATTTTAAATTATGTTAATTTACTTTAAGTAAACATTCTCATCTCCTGAATTTTATGATTAAAATATTACTTTTTATTAATTATGTATTTTTTAAGGCATTTAGTAAATACTATTACTATATTTTAGATTATTATCTAAATTTATTTTAAGGAGGATTCTAAATGAAAAAGTTTGTTTGTACTGTTTGTGGCTATATCCATGAAGGAGATGCACCACCAGAATTTTGTCCTGTCTGTAAAGTAGGTCCTGAAAAATTTCAAGAAATCACTGATGAAATGAAATGGGCAGATCAACATAAGATTGGTACTGGAAGTGGCCTTGATCCAGAAATTTTAGAAGCACTTAGAGCTAACTTTACAGGTGAATGTACTGAAGTTGGAATGTACTTAGCTATGTCACGTCAAGCAGATCGTGAAGGATATCCAGAAGTTGCCGAGGCATATAAAAGAATTGCTTATGAAGAAGCTGAACATGCTTCTAAATTTGCAGAGCTTTTAGGTGAAGTTGTTGTTCCAGATACAAAAGCAAATTTACAAGCTAGAGTTGAAGCTGAATATGGTGCTTGTGATGGTAAAAAGAAACTTGCTGATTTAGCTAAGCAACAAAACCTTGATGCTATTCATGATACAGTTCATGAAATGTGTAAAGATGAAGCTAGACATGGATGTGCATTCAAAGGCTTATTAGATAGATATTTTAATTAATAATCATTAAGAAGGAGAGATTTCAATGCAAAAAATTTATTGTAGTGCAAATAATTGTTCTCATAACAAAGAAAACATTTGTTTTGCTAATCGTATAAACGTTGTTGGGAAGAATTCAGATGTTGAATCTGATACATGTTGTGGATCATTCTTAGATAGATATACTTATGGAAATTTAACTAATAATGTTTATGATGAAGGAGATCCTTGTAGTTGTTTAGTATGTAAAGTTAATAGCTGTAAATATAACGAAAATCAGTTGTGTTCATTAAACTCTATAAATGTTTCAGGAAATGATGCTAAATTATATAGCCAAACTAATTGTGAAAGCTTTTGCAGAGAATAATATACTAAAAAAAATGATATCCAATCACGGATATCATTTTTTTATTAAGGGGATAAATTATTAATTGCTAAGCTGCGCTAACAACTATATACATATATTACTATGTTTTTATGTCAGTACTGTTACAAAAACTATAAGAAAATATTTCTTTTCCCTTAAGAAAATTAATTTTCAATAAATTTATTTAGCTTTTTTTGAAGACTATATATCCTTACATTAGATTTTAGCTTGGCTATGAATAATTCTTCATCTATTGGCTTAGTTATAAAATCATCAGCACCACAATCTAAAATTTTAGACAATGCTTTATTATTATCTAATGCAGTTACTGCTATAATTGATGCATCTATATTACTTCTTCTTATTTTTCTAATTAAATCCTTGCCAAATTCATTTTGCAGAATAATATCTATTAAATAAATATCATACTTCTTCTTACTATCTATTAATGATTTCCCGTCTTTATAATAATCTACGTTATATATTTTTCTACTCCTTAATATTTCTCTTTCAAACTCTATAAAAAATTCGTTATCCTCAACTATTGCAATATTAGCTTCTTGAAGATCCCTCATATACTCGTCAGCTCTAAAAATATTATCTAAATAATTTCTAATTTCTTCTTCTAAATCTTTTTTTAGTATATATTCACTTATACCAAGATTAACCAAATCTTTTCTTTTATCATCCATATCTTCACTAGTAACTATAAAAATAGGAATATCAAACCTTTTATTTACTACTCCTACAAACTCTTCAATATCTCCACCATTAGCATATAATGATGATATTATAAGACTAACATTTTGCGAATTTAATACTTCTCTTGCCTCATTAAAACCATTCACATTAATATACTTATGTCCTTTTTCTTTAACAATTTTCTCTACTAATTTAGAAAAAAAACTACTTTGCTCTACATGTAATATATTGTACATTTTCTTCCCACCTTTATATCATTTTAAATCAAATATATATTAAATACGTTTCTTTATATTTATCGTAAGAATTTTAAACTTATGAATCTTTTAGATGAATCTTTTGTAATAAAAAGATCAAATATATAATTTTACTTATTTCTTAACTTTACTCTAGGCCAGAGCAAACTATATATCAACTTGAAAACTGAAGGCAAAAAAATTAAAAATCTTTGAAAATTACTTCAAAGATTTTTAATTTAAATCTATGTTTTAATTAATAATTTACATAATTAAAACTAAAAGTATAGTAAATATTGATATTATCTTTTAGAATATATCTCACCAAACACATTCATATACATATAAAAATAATAAAATCATTGCAACTCCTAAAAGCATCCATAATATTGAATAAATAATTTTTTCTATCTTCTTACTCATTTATATCACCTATGCTATAATATTCTATTGCATTTTTTAAGAACTTAACAGTTTGAATCGGAGCTTTCCCTATAGAAGTTTCTCCAGCTAATAAAAACCCATCAATACCATATTTGATAAATTTATAAATGCTTTCTATTTCTGGCAAAGTTGCAGGATTGCCATTCTTCATGCTATTTAATAAGTGTGTTGCTATAAAAACTTTTTTATTACTTTCCTTTATAATATTAATAGCTTGCTCTTGAAGATTTACAGCATTTAATATACCTGACTCAGGTACTAAATCTCCTCTTCCTATAACAATGGAATCCACTGCATCTAAAATTTCTTTAATATTACTTATTCCAGTAGGTGTTTCCACTTTAGCCCATAGTCTACATTTATTATCTGGATATTTTTCTTTTATTAATTTATTTATTATATTAATATCTTCTTTTCTTTCAACAAAAGATTGGCAAATTATATCTATATCATTATCTAACGCCCATAATATATTCTCTTTATCTTCTTCACTTAAAAAAGTTTTATCATCATATACATTAGATAAATTACATCCCTTCCCTCCCCTTATAATTCCTCCTCTAATAACTTTAGTTTTTATTACGCCTTTATCTACTTCTATAATTTCGAAATTCATAGTATTATCCTTCATAGAGATAGATTTAATGTCACTTTTTATTATTTCCTCTGTTCCTATTGTTAAAGGAATAAGCTTCATTTCATTAAGTTTTGAAGTATCTATGCTCCTATATAAATCTTCTCCACAAAAATACACTTCTTGTCCATTATAAATCTTATATATATATTTTAAATCTTTAGATACTCTTATCTTTTTCCCACATAAATCAACTAGTATATGTACATCTCTTTTTATCTCCCTAGAAAATTTTATTACATATTCAAATTCGTCTTTATTAAAATGAGAACAATTTAACCTTAATATATCTACTCCATTTTCTATAAGTTCTTTAATAATCCATTTATCTGTAGATTTTGGTCCTATAGTTGCTATTATGTGCATAATACTCTCCCCATTATTACTGATACTTATTTCTACTACCCAAATAATATTTTTATTACTAAAATCTCTTTGTATAATTTCATAAAAATATGATATGAAATTATGTTTTTAAAGAACTTTCATATCATATTTATACTATTATTTTTACTATCACACATTACAAATTAATATTAGCTAATATATTAACTATTCCTTCTATATATAATTTTTCTATTATCTCTTCATTTTCTAGAGGTATCTTTATATATAATCCGGGTGCATTTGTATTTTTAAGCAAGTAAAGATGTTCACCTTTTTCACAAATCGTATTTTTAAGGTTATTCTTCAAAAGATTTTCTACCATTTCACAGCAAATTTTTGAATTTCTATCATAAAATATTTCACACATCGAAATATCTTTTTTAAATTCTATTCCAACATAAAAATCTATATTTGTTATATTGGCTATAAGAACCTTTTCTAATAAGTTTTTCCCTATATTTCTATTTTGAATTTGAGATAAATTTACAATGAAATTACCTCTTTCCTTTAATCCTTGTGAAATGGCGTTTAAAATTCTAGTATTATTTATATCTATTCCGTATTTCACCCTGCCTCCAAGGAAAATTGTTATTAGTTCATTATATTCTCTTTTGTGTAAAAATGTTCTAAAGTCTTTTTTATAAGAATAAGTTTATATATAACTTATTATTTGAGGAGGTAAATCGTGAAGAAATATTTTTTTGCTTCTATTTCTGTATTAATTATATTTTTATTTACTGGTTGTAATTTTAATAGCTCACAATACATAAGACCAAAGTCTAAACCAAGTAATAATTACTATACAAATCAAATTCAAGAAAAGCTAAATAATAACGAATCCTATACAATTAAAATTTTCGATTTAAATGTATATAAGTATTATAGTGTTAATGAAGGTGAACATAGCATTTTACCTGAATTTATCGAGTCATTAAGTAATGAAAACTATGGAGCTGAAATAGAAAAAGATCTTACTCCTGAGTATAAGTTAATTATAGAGTTCTCAGATGCAAAATATATAATAAATGCATATACTGACAAATTAATATCAATTCATCCTTGGGATGGGGTATATGATAAGGATAATATTTCCATGGAAGGTGTCTCTGATTATTATAATTTATATAAGTTTTGTGAATATATAAAGAAAGTTTCAAGTGGATTTGAAGGATAATTTAAAAGACAGTAGATAAATTCTTATTTTTACACTAACTTATCTACTGTCCTATTTTAATCTAACTTATGTTATTCTATAAAACTATTTTTATTATTATTTTTTGTTATTTTATTTTTTTATTTCTTCTAACATTCTAAACACTCTTTTTTTATTTAATGGATGTATCATATTAGGAGCAATTTCATTTAATGGAGCTAATACAAATTCTCTTTCTTCCATTCTAGGATGAGGTATTGTTACGAAATCATTGCTTGTTACTAAATCATCATAAAAGATAATATCTAAATCTATTACTCTTGGACCCCATCTAATTATTCTTTCTCTCTTCATATCTTTTTCTATATCTAGTAGCAAAGTCATAAGCTCATTTGGATTCAATATAGTATCTACTTCTATAACCGCATTTTTAAAACTATCTTGCTCTTCATATCCCCATGGCTCTGTTTCTATTATAGTAGATTTTTTTACTAATTTTATTTCCTTATTACCTTTTATTTTTTCTATAGCAATATTTATATTTTCTTCTTTTTCTCCAATATTGCTACCTAATGCAATATATGCTTTATGCCATCCTCTATTTATTTCAATTGCAGCTGTATCTAAATGTCTTCCTATTGGTGCCCATGGTTTTTTTAAATATACTTTTATATTTTTTACTAAATCATAATTGTATAATACGTATTCTGCTATTTTTTCTGCTGCAGTTTCTATTAAATCATAGCTCTCTTTTTGAAATTCCTTTTCGATATTATGACAAAGCTCTCCATAATGAACTGACTTTGTTAAATCTCCTGTTTTAGATGCTAAGCTCAAATCTATATCTAATTCTAAAGATAATATAAATTTTTGTCCAAGAGATTTTTCCTCATTAAATACACCATGGTTTGCAAATATCTCAACATCTTTTAAATATAACTTATCCATAGTTTTCCCTCTATTTCATTTTTAATATTTTATCTGTCATTATGCAAGCTCTTTTATTTTCAAGCACGTCATGCACTCTAACGATTTTGCATCCTTTCATTATTCCCATTACAGTAGTTGCTATAGTTCCTTCTACTCTTTCATCTACTGGTAAATTTAATGCTAATCCAATCATTGACTTTCTTGAAGTTGCAAGTAAAACAGGGAATCCTATATTTACAATTCGTTCCAAGTTATTCATCACAATCAAATTTTCCTCATAAGTTTTAGCAAACCCTATGCCTGGGTCTAATATAATATTTTCTCTTTTTACACCAGCATCTAAAGCTATATTTATACTTTCTATTAAATCTTCTAATACATTGTTCATTAAATTAGTATAAGGTTTATCTTCTCTGTTATGCATTAGTATGCATGGTACATTATATTCTGCTACTACTTTAGCCATATTTTTATCTTTTTTAAATCCCCATACGTCATTTATTATATCTGCTCCTGCTTTTATAGATTCTTCTGCAGTTTTACTTTTATAAGTATCTATTGATATTAAAACATCTAACTCATTTTTTATAGCTTTAATTATTGGCACTACTCTCTTTATTTCTTCTTCTTCAGATACATACTCTGCTCCTGGTCTTGTTGATTCTCCACCTATATCTATTATATCGGCACCTTCTTCTACCATTTGCTTTGCTCTTTTTACAGCTTCCTGAGTTTCATTGTATTTTCCACCATCAGAAAAAGAATCTGGTGTTACATTTAGTATACCCATTACATAAGTTCTTTCATCTAAATTTATTACTTTATTTGCTATCTTCATATTTCTCTCCCCTTTAGCTTGTATTTTTATAATCTTATAATTTTATTTTTTTTATTTTCATCCCAATAACAATCATTATAAGCCTTACAATTAAAACAATTTCTTGAAAGCTTATCACTTTTATATATAATTTTTGAAAGCTCATCATCACTTTCTTGCCTATGCTCTTTTATACATTTAATAATTAAATTTTTATCTTCCTTACTAAAATTTGTATCTTCTAATAATTCCGATGCTATTATGGCACTTCCTTTATGATGATCTATTCCTTCATTATATTGCAAAACTCTTCCTATATCATGTAATAAAGCTATAGCATATATTACTTCTTTATTATATTTCAAACCCTTTTCTAGTACAGTTATATACGCAATTCTTGCAACATCTAAGAAATGCTCAATGGTATGATTGCAAAATTCTCTATTTATTTCTAATTCATTTAATTCATTTAATAAGCTTTTATACTTAGGGCTATTTAGAATCTTGTTAACATTTTGCAAAATCCCACCTCCTATTTTAATAAGCTCATTACTTCTTTTCTTAGCTCATAATCGTCTTTAAAGCATCCTCTGTACGTTGTTGTAATAGTTTTTGTTCCTGGCTTTTTTACACCTCTCATAGTCATACACATATGTTCACCTTCAATTACTACCATAACGCCTTCTGCATCTAAATATTTCATTATTGCATCAGCAACTTCTGTTGTTAATCTTTCTTGCAACTGTGGTTTCTTTGCATAAACTTCTACACATCTTGCAAGTTTTGAAAGTCCTGCAACCTTTCCATTTGGTATATAAGCAATATGAGCCTTACCATAAAAAGGTACAAGGTGATGTTCACACATTGAATAAAATGTAATATCTTTTTCAAGAACTAAATCATTGCCCTCAACAGTAAATGTTTTTGATAGTTCCTCTTTTGCTTCTTGTCCTATACCCGAAAATATTTCTTCATACATTCTAGCCATTCTATCTGGAGTTTCTAAAAGCCCTTCTCTATTTGGATCTTCTCCAATACCTTCTAATATTAGCTTTACTCCTTCTAATATTTTTTCTCTATCTATCATTAAACGCCCCTCCTAGTTTTCAATTTGTGCTTCATACTCTTCTCTAATCTTAATTGTGATTTTATTTTCTGTCAAAATTCTATTTTCAAATTTACTTACTCCCATTATACCTAATAAACTATTTGTTATAAATATTTCATCTGCATTCATTATTTCATCTAAATTTATTTCTTTCTCTATTACATTGTGATTTCTAATAACATAATCTCTAACTATCCCTGGAAGTAATCCACTACTAACTTTTGGAGTAAAGATTGTACCATTCTTCACAATAAATATATTAGATAAGCTGCCATCACATACATATCCTTTTTCATTTAAAAATATAACTTCATTATATCCTTCTTTTGTAGCTTCTTCTCTTTCTAAAATATTTTCTAAATAGTTCATAGATTTTATATATGTTAATTTAGAAGTTGAATTTTTTATTGTCCCTGCTATCTTTAATGAAAATCCTCTTAAATAATCTCCACTTTTATATACTAGTTCTCTTGTTTCTAATACTATATTTTTTTCTGTCACAACTATTTTTAACGCACAATTCTCTATATTAAAATCTTTTATTAAATTATTAATATCTTCTACTTCTACTAATTCTCCAATTTGCAAAGTATTAATACCATTATTAAGTCTATTTATATGTTTCTCTAAAAATATTGGCTTTTCTTTCACTAGTATAGTTTCAAATACACCTCTTGCAAAAAAATATCCACTATCTATAGTTATCTTATCTTTTCCAACTATTACATTTCTCATTATAATACCCTCATTAAAGCTTTTGCTTTATCTAGTGTTTCATTATATTCATCTTCTTCTATAGAATCATAAGTTATACCGCCACCAACTCCAAAGTAAGCCTTATTATCTTTCTTAATAATTGTTCTTATAGCAATATTAAAATCTGCATTTCCTCTAAAATCAAAATAACCTATAGAACCTGTGTAAAGATTTCTTTTTAACCCCTCTAATTCTTCTATTATTTCCATAGCTCTAATTTTGGGTGTTCCTGTTATAGATCCCCCTGGAAAACATTCTTTAATACACTTCACTGCAGATACATTATCCTTTAATCTTCCCTCTACAGTTGAAACTAAATGGAATACAGTCGCATATTTTTCAAGCTTAAAAAGTTCAGTTACTTTTACAGAGTGAGGTTTACATACCTTGCTTAAATCATTTCTTTCAAGATCTACTACCATTAATAACTCTGCTCTATCTTTTTCGCTATTAATAAGTTCTAGACTATTCTTTATATCCTCTTCTTCATTCTTCCCTCTAGGTCTTGTCCCTTTTATTGGCCTTGTAACTACTTTGCCTTTATTTATTTCTATAAATCTTTCAGGTGAGGAACTTATTACTTGAAAATCTTCAAAATTCATATATGCAGAGAAAGGAGCCTTATTTATAGTTCTTAATTTTTTATATATTTCAAATGGCTCTTCCTCATTTTCCGTATAAAACCTTTGAGTCATATTAGCAATATAAACATCACCATTTACAATATAGTTTTTTAATTTAGTAATTGCTTTTTTATAGTCTTCTTTTTCAAAGTTAGATTTAAAATTATTATTTATAGATTCAAAATTGTTCTCTTTTATTACAGTTGCTAAACCTATCTTTTTCTCTAAATAATCTAACTCTTCATTATAATTAGTATCACTTATTGATGTTATGTATTGCTTATTATTTTCTAAATCAAAAATTATTATATTCTTATAAAAAATAAACTTCATATCACTTATATTAAAATCTTCATTACTTGTATCTGGAATCCTCTCCAATATTCTTCCTGTATCATATGATATATATCCAATTGCGCCTGAAATAAGAGGTATATTTTCATATTCGTTATTATCGTATTTATATTTATTTATAAGACTTTCTAGAACCCCAAATGGTTCACCTTGTACTTTTACTTTGTTAATAAATGATTCTTGTCCTTTGGACTCAAAAATCATAAAAGGATTTATACCTATAAATGAAAATTTAGATAAAATTTTATCTTCTTTAGATGAATCTAATAATATCGTATTTACTCCATCCTTAAAAATATTATAAACCTCAAGAGGATTAAATTTAATTTTAACTTCTCTTACTTTAACCATTCATATCCTCCCTAAAGTTCTTTGATATCTCTATAAAATTCTTTATTATTTTATGTCCATCTTCTGTCATTTCAGCTTCAGGATGGAATTGAACTCCAAAAATAGGATATTTCTTATGTCTAACCCCCATAACTACATTATCTCCAGTATAACTAGTAACTTCTAAATCACTACTAAGATTTTTCTCATCTATTATAAGAGAATGATATCTTGTGACTCTTAATGGATTTTTTATATCTTTAAATACACCTTTATTTGAATGATTAATATAACTTATTTTACCGTGCACAGGCTCTTTTCCTTTTATTACACTACTAGAAAAATAATGACCTATACACTGATGCCCAAGACATATTCCAAATATAGGCTTAATGCCTTTAAAATTATGTAAGATATCTAGTGATATCCCTGCTTCAGTAGGTGTCTTAGGGCCTGGAGAAATTATTATTCCATCTATATCTAGCTTTTCTATTTCTTCAATTGTTATCTTATCATTTCTATATATTAAAACATCTTCTCCTAACTCTTCTATATATCTAACTAAATTAAACACAAACGAATCATAATTATCTATCATTAAAAGCATAAATCTCCTCCATGTTTTGTGTTAAAAGCAATATTATTATGTTAAAATTATTTTAATGAATAAATTATATCATAATAGTATATAACTTTAAAATTCTAAGTTATATATTATTAATTTGAAAGGAGAAGATATATGTTTAAATGCGATTTGCATATTCATTCTATTTGTTCTGATGGTAGATTCACTCCTAGCGATATTGTAAAAATGGCAAAAGAAAAGAACTTAGACTATATTTCTTTAACAGATCACGATACATTAACTGGTATAAAAGAAGCTTTAAATGAGGCTGAAACTCTCAATGTTAAATTTATTCCTGGAATAGAACTCTCTACAGAATATAATGGTGAATCAATCCATGTTTTAGGCTTCTTTAATAAAGATAATTATGATCATCTTGAACTTAATAATATATTAAATGAATTTAAAGAAAGAAGAATTTCTAGAGCATATAAGATAGTTGATAATTTAAAAAAATATCATAATATTGAAATTGATATAAATAAAGTTTTATCTAATGGAAAAGATACTATTGCAAGACCTCATATAGCAAAAGCTATAATTGATGCTGGTTATCCTTATGACCATGATTATATATTTGATAACTTTATAGGTAATAATTGTCCAGCTTATATTCCATCTACTAAACTTTCTACTAAAGATGGTATTAAACTATTAAAAAAGTATGGTGCCTTAGTTTTTTTAGCACATCCTGTATTGGTTAAAAAAACACCTGTTGAAGATTTATTAGATTTGGGATTTGATGGACTTGAAGCTATTTATTATAAAAATACCGAAAAAGATACAGATAAATTTTTAAGGCTAGCTAAAGACAGAAATTTATTTATTTCAAGCGGATCAGATTGTCATGGAATTCCTAATGATGAAGGTCATGGAAGTGTAGGCGATGTTAATATTCCTCAAGATGATTCTATATTCTCTATGTTAAGTTGGGTTCTCTCTCATAATTAAAGAGCTGTCTGTAGCAGCTCCTTAATAATATAAATGAAAATAATCCAGTGTAAAATACTATCATAATTTTATACTTTTCATTCTAAATAAAGAGGTGTCTTATACATCTCTTTATTTCTTTGATATATATTTATAGAATATTATACTTACTATTAAAACTGTAATTCCTCCAAATAAAATTACTATATAAGCTTCTATATTTTGAAGTAAAACTCCTGATATTAAATATGATATAGGAACAACTACTTTTACTATACTTATTGTTAAACTTAAAGACCTCGCTCTAAATTCTTCTTCTATATTAGTTTGCATAGTATATGAAAAAGGAATATCAACTAAAGATACACATATTCCCATAAAGATCATTATAAGCAAATAGTAAATAACATATACATTTATATTATTTATGTTATTAATAAAAAGTGGGATAGAAAGTAATATTATATTAACAGACATAATTATTCCTGTTACTGAAAAGATACTATTCAACTTATATTTTGCTATGATCTTTTTTACCATAAATGCGCCTATTATCATACCTATCGGGATTGCTCCCTGAATTAATCCAAAACTTTTAGCTGGAATTTCTAATATATTATTTAAAATAATTGGTATTGGAATAGTAACCGAGAAAGAAATAAAGAAGTTAACTATTATAAATAGGGCTAGAATCTCAACAATGTATCTTTTACTTATTAAATATTTAAAACCTTCTGCTATTTCCTTAAAATAATTCAAATTTCCTATCGTAATTCTTTTATCCTGCTTCTCTTCTAATTCACTATTAGTATTATATTTAAAATCAATCAAAGTATCTAAAATAGCTGAAAGTAAAAATGAAATAGAATTTATTAATATAAAAAACTCTATATCAAATATAGCAAAAGCTATTCCCCCAAATACTGGACCAAGTACAGAGGATATTGAATCTATTATTCGATTTCCTGCATTGATATTAACTATTTTTTCTTTCGAAACAATATTAGGTATTGAAGAATCTATACTAACATCAAATATAATATTTATACTATTAATAACAAAAGTACTTAAATAAATAATTCCAATGCTTAACCCCTTCCAATTGCTTATTAAATATATTATAACTAGAAATATTCCATTTAATAGATTAGCTGTAACTACTAATTTTTTCTTATTAAATTTGTCAACCATAACTCCCACAATTGGATTTAGTATAATTATAGGTATTATACTTAAAATCAATGTTGTAGAAAAACTAACACTTGATCCAGTCATCTTTAACGTATATAAACTTATTGCAAAAGTATATATCGTTGTCCCAAATATTGATACTAAGCTTCCTAGATAAAATAAGAGAGCATTTCTATCTCCTTTATTTTTTATAAATTTCATTCTTATCACCTCTAGAAAATTCTATACTATCTCCTTTACACCATATCAAGTATCTAATATTCTTATTTTTATTAAACTCAAAAGAAAAGATAGGGTTAACCCTACCGTTTTCCAAAATACAAATATGAATAAACTTCTTCACTTTCTGAAAAATAATCTTCATATATACTAGGTTTGTTTAAATAATCTGATTTCTGTTCTGATATCATTTTAAAGTTATGTTTTTTTAGCTCTTCTTTAATATAATTAATATTAAAATTTTTTCTATTTTCTTCTTTTATGGAGTTACTTAACACAAATTTTTTAAATAAAATGTACGATAACCCAACATATGAATCTTCTTTTAAATACTTTAATATATCTTTAATAGAAAAATCATTTTTTTCAAACCAGTAATTACTGCTCCCTCCATAATCTAAAAATAAATCAATGGACTTTTCCTTTATTGGCACATACTTAAAATCTGTACAAATAAACATTATATTTTTTTAGTATTACTTCTTTCAATTAATGATTTCAAATAATTATGCTTTTCAATATTATTATCTATAGCAATATATACGCTACTCTCATCTAAATCATCATATAAATTTCTTAATAGAAATCCTAATCCACTTCCTATTTCTAAGATTACTTTATCACTAAAATCAAGCTTACAAAGCTCATTATGAACCCAATCTAATCCTTTTCTTACATTCAAAATATAATTTTCATCGGTTTCTTTTATATACTCTTCAATAATGTTGTTATTTACTTCACTACTCTTTTTTTCAGCATACTCATCAACAATTAATATTCCAGATTTTACACTATAGCTAATACCACAAGTGCACTTTAACTTTCCATCTAATATTTGGTTGTTTTTTATATTGCCTTCTTCTAAGTATAAATCTTCTCTGCAACTAACACATGATAATAAATTTAAATTTTTAATATCTATTCCTAAACTAAAATTTCTTTTTACCTCTACTGAATTTATATCTTTTATTTTCTTTGTCAATTTAGTTTCTATCTCTACTAGTTCATTTATTTTTTTACTTATTTCCTTTTTCTTTAATGTAAATAAATCATGTAAAATATTATTTTTTTCAGTGATACTAAGCTTTCCTAAGGTCTCATAAACAAAAATAGATTTTATTTCATTTAATGTAAATCCTAAAGATTTTAGATTTAAAATATTTTCAAGTTCTTTTTGACACTTTTGATTAAATTCATATTGAGACCCATTCTTATATGGTATAATTAGGCCCAAATCCATATAGTGTCTTACAGTTTCTATACTTATTTTGTTTATCTTACTAAATTCCCCAATTTTCATATATACTCTCACTTTTCAATAATATAATAACTTAATTTTATATTAATTTATTATGGCTTTCAAATACTTCTAATAATTAAATAGAGATATTATTAAAAATAATATCTCTATAAATAATTATATTTAAATTTATTTATCTATTCTTTTATCGTCATTAAACCATTTGGATTGAGTTGTAGGATTACTAACTATACCTAATGCAACTAATATAGATAATATTGCATGAGTTATAGTTCGATATTCTTCTGGAACTATGTGTACACCAAAAGCACTTAAAATCATTGGAATTAATGCAAGAATAGAAACCCATAAACCATAGTTCTTAAATCTTGACCAATCAAAATTCATAGTAAATCACCTCTTGCCTATGATATATTTTATTCACTAAAATCTAATTATGTGAATAAAATATAAAACTGTATCAATCTATGTAAAAAACTAGTATTGATACAGTCTTAACTCTATTCTTGATTAAACTATTTATTCTAATTCTTCCTCTAAGAAAGCCTTATATCCTCTCATAGTTTCATAGATATCTAGCTTACTTGCTACTTCCCAAGGAGCATGCATATTTTGAAGCGCTACACCACAATCGATAACTTCCATATTATATTCTGCTAAAATATATGCGATCGTTCCACCGCCTCCTTGATCTACTTTACCAAGTTCAGCTGTTTGGAATAAAACATCATTTTTATCCATAACATTTCTAAGCCATGCCATAAATTCTGGATTTGCATCATTACATCCTGATTTTCCTCTTGCGCCTGTATATTTACTAAATACAAGGCCCTTACCGAAATATGCAGAATTTTTCTTTTCCATTACAGAAGGATAATTAGAATCATAAGCAGCTGTTACATCTGCTGATAACATCTTTGAGTTTGCTAATGCTCTTTTTAATTTTAAGCTTGAATATTCTCCAAGTCTATCCATAACTTCAGCTACAACATTTTCAAAGAATTTTGAATGCATCCCAGTTGCTCCATTGCTTCCTACTTCTTCTTTATCAACTAATAATACTACTGAAGTATATTTGCTTTTATCCAAATCTAAAAGAGCCATTAATGAAGTATAAGCACAAACTCTATCATCTTGACCATATGCCATTATCATACTTCTATCTAATCCATATTCTCTAGCTCTTCCTGCTGGAACTACTTCTATTTCAGCTGATAAGAAATCTTCTTCTTCAAAATCATACTTTTCTTTTAGGATATTAAGAATATTTGCTTTAACAGCATCCTTTTCGCATCCTTCTAAAGGCATATTTCCAACTAATAAATTTAAATCTTCACCTTCAATAACTACATTAGCTTTCTTTTGAAGTTGATCTGCAGATAAATGTATTAAGAGATCAGATATTCCTACAACAGGATCATTATTATCTTCACCAATTACTACATCAATTTTGGTACCATCTTTCTTAACAACAACTCCGTGTAATGCTAATGGTAATGTGACCCATTGGTACTTTTTAACTCCACCATAATAATGAGTTTCCATCATTGCAAGGTTAGAATCTTCATATAGAGGATTTTGCTTTAAATCCAATCTTGGAGAATCTACGTGAGATCCTATTATTCTCATACCTTTTTCAATTGGCTCTTCACCTATAAGAAATAGTGCTAATGCTTTATCTTTATTATTTATAAATATCTTATCACCAGTTTTTAAAGTTTCTCCATTTTCTATAACTTCTTCTAAATCTCTATATCCTAGAGCAGCAGCCATATCTATACTTGTTAAAACACATTCTCTTTCTGTTTTGCATAAAGACATATAATCTATATATCCCTTACAAAAATCAAATAATTCATCTTTCTTATCTCCCGTATATTTTAACCAAGGATTTTTTTTATCTTCCTTTTTATCCATATTAGCCCTCCTGATTTTATTTATTATAAGTATTTTTAAACCTATACTATTAATATAAGTATTATTCTATTATCTTATCCATTCTACTTTCAATTATATCTACCGGAGTAACCTCAGACATTAGTGAATGTCTATAATTTACAGCCGCAGCCTCTATTATAACAGCGATATTTCTTCCTGGCCTTACAGGAACTCTAAGTTTTTTAACTTTAACTCCCAATATATCTTGACGATCATCATTTAATCCTAGTCTATCGTAATCCCCATCATCTTTCCAATGCTCAAAATGCATAAGTAATTGTATATCCTTTTCAGGTAATATAGAACTTAACCCATATAACGATGCGACATCTATTATACCAATTCCTCTTACTTCAAGCATACCTATAGTAATTCTTGGTGACCTACCAATTAACTCTCCATCAATTTCTTTTATATCTACCGCATCATCAGTTACTAATCTATGACCTCTTTTTATAAGTTCTAAAGCAGTTTCACTTTTGCCAATTCCACTTTCTCCTGTTATCAATATTCCTATTCCATACACATCCACCAATACTCCATGAAGTCTAGTTTCTGGTGCTAATTGTCCTGTAAGATAAATAGTTAGCTTACTAATAAGTTTTGTTGTTACTAATTTAGTTCTAATAAGCCAAATTTTATTTTTCTTAGCTGCTTTTAATAACTCCTCTTGAGGTTCTAAATCTCTTGTAATTACTAGACATTTTAAATTAAAACTGAAATACTTATCTATTCTTTTCTTACGAAGTTCAAGGCCCATTGCCTCTAAAAAACTCCATTCTGCTTTTCCTATTACTTGTATTCTTTCAGGAGCAAAGTAATTATAAAAGCCTGATAATTGTAATCCTGGTCTATTTATATCATTTACAAATATTTCTACATCTTTTTCCCCTTCAACCAATACTTCCATGTCAAAATCTTTTATTATTTTTTCAACTGTAACTGACAAATTTATCACCCTTTAATTTCTTTTTTTTGGTTCCACTGTTTCTAGCTGAGCTCTAAAATTATTTTTTACACTATCTATATATCTTCTTCTTAAAATTTGTTGTTCTTCTTTTTCTAAATCGTTTAATCCCTCTTCTTTACTCTTCTTATAAAGTTCATTAATTCTTTTTATTACATCATCCATTTTCATACTTTGATAATCCATCTTTAGTTCTCCTCTTTATTCTAATTTTAATTTTAATTCTTTCTTATATTTTACCCTCTATTTAAATCAATATCAACTTATATAATTTCGACAAACTCTTTTCTCGTTATTTTTTATATCCATGTAATATTTTTATATACCTTCCATTATATTTGATATTTTTACAATTTTTGATAAAGGATACAGTAAAATTTTAAACTAATTTGTTGTTATTTGTTTTATGAATTTATTTTACATCTTTATACTTTTTGGTATAATATTGTTATAACACGATGTATTTTGTAAATAGATGGAGGTGCTACTAAAAATGATAAAGAAATGTAGAAGACAAATACTACTAAAGAAAGCTATACTTAACTTTTTATTAGGGTATCTTTCTCCAAGCAACAGATTAATAATTTATCTTTCACAAGATTTGGACAAGCTAATAAGTAAATCACAAAAGAATATCTATAAAAGATATGTAAAAAGACACTTTGGTAGCAACCCTTTCAAAAAGGTTGCTTAAATAGTCTACTAATTATTTATTATGTGTGAATTTGATGATTACTTTATTTATAAATTAGTTAAATATAATTCCTTATAAAACAAAAAATATAGAAACTTTATAAGCTATTAACTTAAAAGTTTCTATATTTTCTGAATAAAAAAAACACCTCATTACATGAGGTATTATTAACAAATATACTCCCAACATGCCGTTCACTTAAATATTCATACCTGCGGCTCGCAGGTGGGTTAAGCTCACTAATCCGCTGCCTTCTCCTGCCACATAAAGTGAATTACTGAAGCCTGACATTGTTTTAGCTATTGCAAATCCCGTATCAATAATGTAGGTTGAATATTATAAGCTTAGCGCACATCTCAGGATTTATTTTATGATTTTATTATATCATAAATTGCTTCATATGCAATAGAATTTTTTTCATATGTATCTATCAATTAGCAAATAAACTCTTTTGCAACATCCTCAATAGATAAATCACTTTCTTCTTCTGTAAACAATGCCATAAACTTAATATTTTCACAATTTCCTGGATCAATCTGAAAAGCCATAACTTCGCCTGAAATTTCTAGCTCTTCAACTATTTCCTCAATTATATCAACAACTTCATCATTACCATAGTCATAAAGGTAAGGAATAAAGTATTCTTTATACCATTCATTACTTTCTTCTTCGTAATCACTTTCTTCATTTGAATAACTTCTTGCTGCTTTTAAAACATCTTCATCAAAATCTAAAAAGAATTTTACCAAGAATAAACCATCTTCTTTTTTTAATTCTTCAATTTCAGTTAAATAATTTCCATCTAATATCTCTATAATCTTACTATAATTCATAAACTCCTCCAATTTAATATAATAATTTTTTATATTCTTTTTTAACCGCTAAAAATTCCTTATCATCTTCAACTAAGTTTAACTCTTCTTTTCCATCTACATTATCTACTCTAAAAACATACACATCTTCGCTCTTTTCATCCATTGGAGCTAATAACAAATATTCTTTTTCTTCTAAATAAATTCTTGCTACAGCTTCAAAGTCTATTTTATTACCATCTTCATCTAAGAAACTCATTATCTTCTTTTCATTATCTTCTAAGTTCAATTCTTTATTATCCATTTTGTTCTCCTTTAATTTAATTATCAAATAATATTTTATATTTAAAAAAGATTTTTTACTACTATTTTTTTATTAATTTAGATTTATATTAAATCACTTTTTGTAACTATATAAATATTTTTTTCATATTATGAAGTAAAAATAATTTCTGAGGACAAATTTATGATTGAAACAATAATATTAGTTTTATCTGTATCAATAGATTCATTCATAGCAAGTATTGCATATGGAACTAGTAAAATCAAAATTCCACTGACCTCTGCTTTCATAGTGGACATAATATCAGCTAGTATGCTTGGACTTTCTCTTATTGTTGGTGGATTCCTTCAAAATTATATATCTGCTAATGTTGCAAGAATTATGAGTTTTCTTATACTTTTTCTTTTAGGAGTATATAGACTCTTTGAAAGTTTATTAAAATCTTATATTAAGAATAAATCAAATAATTTATCACCATTAACTTTTAAATTATTTGATTTTAATATTGTTCTACAAGTATATGCAGATGAAACAAAGGCTGATTTCGATAAATCTAAGATACTTACATCAAAAGAAGCATTTTACCTTGCATTAGCCCTATCACTAGATAGTTTAGCTGTTGGATTTGGTAGTAGCCTTATATCTATTAATTATATAGACGTTTTTATAGTCGCTCTTTTAATTGGTATAATAGCCATTTTACTTGGTGCTTTTATGGGAAAGAAGTTTGTTGAAACTACAAATATAAACCTTTCTTGGCTATCAGGTGCAATGCTTATAATTTTAGCTTTTCTAAGAGCATTCTAAAGGCTGCTAAAGATAATTTAGCAGCCTAAATTTTTTAATAGAATTTATTTATTTTCCATCTTTTTCTTTTTGCTTAATAACATAAATGCTCCAGCTCCAACTATAATTATACCTACAATTATTAAATAAATAGGATTATTCCCACCAGTAGCTGGTAAAGTTACTCCACTTTCATTATTAGCTTTTTCTGCAATTATAAACTTACTAAAATGTGGTGTTTTAAAAGTTATTTCATTTCCATTTATAGTTGTTTCTAATTGTTCAAATGTCTTAGTTTCTTCATTATAATAAAATACAGCTAAGTTAGCCTTATTTAAGCCTTTTAAATCTTCATCTGTTAACTTTAAAGTTACAGTTGCAACTCCATCTTTAAAGCTATGAACTGTAACTACTTCTTCGCCATTCTTAATCAATAAGTTGAATTCAAATACTTTTTTAACTCCTCTAATTCCAGCTGTAATAGTTGCATCTTCTTTAACCTTCATTTCAAAAATTATACTTGAATCTTCTTTTAATAGTTCTTTATCAATTAAGCTAAATGGTAGTAGTATAGTATTTTCTCCATTTTTAATTTCAAAAGATCCATTTCCAGTTTTTATAGCTTCTATATCTTTTATTTCAACTCTAATTTCATTTGATGGAATTTTTATAACTACTTGATTCTTTCCATTAGGATTTTCTACTTTTTCAACTATATTTTCTACAGGATCAGTTGTTCCATTATCATCCTTATCGCTCTTAACAGTAACTTCGCATGTAGCTTTAAAGCCTCCATCTTTTGTTGTAACTGTTATTGTTGCTTTTCCTTCTCCTATAGCTGTTACTTTTCCATTTTCATCTACCTTTGCAACTTTTTCATCACTTGTTGTCCATGTAACTTCTTTATTTGTTGCGTTTGCTGGTGAAATGCTTGCTTTTAATTCTAAGCTTTCATTTATCTTTAATTCTACTGATGTCTTATCTAAACTTATTCCTGTTACCTTCACATCATCATTGTCTTGTAACTTTTCAATTTCTGCTGAATCTCTAACTCTTAGTCTATGACCTTCCGGATCCTCAGATTCAAGTCCAATTGCAGAAACTTTATCTCCTACGTTAATTCTAGCCTTCCATTCATCATCTACTCCAGGATTTTTACTACTTCTAACGTAACCTTCTACATAAACTCTTGATTCTCCAGAACCATCATTTACAAATATACTTTGTCCTTCAATCCTAGTTACTTTTCCTTCAACCTTAACTAAAAGGCCTTCTTTTTCTTCTAGCATGCTATCCTTTGTTGACAGTTTAATTGGCTGTACTAAATTAATATTTTCATCAATAATTTTAAGCCCTAAACTTTCATTTTTAAGAGCTATTTATGCATCATTTAAATATGATGAAACTTTTCCTTTAATTCTTACCTTTTGACCTAATTTTACTGATGTAGTCGAAACTCCAAATATAGTTAACCCTGCTGTTTCATCTTGAATATAAATAACATCAAAGAATGAATTTCCAGGTGCTGCTACGTTAGATGCTGCTGTTACATATCCTTCAACTACTACAGATTCACCAAATCTATCTGGAAGATTATCTTTATTAGCATCTATTCTTACATCAGCAATTTTACTTATTGGAAGTTCAGGTGCTGAAGCAAGTTCTTTTATAACTTTTTCTGTTATTTGATAATTAGAATAATCTAATCCATCCATCTCAAAGTTTGAGAAGAAGGTAGCACCTGACACTACAACTTTTGCTCCATTACTTAAAGTTTCAACTGCTAATCCCACAACTTCACCTTTTCCTACTGGAGTATTATCCTTTTGGTTATCAGCATCATTTCCGTAAGTATTTGCATGACCTCTTACTAAAACATCTATGTTTGATTTATCTGATGGCATTATAAGTGTTGAACCACTATAAAAACTATATTTTTTAGTTGTATCTATGCCATTCATCCAACTACTTTCTAAATTATAATCATCAAAATATAACCTATAGTTTTGACCACCATTTTCACTATCATCCGTTGCTTGATCATCATTAAATCTTATTTTTGCTCCTATTGCTTCAAGTACAGAATTACCTTGTCTTGCATTTCCATACTCATCCTTAGCATCTCCATAGTCAGCTTTAGAAGTTATTGCAATATTTCCACCATTTTTAACAAATCTAGCTATTGCAGCTAATTCATCGTCAGTATATTTTTGAGGAGTTAATCCATATGCATCCTTAACTGTACTTTGCGGATCTGACATTATAAGCAGTGATGCTCCATTTAGAACTTCATCTGTTATAGGTTTAGTATTTATAATTGCCTTAACTTTATTTTGTGCCATTAAAGCGGTTAATGTTGTAACTTTATTTGAATAGTCTCCTGATACATATTGATTTTGATGTGCTCCATCTATAACAACTTTAGAAACTTCATTTGCTTCTAAAACTTCAACTTCAATAGATCCTTTAAATTCTTTAACTTCTCCATTAATAGTAGCTGTTACTTTTACCTGGAAAGAATAATCTCCAGCCTTCTCAAATTTATGTTTTAGCTTTGCTACTATTGATGATCCTGCATCTACTTTTTCAATAGTTTGAGTATCTATTGCTTCGCTTCCATTGTTTAAATAGTATTCTACTTTAATATTATTTATAGCTGTTGCTTCATTATTATATATAGTAGTTCCTATATTGAATTCCTCACCAGCAATAATTACTTCTGTGTCAGAATCTACTGTAGAAATCCCAAAATTTTCTCTTTCTCCAACCCAAACTGCAGATGTAACAGCTATATCACTATCTGCTTCATCTACTCTTACATAGTAATATGAACTTGTTGATTTATCTAATGTAAATGACCAGTTCTTAGTTGTAGAATTTACATTATCAATTGACTTAACAACTTTACCACCATCGCCAATTATTGAAATCTTTTTAATATTATCTCTAGAATCAATATCCTCAACATTAACATTAAATTCTAGTGAATCTGTTTGTGGTATTATTGATCCCATTGTATTTCCATTAACTTCATAAGAAATTTTTAAATTTTCATCTTCTGTTGCATAAACTCTTCTTTCTTTTATTGCATCATAAACAGACTCTCTTGAAAGATCAGATGCTTCTACAACAGTTCTTGCAGTGTTTGCATTTCCCCATTTACCTTTATGGTTATCTTGATTATTCGTAGGGGCAACATGCCATCCTTTATCAAGTGCTCTTGTATAATATTCATATGAAGGGAAATATCCTGATCCTCTAATAGCTCCTTCACCATTTCCAACTTCAATTAATGTAACTTGCTTATCTATTTCAGCATCATAATAGGCAAAGTCACTAAAATCTCCAAAAGTTTTTCCTGGGTGATTTAATTGTGACATGGATTGTTTTTGGGTTTTTAAAGCATTATAGTAATTTTTCAAATCCATTTTAATATTTGTTCTTGTCTCAAATCCTGGCGTATTAAAAGTATTAATATGACCATATCCACCAGTAGAACCTGACCAAGTCATTTCATATCCATAAATAGCTACGAAATCTCCATTTTTATTATACCTATCTGCAGCATTTAAACCCTTTTTCCAAGCTTCACTCATTGATCCATCAGCTATGCTCGCTAATTTATCATTATCAAACCAATTTGAGTGATCTGTTACAGCTAAGAAATCTACTTTTGCAGTATTTTCTGCATATTGATATGCCTCATCTACAGTTCCAGTACCATCTGATATATTAGTATGAGAATGTAGCTGTCCAAAATATAAGTTTTTCTTAACTTCTCCAATTGTAAACTTCCATTCTTGAGCTGTTAAATTTCCTAAAGAATCTTTGACTTCAACTAAAACAGTATGAGCACCATCTGCTAAATCTTCTCCTACAGAATATTTTATAGTTTTATCATCTTTAGATATGTTACCGCTTACATCTTTTCCATCAAGTGATAACTTAATTGAATCCATAGCTATTCCTGATTCATCTTGAAAAGTTGCACTAATTTCAGGACGTCTTAAATTTCCTATATTTTGTCCATTTGCTGGCTTTAAATCACTAACTGTTGGCCCAATCTTATCTGTAGTTTTATTTACTTCTACTCTACATACTGATTTTATATCAGGTTTTATTGTTGATTTAACTTCTATAATTGCTTTTCCTTCTTTAACAGCAACAACTTTCCCATCTTTATCTACTGTTGCTATTTCAGGGTTTAAACTTATATATTCAACACCTTTTTCAGTAGTATTTTCTGGGGTATAAGCAAGTGTTAAACTTTTATTTTCTCCAACTTCAAGATATATATTTTCATCAATTTTCAATCCAATTAATGCAATGTCTACAGATGAATATTTTGAATTTCTAGGAGTTGGTTCTTTTACGTAAAAATCATTTCCATTATTATTAGTATCCCAACCATTAGTTATTCCATTATTTGATCCGTCATTATCTTTACGATGAGCACTCAAACTAGCGCTAATTGCAGGTGCAGCCTTATCTCCTTCAAAAGTTGTCGCTGTTCCAATACCAACGAAATCTATAACTGCTCCTTCAGCATTGACTACTCTAACCTTTAAATTTGAAGCTCCCATATTTAATTCGCCTATTATATCTGGCTCTGGTAAAGCTTCTGTTCCAGCAGCCCCCGCTGCTTGCTGAGCTAAAAAATATCCATTTGCCTTAATTGTCCCACTTAAGTTACAATTATTTTTTCCAAACTCTCCTGTGGCACTTGCATATTCTATTTTCCAACCTGTCAAATCAATATCATTATCAGTTGGATTATATAGTTCTATGAAATCGTTTTTATATTTAGATCCAAAATTTCCTCCACCGCCATATACTTCACTTATCACTATACTACTTGCTTTTTCTGCTTTAACTTCTTTTACTGGTACAGTTATTAGTCCTAATATCATTGTAAGTGCCATAAATGAGCTTAACATTCTGCTTTTTAAAAGCTTTTTCATATTCATCCCCCTTAAAATATTTTAATAAGCTCTTGATATAAGTATTTATCCTTATACCTTTAATAAATTATGCCAAACTTAAAATGTAAATTTAAATAGAATCTCTTTGTACCTTTCCCCCAAAAAACTCCTCCTTCCACCTTTTACTAATTTAATTTTATCATTTAGTACTTCTTCTTCAAGTCGAAAATAATTATATAAAATAATTATTTTTATCTATAAATCGACCTAATGTTTAGTTTTTGATTCAATATATATTACATATTTTATTATTTTTTATTATTTATTTATTATTTAAGTACTTTTATTAAACTTTTTATATTATGTTAAGTAAATTTAATTTATTATGCTGAATAAAACTTCTGTCAAACATATTAAAGAAAATTAACAAAAGGGGCTGTTGCAAAATGATTTTTAATCATTTTGTAGCAACCTCTTTTTTTGCATTTTAAAATTGATATTTTAGGGGTTATAATAAAAACATACTATGAAATATCTGGTTAAATATTTATTTTGTTGCATGACTAAAAGAGGTAAATATACCCCTTTTTTAAAAAAGTTACAGTTATAGTTTTTTATAATATTTCTTTTATAAAAATACTACATCCTAATCTATTACTAATGATTTTGTTATGTAACTTAGAAATATTATATGCTAATGCTTTAAGTAGAAATTCTATTTTTACATTGACCGAACCACGAAGTAAAAATCTTCTGAATCCATGATCTTCCTTAATTACTCCAAATGTACCTTCGGCTTGAATAGACCTA